>JAZNRE010000014.1:0-102117 GCA_045590535.1 Clostridia bacterium
ATTGCCACGAAAAATTAGATTGGTAGAAAGGATGATTTGATATAAGTCAATACGGAATAAAGATAAAAAATATTAGTGCCGGTATGTTATATGATGTAAACCTCGGCACGAGGGATTATTTTACATATACGGATGCTATGCTAAACAATAGTTTGTTTAGTGAATTCTTAAAACGCAATGGTTTGAATGTATACCGTAAGAAGCAAGACCAAGAGTTTTCAAAGGATGAGAGTACCAGAGATATAGTATGCTTGGACTTTGATTTTGGTAGTCGGTCTTATGATGATGAATTTAAGAGATTGACAAAACTTCTCGACGGTGATTTAACAGATGAATCTCGTGAAAGAATTGAGAATGCAATTAAAAAAGTTGAATCACGTAAAGAGTTGTACTCTGAAAAGAAACGTGGGAAAATACGAGATCAGTTTTATAACGAAGGAGTAGATATAACATATAAAACAAAAAACAAGGACGGCTCGTTAAAAAAACAACAGACTATTCACTACGAGATGCTCTTTAGAACTTCAGCTAAGGCAAAACTTGGACAAGTCATATTTATAAACAGCAAATTGTATAAGAAAGCGTATGACTGGCTTACTATCGGTCTTGGAAACAAGCTACCAAAAGACAACGCCAAGATAGTTGAAATATCAGCCTATGCCCCACTCACTACAAGCACTATTGTTGGTACGATACATATCCCAGTAGAAGACATTTTAATTTTAAAAGACCAAGATTCGTTCTTCGAAACCATAGCTGATGTTGTACGTGCTGAAGAGTATATTGATAATAATGGTAACACAAAAAAGAAGTGTGTAGTATCAAGAGAGAACACAAAAGTTAAAAATACACTTTGGGATGGCATGGGTTTGATTGAGTGTGAAGATAAATATCTTAAATTGCCGGACTATATAAACGGCATGGCTCTTATGAGAAATCATTTATTCAAGGTTTGTTGTGTTAAAACTAAAATACAGAAATTCTTTAAAGACTGGTGCATTGAGAATGGGTATGATTATGAGACTCATCAGGTACAAGATATGTTTGGCAATTGGCACTACCTCAAAGACATTAAGATGATAACTACCGACAACGCCACTAAGTTTAAGAAGTTTACAGATATTATGGGTGGATCTCCTGAAGCAGCTTATGATTATTGGTGTGATAGAATTCGTGCCGATGGTTGTATATGGGGCATAGTAAAAACCGACCATGAGAGCAAGCTGGGCAATTGTCAGCAACTTAGTTATCAGATGGTTAATACCCTTCCCTGTTCTAAGGATGATGTAAAGGCTATTGCCCAAAATAGCATCGACTATGTAGAATTAATCAAATCTAACAATGGTGAATTTGAGAAATTTTTGCGTAAATATGCCAACGAGGTAAACCATTATGAGATGTTAGCCGATATGTACGCACATAACAACGATTTTGCTGAGTGTAAATGGTTTAGAGAAGAAAAGCGAAAGATTATATCGGGGTATGTTCATAAGCTACGCAAAGGCAAGATATTTGTCGAGGGGGATAACTTAACAGTATTTGGGAACCCATACGCCCTACTCCTCTACTCTGTTGGTGAGGACTGGAAAGACGATCCTACGCTACAAAAAGAAGATGGCTGTATTCAGTGTTACACGCCGAGATTTAGTAGCGGAGAATATTTAGGGGCTTTCAGAAATCCCCAAAACAGCCCAAATAACATATGCTACTTACACAATATGTATAGTAAGTATTTTGAGAAATATTTTGAATTTAGTAACAACATAATGGCGGTTAATTGTATCGAAACCGATATACAAGACCGTGCGAATGGAATGGACTTCGATTCAGATTTTATGTTAGTTACAAATCAAAAAGAAATAGTAAAAGCATCAAAGATTTGCTATAAGGACTACCCAACAGTAGTAAACGCACTAAAAGAAAGTGGTGTTTCGTATCAGAACACCAAAACAGCTTATGCCGACATGGATAACAAGTTTTCGGGAACGCAAATGGGTATAGGATGGTCGAGTAACCTTGCTCAACTTGCAATGACCTATTATTGGACTGAGTTGGCAAAAGAGCATCCGGACGAGAGTCTGCTTAAAGAATATTATGACAACTTTACAATCCTTGCCGTGCTTGCGCAATTGGTCATCGATTCATGTAAGCGCACCTTTGAAATTGACGGAGAAGAAGAAATCAAACGTATAAGCAAACTACCTTGTATGTCTTTAACGAAAACAATCGAGGTAGACGATGATAAATTTAAAACAATCAAGTGCGACTTCCCTGAGTTTATGAGATACACAAGAGAGATACCACACACTAAAGATGGTAAGGAACTTCCATCTGAAGTTATTAGTAAAAACAAGTCAAAACTTCGTAGGCGTATTAACCCGGACTTGCAGTGCCCGATGAATTGGCTTGAAAATTGGTTGGATAAAATGCAAAACATTTCGAGCACAAATACACTCTCGACCAAAGACTTTTTTATCAAAATGCAAGGAAGGGCTAATGACAGACAGATGTCTGCTATTATGAAACTAATCAAAGAATATGACGACTACGTAAAATCATCAAATGTAGCACCACCTAAAAGTGAAGACGAATATGTGTTTACAATCATTGAAAAAGCCAACTCAATACTCGAAAAATTGCAAGCAATTAATGTAAGAAATGTTTTGACGATAAACAGGCTTATAGAAGTTGCTTTAGGATTGAGCAGTGAAGTGGGTGCTTCACATAAGCGAAAATATGACCCCGCCAAATATACAAGAAAACTCTTGAATTTGTTATATAAGTCGAATAAAGACCGTTTTTTAGCCAATTTTATTGGTAAAAGTGCATAAAATTTACGGAATTAAATTATTAAAAATGCCCAAAAAGCCCATGAATACTGGGTTTTATCGAAGTTAAATTCGTACCTAATATGGAAGAGGAAGGTTTTTTCTGTTTAATTTTTTGAATTTTAATAGTAATACCTTGTAATTCTGCAATAAAAGCATCGTTTTAATGACGGTGCTTTTTATATTACAAAAAAAATAATTTAAGAAAGAGTGAATTATCATTAAGGAAATTACGAAAGACGGAATTAAAAAGCTTATTAAAGCCGGTATTATCAAGAACACAAACAAGGGATATGTTGACGCTAAGAGTTATCATCCCGTAAGTCTTGTAAAAACTGTACATGGTCGCCATTACTACATAAAAGATTCTTATGCAAATATGGCAAATAGATTAAAGTGAAAGAGGTGCTTATCATAGATAAGAACGAATTTCTTAAAGAGCAGTTAGACCTATTAAAGCGCAAACAGGTCGACGCTGATTTAGAATGGCAAGATATTGCTGATTTTAGGTCTGAGTATGTAGGCTCTCTTGAACACAGAGATACTTGCAGAAAAGGTTCTAAACTTTTATATGAATATTTAGATGCTGGATGGATAAGCCCGCCGAATGAAAAAACTGAAAGCAACACAGAGGAAATCGCAAAACTTCAAAAAGAAAGATACAAGGTTCAAACCGAAAAGATAGAATTAAATCGCTGGCGACGTGAAGATGCTCGTGATGAGCTCATACTCGAAAGAATAATCAACGCCATAGACAATATGGAACCAATTGTTCCCCCTGCTCCGCTACCCGCTATACATAGAAATAAAGCATTCGCACTTTGTTATGGCGATTGTCATTACGGTGCAGATGTAGAACTAAAAGGTTTGTTTGGGGAAATATTAAACTCATATAGTCCTGAAGAATTTGAAAACAGGATGTGGCGTTTATTTGATAAAACAAAAGAGATTATCGACAAAGAGCAAATAAACACATTACATATTTTCGACTTCGGAGATAGCATCGATGGTCTATTAAGAGTGAGTCAGCTATGGAAATTAAGATATGGGGTTATTGACTCAACAATTAAATATGCCGATTTTATATGCAATTGGCTTAATGAATTCACGAAACTTGTTAATGTGCGTTTTCAAATGGTGGTTGATTCTAATCACTCTCAACTTAGAATGTTGAACCAGCCAAAAAACACTTTTACAGATGAGAATATGTCTAAAATTATATTGGCATTCATTAAGGAAAGACTGAAAAACAACCCGAATTTTGAGTTAGTTGAGAATCCTACAGGTATGATTTTTGAAAACCTCGTGGGATATAACATTCTTGGTTCTCATGGTGAGTATAAAAATGACGCTCAGGCATTAAAGGAGTTTTCACAGATATATGGAGTACAGATTAATTATCTTATAGGTGCTCATTTACACCATAAGAAACAGGAAGAAATCGGACAAGACATAGAATACATTCGTGTGCCATCGATTATTGGTGCCGACGATTATTCTTTATCATTGAGAAAGGTTTCAAATGCTGGGGCTAAACTACTATGCTTTGAAGAAGGTTATGGGAAAACAATAGAGTATTCTATTAAATTAAACTGAAAGAAGGATTAAATTTGAAATCAAAAGATATAAATTTTGAATACATAGAAGAACTTGTTGATTATGTAATTGATGAAGTTGAAAACGACGAGGATAATTTCGTAACAGTCATTGCTAAGTTTGACGAAGCAAAAGAAATTCTCAAAGACATTATGACATATGACGATGTAAATTTTGAATCATTACAGATTGAAAGTCCTATTATGGACAGTTATTGTGATGAATTTGTGTTGTCGTTCTGGATGAATGATGGCGTTCTTGAGATAGGTTGCGAGAAGTTAAAGAATGAAGAAGGAGATTATACTAATTCTTGCGGGGATGTGGTATTCCTTTTTGATAATTGTTCCTCTAAAATTATACCTTTATGCGAAGGCTCGAGGTTGTACTTTGTAAGTATAGAGGATGGGTGCGATTGTGATGAAGAATGTGATTGCGAATGTCTTTGCGATTGTCATAAGGAAGATAAAGAGATTGCTCCTACTTCCTCCTACACTATTAACGGCAAGCCTGTGAGCAAAGCCGAGTTTGATAAGAAGTATACAGAACTTCAAAAGAAATATGAAAAGAATATGAGAAGTATTCTTAATGATTATTGCGATTTTATGGATGAGTTTAATACATTCTTTGCTCGTTTATGGTGATGGTATATCTCAGCCTGAAGCGAGAAATTTATGAGCGAGAGCCGTGAAATATCGGCTCTCTTTTATTTTGAAAGAAATGAGGTGAGAATTTTGGAAAATATAAGAAAGACTGTTTATAACAACATAACTTCTGAAGAAAAATTAGCGAAGGTAAATCCTGAGAATATTCAGTTAGGAAATGATTTTCTTGAATATCTCACGTCTATTGATAGAGCAAAAACAACAGTGAATAGTTATGACGCTGATCTAAAAGTGTTTTGGTGTTGGAACGAAGAGTTTAATAATAACAAATTCTTTGTAAATTTATCAAAAAGAGAAATTGCCAAATTCCAAAACTATGCACTAAACACTTGGAGGTGGAGTCCTGCTCGAATGAGAAGGGTTAAGTCTACTTTATCTTCGCTTAGCAACTATGTAGAATCCATGCTTGATGACGAGTACGAAGATTACAGACCCATAGTACGTAAAATTGAAAATCCTGCTGCTTGCGCTGTTAGAGAAAAGACGGTTCTTGAAGAAGAACAGTTACAGAAACTTTTAGACCACTTAGTTGACAAAAAGCATTATGATAAAGCTTGTATGCTTGCTATGTGTATGTGCAATGGTAGACGTAAGGCTGAATTGCCTCGTATGAAAGTTTCTTATTTTACAGAAGATAACGTAATTTATGGTTCACTTTACAAGAGCCCGGAACAAGTACAGACCAAAGGGCGTGGTTCAAGAGGTAAGCAACTAACTGTTTATACCCTTAGAAACGGGTTTAAGAAATATCTTGATTTATGGCTTCAGTATAGAGAAGAAAACAATATCACGTCAGAATGGCTTATTCCTAAGAAAGAAAATGGAGTTTATATAGACGAGCCAATACCGACTACAACTTTGGATAGTTGGGCTGACACATTTAGTAACTTCTTGGGTGTCCCGTTCTACTGGCATTCGTTGAGGCACTATTTCACAACGGAATGTTCTCGTAGCGGACTTCCTGATGATGTAATACAGATGCTCGTAGGCTGGTCTTCGCTTGACATGGTTTCTATCTACAAAGACATAGAAGCTGATGAACAGTTTGAAAAATATTTTAGTGAAGACGGAATTAAAAAGGTTGAACAGAAGTCTTTGGCTGATATTTAACCGATAAATCTTCAATTTTATTGACTACTTATCCGACATATTACTTCTCTGTTGGATATTTACTTAATATACCCGTAGGGGTACAAAAGTGTAAATATTATACCCAATTATACCCTTAAAGGTGTAATTAATGGAGAATAATATAGTATAACAATGCTCCTTGCGAGCAACAAATTATGACACTGCCCCTTGCGGCAAAGCTGATTATATTTATAGATAGAATTTTTATGTAAATATGTTTGTAGTAACTCCTACAATCAGCAAATTTTGATGACGAGCTGCTTGAATAGAGTTTGTTATCATAGGGACGGGTTATTCTATCCTCGCTCCTACTCTTGCCCATGTGGCGCAATTGGTAGCGCAACTGATTTGTAGTCAGTAGGTTGTGGGTTCGACTCCTATCGTGGGCTCCAATAAAATTAGGGAACGGTGCGTGTAATTTAAAAAGAAGACTGCGAGAAAACTACTCCGCCATATGGATGTTGGCAGAAACAGTTAGAGGGCGCACCCAAAAGTGTGTAGATTTTATAGTTATGGGTTGGCACTTTATTGTGCAGTTGTGGTGGAATTGGCAGACACGCCATCTTGAGGGGGTGGTGAGTATTCTCGTATGGGTTCAAATCCCATCTACTGCACCAACCAATTGACCTAACACACCTATGCTCAGAGTTGTAAGTGTACCATGTTAGGTCTTTTTGTAAAATCATAAAATCCTTTGATTTGTAATGTAATGAAACGAATGTTTGGTCACAGGGATTTCATTTTAGTTTATAGGTTGTAACTCAGGTTGAGTACCGGAGGTGTCTGACCAACCCTTCCCTGCTTCAACCGCTTGAAATAAGCATTCTAAAGTGGATGCTTACAGATATGGCTAACTTGGCGGTTAGTTGGAATATATCGCAACCTTATATGGTTGCATTTGCGAAAAGCAACCTTTACGGGTTGCTTTTTTTAGTTGTAAAGAAAGGACGGTGGCAATTATAGCTACTAAGAATAAAAAAACAGGTGGCACACGAAAAGAATTGCCAAAAAAGATTTGTCCTGTTTGTCGAAAAGAAAAAACTATATCAAAGGGCTTTTACAAGTCCGCCTCTCCACTATATGCAGATGAAGGTTGCGTTCCTATTTGTATAGACTGTGTTAAAGATAGTGTTGTAAATGACGACGGAACTATTAACTTAAAAAAACTAAAGAGCGTTTGTAGAAAACTGGATAAACCTTTGTATTTCGACGCTCTTGAGTCGGCATACGCTCAGTATCGTCGTGAACACAGTTATACTCCTGAAGAAGAAGTTGCAAAGCAAGGTAGGGACATTATAGCGTTGTTCTTTAAAAATACTGCTTCTCTCAGACAGTATATAGGAAAGGATTACGAGGCTTCTGAAAAAGACAACCATATTATCCAAGGTAATAGTACCTCGAAATCTGATAAAGAGATGCTGTTAAAAAAATACAGTGGTTTATTGGAAGTACAACCTGAAGAAAAGGTAACAGAAGTCGTTGAGTCAAAAGTTAAAGTTGACGTTGTGAATTACGACACCACCGATGAAGATATACAGCTCTTCGGAGAGGGATTTACAAATACAGAATATCGCAAAATGCGAAAGAAATATGACAATCTTAAACTTAATTATTCTTTACAGACCAATCTTCATCAAGAAGCGTTGGCTACTTATGTAAGATTTAAGGTTAAAGAAGAAGACGCTACTGCTCGTGGGGATGTTGATGAGGCTAAGAAATGGTATGACGCTGCACAAAACGCAGCTGCAAATGGTAAATTAACACCTAAACAACTCTCGGAAGCTGACTTGCAGGGCGGTATAAATAGTTTCTCAGAAATATTTAAGGCGGTTGAACAGGCTGTAGATGTTATACCTATTCTCCCCCGCTTTAAATACAGACCAAACGATGCACTAGATTTCAATATTTGGTGTTATATAAATTACGCAAGAGATTTGCAAGGTTTACCTCATTGTGAATATGAGGATGTTTATAAATTCTACGACAAGAAGAAACAGGAATATCTTGAACAATACGGAGACCCTTATGGAATTTTTGATGATGAACCTGATGAGTCAATAAGAGAAAACATTAAGAAATTCATCACTTTGCCAAAAGATTATGGGGATGGTGATAACTAATGACCAAAGAACAAATATTAGCTTTACAAGACGAATCTGTATTTGGCAAAGATTTATATAAGTATGTTGAGTTTTGTTCTTGGGCTCGTTGGTATCCTGACCTCTTTTTAGATTTAATAAAACCCGAAGTCGGTGGGATTAATTTACATTCAGACCAAAGGGTTTATCTACGCTGTATTATGCGTTTTGTTAGCATGTATGGAGTATTCCCACGAGGTTGGGGTAAGACCTACGATGAGGTTCTTGCTATGTACCTTGTATCTATGTTCTTCCCCGGAATCGATTTGGCTATGACGGCTCAGACAAAAGAGAACGCTGCCGAGCTTATAAAGGACAAGCATAATGAAATTATGAAGCACTTCCCTATGCTCGAAAACGAAATTGAAGGCAGAGTTAAATTTGCTAAGGGCGATGCCGAAGTTAGATTTAAGTCTGATAGTAAGATTGATAATCTTGCCAATGCACAAACATCTAAAGGTCAGAGACGTAAAAGAATTAATATAGAAGAGTCTGCGTTGCTTAACGATGCAATGTTTCAAGATGCCTTAAAACCGATTGTTGAAGTTCCGAGATATACAGTAGGAAAGCTTGGGGTTGTTGACCCACAGGAATTAAATCAGCAAATCAACTTCTTTACCACTTCTGGATTTAGGGGTAGCGATGAATTTCAAAGAAGTGTCAAAATGTACAATGGCATGGTTAATCTTTCTGGCGAAATGGTGTTAGGTTCTTCTTGGTTTTTGGCTTGTTGGTATGGGCGTGGTAGTTCAAAGAGCCAAATACTTAAAAAGAAAAAAGAGATGTCACCCATCGCATTCGCACAGAACTATGAATCCAAATGGGTTGGTTGTGCCGATAGTGCGTTGGTAAATATAAATAAACTTATGAATTGTCGCTCATTGACTTCTACGCAAAAAGAAGCAAAGGGCGATGAAGAATTTTATTTAGGCGTGGACGTTGCACGTTCACAAAATACAAACAATAACCAATCTTCGGTTGTTGTAGCAAAGGTAAAAAGAAACAAAGATAAAACAAAAATTATCTCTGTTGATATTGTAAATATAATAAACATTCCAAATATTATGAACTTTACCGCACAGGCTTGTATTATCAAAAAGATTAAAAAGAGATACAACGCTCAGGCGGTTATAATGGATGGAAACGGGCTCGGAGCTGGGCTTATTGATGAATGTCTGAAAGAAAGTTTCGACCCGATAACAAATGAGTCTTTAGGGTGCTGGGATACCATCAATGATGATAATATGCCAGAATTGCCCGATGAGGCTGAAAAGATACTCTATAACCTTAAAGCACAGTCCGTACAGAGTAAAGTTGTTACCAACTTTATTGATATGGTTGATAGCGAAAAACTCAGATTGTTATGTAATAAGCAGTTAAACGATTTCACTATTGCTGAACAAGATGATTTTGACAACGAAGTTGCACCATTTGTTCAAACCGACTGCTTATTTGAAGAAGTTGCTAACTTAAAACTTAAGCAGTTACCGAGTGGCGGCGTAACAATTGAAAAGGTTGTTAAAAAACTGGACAAAGACCGTGTTTCGGCTTTGATCTACGTGCTATGGTACATAAACGAATACTGTAAGGATGCCTATGTTCAAACAGAATATGAATATGGAGTTTTTATTAACTAAGAAAGGAGGGCAATATGTCAGAAGAAATTAAAAACCAAGAGGCTACGCCCTCTAAAGAATATGAGTTTAATTCGTATGTAGCTAATGGAGTTAGCGACTCTTTGTTTTGGTCAAGTGTATATGACTACTTTGACAAAGACGAAATTGAGTCGGTTCTTAGAGACCCGATAGCAAATCATGAGACCGCTATTCGATTATCAAACTTTGTTTATACAAAGAATGGTATGGTTGGCAACTCAATTGATTATCAAACATCGTTAATGACTTTAGACCGTGTTGTAACATCGAAAATACCGTCTAAAAAGATGAATAAATCTCGAAAAGAAAAAGCTGAGTACAACAAAGAATTGATGCTTGCAACTCTTGATAAGATTGATGACAAGGCTGTTATTCGAGATGGGCTGTTCACTGATATGGTCGATGGTATTGCATTCCGGTATTTTGAAACCAAAAGAAAACCAGTTGATAAAACTAAATTTCTATCGGATTACGATGTCAGCACGATAACCGAAATTAACAGTTTAAATGATGTTGGGGTAAATGCAACTGTTATTACCTTGCCTTGGGAATATACAAAAATTGTAGGTAAAAAGAATGGTCGCTATGTGCTGGCGTTTAATCTTGACTACTTTAATAATTTCGCGGACGGAACTCTTGAAAATAAACTCAAGAAGATGCCACAAGAGATTGTTGACGGTTATCATAAAAAGAACCGCAAGCAATGGCTTGTTCTCGATAACGATAAGACAATGTGTGTAAAAATCAAATGTAAAGATTCGGAGCCTTGGGGTCGTAGTGCTATTATCTCTGCCCTATCTGATGTCTTATACAAGGATTATTTTACAGATGCAAAAAGAAGTGTTCTTGATGAGGTTTGTAATAAAATCTTATATCAGGTATTTCCAGAAAATCGTCAGGGCACAGGTTCTACACTTAATAAGATTCAGCAAGAAACTCAGCACAACGCATTGAAGCAAGCTATTGCCAATAAAAACAGTCGTGGTGGTACAAGTTTTGTGTCGTTGGCGGCTGGAACTAAACTTGACAGCGTTGACACTTCTACATCTATATTCGATGAGAAAAACGAGTCAAACCTTAACAACGACATCGCTTGTGATATGGGTGTATCGGCAGCGTTGATTGGTGCCGTTGCAACAGGTAGTTATGCGGCTGGTAGTCAGAATATAGAAATGATTACATCGCAGTTGTATGAGTGGATTTGCAAATGGAAAAAGGAATTGGTCCATGTAATCAATGCGAATATCATTAGGGACAAAAAGAACCCTGTTGATATATATTATTTCCCCACTTCTTTTGTTAATAGAAAACAATTCTTCGAGATGATGAAGATTTTGTACAGTGAAGCATCCGGCTCGTTGACCTTCTTAATTGCGAGCGCTGGTGTTGACCCAGATGTTTATTATGCTACTATGGATAGCGAAATCGAAAGTGGTATATTCGAGAAGTACAAGCCGCATCAAACCTCGTACACTATGTCCGCAAAGGATACAAACAATGTCGGAGGCAGACCAACAGGTGATAATCCTGACCAAAATAAAGGTGGAAATATGTTGCCGAGTCCATCTGACAATACATAATTCAATAATTAGAGAGTCGCGAGATATCGGCTCTCTTTTTATATATTCAAAACCAAAGGAGGATTTAGTTATGAATAAAGTCCTCGAAATGAGCAAGCGAATGTCCAAGGGTGGTCGCAAGCGAATAAGAATGGTTTTATTAACCATCCACAAAGATGGAGAAATGAACAAGAATGGTATTACTTGGGAGGAGCAAAATGTTCTTAAAAACTTAGAAAGCATTAAAAATATACCGATTTGTGCCACCTTTATAGATGAAGATAAAACTATATTATTTGACCACGGCTACACAGAAACAGTTGAGTTGGATGACGGAAAATCAGAACCCTTATTCAATAATTCTGAAGTTGTTGGAACCATAGAAAAAGCTAAAATAGAAGATTTAGAGATTGATGGCGAAGTAAGACGTGTTCTCGTTGGATACGGTTATTTATACTGTCAAAGATATTTTGCTTTATGCGAAAAACTTATGGAAGACATTGCGGTGTCATCTGTTAAATCGTCTATTGAGGTTATGGGTAAAGAGGAAAACAACAGTAAGATTGTATATGATGGCGGCTACAAAGAAAAAGGACGAAAACCCTCGTCTTTTGATTTTAGTGCCACTTGTTTATTAGGGGTTGAAGAAGCTGACGACTCTTGTTATGTCTTGGAAGTCGCTGAAAATCAAAATAAGGAGGAACAAAAAACCATGGGTGAAAAAGAAATGCGTGAACTCATTACCTCTGTTATTACAGAGACTAACAGCAAGAATGATGAGTTAAACACAAAAATCGAAGAGTTAAATTCGACTATTGAATCTAAAGATGCCGAAATCAAAGAGCTTAACGATAAAGTTAATGCAAACGCTGATGCCGACAAAGAAAAGGATGAAAAAATCGAAGAGCTCACAAAGAAAAATGAAGAACTTGAAAAGGAACTTAATGAGTGTAAAAAAGCAGAAAAGAAAGCTGCTCTCGATAAGGCAATTGGGGAGTTCTCAGAGGACGAGCAGAAATATGCCGAAAGCGAAATTAACTCTTTTAGGGAAAATCCGCTTGAAGGTGATATTGACGCCGTAGTTAACGCTATTCATGCCGGTATTGGTCGTGCTTCTAAGAAAGCTGAGGCTGATGCTAAAGTAGCAGAGCAGAATGCTAAAAAAGAAGACGCTGATTTAGACATATTCTCAGAAGTTAATTCTGCTGAAGATGAGTCAAATGAAGATGTAAATATTTTTTAAGGAGGAAATAAGTAATGATTAGATTTGAAAAACTTGCTTCTACAGAGAGCGTATATCCTTTCGTAGATGCCGTTGTTGCGGCTGATTATAAGAATGGTACATTCGGTACTATTGCTGATGGCACATTTACTTCTGGTGCTGGTTTTATGGCTATTATGCAGGTTGAGGACGGAGATGCAGCTAAGACTGCTGATTACACAATCCTTGCTGGCAAGCACGCAAGAATTGCAGACTTCTCTAAAGTAGATGGTCACGTTGTTAATATCACAAAAGACCAGCTTCCTGAAACATACAAGGTTGGCGACAAGCTTGTTGGTAATGGTGCTACTTACACAGTTGGCGAAGCAGCTAATGAATGCTTTGAAGTAATTGAAGTTATGCCTTATGGCGTAAGAGCTACTGTTGTAGCCTAATCTAAAGAAACGGAGGAATTATAGTAATGAGTTATTCTTTTGAATTAAATAACGCAAGAAATGATGCAACATTTGCTACAGGAAAGATTCACGAGAAGTCACCTGTCGTAGAAGTATTTAGTGCAATGGTTGACGGTAGCGACCTTTCTAAGTTTGGCAAACATGCTGATGCGTCTGCAAACTATATTAAAAAGTTGGGTGAAAGAGCACAGGCTGGCGATATCTCTGCAATTTCTGAAATCAACGAAATCAGAAAATTTGCTATTCAGCCTAAACTTTTACAGGAAATCAAACTGCTTGGTCTTTTTGGCTCTTACAAGCCTCTTGGCTGGAACGAGACAGCAGAACTTGAAACTATTACATATGAGAATGTAAGAAGTGACATTCAGGCTGAAGGTCAGGATGTTTCCACTGCATTCGCAAGAAAGGATAAGAAACCTCTTGCTCCTATCACAATTTCTGCTGGTCACAAGGCAAACTATCGTGAACTTGCTCTTGGTGATATGACTACAGAAAACACTCTTAAGGGCGAAGTTACAAAGGAAATGAGAAATAAAGCTGCTCTTTATGTTATTGAAACGGTTTACAAGGCTGTTGAAGAAGCTAAGGGTGTTAAATATTTCTATGAACATGCAGGTCTTGAAAAGACAAGTGTTGACGAATTGCTTACAAAGATTAGACGTTATGGTAAACCTAATGTTCATGCTGATTATGCTGTACTTGCACAGTTCATTCCTTGGATTGGCTATGCTGGTACAATCGGTGCTAACGCTGTAACAGGTGTTTCTCAGAAACTTCTTGATGAAATCGCAGACAACGGCATCGTAGGTTCTTACAACGGCGCAGTTCTTTCTGAAATTGCAAATGGTTACAACTTCAATAAGCTTACTGCTGATGGTACAAACTACGATACTATCCTTCCTGCTGGTCTTGGATTCGTAACACCCGCTGCTCCTATTGGTGGTGTTGCTCCTGTTCAGACATTCAGCATTGGCGGTATGACTTCTATGAGTGGTAACAATGTTGCTACAGGCGAAGTTCTTACTCGTTATGACCTTAAGATTGCTGCTGGTGTTGCAGATCCTTCTGCTATCGCTGTAATCAACGACACAAACCTTAGCACAATTGCCTAATCTTATTTAGTTGAATAATGAGAGTGGTTGAGCTTCCTCTTCCACTCTCTTTTTAAAGGAAAATTAGTTGTATGGAAAATAAGTATTTTTACTGTTATTCTGATAGATTACATTTCTTTCTTCATTCTTTGAAATTTAGATACGTGTCTATTGGAACAAACGAAAACACAAACAAAAAATATTGGACTTATGAGAAATCGGGTATGCTTGACTCCGCTATTGAGTTGTATAACACGATAAAACATAAGTTCTATTAATTGTTAAATTTAAAATAGTTGAAAGGAATTTATTATGTCAGAAAAATTAAACATGGATGAGAAAATTACAATATTCAATATTGCTCCTTGGAATGTAGCGTTCCCTAATCTTACAACGCATGGTGGCACATCAATTCAGCCTAATGCGAGAACAAGAATTAGACGTGAAGAAGTTATTGAACAGGTTAGTGCCGGGAATAAACTTTTGGCGGGTCTGGATGAATATGGGTCTCACGCTACTATCATCATCGAAGACGAAGAAACAAGAAAGTATCTTGAATTCGATTCCGAAGATGGTAAGAGAACACAGAATGTTATCACAAAAGATAAGGTTCTTAAATGGTTTGATTTAAAAACTGATAATGCTTTTGAAAAGAATATTCGTGAGAATGTAAAGACAAGAGCTGAGAAGCAGTATCTTTTGAAGGTTATTAAAGACCTTAAGATTGATGCACATAGCAAAATTGCATTCTGTCAGGAATATTGTAAGTTTTCACTCAGAGGAATATAAGAAAGAGGTGGGCTATGGCTACACAATTTTCTGAAGTAATTGATAGTTTTCACTCTATCATTATGGATAAGCGAGAACTCCCCGAATCTTTGGAACTGATGTGGCTTAAAAAAGCGATAGCCGAGCTATCGGTTGAGACAAGCCCCATCGAATATACAGAAGAACTCGGTGAGTTTAATTCTGATATTGGTCAGTATGTAATTGACACTTTGGCACTCTTGATGAAATCTTATTATGTTGCAAGAGAAGTTTCGAGGAACAACAAGGTTGCAAGTATCGTCGGCAAAGATTTGTCAATTAACGGAACCAACGGATTGCAGAAATATTCAAAAGACGAATATGACACTATCAAAGTTGAAGTTTCAGAGATGATTGCTAATCTCACTAACCCGGACATTAATTAGGAGGTGCTAGTATGAAAGAATGGTATCTCATGAATAATCACAAGCCAAATACGGTGTCGGGTTATGAGGACGATATTTTAACTGACTTTGCTCAAAGCAATTTTACTGATGTATTAGAGACTGCATTTTCGGATGCAGTTCTTTTATATAACCACGATTTGTCGGAGTGTAAAGAAATACGCTGTGTAATTCAAGGTAATTCGGCTGATACATATTTGAAGTCAATGGAGCGTGTTGCACTCTTCCCTATCGGTACTGTTAAGGCTGGTATGTATATTTTCTTTGAGAATAGATATTGGCTTATTACAGGATATCCAAGTAGCAACAAGTCGTATGAAAAAGCCACAGTTAAACTTTGTCAATACAAGGTTAAGTGGCAGAATTCAGACGGAACTATTGTTGAAAGATGGGTAAGCACTCAATCAAGTTCAAAATACGATGATGGCTTAGAAGACAGCAACACTATGACTTTGACATCAGACAGTATTATGCTCTTGTTGCCTAACGATGATGAGAGTTTAACCTTAGATGGTAAACGTATCTTTATTGACAAGAAGAATCCGCCTAATAAGGTGTATTTGGTAAGTCGTGCCGACAGTGTTCTTTATGACTACGGCGAAGACCATGGTGGTATGTTCTGCTTTATAACCGAAAAGACAGAACTTAATGAGAGTACAGACCGACCAGACCTCGGTATTTGCGACTACATCTCCCCTACCGCTCCCGAAGAAGACGATAAAACGACAATTTTAAGTGGCACTATCACTGGAACTATATCCGGTAATAAAAGCCTTAAAGTTGGCTTTAGTCGTACTTATACAGCGAATTTGGTTGACGAGGACAGTAATGTCGTTGAATGGTCTGACGATTTCAGTTGGAACATTCCTGATAGTACTGAGGTAACTTCGACTGTTAATGGTGGCGAGATTGAGTTGTTGGTTGAGGATGAGGATTTGGTTGACACATCCTTTGCTTTGCAGATACTCGATAATAAAGACGGCTCGGTTATAACTGAAATTACGATTACAGTAGTCGGTATGTTTTAGGAGGTGTTGACGATTGGCTGAAGGCACAGTTTTAAAAGACATTGGTTCTTGCAAGCAGCGACTTTTAACAGCATTTGTCAACAACGACGACATATGCGAATTGCTGTTTAATAAAAAACCATATACAGAAGACGATGTTGAAAACCTTATGTATACACAGATATTCCCTTATTTATATACAGACGAGACGCAAACGGAAACGCTCGCTTATCTCTGTTTTGAGGTTGACATTCCAAGATGTTCATCAGGGACTATTAAAGATATGAAGATTATCATATGGGCTTATTGCCACAAGGATATTATGAGATATTCTAAAAAGGGACATTACGGTACAAAAGTTGACATCCTTGCTGATATGGTTGAAAGACAATTGAGAGATTCTTATGATTTCGGCATAGGAAAGCCCGAATTGATTTCGGTTACTAACTTCTTCCCTAATAACAAGTATTATGGCAGAGCATTGGTTTACAACGTGCCGGAATTTAAGGTTAAGGAGGTTTAACAATTTGACCTCTTATACAGATTTTGATTATTTATGCGACGAGCTGTTTTTTGTGCAAGGCATAGGACATCTTAAATGTCCAACATTAAGAGATATACGTAAGATTACACACAATCTGTTTATCCTTTATATAAATATCGCCTCATCTACTCCAGAAAATTATTTTAAGTTGTGTGGTAAAGAAGAAGAATATAATGCTTTGTCAGAGAGTGAAAAAGAACAACTATCATTGTTTACTTTGCTCTTATATGGTAATACAAGTGTTCTTATGGGACTAATATCGACTTTTGTTGCTGACGAAGTTCTGTTTGATAAAGATAACCTTTTCTTTGTATTATGTAATGGCGAAGGTGAAAACAGAAAACAGATTGGAGTTATTAACAACGATAATTTTGATGAGTTTAGGAACGAAGTATTAAAAATACTTGGCATGAAACAGATTGAAACGAAGAAGCCAAAATATAAAACGGAACGGGCAAGACTTCTTGCTGAAAAGATTAAAAAGGCAAAAGCACAATTGCCAAAAACGGCGAGATATGATGAAAATATGTCACTTGATAATATGATTAAAAAATATTGCACACATAATAAAGTTGGTATCAATATTTTAAATGTTTGGGATATGACATATTATCAATTTATGCATATGTTTAACGAGTATTGTAATGGCAGACAGTGTGATTATAGTGATATGATAGCTGCCAACACATTTTCTTATAAAGAAGCATCTGATTACAAATCAATGCTTTGGATGGAAAAATTAAACAACAACACTGATTAACCACTGATTTTCAGTGGATTTTTTATTTTTAAAGGAGGAAATAACTATGGGATTCAATCCGAATATGAGTAACAAAGAGGTTGCTGAACTTATTTTCTTGGAATATGCCAGTCAGAAACCTTATCTAAATCTTGATTTTGCTAATGTTACAACCACTGGTCTTGAAGCATCCAGAGAGTTCGCAACAGGCGGAGTTGGTGCACCCAATCGTATTACTTTCGATTATGGTAGAAAAGGTACACTTAAAATTGACACACAGATTGCTACAATGAAGTTGTTCAGTATGCTTTCTGGTGCTGACCTTGAAACATCTTTTAAGTATGCAAAGAGATATGAACTTGTCGCTACTGGTGGTAAACTTACAATTCCTGACACAGACACAATTGTAGAAGGTACTGTGAATGTATATGCTGAGGGCGACGACTGCGGTACTGCTCTTGAAGTAACTGTTACAGATAAGGAAATCTCGCTTCCTTCTGGCACCACTACAGGAAACTTTATTGTGTACGCAATTGTAAATGTTCCTTCTGGTGCTCAGACTGTTAAATTCAACTCCAAGACATTCCCGAAGGCATTTACTATTTATGGCAATACACCTTGGAAAACAGAGGATGACGAGATTGCAGAAATGCGTCTTGCATACTACAAAGCGGTTCCTCAGTCTACGTTTGAACTTGCGTTCAGCAATACAGGTATTATCAATATGTCAATTACTTGCGACCTGCTTGCAGACAAGAATGATGACATTTATGATATGAGCCTTATCGAAGAATAATTAAGGAGATTTATTGATGGATAATATTGCTACAGAAGTGCTTAACAGTGTTGAGTCTGTTGCAGATGAAACTATTAAAGTGGATTCTGTAGCAGCTCCATCAAAACCTGTTAAGAAATCAAAGGCAGTCGTTAAAGATTGCGAGGTATTGTATTGGAATAAAGATAGCAGAAATATTGCTTTTCAATACGACGATAAGAAAATTCAGATTGTTATGCCTTGTCCATTGGACAAATGTGGCTCGACTGTGAAAGTTAAATACACAGACGGCAAGTATGAAATATTAGAGAGATAGAAATATAGGAATGGGTATGTCAAACCTATAGTTTTATCTATTAGTTTGATATGCCCATTTTTTTTACGACTGGGGTGAAAAATATCAATAAGAAGTTTGATAATGAGTATCAGACCGACCTACCTTTAGAAGTTGCCTATTTAAAAGAATGTGGCATTCGCTACTCTTTTGTTAAAGTGGTTAATAATGTAACTATTTGGAAGTATAAAAAGACGGAAGAGTTAGGTATGGCTCTGGCAAAATTTTGGAAACGAAAATAGATATTCTTCAATTATACAACAAATTATGGAGGATTAACTATGAACAAAATAAATTTAAAGGGTATTACCTCTGAAGCAATTACAAATGTACTTATTCTTGTAGTTGCACTTACAAATGCTATTTTGCAGATGTTAGGTATAAACACATTACCTATTGAAAATGAAGAATTGTCCGCTATCGTGTCAGGTATTTTTCTTGTAGGTATGGCATTGTGGAATACTTGGAAAAACAGAAATGTTACCACGGTATCACAGGAAGTTCAGCAAATTGCTGACGCAGTTAGAAACGGAGAATTGCTTATCGAAGATGTTCAGGCACTCATCTCTAAAATCAAGAAATAATGAGAGGATGGGTGTATATGAATGTTAGATTATATAAAAGAAGCATTAACGTTTAATTGGGGCATTGTAGTTATTGGCATAGCACTTGCCGTCCTAATTTTTAAAGGTGTTTGTGAACTATGGGATTGGTTTTTTCGAAGATTTGAGATAGAAACCAAGTCTATGAAAGAAAGACGAGAAACCAAAGAACAACTTAAAGCAACGGCTGATTTAGCGAAGACCACTGCCGAAAATTTAGACAAACTTGAAACTCAGCATACAAAAGATGAAAAAGAGTTTCGTGAAAACCTCAACAGACATATGACCGAAAGTGAAAAAGACCGCAAGGCACTCCATCAAGAGATGAAACAATATTCTGAAAATAGAATTAAAGACAGAGAACAATCTATGAAAATACAGAAGGAACTTACTTCTTCTATGGATAGACTCGCTGTAATGTTTTTAGATAAAGAAATTGAAGATATGAGATGGGAAATATTGAATTTTTGTTCAGCATTATCTAATGGGCGAAAATACAATCGTGAAGCGTATGCTCATGTATTTGCTACATACGAGCGATACGAAAAAATTCTTGAGGAAAACGGCAAAGAGAATGGTCTTGTTGAAGAAAGTATGGCTTTTATAAGAAATCAATATCAAAAAGATTTGGAAAATGGTACGGTAAAGTGACCATAGAATGTGTAAAAGAGTATGTGTGAATGATGTTTATGCATACTCTTTTTAATTATTTATGGAGAATAATATATTAGAAGGTGGTGAAATAGTGAATATACAAAATATTAACGTTGGAGAAACTTATACTTATCGCTCATTATGTGATTTATTAGGTGTAAAATGTGAAACCGCCACTAATAAAAAGGTTGAATTACTTGAAGAGTTTGAGAGATTCTTTGATTTTGATAGGATTGATAGTTGGCATATTGTTGTTAATAAAATATTTGATAATCCATTGCCCGGTTTAGAAAATGGGTATTTCTATAAAACAATGATTATTCCTGTAAAATGTTCAAAAGAAGACTATGATTACCTTATGCAATGCCGAGAATGGGCTGCACAATGTTGGAATGAGTTGGTTAAAGCAGACAAGCAGCACTATGAAGATACTGGCAAATTTATGACACGGGCTGAACTTCAGACCTTTGTAAAGGATATTACTCCTCTTCATGCATCTGGAAATCAACATGTATTTATAAAATATTTTTCTGCACGAGATGCAATGTTTAAATCAATAATGGCAAAGCATAAGAATAGCAGTAAAGTTGAACTTCCTTATAAATACAAAAAATATTTCTCTGTTGGATGGAATGTATATTGTAGCAAAATAGACTACAAAGCCAAAAAGATATATTTAGCAAGAAAACGCATACGAAATGGAGTGAATAGCCCATCTGTCGTATGTAATTTTAAGACACTTCCAAAACACATAGTAGAAATTGAACTGGTTTATAAAAGTGAACTATGTCTTGCGATTAAATATAAAGAACCCAAAACAAATCTGAATATTGAGAGTTGTAACGTGTCTGCTATCGACTTAGGTGAAATACATAGTATATCCTCGATTGACAACAATGGTAACGCAATCATTATAACGGGTAGAAAACTTAGAAGTGTTATTCGACTGCGCAATAAAGAGCGGGGTAAAATTTTGAGTAAGCGGTCTCATACTTGCAAAGGTAGTAACCAATATGACAAATATACCGACGCCATATCAAATCTTAGTGCTAAGTCTAAAAATCAAGTTATGGATTGCGTACACAAGATAAGTAAAAAGTATTTAGATTATTGCCTTGAAAACAATATTGGCAAAGTATATTATGGAGATTTAGATAGTTGTGTTAGGGGTAAACATGGAAAAGTAAGCAGGTTCTTAAACAATAAATTAAACGACTGGTCTTTTGGTTTACTTACCCGACAACTCGAAAATAAATTGAGTAGATATGGTATAAAGTTTATAAAAATCTCTGAAGCATATAGTTCTCAAACCTGTCCTCATTGTGGAGAAAAACACAAGCCAGATAGTCGAAATTATAAATGCAAATGTGGCTATACTCAACACAGAGATTTGGTTGGTGCTATGAACATTCTTAATTTTAATGAAGAAAACATTCATATTGAAAGATATGAGAATTTAAAATATCTACGGATAGATTAAATCTGAAGTAGTAGATGGGTATGTGAAGCTCCTAAGTAGTCTGGTTGTTTATAATCAGAAAGTTGAAAAACAATTCACATAATATAGGTTTTATCGATTATAACAAATGAATTACATACGAGAGTGCCGAGTTTACACTTGGCACTCTTTTATTATGAAAATTTTCAATAAAGGATGTGTTGGTTATAGCACAAAAATGTAAAATGCTCAGTTTGGATACTAGCAGTTCAAAGACTGGTTGGGCTTATTTTTTGGCTGGGCAATATAAAAAATCAGGTGTCATTGATTTAGACACTAAGGAATGTAAAAAGAAATATAAAGACAATTCAGATAAACGGATTGAAGATATGTGTCTGGCTGTTTGGGTTTTGTTGCAAAAATATAAGCCGGATATTATCGTAATTGAAAAACTTAACGTTTCAAGAAATATGAACGCAACACGAGTTCTGTCCAAAGTTATTGGAACAGTGTATACATATTATATTTTAACTGATGACTGCTCTTATTTTGAAATTCAGCCTACTCAATGGCGAAGCCAACTCGGCATGCAGTCGGGTAAAAAGAAACGAGATGAGTTAAAGCAATTATCTATTGAATACGTAAAAAACACTCTTGGCAAAGATGTAACTGACGACGAGTCTGATAGCATTTGTCAGGGGTTAGCATATATAAAAATGTTTACATAGAAAGAAGGTGTATCAAATTGGTTTTAAAAATGTCAAAAGACAAAACTTTAATCGTAACGAAACATGGCAATACATATGAAGATGAAAACAACGCAGAGTCTATCAAAATATACCTTGCAAAATTTATTAACAACATTGATTTAAAAAAATGCTCTATTTTGTTAGGTTTTATTAATCAAGAAGGATTAGGCGACCAGTATGAGTTAACAGAATATTTGGCTGAATATTCTAATGACTACTACGTGGTTGAAAAGCCGATGGGACAAATATTTACATACGAGCCCGGCAATATAGAAATGTGGATTAAGATATTGTATTCACCTAATGAGATGATCGCAAAAACAAATGAGGTTATATACACCATTAAGCCACATAAAGAAATTGATGGTATGATACCTGAACAGGAAATGTCATTTATAGACAGTTTAACAATGAAACTCGATGAAGTAACCGCTAAGGTTGAGGATATCGATGAATATGTAAGCGAATTACAAGAGGGTGAAGTTATGTTGGTTCAGCCTAGTAATAATGAAAACGAAGAATAAACTGGTTGAAATGCCAGTTTTATGGTGAAATTTACAACCTAAAAAATAATTTTAAGGAGATTATATATGATTACATTAATTAGATGGTGGATTTATAAAGCGAAGGTTATCAAGCTTAAACTTGGTGTAGTTACGCTTATTGAACAGTTGCTTAAAGAAGTGACTAAAAACGGAGACGACATTCAGAAGAAATTTATTTCTGAATTTGCAAAACTTATTCACGAAGATAATAAAAACAAAACAAACGAAGAGACTGCTTAGAGGTGATTTGGTTGGCTTATGTTATAAAGAACATGACCGAATTAAAACGTATATTGCAAAATCGGATATCTCAAGCTTTAAGAATGACAAGAGATGAGATGTTTAAAGTGTTTCAAGAGTCCTTGTCGGAGTATTATCATGAACCCGTGTTTGGCGGTAGTTCTATCCCAAAACAGTACGATAGATTATATAAAATGCTCAACAGTATTATAAAAACTGATGTTGTAATGTCCGGAAATAGTTTTTCTTGTACCGTAGAGGTTAACAGAGATTATCTTAATTATACTTATCCCGGAGGAGCAACAGGTCGAGAAGTTTGGGAATGGGCTAATGCAAATACTCACGGTGGAACTGTTGAGGGTAATTTAGAAGTTTGGAACAACTCCATAGATAAACTCGGTGGCAGAAGTGGCATTATGCGACTGATGAAAAATAATCTGAAAAAATGTGGTGTTCCTATAATTAATTAAACATTGACTGTTACTCCCCTTTTCTCTTTGGGAGTATTTTTTATGCAAATTTTTAGAAAAGGAGGAGAATAAATATATGGATGAATTTTTAGCGAAACTTCGGCTGATATTGGATGAAGCAAGTTTTCAAAAGGTTAAAAGTGAAATCTCAAAAAGAAAAGTTAGTCTTGAAGTTGATATTAAAAAAGATATACTAGATAGACGCATACAGACGCTCGGCAACCAAATGCTTACGTTCAGAGATAACAACACTAAAATGAACAAAGCAATGACCAATGAGCTTAATCAGATGTATAACAAACTGATTAACGGAGCCAATTTGAGCGAGAAGGAAGTTGCAGAGTTAAGTGCTCAGTTTGCCAAGTTGAAATTGCAAGTTCGTGACGCAGGTATGCTTGGACACTCAATGGGCAACAAACTTAAGAATGCTTGGGCAAAATTCTCTCAGTGGGGATTCGCAACCGGTATTTTAACCAGAGCAGTTTCTGGCATTAGAAATATGATTGTTGAAGTCAAAGATTTAGATACAGCTTTGGTTGATTTAAGAAAAACAACCACTATGTCAAAGAGTCAACTTGAACAGTTTTATTATACTGCAAACGAGACGGCTAAACAGATGGGTGTTACAACTAAGGAAATTATAGACCAAGCCAGCGCATGGTCTAGACTTGGTTACTCAAGTGCTGAAGCCGCAACAAAGATGGCAAAATACTCATCTATGTTTGCAAGTATCTCGCCGGGCATGGATGTTGATAAAGCAACCGACGGACTTGTAAGTATTATGAAAGCCTTTGATATTGGCAACAATAATCCTGATGAGGTTCTTGATGGAATAATGTCAAAAATCAATATCATCGGTAATACAGCAGCTACAAGTAACGACGAGATTGTTACTATGCTTTCTAAGTCTTCGTCTGCGATGCGAGAAGCAAATAACACTCTTGAAGAAACAATCGCTCTTGAAACGGCGGCGGTTGAAATCACAAGAGATGATGATTCTGTAGGTACAGCCTTTAAAACTGTGGCAATGAGAATTCGAGGCTACGACGAAGAGACCGAATCGTATACGGCAGACCTCGAAAATTTATCTGGAACGATAGCAGATTTAACAAAAACAGCTTCTACTCCGGGTGGTATCAGTCTGTTTACAGACGCATCAAAAACAGAATATAAATCTACATATCAGTTGTTAAAAGAAATATCTGAAGTTTATGATGAGATAAGCGACAAAGATCAGGCTGCTCTTTTAGAAGCATTGGCAGGTAAGCGTCAAGGTCAGATTATAGCTGCTACAATCAATAACTTTGAAGCGGCTGAAAAAGCTATGAACAACATGGCTAATAGTGCTGGTTCAGCAGAGCAAGAAATGGCTATAATTATGGATTCCATAGACTATAAAGCCAATAAACTTGCTGAAACAGGAACTGGTATCGCTCAGAATCTTTTTGCTCGTGACGACATGAAAACCGTCCTTGATGTGTTAACCGACTTAGCAGAGGCTTTAGACTGGGTTACTGAAAAGGCAGGGTTATTTGGTACTCTTGCCATAGGCGGAGGACTATTTGCTGGAATCAAAAACGTCGGTAGACCTAAAATGTATGGTCTCACAAACTATTGTTTTGAATTGCCGACAACCATAAGTGTTTTTACGGACACGGAAATTTTCTTATGGTCGAATGTGAAATACACAGGGTAAATAAATAATCGGGACAATATGCGGGAATTACGCAGATGGTTAATAACATTTGCGGTGCATTATATGCATGGTACAACGATTGCGTAATGGCAATGTATCACTACTCTCCTACTATGGCGACATAGATAGGTTCGTAATAACGTGACGCTCCTATAATCCGCAGGGACAGGTCTCTATGAGACAAGCCCTCACTGTAGCGACAACTCCTACAGCAAGTTATATGAAACGATGCTTGTTGAATATGCGCTCGGTACGTCTTGGTATGACAAGGTATCCCTGAAAAGATACATAAATACAGAAACTTATCTTCTGTTCATACATTTGTGGAACTCTCATCGCCAGAGTTGATAAGGTGGCGATAGGTTTACGATATTATTCTCCGTTTATATAGAGAATAATATATTGGACACTTTGAAACATGAATTTTATTGATATTTTAAAATTTTTTAATAAAAAAAAGGAACTTGACGCATATGTGTCGAATATATTAGTGTAAGGAAATTTAGTTAAGTGGAATATTTTTCTTAAACCTATTGCATTTGTTGTCGAATTTTGTTATAATTATTATAGCGAAAGGAGATGATATGTGTGTGGAATGTGCTTAATGCCCTTTCTACTGCTCTTGGCACGGTTGATGCTGGGTTGTCTATGGCGGAACGGTTTGGTGAAAAACATAAACATTTAGTTCCGAAATTTCTGTACAGGAATAATTATTATTTTGAAGAAGTGAACAAAAAGGTTTTTGTAAAAGCTAATGGCGATGGTGTTGTTGTTTGTTCATGTGATTTATATGTAATTAATCCAGACGCAGTTGAGCATTTTGTTCGTCTTTTTGATATCTCCGATGCCCCTAAAACAACAAAATTCCCTCCTTTTGATTCGATAAGCAAATCAAAGAGTGATTTCTTTAATGGGTATGCTTTTTGGTATGAGTCCGAGAGTGGAATTATTTCAGGAGTTGAAGAATATTACGACGATGATTTTACACATGAAGAAATGCAAAAAATAGCAGAGCGAAGGTTGCTTGGCGTCAGATTTTTTGTTAACAAAAACAAATTAGAGTCTAAGCGCAAATATCGAATTATATATGGTTATAGCGTTCCTAAGTTATTCCCTATTAAAGATGGCAAACACGACGAAAGCGAATATGACAAGGACATTTATAAATATACTTCTTCGATGGCTGTTAAACGTATGGCTAAGAAACTTCGTTTATCTGTATATCTGGAAGATGGCATATGTATAAAGGATGCCCCTCGCGGAAAAGCTATAAAAGTATCTGATAGCCAAAATATACCCCCTGATATTTGTCAGGTTCGTGACAATATTTTATATTCAAAATACTTATACGAAGTAAAAAGACCAGAAAAATATAATTCAATACAAATAAAATGGAAACTCGAATAAGAATAAAGGAGACAATTATGGAAAAGGAACGAGGATGGTAAAACGGATAAAAGACCACATCAAAACGATGTGGTCTTTTATTATGCCCGTTAATAAAACTGTATGGTATTTTTATCTAAATAGAGACACAACAAACTCATATATGTACTTCCAATATTGTATAGCCAACACAATAAGACCACCAATAACATTTAGCAACAAGTTTGTGATAGCAGGATGCTCCTTCTCTACCCTTTTAAAATAATTTCGCAAATTAAACTTTTTCATACTAAAACTCCTTTGTTAAAATTTGAACTATAACAACATAAATAGTTTTGTTTTTTTAATGTTCTCTTTTTTAACCGCCTTTGTGTAAAGCAATTTATATGGAGTTTTATATAATTTGCATAAAAAAATAATACCCTAAAACCTTGTTTTAAAGGATATTAGGGTATTTTTCATTGAGAAAATTTGTGAAATTTTATTTATTTGTGTAAAGCATATTTTTGAAAGGATTTGATTTGTATGGATAAAACGCCGAGAGGAATATTTACTCTTCCTCGCTTGGACAAACAAACCCAATCTTACGTTTTGGAGTATCTGGAACGGGCTTTTGGGCAACGGTCAACAAAAAATTCAACTGATGTATGTGCTGTATCAGTTCCATCGGTTTGCCTTGGCTGTCCGTACCATAAAAGCAGACCAAATTGTAACCAATGTAACCTATGTTCTCGACAAGTATGATTGTATTTTGGTTGAAATGAACTACTTGTAAAGCAACATCATCTGTGTCAGGTAAATTAGCTTGATGGTTAATGATTTGGCCATAAAGATATAGTGCGACGTGTTCTGCCGTACTTCCCTCTTGGATTACTGCTGCGTTAATCATCTTTTTGGTGCTTTCTGCTCTCTCGTGAAGTTGGTGCTGAATAGCTGTATTCATAGCTAAAGTTGTTGGGTCAATCATTATGTATCTCCTCTACTATTGAGTTTGTGGGTTGGTTAATTACCAAGTATAACCACAAGAGTTACACTTAAACGTCTTATTTATCTTCTTGCTAAACAAACCGAAAGCCCAGATAGAAGCACCTCGCTCTACCCCACCCATTTTTCGGATGTTGGTTGATTGGCAGGTTGGGCATTTGGGAACCCGACTTGCTTCTTCTAATACTGCTTTACCATGAGCCATTTTAGCATTGAACTCGGCGGATTGTTTTGCTAAGACTTCATCTCTGTGGTCAAACAGATTTTGGTCAAACTCTGGTGAAGATTTTATGTATTCTTGAATAAACTCATCTTTTCGTTCGTCATTAAAAATGCATTTCCTTTTACCTATTAAAAATTCATTTGGTATATATTTAAGTGTACTATTACAGCAATCACAAATCTGCGTTTCTCTACCGTAGATTTCTTGCACTATTCTTCCGCATTTGTTGCAAAAACACAACATAAAAAACCCTCCAAAATTATGTAATGTATTTATTTTATCACATAAGTTAAAAATATTCAAGTATATCTCCACAATATATTACTTTAGTACGATATTCAAAACATTTGATAGTGATGTTGATAAAATAAGTGCAAAATGGGGCGTATTCGGGCGTTCATTCAACGATATTGGTAATGCTATAACCAACAAACTTGTTGATTTTAATGATGAGTTTGAACGCACAGGAAAAATTGCAAGTTCATGGAAAAATACTGATAGTATATGGAAACGCTTATATGGGAATAAAGATGATCTTGACTGGATAAAGAATTCTGCTGGAGACATTATTACAAATGACAATATTGATTCTTTAATTCCACAAATTAGTCTTGATGGTGCTAAGGACAAGGTCGCAGATATTGTTGATTGGAATAATGAAATTAAAGCAGGTAATAAAAGTTGGCAAGATTATTTTGATACTCTCGGGCAGGGAGAACAATATATTGTTGATGTTGTAAAAAACACAGATGATCTTACAAAGCTTACAGGTGACGACTTAGTTCAAGCTAATCAAAATGCTCGTCAAGCCGCAATTCAACACAACGCCGCTTTAAAACAACAGACATTGGGGGCTAAGGCTGCAAGTGTAGCAATGAAAGGTTTAGCGTTAGTAGGTAATATTGCTCTATCAATGTTAGCATCATGGGCTATATCTAAAGTTATAGAAGGTATTGATTATGCTCTCAATGCTGCCGATAAAATAACCGAACGTGCCGAAGAAGCAAAATCTGCAATAGACGGTATTAAACAAAGTGTCGATGGTATGAAAGCCACAACTAACGATATAAAAGACCGTTATGCTGAACTTGCCCAAGAAGTTGAAAATCTCGGAAAGATAAATCAATCCCAAGGTACGTTAAGTACAGATGAGTATCAAGAATTTTTGGGTTTGAGTAATCAATTGGCTGAATTATTCCCTCAATTAACTAAAGGTTATGACGACAATGGTAACGCCATTCTTAGCCTATCCGGAAATGTCAACACTATCGTTGGTTCTCTGAATAATTTGGTCGATGTGCAGCAAAAACTTGCTAATATAGAAATCCTTGAAAACATGTCTGATGTTTGGGATGGATATATTATGGATATGTACGGTGAAGGAAGTATGTTTGTCGATGAGAGAATGAATGGGTACGACAAAATGCTTGAAGATGCCGAAGAAAAGAAGAAAGATGCTTTAGAAGCTTTATCTTTTCTAAATGAAGGTGCTTCTTTTGAATATAGGAGCACAAACGATGATGCAACTCGCACTGGACATCATACAACAGATATAATTCAAGAAGCATTGAAAAATATGGGACTTGACTATATGGATTATTTTAGTCGAGATTACGCAGGGTCTAAAAAAGAAGTGACTAGCTGGGATTTTTCTTCTCTTACAGAGGAACAAATTGCACAGTTAAAAAATGCTCTTGGAACGTTGGCTTCTGAATATGAAAAAGAAGCGCAATTGGCTACAGGAAAAATTCAAAGTGCTAACGCACAAATGTCTGGATATATTAATGCATGGTTATCAACAGAGTGGAACTTCAGTAAGATGGCTCCTGAAATGCAGAATGTAGTAAAAGATGTTTTGCTTAATAGCGATTGGATTAGTATGTTACCTGATGATGTTGATGCGAGCAACTGGGATGAAGTTAGCAATTGGTTGCAACAAAACTTCTTATATGCTGTTGATAATATCGACAATGAGCAAATAGAAACAGCTCTGGTAGATGTTTTCAATGGTGAGTTTACTGTTGAATCTTTACAAGGCATTGTCGACCAATTAAAAAAAGAAGAAGGCTTCGATGAAAACAATCCTCTTATTATTTGGTTAAATACAAAAATTAAAGGTGCGAAGGAGTTTGAGGCAAATTACGACACTGCCGTAAATAAATATGGAGCAGAAGGCAAAGCTGAATTAGAAAAGGCTTTTAAGGATAACTCTATTGACACCCAAGAAGAACTTGATAATTGGATAGAAGTAACAAAGGGCGCTGAAAATGCTGCTGAAGCCGTTGCAATGTATGCAGAGTCCAAGAAAAATGCCAATAAAATGACGGTTTCATTATCTGAAATGAAATCCGCGTCGGATAGCATATCTGCTCTCTCCTCTGCTTTTAAGCAGTTGTCGGACGACGGGTATTTGACAACCGAATCTATATCTAAGATTCAAGAGGCGACACAACTCTCTGGTGATGAATGGGAAGAATATCAAAACAAATTGATAAGAGCTAAAGCCGGTTCTTCTGAGTTTAATCAGGTAATGGCGGAACTGACTCATAAAATACTTGAAAACAAATTCGGAACAATTGATTTAACCAATGCTACCGAAGAAGAGATATCTGCGATAGAAGATAAGATCGAAGCAACATTAAGAGAAAATAATGTTGCTAATGCAAGTGCTATTGCTCAAGAATTTGTTGCTAAAAAGAAAGCACAGGTACAAATCCAAAATAGAATCGCCAAAAATGGTATTGATAGTGTTATTGAAGGTCTTAAAGATGAAACTAATTGGTGTGGATTAACAGCTAATGCCTATGCACAGTTGGTTGCAAAAGAAATTATTTTTAACAATAATGACTTAGACGTTTCGGGGAAACTCACCAAACTACAATCTTTATATGGAATGTTAGGATTGGTCGGAGACAAATGGGAACGATTAAACAATGCAATGAGTGGCACATCTCAACAACGGTCATCTGCAAATATTAATGCTGGTATTTATAAGAGAGAGGGCGCAAATAGACAATATGAATGGGTCTATAACGGTGTGTCGTATTCTACAGAAGAAGAAGCTCAAAACGCATATATGATAGACCAGATAAACAAAGATATTACTGTTAAGAATACCAACCCAAATTTTACAGACACGGATTCTTCTAAAGACAACACTCCTGACTATGAAGACCCAACAGATGCAATAATCAACCGCATTAATCTTCGTGCCAAGGAGCTAGAACAGCAGGAAGAATCAATTCAGAACGCCATTGAAATTGCTGAGTTAGAAAAAGACTATAAAAAGCAAATTTCATTGACTAATGATTTGATCGCTACTCGTAAAAAGAGAGTTGAGGAACTTAATACAGCTAATGCAGGACTTCATAATGAAGCTGAGTGGCTAAGAAACAGTAATACATTTTACAACAAAGACGGCACTGAGTCTGATGAGAATCTTTGGTTTGACAGTCAAGGAAATGCAACGGAATATTATAATGCTCTAATTAAGAAAAAAGGTATAACTAAAGAAGAGCGCGAGGCTATTGAAACCCTTTTTGAAAATATCTCTAAATACAAAAAGGCTTGGGTTGAAAACGATGAAGAGATTGTAGACCTCAATAAAGAAATTCTTCAAGGCGAAAAAGAAATTGTTGATTTGCAAAATGAATATCTCGAAGATACCGTCTCTCAAATAGAACGCCATATCGATAAAATCAAAGAAGCAAAACAAGATGAAATCGATATGGAAGAAGCACTTCTTTCTATCAGAGAAAAGAGTTATGAAACTCTTAATAAGTTAGCCGAAGCTCAACACGAGGCCGACAAAGCAATTAGAACTTCTCGTATAGCATATCAGTATTTAGATGAGGATATGATAGACCAAATCTATAATGAAGATGATTATAAACGAGTAAGTGACAAAATTGATGAAGTCCAAGATAAACTTTCCGAAGATACAGCAAGGTTCCTTTCAGAAGTAGAGGATGCATATGCACAAGACAAATTATATCTTGTTGAAAGTATCACTGCTGAATATGAGCGCCAGTGTGCTTTAAAAGAGCGTGAGCTTGAAATTCTTCAAGCTGAAATTGACTTGCAGAAGAAACAAGAACAACTTAATAATGTTCTTGCTGAAAAGAATGTACGTTTGTTAAAAGATGGAAAATGGTTTTGGACTCACGATGCAGATAAAGCAAGACAGGCAATGGAAGAATTGGCTGATGCTGAATATGAGTATGAGAGACAACAAAAAGAACATCAGCAACAATTAGCTCTTGACGAACAACAAAGAAATATAGATGGTTTAACATCTGAAATTTCAATGTTAGATTCTCAGGTTGAGAAATTGAATGAGGTTGTTGAAAATATTACAGACCCATTGACAGACTTCTCTACGCTAATTGACACTATTGTTTCTTATGGAAATGCTACATTGTCTAATGCTGTAAAAGGCTTGGCGAATACAATGGGCGTGTCTGTATCTTCTAGGTCAAAAAGCGGTTATGATGCATCAATTGATTATATGGCTGCCATGCAAAACGCAAATTCAACAGACGAAATTATTGCATTAAACGAAGCCAGAAACGCAAAGATTAAAGGCGAGAATTTAAGTGCTTCCGCATCTCAAATGTCTAACCAAACAGCTATTAAGCTGTGGAAAGAAGGAAAACTTGGCGGCTATGCTTCCGGCACAAAATCTGCACAAAAAGGCTTGGCGAATGTTAACGAAATCCTTCCAGAAGGTCTTTTCACGAACAATGGCACTTTCATTCCTATGGCAAACTTCGGTGGCGGAGAAATGGTATTTAACCATGAAATGATGGAAAATTTATGGAATCAAGCGCAAATCCCGTGGAATATATATAAGCCTAATATTCCTGATTTTGTAACAAAACAATCTTCTGTGATTGATAATAGTACCCATATCGACAAAGTTGAAGTATATGAGCCAGCCGATTTCAATGGTTTCATTAATGATTTAACGACACGTGCCAAGTCGTACAACGCAGTTACAAACAAAATGTAAAACAATTATGAGGTGGTTGTTATCTTTGCATGGCTCCACCTCTCTTATTATTTAAGGAGGTGATTTTTTGGCATATCAACCTACACATCCACATCCTTATTTGGAATCTATAGATGCCACAAATCCTTTGGAAAAAATCTTTAGCATCATTATTAATCCTAAAGATGTAATTGTTAAATACGATTTTTCTATATATGAAATGCAAACAGTGACGGATTCAGGAGATGAAACTTCTACCAAAGAAACCCTTGTTTCTATATATAATGCCAGTCATTCTTTTGCTAAAACGGAATGGTTATATGGTTCAGAGAGCGGGACATTATTGACCGTTGAGGTTCCTGAAGATGCTGAAATGTCGAATGGAAATGATTATCAATGGAAAGTTGTTTTACACGATGCAAACGGTGCTTCTATAGAAAGCCCACTATACCACTTCTCTGCCAAAGCAATGCCTATAATTACTTTAGATGTGGATGACACAATTACTACGTGTGAACACACATTTAAAGCAACATATAGTCAAGAACAAAACGAGCCATATATGTATTATCAGTATGCTTTATATAGAGATGGTATTTTAATTGACGAAACGCCTGAGAAAATGGATTCGTTATTGTCTTATACTTACAACGGCTTTGTTTCTGGTAACAAATATCGTATTGATTTAACAATTATGACGTCGGACAGGAAGACATATAAAATTTCAAGGGTTTTTGATGTTTTATACGAAACGCAATCATCACTGTTGGTTTCTAATGTGCAACAAATCTCGGACAAAAACTGTATTAATATTGACTATTCGCAGAACCTGTTCATCAAGGGAAATACGGACGGCGAAATCACATACGATTCATATGTAACAAATCCAGAAACATCTGAAAATATCACTTATGCGACTATCCCTGAGGGTGAGGCTATCTATTACCACAAAATCAACGAAACAAAACCTCTTTCTTTTGGTGATAGTTTTACTGTGTATTACAGTGTACATTTTTCAGATTTATTTATTGGTGATATTATTTGTTTAACTGATGAAGATACTGGCAATACATATAAAGTTAAGTATGATGGCAGAAATTTTCTATATAAAATTGGTGATGGCAAATGGGTTTCTATCAACCCTTATGTGGATGCAAACGCCACTCCTCAAACAGAACGTGTGGTACAACCAGCCGGAACTACATTGAAAGATTTGAACTACGATGCTTTGTATGTGTTATATGACAAAGACGTAATTAATGACGATAGTGTAATTATGTATAACGATATTGCAGCAAATTTCTGGTGGACAATTGTATTATTACCAAACGAAGTTTTAGTATATAGAAGCCAAAAATATTCGGAAAGTGTGGTGAGCTAACATATGTATTCTAAAGTTGAAATCTACGGAGATTGTAATGTGAATTATTTGCATGTCAAGAAAAGCGCCGAGTCAAAGCAAGATGTCTTAGATGTTGTAAATGAAGGGTTAAGTATACCTACATGGAGTGCAGATACAACTATGTTGGCGAACTACCAAAATACAATCAACGGCACTCCCCTACAAATTATCGACGGAAACGTTGTTGGATATCAGATTCAAAAATATAATGTGGATAAAAACATTATGTCATATGTCGCGCAAACAACAGAGGTTAACATCGATGATTATATTGCTAACAATAATACACAATATCAGTATTACATATTCCCTATTATTGAGAATGAGAAGAGTCGTTTTTTAGGCGCCCCTATTGTAACAGATGTAATCACTCCCCTATGGGATATGTGCACCATTGTTGGGTTAATTGAAACTGATAAAAAGAACGAGTATACAGTTGACCCAAATAATATCTGGAGATTGCACTTAAATGTTGATCGCGAAAACTATGAGTTGAATATGGATAAAACTTTCACAGATGGATTTGACAGATTCCCGAAACGAACACAGGGCGTAAAGAAATATATTACTAGTGGCGTAAATAGCATTATTGGCACACTAAAATGTGGCGGAGATAAAGTTGATATTGGTATTCATGATATCGAAAGATGGGAAGATTTTTGTTATAGTCCTAACCTGAAATTGTTTAACGATATGCATGGCAGAATTATCCCCATTGATATTAAAACGATGTCTACTAAGTACTTAGGTAACTTTGTAAATGCTCCAATTGTAACACAAATCAGTTTTGTTCAGCTTGCAGATGTGAATGATATTACTGTCTATGGAACGGATGGTGAATAATCATGTATATCATAAAAAATAAGGTATTACAAGATGCTGAGGGCAAGTTGTTTAAAACTGTATTGGAAGAGTTTTTCTTAACGGCTGACCAAATAGAAGGTATCATGGATTACGAGAAGTATGTAAGAGCCGTAAGGTCTAACTTGGCTTTTCACGTTATTAAACTGTATACACTAAACGAAGATGAAACTCCCCTGCAAGATGTAAGTGAATATGTTTTGTCTGGAAACTTATCCTATAACTATCAGCAGGGACAAACCCATTCACTTAATTTAAGTGTGGTAAATTCTGATGGTTTTTGGTCGGCAGAACCGATTAATAAAAGTTATAATAATAAAACCTTTGTAGAAGACGAATCTAACCATGGTCAGTTTATCGTTAATGAACGATTGTACGGCGCAAGAAATGTTTTGAGTGTAAGGGGCAACATATGGAATGGCGCAAAGTTTCGATTAGATATCGGATTATATGTAGGTGGCTCTGTATACTGGCGCAAGTGCGGCATCTTTGTATTAAAGGATGCAAGTTTTCAAGGTGGTGCAACACAGACAGTATCCTTGCAGTTATATGACAAATTTGCTTTATTTGACGGGAAAATTACAGGCAAGATGGATTCTGATTTTAAGATTCCCGTTGGAACAAATCTGAAAAAAGCAATCGATATGTGTGTGCACTATTCTGATGAAGCAAATGGTGTGAAAGTGTTTGACACAAAGCCCGTTATTTACGAAAGTGATTTATCTGAGATTAAAACACCGTATACAATTACAAAATCTGCCGAAACAACTATTGGTGATATTATCATTGAACTTGCGGATATTGCTTCTCAGGATGTATATTACAACGAGAATGGCAATTTAACATTGCGTCCGGGCAACGATGCATTTTCACACGACAAACGCGGTGTTCAGTGGTATTATACAGAATATGATAACTTGGATTATGCAGACCCGACATACTCAATCGATTATGGGGCAATAATCAATAAGTTTGCGGTCAAAGGTGGAATAGCTAACGGATATCAGTTTAAAGGCGTAGCGATTAACGATAACCCATTGTCAAAAAGCAATGTGCATCTTAATCAGATTAATGCAGAAATACTTGAGGACGATAACATTATGGCTGACAATTTGGCTTTAGAGCGGGCAAAGTATGAACTCAATAAAAGAATAATTTCATATACAAAAAACTCATACAAGAGTATTTTTATTCCGCATTTAATGCCTAAAGATGTCGTAATGTGGACTTGTCCTGAATTTAATATATATAACGAAAAATTTATTATTCAGTCACTTTCATTGCAATTGGGGAGTGGCTTTTTTATGAGCGTAGATATGGCAAATGTTAAGGAGGTGGCGGCGTGATGAATGAATCTTTTAGTGACCTGACGGTTGAAAGGTTTGTGAATATGATACGAGAGATTGTACGGGATGTTTTAAAAGACGAGATATCGAAATCTCATATTGAAAAATACTATAATGGTATTGTAAAATCGGTAAATGTTGATAACAATACAGCTACAGTAGATGTTGGAGGTAAATTATTAGATGATATTCCAAATAAAACAGGTCTTGTGTTAGGAGAAACTTTGATAGTCAGTGACACTGTTAGAGTTTATTCATCCTCTGCTACCCTAACTGATGCCTATATTGGTGTGAAATTAAATTAAAGGATGGTGATTTAATGGCTTTACAAAATGGATGTACTGGACAAGAGTTGATTACTGAGATAAATAATATGAAGACATCTGGCGCTCAATATCAAGAAAACACCGACAATAGATTAGAAGAGCTTAAAACAGATGGGTTTCACATTGGCGATGTAAGACATAGTTTTAGGAATTCACTTGGAGATAATTATTTATTGTGTAATGGTGCAAATGTTACAAGTTATAATGGATATTCTAAATTAGTTGATACTTTACAAGGCAGTGGTATGCCCTGGTATTGTTATGTGGACAATCTAACATCTACAACAAAAACTTACAAAGAATGTTTTTATTGCTATGAAAACTCTATATATCACTTTTATCCTGTTTTTGAAGAAACGGTTATGAAGGTTATTTTGAGAGAGTATGCAAACTATCAGAGTTTTGTAGATGGTAATTATACAAAAGAATATCATATTCACTCCATTGAGAATATAGTTTTATCCACTGTCGGTTACGGAGAACATTTTGGTATTCGTATGGCAAAAATATTTAACGGTAAATTGTTCTTATGTCTATCATATGTAAAAAAGATAGATAGTTATACTAGCCGTACTATATATAGTGTTCAATGTGCAGATTTAACATATGAAGGTAGTAATATAGTTACTTCTGGGTGGAAAACAGTTAATAGCGTAAATAGAGAAGATTATATGTTTGTGGATATGTGTGTTTCAAGCAACCTAAGCGGTTTGTTGGTTGTAATTGGTACATGTGACAGCTACAATAATAAAAGCAATATTTACTGTACTTATACTTCAGATGGCGAAACTTATATTTCAAAGAGCAAGATGGATGTTCAAGCTAGTACTGGCTCGGCAATTCATGAAAGATTAAGATCATTATATTTATCCTGCTGTAATAATGAGTGGGTTATTCGTTGTACCCTAGATGATAACTATAGCAGACCAGCAATATATACCATTAAGAGTGATATTGAGCTATCTAATGAATTTGGCGGTACTTCTTCAAGCATAGGTTATGAAGCGAAATCAAAAACGGTTTATTATGATAATAATAAATGGTCTAAAAGACTTGATGTTAATACAGGATATTATGAATTATTATGTGGTGGTCAAGTTGTGCTCAATAATACAAATTCTGGTTCTTTGTCGGTTCGCAAATCAAAATTTTTCAATGGTGATTTAATCTATGAAAATGGAGAGTTTAGAAAATTAACCATGGAAGAAAGAAGAGAATATGGATTTGATAAAACAAATAGCATGTATGAGATTGAGGGCGACGATATATATCTTTCAGTAATTCAAAATCCATCAAATTCTCTACAATATTTAACCAGTATTATACCAAAAACTTTTACAGTTTCAATGTTACCCACCATATCTTACGATAGTGGATATGGTTATATAAAAGCAAAGGAGTGATATTATGACAATTAATAGCTCACAATTACAGCCAAAATTAGGTTATGTAGAAGTTGAAATTGACGGAATTAGAAAATATAAAAATATTACTAGCGGTGCTATCATCGACCCCAATGATATAACTTATCTACATCACGAAGAAATTAACGCAATGGTTGTTTCAAAAATTCGTGAAAAATATGACATTAATGAAGAATTTAAAATGACAAATTTAGGAATTGTCAATCCAGAAAATCAAGATTATGTCGAATACAGAAATTACGTCCAAGAGTGTGTAGATTGGGGTAATGCTCAAGAAAATTCGCAATAAATAGAAAAGAAATAGAAGAGGGGGTGTAGACTCTTAATGGCAGAATTTTATAAATCCGCTTATAACGGCATCGAAATTGACGAAGAGATTACTTATGTAAAAACTACAGCGAGAAAAAAAATTGAAGAAAATGAAAAACAAATTCAAGACTTAAAAGACAGTGTTGCCAAAGAAAAAAATGTTGTTAAATATATGGAAAAAAACCAACCCAGTGGATATTTAGGGTTGGACGAAACTGGTAAGTTTGATGGTAGTTTTATTGAAGAAGGTTCTATTTCATTAGAAAAATTAGATGCAGATGTGCAAGACGGAATCAATAATGCTAATAAAATCAATTCTGATGAATTTGCAAATGCATTAAAGGACACTATTAGCGGCGAGGTTATTAGAGTTGATGATGTTTCACCTTTAGAGCACATGGCGAAGGTGAAGGTTAGTCGAAAAAATGTGTTTGATTATAAAAGAGCGGTAACAGCATCAAACGAAACAACCATAGACGGCGATGTTATCACAACCAATTTTAAAAATGGTGCGGTTTATTTTAATATAAGAGGTTTTACTTCAAGAACTGTTTTGCCCGAAGGAACATACACTGCAACAATTGTTCCTGTGAGCGAAACTTTTAGGGTGTTGGCTATTGTATACGACACAGCAGGCAATACTATTGCCAGCAAAATACTGGCTTCTTCAAGTGGTGTTCTCACATTTACATTTACGGCAAATTCAGACTTTGTGTTTTCGCTTGCAGGTGACTATGGCGGTGGCGTCCTTGGGACTTTTTCGTACAAGATACAAATTGAAGAGGGGGACAAATCAACAGGGTGGCTGCCTTATGTTGATGATATCGCCTCTGTAAAAGTTACACGCTATGGCAAAAATCCTTTTTGGGTTGATGCCTATCTTGAAAATCGCGCAAACAAAGATATAATTCCGGCAACAAAAATTTCAGAGGATAGCTTCACCCTCATAAGCAACTATAACGGTTATCAGTATTTTGGTAGCCCTTTGAGATTATTTGATTCCGCAAAAAACCTTGAAGGAAAAACCATTATGGTATCAGGCACGTGGGAGGCATCCAACCAAAATAGTGGTGCTCTTCGTGTACAATGGATTACACCGGATAACAGGCTGGTTGGCAATATAATTGCGACTGCCTACACCAGTGGTCAAGTCAAAAGCGGAACAATACCGCCAATGCCGGAAGAGGGCTGTGCTCTTGCGTTGTTTGTATATCTAAACTACGATAAAACTCTTGCCAAAGGCGACACAGTTACATACGAAAATATTCAGGTTGAGATTGGAGATAAAGCAACCGAGTATGAGCGATATACGCCCATGGAGGAGTATAAACCCGAAGCAGACGGCACCATCGAGATTCCTTCGTTGTCGCCGACAATGACATTGTTGACAGATACAGAAGGAGCAAAAATTCATATAGAATATAACCGTGATGCCAACAAGCTATATAATGATTTATTGACAATGGTCGCCAATCCGGAAGCGGGGGGTGAGAACAATATTTTATCTAACAAATACATTGGTGCAGAATTTTTACATTTGAACCCTGATGATTTTGAAGGAGGTAGTATTAGTTCAACAACCGGTGAAGAAGAGGGATATTCCAGTGTTAGATTCAGAAGTAAATCATATTACACAAATACAAAAACTCAATACTCAGTATCTAAAACGGTACAGAATTTTATAAAGTTTGATTTTTATAATCTTGTTGATGGTGAATATGTTTTTGTTGAAGAAATAACATTCTTTGACAGCAAAAACTTTACTGGGGAAAAGATATTAGATTTTTCTGCAAAGGCTGATTATTTTAGAATCGTAGTATCAGTAGGTGGAACGGATACTGTTTCGTTAGAAGAGGCATTAGAAGATATTCTGATATTCTCTAAATGTGCTTCTCTCGAAACTTCCAAAGTGATTGCTCAATTACAAGGAAATAAGAACTTGGTCGGTAACAAAGCAAATATACTTTATCCTGTTGATTTAAAAACTGGATGCCAGTTAACATTTTCAACAAGTGACGGAAGTAAGCTTGCTGAAACAATAAAAGTACAATTTCATGATGACAACAAAGAACAAATAGATTATTATTCTTTTTTTATTAATACATCAGCCAGGACTATTGCACTTCCGTTTGACGTGAAATACATTTCGCTTAACATTGTACCCAGTGTTCCAATTCAAATAGAAATTGGCACAGAAAAAACTGAGTATTTTGAGTATTGTTATAGTCTGCCTAAATTAAATGAAAATGTCCTTGAAATTGCGGAAGATGTTAATGAATTAAATAAAACCCTAATCGATTCGATGAAAAGGGAACTTGCTCAATTAACAAGAACAAATTATAATGCAATTGGTGTCAGAAGTGACTTTTGTTTTCCTGCTATCTCAGACATTCATAATAATGCAAATGGATGGAATAGATTTAAAGATTATGCTTCAAAATACGGACAATTTTTTGATTGTTGTATGTGCTTTGGCGACAATGTAACTTCACCAACAGATGATACAACTTGGTTTGATATTTCGAATATGGCTAAACCATTATTATTTACAGTTGGTAACCATGATGTGGCATACGGTAACAGTTTGGCATTATCACAGAATGAAATTTATAACCGATATACGAAACCGTTGATTGATAATGGTTTTGTCGATAATGTTTCAACACCATATTATTATAAGGATTTTACAGACAAAAAAATTCGAGTTATAACCATTATGGAGTATGAGGCAAGTGATACATCAACAACTCCACAGTGGTATATGTGGCAAAGATATTTAACAAGCGAACAGTTGCAATGGTTTGCAGATACGCTATATAATACACCAGCAGACTATCATGTGATTGTGACTTTGCATTCAATGGTTAATAGCGATAGTGTCGAGTATATTGAACATTCATTCTGTATTTCTAAAAGATTGGCAAGAAACATTTATGCCGAGCATTATATTAATATGTCTGGTGATCCGTTAGGGGATATTGTAAATGCCTTTGTTAATAGTTTGAACATCTCAAAGACATATACAAACGGTGCGGGTGAACTTAATCAATCCACAGTAAACAAAGATTTTACATCAAGGGTAAGTGGTAATTTTGTATGCTTTATAGGTGGACACACTCATGAGCCAAGAGTTATTAAAAATACAAATTATCCATATCAGTTGCAAATTGTTTTACCATCTGCGTGTTCAACCCCCAGCAGACTAGCAGATGATATTGTAATTTATGACGCCAACACAAGAGATAATTTTTATGTTATAGCGGTCGATACAGACCACAGAATTATCAAGCTGAAAAAGGTTGGGGAAACAAAAACGATTGATGGAAGAACAAGAGATCACGACTTCTTGTATTACTAATCAACTAAGGATGACCATTACTATTGGGCTTAAACAAAAGAAAGGGGTATGCAAATGAAAATCTTTATTGACCCGGGCCATAACCATGCAGGCGGCGATTTGGGTGCCGTGGGCAACGGCCTCAAAGAGCAGGATGTGACTTTTTTTATAGCAGAAAAATTAAAAGAATTATGTATTTCTTGCGGACATGAAATAAAAATGAGTCGAAATAAAATTACAGATAGTGTGGGTAAAACTGTAGCAGAGAGCATCAATACTAGGTGCTCTCTCGCTAATTCTTGGAAAGCCGATTTGTTTATTAGTATTCATTGTAATGCCGGTGGCGGAACTGGTGTGGAGACATATGTTTATAGTAAAAATAGTGCGGCGTTACCCTGCGCACAACAAGTTCAAAAACAATTATCAAAAAATATCGGCTGGGCAGACAGAGGTGTTAAATTTCGCACAGATTTAGGTGTTTTGCGTGGGACGAGCATGCCTGCAATGTTGGTAGAATGTGGTTTCATCGATAATGATAGTGATGCAAATAAAATGAAAACAATGGTTGTAGAAATTGCTACGGCTATTTTTAAAGGACTTGGCTTTTCTGTTAATTCAAAAAATGTTAATCAAGAACAAACCGTAATGCGATTACCTAACGAAGTTTATGTTCAAGAAATAGAGCCATCTAATTTTACGATAAAGCAATGCGGGTGTGCTAAGAACAATGTTAATGAAGTAAATTATTTTAACCTTGGATTTTTTACAACGCTACAAGGCGGTGGCACAATTCCTGTTGGAAACTTAGCAATTGATGGGCGAATTATTTCTCAGGCAAAAGATAACGCCAACTGGATTAATTTATCTGGTAAAAAGCTAACCACAATTTACACTTCTAAAGATGGAAAGTGTGGAATCACAAAAATAGATAATTTAGATGATATTACTGGGTTAAAAACTGCTGTAAGTGGCATTCCTATTATCCTTGGGGGTAAATATATTTCCATGGACGATATTAAATCAGAAGGTTATTTTGGCAACGAGCTTTATGATACCTGGCATGGCTTTTTAGGCATCCGCCATGGCAAACTCTGCTATGTGGCTGCAAAATGTGACTTTGGCCAAATGTGCTGGATGCTGGTTGCCCTGGGCATTTACGATGCCATTAAGCTTGACGGCGGAGGTAGTTTTATTCTGTATAACGGCAAAAAAATCCAAGCAACATCAGAAAATCGTATAATTGATAATATCGGTATTTGGAAATAATTAATTTAGGGTAGTAGATAATTAAATCTACTACCCTATTTTTTACAATTTTTATATGGTATAATATATTTAAAGAAGATGGGTATTTTTAAATTTTTAGTGTTTTATTTTTTAATAACAATACTTCAAAAGTGTACAAATTATTGAAATGCTCTTATTAAAAAAAATAACATAGTTTAAAGTTGGTTTTGACCCTAATTTTGACCCTAACGGGACTTCAATTTCGTGCATTTTATTGCATTTCAGTGCATAAACACAATGCCCCACAAATCGCACTGTTAAGCCAATTACCGCATAAACACTGGTTCTTTAAAAGGTGCTCGCAGAGAGTTCAAATCTCTCCTTCTCCGCCACAAAAAAGCAAATGCCCTTTAGGGTGTTTGCTTTTTTTCTTTGGAAAATGATATGAACCCAGGGCGCCGGGGACCGGCAAGAGAACTCCGTGCACGACCGCTGCCTCGTCACAACAAGCCTTAAGGCTCGTCATATTGAAAATATGACATCGCTTTTTTCGGCTGTTGCTCCTCTTTCATGAAAAGTCTCGCTCATATGTCTGCTCGTTTGTAAACGCACTCGCAACGACATATTTTCGCTAACAACTTTTTATGAGTGTTCTTTTGAAGGGAGTGCTAAGGAGTGGCAGAAACCCGCAGAATTTGAGGGGTATTCATGCCCCGAAAAATGATGCGCTGGTTTCAACTGTGCCCAGAGGGCAAATCTCTTCTTCTCCGCCACGTCGCAGCAAACTGCGCTGCATTCAAAAAGCCCACTTTATAAGTGGGCTTTTTTCATATGCTTTGTTGCTGCTCCTCTTTCGCAAAAAGTCACGCTTGGCTCGTCTGTTCGTTTGCATGCGCACTCACAACGACTCGCTGTCGGCAAATTCCAGCTGATAGGCAAGGTCCTGCATCTGATTGGAAAGGTATCGGCTTCGGTTCTGTGTGTCGCGGACATATCCCCGTGCCCAACCTCTGTCCGGCAAATCCCGCTCATCGCCGCTCTCTTTGTATTTTGCTATAGCCTCCTCCGCCCGCTGAATACGGCGAACAGAAAGTCGAAGGTCAGGGTTTTCCGTTGGCGCCTCATTGGATACATACTTAATTTGTTCCGGGTCAAAAACCATAGCCGAAGCGCCTTCGCCTTCGTGACCATTAATGTATACAATGCCGTCGTACCCTCTCCACTTTAATAACCTTCTTAACGATGCATTTGCAGGTGAATCATATCGTTTTTCAAGAAAACCTTCCAACTTAGAGATAGAATTGTAGTCGTTTCTAGTGATGACGCCTTGGCGCAAAGCTTCATCTGCAACAACCAGAGCTGGCCAAATCCCTCTATCCTCTGCGATTAAGGGATTTTTCAAGTTCACATAAACTTCTTTAATGAACTTTCCGCCACGCGTCATGGCCTGCTCAGCTGAGCCAACATGAAAGCCAAAATCTCCTTTTTCAAAAACAGTAAATTCGCCATCTGTCGCATGGAAAAGAGGTATCAATTTGCCTTTCTCGTTTTTAAGCACCGTATTAGAAAAATAATTCCGAACATCCTCAGTCAATACTCTGCCCTCAGCATCTGTATTGCTTATTCTTCTCTCTGATATTTCTCGTAGAAAACCATAAGCGCGTTTCTTCTCTCGTGGCGAACTGAGGTCGTATGATTGTATTCTTCCACTCCAATCGATAAATCCGCGCCTTCTCTCAAGGCTAACTCTTGCAGGCTCTTTAACCCCTGCCATCCTTTGATAAGTCTTTTGGGAATCATCACTTTGTTGCCATACGCTGTTGTTTCCTCCACCAGTTCCTCTTGTGCCCAATGCTTCGGTGTTCGAACTGCCATTTGTGTCACCATCTTTCAACAATGTATCTTGGCTATATTCTATCACAGAATCATTATCCGAATCAAGAGATTTTTGCAAAGCATCCTCGTTTTGCTGAATACGGCGAACCGACATAGGCTTGTCAAAAGATGAATTTTTTTCGCTCTTTTGGCGTATATTATTATTGACAACAGATACCTTTTGTGGTACACTGTTATCAAAAGATACCTTTCCATTATTGGCCTTTGAGCCGCTGACGGATTTATCCGGGAAGGGTATCTTTTTTATTTTACCAATGTTGTACGCTTCTTTTCCTTCTAAATTAACACCAACGCTTAGTGTAAGTCTATAATAATCCCCATCCAAATCTCTGAAATACGCTGTTCGGTAATCAAATCCGTCAGACGCAAAATCTCCGCTATGTTGTTTTAAAGAAGGCTTGTGGTTGTCATATTGCGAAACCTGAATAACCTCATCAATCACACCCGCTGCATTTCCTTTTACGAGGTACAGCGTAGCATCATACTTGTCCTTACCAGCCAGTTTCCAAGCCGTTCTGCCGGTAATCTTTATAGTTTCTCCATTATCCAATGTAATTGCAATATCCTGACCATTCATTACCTTTTTCTTAACATAAGACATAATCTCATGCATTTGAATATCGGGGTTATCGCTATGAATAACTTTTTCATCAGCCTGCACATACTGTCTACCATCCGGTAAGGTTTCAATACTCATTGAAACGCCCGGATAAATCTGTCGATACCCGGGCGAATCCTCTGCATAATAAACTCCCGGTGTGTTCGCAAGCGGCATAACCCGGTCTCGCCACCACTGATCCATACCAAGCCGCTCCTCGACCTCCCGAGCCTCTATCTCCCCTGCTGTATAGTAATACTTTTCCCATTTCTCCTCATCGGTTCCGTCCCACATTTCCCGATTAGAGCCTTCTGTAAACCCTTCCCTACATTGAATTGCATGCTGTAGCTCATGAATCATTGTTTTCCTTGGATCTTTTGCGTTCATAGAAATGGTAATCACATCAGACACAGGGTTATAGGAGCCGTTATAGGTTACGGACTGATCGAAAGATAACCGTATATCCGCTAAATCCGGATATTGTCTAAATAGCTTTGGATGATGAACAACATCTCCAAGCCTAAATATCGGCTGCTCATATTCTAAAATATATTCATAGGCTTCTTGTTCTGAATATTGCGGTTCTTCCTTCAGCAGCTGTTCCACATCTTTCTTTATTCTCTGCTTGTAGGCTCCCTCTAAATCAAATTTCATCTCACTGTCATCAATCTCAAACCGCCACTTTCCGTCAAGACCGACAAACCATCCAGTTTCCCGAAATATCTGTTCTTTAAGAGCCCCTTGCCGTCTCATGCGCTTGGCCTTGGAAAGCAGACCCTGATTCATCCCCGCAGCATGCTTTCCACCATAGCTGAATTTAACCTCTCCACTAATTCCTTTGCTCCGTGATCCTCTCTTTGCTGAGTTCTCTAAAACACTCTGGTATACTCTTTGTACCTCCTCAAAGTGATTCACCAAAGAGCGAATTTCTGTATTCTCACCACCAAAATAGTCGCTAAATGCCTTGCGAATGCTCTCTAAAATCTCACCCAGCTTGTCAATGACCTTCTGTGCCAGCTTTCTGTCTGCCCTTGCAATGCGTGAAATGGTATTGGGGTCACGCATCACTTCAGCACAAAGGTCTGCCATGGCCTCTTCCAGCACATGCTCGTAAAGCTCCTCTTGCGTCATGCTGCTGTAGTCTTTTCCAATGGCGTCATAAGCCTCTAAAAGTGATTTGCGGTACCGTTCAAAACTCTCCAGATTCATGTCCTGGTTAACAATTTGCAAAAGCGCCCGAAATGCCGCAGGGTCATTCACCTTAAGGTCATGAAGAAACTCGTGGGAAATGGTGGCCAAAACCGGCTCGTCACTTGCCTGGTTAATATAAATTGTTCGTGTCTCCGGGTCATAATAGCCATTCAGTCCATCCCGCGCAGAATATTCAGCAAAATGCACACCATATCGAGATGACAAAATATCCGCCACAGCCTTTGCCGTCCCCAGCTTCGACCGCCTTTCCCCCTCAACATCAAGCCTCCCTTGCCTAAAGGGAGGGGGACCGTCGAAGACGGTGGAGGGATTCAAAGAACCTTCCCCTACACCGTAGGGGTCGGCGTCCCCGACGACCCGCTGCGCCTCACCAAATCTCTGCACCTGTCCCTTTTCTGCACCATCTGCAAAATTTTTATTGCTATTTTCCGCATTTTGTGGTATACTAATTATAGATGGACTTAATGCCATTTCGGCTGCGGAGGCTACTGGAGCATCGTCGGTGACCGAAATTGGTGTTAGGTCCATTTCGTTTATTATCAAAGTTTTACTTGTATTTTGCGGCATCCTGTGATATGTTATTATTGAAGGAATCATCAGCCGTCGCCTCTGGCAATTGGAGCCTGTTGGAAAGAAGCTGATTGATATCTTCTTCATCAAAGGAAGCATTGTCTGTTGGCGATGTGACTGCAGTTTCTGCAGCCCCCGCCCTTTCAGCAACGCTTCCTTCTTTTCTTTATTCCAACAAAAAACGGCTCAGATGATTCATCTGAGCCGTTTTCATATTCATAACAAATTATGCAGCAAGGGTGTTCGATTTTTTTCTTGTGATAAACTGAAGCACAACAACCGCTGCAACAATAACAATACCAACAATGTCGGTTGTGGGGTTCGGGTCGATTAAGAGCAATCCGCCCACCGCACTAGCAATTCTTTGATACCAGGGCATGTTGTTAAGCAAATAACCCTCTAAGCCGGCCGAAATGCCGAACATACCAATGAGTGAGGTGATGCTGATTTGAATAACTGCAAGAGGTGTTGTGTCAATAAACAACATAGCCGGATTCAAAGCAAAAATGTAAGGCACGATGAAAGCACCAATGGCTAGTTTGGTCGCTGTGATTGCCGTTTTCATGGGATTACCTTGTGCAATGGCTGCGCCGGCATAGGCCGCCAAAGCAACCGGCGGTGTTAAATCAGCCACAATACCAAAATAGAACACAAAGAAGTGAGCCGCAATCATGGGCACGCCCATGCGGGTTAAAATTGGCGCACAGGTTGCCGCCATAATGCAATAGTTTGCTGTGGTGGGAACACCCATACCCAAAACAATACAGCAAAGCATAGTTAAAACCAAGGCGATAATCACTTGGTCGCCTGCCAGGGCAACAATGCCGTTAATCATAATGTTGGCAAGACCTGTCATGGTGATGGTGCCGGCGATAATGCCTGCAACGCCGCAGGCTGCCGCAACGGTAATCATACCCTGTCCGCCTGCTGCAAGAGCTTCAAAAATGCGTTTGGGTGTTATGCGGTTGCCTTTGTTAAACAAGCTGACAACAATGGTGGATACAATGGCAATAGCCGCCGCATATTGAATGGAGTTTTTGCTGGTGCCCACAAGATAAATGAGAAGCACCAGAGGAATAATCATATAAATTTTCTTTAAAAGCGGTAAAAACTTGGGCAGTTCTTCTCTGGAAAGACCGCGCAATCCGTTTTTCTTGGCTTCTAAATGAACCGTAATGAAAATACCGGCAAAGTATAAAATTGCGGGCAAAATGGCTCTTACTACAATGTTGCTGTAAGGTGTGCCTACATAATCAGCCATTAAGAAAGCAGCTGCACCCATAATTGGGGGCATAATCTGACCGTCGGTGGAAGCCGATGCCTCGGCAGCGGCTGCAAACTCGGGGCTATAGCCTGTCTTTTTCATCAAAGGAATGGTAACAGAGCCCGAACCAACGGTGTTGGCAACCGAAGAGCCCGAAACCATGCCCTCTAACGCACTGGCAACAACGGCAACCTTTGCCGGTCCGCCTGAAAAGCCGCCCACAACTGTGTTGGCGAAGTTAATGAAGAAATCGGCAATACCGGTGCGCTCCAAAAAGGCACCAAAGATAATAAACACAACAATAAACTTAGAGCACACATTGATGGGGGTTGAAAGAATACCCTCTTTGCCGTAGAACAAATAGTGCACAATGTAATTGAGTTTGCCCCAGAAGGTGGGATTGGAAAGGCCCCAAAAAAGAGCATAACCAATGAAGCAAAGCGCCACAATAACAATGGGCAGACCAACGCTTCGGCGACAAACCTCCACAATGGACACAATACCGATAATACCAATAATAATCTGATACCAAGTAAAGTTTGCACCCTGCTGGATGATGTCCATGGCATTAACGGAATAATAAAGGAATGATGCTGTGCCTAAAAGCATTAACAGCACATCATACCAGGGCATGTAATTCACCTTTTGCTTGCCCTTTTTAGCCGGATACATAAGGTAGCCGATTAAAACAATAAAAGCCACAAAGGTGGTTAACCTGAGTTCTTCCAACCAGCTTGCAAACAAGGTGACATATAGGCAGAATAATGAAAAAGCCGCTAAAACGCAGTTGACTGCAATTTTGGCTTTGCCTTCCCACACTCTTGTGTTTGACTCGCGGTCAAATTTTTGCATAACGGCTTCTAAATCCATGGGTTGCTCCGGAACCGCCGCCTTTTTCTTAAAAAATCTCACGCCTAATCCTCCAACTGTACTGTGATATTAAAATGGCTGCGACGAAATTCGCCGCAGCCACAAGCCTTAGCTCAAAATTACTCGGCTGCTACTGTAATACCTTTTTCTGCAAAGTATTTAGCAGCACCTGCATGGAAGGGAACTGTGAGACCCTCTGTTGCATTTTCGAGGCTGAGTTCTGCGCCCTTTGCATTTTCTGCAGCAATAGCTTCGCTGTTATCAAAGATGGCTGCTGTTAATTTGTAAACATCTTCTTCAGCAGCGGAAGCGCTTACAATCAAAGTAGCTTTAACGGTGATGGTCACAACATCTTCTGTCTGACCGTTATAGGTGCCAGCAGGGATGGTGAGCGCTGTGTAGAAGGGGCAGTCTGCCATCAGCTTTTCAGCAATAGCGCCGTCGATGGGCACTAAGTATGCTTCATTTGTTGTGCAGAGCTCTGTAATTGCCGGTGTGGGAGCGCCTGCAACGATGAATGCAGCATCAATCTTCTTATCCTTTAAAGCATCAGCGCTGTCAGCAAAGGACTGGTACTGTGCTTTAATATCGTTTTCAGTGAGGCCGGCTGCTGCTAAAACATCAATGGCGTTAAAGTAAACGCCGGAGCCGGGAGCACCGATGGAAACGGACTTGCCTTTTAAATCAGCAACAGATTTAATAGAGGGGTCCATGGTTACCAGCTGAACAGCTTCTGCATAAAGACCGGCAACGGTGCGGAAGGATTCAACCTTGCCTTCAGCTTCAAAAGAACGGGTGCCTGCCCAAGCATAAGACATAACATCAGACTGAACTGTACCCAGCTGATAGTTACCTGCATCAATGCCCTGAATGTTAGCCTTGGAACCGTCAGTTGAAACAACGGTAACACCAATGCCTGCATTGTCTTTAATATACTGGCTGAGAACACCGCCGTAACCATAATATGTACCGGAAGTGCCGCCTGTACCCATTGTCATTTTTGTTCCGGCTGTGCCGTTGCAACCAACAAAGGCAAGAGCCATTGCCAGAACCAGTAAAAGTGCTACAATTTTTTTCATTTTGTCTCCTCCATATTTTTAAATTTCTTTAAACACGATAATAATAACTATTTAATATTATATAACATTTTTTTCAATTTTTCAATAACAATTTTTATTTTCTCAGGTTTTCTTTTTTAAAGAACGGCACAAGCTTTTATTTGTGATTGGCAAGGCCCGCATCAAAAACCATTTGCTGAAGTTTTAACGCACTTTCTTTACATTTTTTTAAATAGGCTTCTTTCGTGTATTGCTCTGCATATTCATTGTCGTAATACACTTCCAGGGTCAAATCTCCCTGATAGCCTAAAGACGCCATTTTGCCGCACATTTTTTCAAAGTTAAAAGATCCTTCAAAGGGAATCTGATGCAAATCGTCAACCCCGTCATTATCGTGAAGATGGGTGCACAAAAGCCTCTCTCCCACCAAGTCAAGAAAGCTCACCTCGGGATTAAAGCAAAACTCATGACCGCAGTCATAACAAAAACCCACATGTTCGCTTTGAAAATGCGCCAGCGTGTCAACCAGAAATTCTGCCGATTTGATGTTTTCAAAGGCAATCTTTACGCCTTTTTTATAAGCATAGTCAACAATGGGCGTTAGGTTTTTAATGCCTGTATCAAAGCGGGCGCCCTCTGTGTCGGGGTGAACATGCACCACCATGATCGGAATGTCGAAGGCGTTGCAATTATCAATGCCTCGAACCAGCGCATCAATATATTCTGTGCAATCAAGATCATTATCCCATGCGGTTTCAGACCCAGGAATGGCCGAATGAGAATTGGCATATGTCAGGTTATATTGGTCTGCAAGCGCTCTAAAGCTTCTGATTTTTTCTGCATCGGTGGAATGGCGGTGGCTTGAATAAAAACCGTCAAACCCCAAGGTTGCAAGCATGGGGATAAGTTCGTCATGTTCAATGCCTTTAAAAACATCCATGCAAATTTTGTTTTTCACAAAAATCGCCCTTTCTTTTTCTTTCTGTAATGTTTACGATTGCAAAACCTTACACTACACGATTGCGATGACTGCCTGCGTAAAAGGCCTTGATGTTTTCAACAATTTCAAAAAGGCAGCGGCACCTTGACTCATAGGCGCCCCATGCCATATGGGGTGTCAGGCACACATTGGGTCGGTTTTGTATTTTGCAAAAGGGATGCTTTCCGTCAAATGGTTCTACCGCATAAACATCCGTGCCAAAGGCACCAATTCGCCCTTCTAAAACCGCTTCGCAAACCGCCTCTTCATCGGTCACAGCACCTCTTGCGGTGTTCACCAAAATAACATTTTCTTTCATCAAGCCGATTTGTTCTTTGCCAATCATGCCCCGTGTGGAATCGCTTAAGGGTGTGTGAATGGAAATCACATCCGACTCACGGCAAAGCTCTTCCAAAGTCACGCAGGTGCAGTCATCAGAAGGTGTTCTTTTATGAACAAGCACACGGCAACCCAAGGCTTTGGCAACGGCACCCACTTCTTTTCCAATGCTGCCATAACCGATAATGCCCCAGGTTTTGCCGTAAAGCTCATGGTAAACAGGGGTTAGCTTGTTAGCGACACCGCTTTGGGTGTATGCCCCGCTGGCCACATACTCAGCATAAGGCTTTAAGTGAACCGAGAGAGCTAAAACCATAGCCGCCGTAACCTGCGAAACGCTGTGACAAGAATAGCCCACAACATTGCAAACAGCTATGTTGCGCTCACGGCAATAGTCCAAATCAACATTATCATAGCCCGTTGCCGCAAGACAAATCAGTTTCAGGCTGGTCGCATCTTTTAAAACGCCGCCGTGCAACTTGACTTTGTTAACGATAACAACCTCAGCATCCTGTATTCTCTCTGCCACCTGTGAGGGCTCTGTGCCGTCATAAACCGTGCATTCGCCCAGTTTTTGAACTGGCTCAAGAGATAGGTCAGCCCCCAAGGTTTTGGCATCTAAAATAGCAATTTTCATTTCTCCACTCCTTAAAATGGTGTAAGCTTGCCTCACGCCTCTTTTGCACAATCGAAAGCTTTGCTTTTTTCAGGTAACTGCACCAGCACAATGGCCAGGAACATAAGCACGCAACCAAAAATTTGTGAAAGATTCATGGCCTCTGATAAAATAATCCATCCCGAAATAGCCGCAAACACCGATTCAAAGGACATGATGATAGAGGCCGATGTGGGCTCTGCATATTGCTGACCCACTACCTGCAGGGTGTATGCCACGCCGCAGGACATAATACCTGAATACAAAAGTGCGGTTGTGCAACTTAAAATGGCGGCCATGTCAGGCTTTTCAATCAAGAACATAAGCACAAGGTTAATGCCGCCCGAAATTAAAAACTGCGTGCAGGAAAGCTTAATGCCGTCAACCTCGTGCACAAACTTATCAATAAAAAGAATTTGCCCTGCAAAAAACACGGCGCAAATAATGGTTAAAAGGTCCCCCACATTAAAGGAAACATTATTGCCGAACAGGCACAGAAAATACATGCCCAAAACCGCTGTTAAAACGCCGATGACCATTTTAAAGTTCAGCTTTTTGCCGTAGAACAAACCTAAAATGGCCACAAAAATAATGTAGAGAGCGGTTAAAAATCCGCTTTTTGCCGTTGTGGTATATTTAAGACCATAGGTTTGCAGAGTAGAGGCAATGCACAAAAAGACACCGCAAATAGCACCACAGGCCAAAAGTTTTTTAAAGTTTGTCTTTTGGTGAGTGCCCTTCTTTTTCTTTCTTCTGTCTGTGAAGAAGATGAAGGGCAGAAGCACCAAACCACCCATGGTGGTGCGAATACCCATAAAGGTGTTGGGGTCAATATACTCCATGCCCACGCTTTGTGAAACAAAGGATATGCCCCAAATGATGGCTGTGAAAAATAAAATAATGTTACCTTTCAGTCGGTTCTTCATGTGATTCTTCCTTTCGAGAGTTGCGCCATTTTGTGTTTTAAATTTGCCAAACGAATGCATCGCCGTTTGAGAATTATTCCACAACAATCTCCGCATTCATAGGCACAATTTGAATATATGTATTCCCCGGGTTGAGTGTAAGCTTTGTGCCGTCTGTTTTTGTATAAATCGTTTTTGCGGACCGCGACGGCTTTGACCAGTTTATATCAATAACCTTGCCGTTTGTGATATAATACCCTGTTCCGCTTCCGACATTTTTCAAGTCTTGCCTGCCCTTGTCCTCACCATCATTTAAAGTATAATTAGTAACCTTGTAAATAATAATATTTTTGGCATGCAGGCATTCGCCGGTCTGACTCATGTGCTCTATCCCGTCTACAAATCTCTTATATCGCTTGTTTTGAGCATCATACTCATAGCTTACAGAATACATATAAGAATATGGCAAACAAATCTTGGTTGCCGGTTTTTCAGATTCAAGTTCTGTATCTTCTTTGTAATACTCAAAATGCTTAACATCAGTTTTATCACTGTAATTTTTGGTTGATACTGCCATATCGTGAAGTTTATCTAACCCTGTATATAAATTGTGCCAGGTTCTGTCGTAGGTTTTGTCTCTCCAAAAGATTTGACCGTCAACACCTAAAATGCCGTTGATATTTTCCACGCCAAAATTGGATATATCTCTTGACGCCTGCGGGCTCCAACCGGCATGAGCATATATGGCGTCGTGCTCAAGGGCATAATCTAAAAAATAATGCCTCGAAGAACGAACCGGACCAACCTTTTCTAGCTCATGCTCTTTAAAAAGAGCCATAAATCGGGTTGAACCACCCTCGACCAAAATTTCATAAACAACATAGGCGCTTTCAAGACCAAGCTGGGGTCTTGCCTCTTTGGTGTCGTTATCGATCATCACAGCGATTGGTCTTGTGTCTGTTTGCATTTTTTTGTAAAATTCCATTTCGGGGGTTATTTTTTCTGAAACAGCCGGCGTTACACCAATTGCGTCGTCAGTTTGTATTGTTTGCCTGCTGCAAGCCGTTATAAAAAGCATATTCATAACCAAAAACAAAACAAACGCTCTTTTCATATGTATCTCTCCTTTGACTTTGATTAAAAAAGTTAAACACAAAATTGAAACAGCGTCAACTGCGCTGGTTTACAGAATTCTTCTTTCGGCACATTGCTCAAAAGCAACAACCAATCTATTTCGCATTTCTCTTATTGGTAATAACCTTGATGGCCCTATGAAGGTTTTCTACCTTTATTTTCTCCTCGCCATAGGCATACTCGCCGTCTAAAGTCCAGTTAATATTTTCTGTTGTTTCAACGGTAATGCTCTTGGCGCTTACAAAGGTTATCATTTTGGTTTTATATTTTTTTGAGCTTAAGGCAATAATGATTTCGTTTAGCTCAAAAAGGTCTTTGGGCAGGCGTATCAGCAAAAGCTCAAACATACCGTCGCTTAAATCTACAATTTTGGGATCAAGGTTAATCACACCGCCCACCGAGGTGGAATTGCATATGGCACCGAAAATAAAATCATCTTCAATCAAAACGCCATCTGCCACAAAGCGAAGATGCTTGCTTTTTAAATTAGCAATATCTTTAATGCCCTCAAGGGCATAGGCCAGGTGCCCGAATGCGTTTTTAATATTTTGCGGGGTTTTATATGAAACCTCGGCAAAGGCACCAAAGGAGGCTACATAAGAAAAAATTCTGCCGTTAAACAAACCAAGATCAATTTCCCGTGCCGTACCGTCCACAATGTCACCTGCAGCCTTTAAAATGTTTTTAGATAGTTTTAGGCTGTTTGCAAAATCGTTTGTGCTGCCTGCCGGGATGTAGCCAATTTCCACATCAGCCCCCGATTTTAAAACGCCTGCAACAACCTCGTTAAAGGTGCCGTCGCCCCCGATTGCCACAACCACATCAAAGTTTTTGGCATTTTGCATTGCAAACTTCTTAGCGTCACCTGAGGCCTCCGTCAAATACACAGTGCTGTTGTATCCGTTTTGGCCGAATAACACCAAAATATCGGTTAAATATCGGTTTGCTTTTTTTGTGCCTGCGCAAGGATTCATTATAAGCAAAAGATTTTTCGTTTTTTTCACATTCAATCACTTCGCTTTTCATTAAAATGACATTTTCACTATTATGCTTTTGTCAAGTTAGGGACAAAAGTTTTTGTAGGGGACATTCACGAATGTCCCGCGGGCGATTCTTGAATCGCCCCTACATTTTATCCCTTACATCTCAAGCATTATAAGAAATATAAGGTTTATATGTCATCTTTTGTTTCAATATACAATATTCAATCATTTATTTTTGTCTTTTCTCTATATATTTCAAAAGTCCCTTACATCCTGACAGAACATCTTGATATGTTCTGTCAAAATTTCCAGTATACCATGGGTCAGCCACATCTTCATTAGAGCCTACAAACTCAAGTAATTTGTGTATTTTTTTCTCCGCATCATCCCCAACAATCCGTAGGGTGTTGCGCACATTGGCACTGTCCATACACACCAAATAATCGTATTTTTCATAGTCCGATTTTTCTAAATGTACGGCGTGTTTTCCAGAGTATGATATGCCAAGTCCGTCTAATATTCTTGCTGTTCCGTAATGCACAGGATTTCCTATTTCCTCGTAACTCGTAGCAGCAGACGCCACATAGAATTTATCATCGATTCCTAATTTTTCTACAATATCCTTGAAAACAAATTCTGCCATTGGACTTCGGCATATATTACCGTGACAAATAAATAAAATTCTTACCATAACACAACTCCATTAACGCACTCTGAAAGTGCAAAATATTATTTAATTTAGATACCCAATCGTTTATAAGGGATATAAGGTTTAGATGCAACCCCTGTCCTGCGGTAGTTCGTGCTAAGTTAGGACTAAAAATTGCTTCCTAAAGGCCCCCTTGCCTAAAGGGGGCTGTCTGCGTAGCAGACTGGGGGATTCTTTTCAATTTAGAAAATCCATCTTTTATATCCCTCCACCACCTTCGGTGGTCCCCCTCCCTTTAGGCAAGGGAGGCTTTTTATTCAACAACCTTCGATATTCTTTACTAAAATCAGTAAACAATTTAGATGCCGCAAATTCATTTTACCAGGAGTAAAAACGCTCGCTCGCAAGTGCATTTTAGAGGGCGCTGTCAATTGTTGCAGTGCTCAAAAGAGCACAAAAGAGCGAAACCTCTTAATACTTTTTATGAAATAAAATTCTATATGTAACAATTATACCATGTCCACAAGAAAAAAACAAGATAAACAAACTTTCTGTCTTTCTCTCTTGTATGCTGATTTAATTTATGGTAAAATAATATAAAGCCGACGACAAGGGGGATTTTAAATGCCTATACTGGCTATTCTTTTATTAGTAATTTTCTTCGGGTTACTTTTTGTTTATGTTTTGCCGATTTTGCTGGGTATCTTGATTGTAGCGCTGATCAATGCAATCAGTCAGTCTGCCCGCGAAAAGTTTGCGCCAAAATGGTGGAACATTTTGGCCGTAGCCATAACGCTACTTTCAACCATACTCATGAATGTGGATATATTGAACGAATCGGCGGATTACGGAGCCACGCCGTTTATTATTCTTTTAGTTTTCGCCGTTTTATCGTTACTGTTTATGTCTGGTCTCACCATAGCCGTAAAGACAAAAGAATCCAAAAGTTCTGCATCCCTATCAACCCCGCAGCAAAGTTCTTCGGACAAGCCATCCAAAAAGCCAATTTAAAATGAGAGGTTTCATTCACAAACAAAAGCAAGCATATCGCTTTGGCGATATGCTTGCTTTTTCATTATTCACTTTTTATGTCTCGCTACATTTCATAATCAATGCAGTGTCTTGATGCGGTGAAGGGCCTGATAAATTTGTCAGCAACCTGCACATGCTGGGGATGAACGGCATAGGCTTTGAGCGCCTCGGCACTTTCAAGGGTTGAATCCAGCATCATGTCCACATTTGAGCTTTCCAGGCATACGGTTTGCAATTGTAAATCCAAAAGGCCGGGCACCTGACCCACAAGGCCTTCCAATGCCTCTTTGGCTTTTGCTTTGATTGCTTCTTTTTCTGCATCGTTAAACTCGTCTTTTAAACTCCACAAAATAATGTGCTTTACCACCTGAATGATCTCCTTTCAATTAGTCCAACTCGTGAAAACCGTCAGTTAAATCTTTATATTTATCGGCAAGGCTCAAATCGCCCAAGGGATACATGTTTTCATCCCAAGGAATGGTGAAGGAATGAACCTTATTCTGATAAAATTCCAGATATTTCGGAGATTTTATGGAATTAAAGAGCGCCGTTTGTGTGCTGGCATTACAGGTGGGGTCACCAAGACCGGAAACAATGTATACAGGGCACTTTAAGAACTGTGCCGCAACGGCAGTGTCAAAATAAGTAACACCAAAGCCTTTGGGCATTTTGTTGGGTCTTCTGCCGCAAAGTCTTTGTCCGTCAATATCGGCAAGCCAGGGCACATTCAGAATCAGTGCTGAAGCTCTGTCAAAGTGAGCAGCTATATTGCAGGCCTGCATACCGCCCTGACTGCTGCCAATGAAAAGATAATCTTTTTTGTTAAGCAGCTCATGATCTTTAAAAAAGCGGATGGCCTGCAAATCACGCAAAAGCATCTTAACCCAATAGGTTGTTTCGGGTCTTTTGTTCTCTTCTTCGTCATAGCCATAGCCCTTGAGCTGATTATCACGAATATCAGCAAAAAACTCATCGGTACCCCGATTGGGAATACTGTGCGCATTCACCAGAACGGTGAAATAATTTTTATTCGGCATAGGGTTTGTGGGATAAACGCCATAACCCTGAAAGTCCATCAAAAATTTCAAGCTGCCCTTTTCCGCATTTTTGGGATAAGCCACCGCAACACCCACATAGTCGCTACCCGGTGCCTTAATGCGCATATCAAACATCTCAAAATCGGGATGTTTTTCATCCTCAATTTTCTCGCAATACAAAACCTCAGGTTCGGTTGCTTCAACCTGCGCCTTTAAGTCATCCCAAAACTCCACATAATCCTCAGGCGTTTGGGTGCCACGCAAAACATTGGCTATATCAGCGCCGGCGCTGCCGTTATAAACTGCAATGCCGGGGATGAGCTCTTTGTTTTCGTCACAGGCCTTTGCCTGCACGTAAACAAAACCGCTCTTTGAAATGGACCCTTCTATGTAAAACCAACCATCTTCTGCCTTTTCTAAGTAACCTTCGGTATTCTGCCCGTCATCGCTGAGCATGTTATACCAAATGTAAGGAATGTCAAGGTAATCATCCATATATTTCACGCGGATTTTAAACACCATTTTTTCGCCGATTTCATACTGAAGCGGGTGTTTCAGCGTTGTACCAACAAAATATTTATATTCTTCTTTTTTGCTGTTGGTCTTTTTTTGCATTTCAAGCTGTCTGTATTCGTTCATCAAAACGGCCTCCTTGAGTTTTGTCTTAGTCTTTATTAATTATAATCCCTGTTGCCCTTTTGTGTCAAGCCTGATACACAGAGAAATACTGTGTTTTTCTATTCATAATTAACGGTTAGCTTTAATCTCACTCACATATTTAATGCAATCCAGGCTGTGTGCCATGTAGCTTTCCAGCATGCCATTGTTGGGATAGATAATTTCAAGGGTATACGCCCCCTGATAAAAGGCGTTAAAGGCACTCATGAGCCTTTCCCACTCAATTGTTCCCGTCGAGGGCAAAAAGTGAGAATCATCGTCACCCCTGTTGTTATGCATGTGAGTTGCCACGATGCGATTGCCCACCGCCTCAATGGCTGTCACGTCATCATAATCTGCCATGTGGGCATGTCCAAAATCCCAGCAAACGCCAATCTCTTTACAGATAAAATAATCATGGAGTTTGCACAAGTCTTCATAATCCGTTGCACAAAACCGATAGCCGTCCCAACCCGGATATGGCGGCAAATTTTCAACTGCAATGCCTGTGCCATATTGCGCAGCAGCTTTCACCAGGGGCTCTAAAGCCTCTTTGGCAAGCGCCATCGATTTTTCAGGATCACCCATGTTTGCAAGGACTGTTCGGGGATGATAGGCACACCAACGGGCCCCTAAATAAGCCGAAGCCTCGGTGCAGCGCAGCATGGCCCTCTCCCGTTCCTTATCAATTTCATCCGCCGAATCACGAAAACTGTAATAAGGCAAATGGGTTTGAATGCATTTCAGGTTATGTTTAGATAAAAGCCCTTCTATGCGCTTGATTTCCCGCTGCCAGTCAGCATTATGAAAGCAGTCGCTTGAGCCAAAGCCTAAAGATACATTTTCATATCCCACTTTGGCAGCAATCGCTAAGACCTTATCAAAATTATCATCGTGCTGAATTTGTACGGCAACCTCTTTCATGGAAAAGACTCCTTTTAGCAATTAAATATCAAATTACATTCATTATACATCCTTTCCCCTGGGTTTTCAATCATTTTTTCACATTTTCATGTGAATTCTTTCATACAATGTAAAGAAACTTTTTTAGTTTAAAGGAGAGATTGTAATGAAATACAGATGGACGCTTCTTCTGTCCTTAATTATCCTGTTTTGCCTGCCTGCCCCCACGGCTAATGCTCTATCGGTTTCCGCCCAATATGCCTGTGTGATGGATGCGCAAACCGGCCGGGTTCTATATGAAAAAAACGCTTATGCCCAGCACTCAATGGCCAGCACGACCAAGATTATGACTGCGCTGTTAGCCCTCGAAAACAGCGACCCCACGGATGTTATAACCGTCAGCAAAAACGCAGCCGGCACAGAGGGCTCGAGTCTTTATTTAAAAGCCGATGAAAAGCTTACAATGGAAACATTGCTCTACGGCTTAATGCTCAATTCCGGCAATGATGCTGCCATTGCTATTGCCGAGCATGTTGGCGGTGATGTAACCAATTTTGCTAAAATGATGACTAAGCGTGCTCACGAGCTGGGCGCAAAACAAACACAGTTTAAAAATCCTAACGGATTAGACGAAGAGGGGCATTACACCACGGCCTATGACCTAGCCCTGATTACAAAAGCCGCTTTGAAAAATCCGCACTTTGCTGAAATTGTGTCAACAAGCAAAAAATCGTTTCCGGCCAGTGAGGACGAAACCGCCCGCACCTTTGTCAATCACAACAAGCTTTTAAACCTTTATCCCGGCTGCATTGGTGTGAAAACGGGTTTTACAAAAAAGACCGGGCGTTGCCTGGTTTCTGCTGCCACCCGCAACCACATGACCCTGATTTGTGTCACCTTAAATGCACCAAACGATTGGAGCGACCATAAGCTGCTTTTGGATAATGGTTTCAACACAACAAAGGCACGCCCCTTAGTCATTCGTGACATGGTGCTGAAAACCGTTCCCGTTAAAAACGGCGATGTTAAGGCTTTGGATTTGTTGGCTGCCGAAGATTTTTACATTCCCTTTAACGACCGTGAAGGACTTAGCAAATATAGCCTTGACTACCGTTTGCCTGCCGTGGTGCCAGCACCCATCTCTGCCGGTGTTAAGCTGGGGCACCTGACCATTTGTTATGACGGAGAGGTTGTGCAAAAAATCGATTTACTGGCCGGCACCGATGTTGACTATGTAGAAGAAGAAAAAAAAGAGGGATTTTGGAAAAACATAAAAAAAATAATAACTAATTTTGCAGGGTAAAAACGGATTGTGTATGGTTCCCTTGCCACTTCTCTCGCAAAATGCACAAAGAACATAACTTTTTCATAAAATTTGATTGAATTTTGTTGATGTTTGGTTTAAAACATTATATAATAAAAGAAGAATATAGTGGCAGAAGAGCTCATAGCATCTGCACTTTATCAGCAAAGGAGAACCCATGGCAGAAGAAATGCGATTGCAAAAATATTTGGCGCTTTGCGGTGTTGCCTCGCGGCGTGCTGCAGAAGCCATGATGGTCGAGGGGCGCGTGTCGGTTAATGGTCGGCTTGCGCAAACACCCGGCATTAAGGTGAACCCCGAAACAGACCAGGTCACAGTGGACGGAAAACCCGTGACCCCCCTGCAAAAAAATGTATATATTATGCTGAATAAGCCGGTGGGCTATGTTTCCACGGCAAAGGATAACTTTAATCGCCCCACGGTTTTAGATTTGGTGCCGGATACCTTTGGGCGCCTGTATCCTGTGGGTCGTTTGGACTATGACTCGGAGGGGCTTTTGCTGTTAACAAACGACGGTGACCTGACCTATCGGCTGACCCACCCCGGTCATGAGGTGTCCAAAACTTATGCCGCTTTGGTGGCAGGCACCCCCTCTACTGAGGCTTTAAATGCCCTGCGCCACGGGGTTATGATCGACGGGCAAATGACGCATCCTGCGCAGGTTTCTGTCAAAACCAAGGGCGCCAAAAACACCTGCCTGCACATTACCATTCACGAAGGTCGAAACAGACAGGTGCGCAAGATGTGTGCCGCCATTGGACACGCGGTTGTGACCCTTTCCCGCATCGCAGAGGGGCCTTTGAAATTAGGTGATTTACCTCTTGGGGACTGGCGGCTGTTAACTGAAGAAGAAATTAAAGCACTGGAAGGATAAAAATTATGCTGACAATTAAAAGAATTGAAGATGAAAAACAAATAAACGCTTACCTCGCCTCCCAGGCGATTACTTTAGAAGATGCACCCCGACAGTTTATGGCTATGTATGACGGTGAGACTGTTTGTGGTCTTGGCGCTCTCACTTTAGAGGGTACAAAAGTATATATGGACTTTTTACACACCTCAGGTGATGGTTCTCTCCTTTTTGGCCTTGCCAAATCCCTGCTCAATATGGCAGATTTACGGGGCATTCAAATGATTTACGGCAAAAACCCCGATTTAGAAAATACTTATACTGCTCTACGGTTTAAAAAAGAAGACGGTGAATTTGTGTTGTCTTTAGAGGGATATTTCACCGTGTCTTGTGCTCATTAAGTTAAATCTAACAACTTCCCTTTATAAAATAAGTATAGAAAACGGGCTGTTTACCATAATGGTAAACAGCCCGTTTAGTCATATAAAACTTTCTGTATCTGTCAATTATTCTGCCACGGTAATGACAATCTGCACGAAATCAGTGGTCATCTGTTCAGATGCAGATTCTACTGTATGGCCAACATAGCCGGATAATGCCTCAATGTTCTCGCAGACGGCTGCAGTCTCATTTTGTGGGATATAATATACCGCTTCCCTCTGCTCATAGTCAGCTAAAATGGAAATTGCCCGGGAATATGCCGACTCTTTTAAAGTGTAGTGTATGGTTGTAACCACCGCTTCTGTTTCGTCGGCCGAAACATCGGCAAGGCTTAAGCCCACCAATTGCGTTTCTCCATTCTCCTCTGCCAACTCGGATGTGCCGACTTTAGCAGAAAAATTTTGCGCATCGTTAACCGGATTTTGTGTCGACTCTGGCGTTGTCGTTAAGCCTCTATGCTGAATCCCAACTGGTTGCTGCCCCTCTTTTTCATTGGCAAAAGAAGGCGCTTCAGTGGGCGTTGTTTGCGTCATGCGTGGGGTCGGCTCTGATGATAGGGTGTCCTGCTTTGGCAAGCTGCCCATTTTGGGCAATTGACCAAAAGCCACAACAGAAAGCACAACCACAGCCGCCGCCGCTGCCATGCCCGAAAACGCTTGCCACATGGGTCGTTTTTTCGGCACATTTATGGTTTTCTTTTCTGCTTCGGCTAAAACCAGCTTGTCGTGAAGCGCCTTGTGAAAGCCTTCACTTGCTGCAACCATCGGCATTTCTCCGGTCGCTTTAACCACGCCGGATAAAAATGCATATGCATCGCCACAGACTTTGCAGCTGGATACATGTTCACAAACTTCATTCATCTCTTTTAAAGACAGCTCACCGTCTATGTAAAGAGATAATTCTTTCCGTACATCATCACATGATTTGCTCACTGTTACCCCTCCCTTCTCTATTATCTTTAAGAAATGTTCTTCTACTGCATATAGACGCCGTTATAGTAAAAAAAGTTCCCGATGGGGCGTCAAAATTTTTTGCAAGCTCTGCCGTGCCCGGTTGATGCGGGATTTAACCGTGCCCACAGCCACACCAACGATTTCGGCAATCTCTTCATAAGAAAGACCCTCAACATCGCGCAGGACAATAACCTGCCTCTGTTCAGGGCTTAACTCATTTAGTGCCTTGGCCAAAAAACGCTGCGCTTCACCGAGCTGCGCCTGCTCATAAGGGCTGGGAGCTGTATCCAAAATCGGCAAAACATATTCTTCACCGTCGCCACTGGTTTGATGAATGCTCACGGTGTCAACAGGACGGCGTTTTTTCTTTCTCAAAAAGTCTAGACACACATTGGATGCAATTTTATAAAGCCATGTTGAAAAAGATGATTGCCCGGTGAAGTTTTGCATAAAACGAAAAACCTTAACAAAAACTTCCTGGGCGGCATCTTCGGCATCGGCATGGTTACGAAGCATCATATAACAATAGTTCACTATTTTATTTTCATATGCGCCAATCAGCTCTTCAAAGGCCTCTATGTCGCCCTCCTGACAGCGCTTAATTTGTTCCTGTTCAGACACGGTGTTCACCACCTTCCAAGGTTGTCTGCTTCATGTATTATTCACAAACAAAAAGAGGCTGAAAACGCAGATAATCGGCTGAAACCAGCTGATAATCCACACCGTCGTGAATCCCAGTAACCGCCATGACATGGTGCTGACCGTGAAGGTGACCATAAAAGCATTTTGCCACCCCATAAGCCTCTAAAAGCTTAGCAAAATCAGACTGCAGACTGGGGGGATAATGCAGCATAACATAAATGGTTTTTGCCCCTGTGGCTTTTGCCATGTCCAAAGAAAGCTTTAGGCGGCTCACCTCACGGTTATAAAGCTTTTTATCTTCTTCTGTTTTGCCGTTATCCGGATAGCCCTTGGCAGCACAAATCACCACATCGTTATAGGTGTAAATGCTGTTATGCATAAAACGGATGGTGGAATAATTTTGCTTTTCGGCCCAGGCGTTTAACTTGCTTAAGGTTTCCCACCAATAATCGTGATTGCCTTTTGAAATCAGTTTGGTTCCGGGCAGACTGTTTAAAAAACTAAAATCGGCTTCCGCCCGGTCAACATAGGTTGCCCAGGAGGTGTCGCCGGGTAACAAAACAAGGTCCTCTTCTCTAACGGTTTTCAACCAGTTGTTTTTTAAAATCTCTAAATAGTTTTCCCATCGTGGACCGAAAATATCCATGGGTTTATCGGCTGAAAGTCCCAAATGCAAATCAGAAATGGCATAAATGGCCATAATCAATCCCTCACTAAGAAAAAAGCCCAAACCGTAACGGAATGGGCTTTTTAAAAATCATTATGCAGAATATACGCTAACCTGCTTTTTGTTTTTGCCTTTTCTTTCGAACTTAACATGACCGTCAATCAAAGCAAACAGCGTATCATCGCCGCCCTTGCCCACATTGATACCGGGATGAATTTTGGTACCACGCTGACGAACCAAGATGTTGCCGGCAAGCACTGCCTGTCCATCACCTTTTTTAACACCAAGACGCTTTGCTTCACTGTCACGGCCGTTCTTTGTGCTACCAACACCCTTTTTGTGTGCAAAAAGCTGAATATCAAACTTAATCATGATGAAACCTCCTTCTTAAACAGCAACTTTCGTTGCTTCATTATGTTCTGCGACCTTACCGCAGAATGCCATGCTCACACAGCGCTTTCCTCTTTCAAAGTAACATAAGCAACATACTGCTCTGCTAAATTCTCTAAGGTTAAAACCAGACTTTCCAGAAGCAAATCAGCATCATGCCGCTCTTTTTCTGTCAACTGTTCCGGCAAAGCACAGGCTACATAGCCCTCACGCACCGTTGGCGTGAACTCAATTTTTGCCACATCAGAAAGGCCATTCACCGTTGTCATCACCGCTGTGGTAACGGCTGCACAAACAATGTCTGTGCCGGCATCACCAAAGCCAGCATGACCGCTAACGGTAAAGCCCGTAATTTTGTGGCTTTTGTTTCTAAATAAAGAAATTGTAATCATACGATAGCATTAAGCATTGATCTTTTCAATGACAACCTTGGTATAGGGCTGTCTGTGACCCTGCTTCTTCGCATAGCCTTTTTTGGGTTTGTATTTAAATACAATAACCTTCTTGGCTTTACCTTCGCCGGCTACCTTTGCTGTTACGCTGGCACCTTCCACAAAAGGAGCACCAACCTTTAAGTCGCTACCTTCACCAACAGCAATAACTTCGCTGAAAGTTACGGTTTCATCAGCAGCAGCGCCCAGCTTTTCAACAAAAATTGTGTCGCCTTCGCTGACCTTATACTGCTTTCCGCCTGTTTTGATAATTGCGTACATGTTTCGCACCTCCTCCATCCTTGCTCGCTGTCACACCAGGGTAAGCATAACGCCGTTTGAGACCCTGCACACGCGGCTACGAAATAGTATAACACATTAGCCAAATCTTGTCAAGAGTTTTACATAATTTTTTCTTTCCACTTCTTTTGGGACTTTTCCCCTTGAAATCGCAGAAAAAAACAGCTTTTCCTGGAGCCCTCAAAAGGCACACAGAAAAAGCTGTTACTTGTTTTAGAAAATTATGTTTGTATCGTTATGGGGTATCAATATTCGCTGACATTTTTTAAGAAGGCTGCCACACGCTCGTTGCTTGCATTGGTAAAGAACTCTTCCGGTGTTCCCTCCTGCAAAACAACGCCGTCATCCATAAAGATGATTTTATCAGAAACTTCTCTGGCAAAATTCATTTCATGGGTAACAATAATCATGGTTGTATCATTTTTAGCCAATTGCTTAATAACCTTCAACACTTCCCCTGTCAGTTCAGGGTCTAAAGCAGAGGTGGGCTCATCAAAGCACAAAATATCGGGATTAAGCGCCAACGCTCTTGCAATGGCAACACGCTGTTGCTGACCGCCGGACAATTGGCAGGGATAATAATCTACCTTATCCGAAAGGCCCACTCTTTCAATCAGTTCCCGTGCCTTTTTTTCAATGTTTTCAGGCGTATCAAACTTAAGGAGCTGCGGCGCCAGCATAATGTTCTTTAAAACGCTGTATTGCGGAAACAGATTAAAGGACTGAAAAACCAGACCAAAATGCAACCGCATATCCCGGATGTGCTGCTCGCTCATCTTGTTTTTTTCAGCACCGTTATAAATCACTTTGTCATTGACTGCAATGGTGCCGTTTTCAGCAAACTCTAAAAAATTAAGGCAACGCAAAAGGGTTGTTTTTCCGCTTCCCGATGAACCGATGATGGAAAGCACATCACCCTTTTCAATAGAAAAGCTGATGCCTTTTAAAATTTCAGTTTTTCCAAAGCTTTTCTTTAAATCTTTAACTTCTAATATTGGCATAGCACTAACTCCTGAAATAACTCATTTTCTTTTCGATATAGCCAAACAAAAGGGTCAAAACGCCACAGAACAATAAGTAATAAACCGCTGTATAGAAAAGGGGCCACAAAAGACCGTCTGATTTAACAAATTTCTGTGCATTCCAAATGATTTCATACACCATAACCACACGGGCCAAAGAGGTGTCTTTAACCAGGGTGATAATTTCATTGCTCATGGGCGGCACAATTCTTTTAACCACCTGAAGCAAAATGACCTTAAAGAAAATTTGGGTCTTTGTCATGCCCAAAACCTGACCGGCCTCATATTGACCACGGCTGATGGACTCAATGCCGCCACGGTAAATTTCAGAGAAATAGCAAGCATAGTTAATGACAAATGCAATCATAACCGCAAAAAAACGATCAAACACATGCCAGGTGGCAAGCCACTCCATAAAACAGCCGGCAGCCGCACCGGTAGAGAGCATTTTGCTTGCCCAGGTGCCAATCAAACCGGGACCGTAATAAATAACAATCAACTGCAGCATTAAGGGCGTTCCACGGATAATCCAAACAAAGATTTTCACAATCCATTTAATTGGATTAAAGCGACTCATGGAGCCAAAACAAATAATGAGTCCAAGCGGCAGAGAGAACAAAAGAGTCAGCACAAATAATTTGCCGGTGACCAGCATGCCCTCAAACAGCTTTAACGATACTTCCACAAACATAAATTTTACCTCATAACTTGTGCAAAGGCACCAGGCAAAATGCCTGCTGCCTTTGCATTAAAATCAATTATCTCTGCAATTATTTAACCATTGCGTTTGCCATGGTCAAGTCAATGATGCAGGCATCGCAGGAACCGCTGGTTACTTCTAAGAGAGCGTCGGTCTGTGTGCCAACTTCTGTCAGGTTAGCAAAACCACTTTCTTCAGCAGCAGCAGCGCCGGCAGAACCGGATTCTGCAGCAAAGCTTAAGTCCTTCATGCTTTCAGCATCAGCATAATCAGCAGCCTTGTCAGCAGCCATTACAACAACCTGTGCATTCTTAACATAAGCAACGGAGCAGCTTGTGTTCTTTAAAACATCTTCAGAAATGGTCATGCCGTTCCAGATGAAGTCGATTGCTTTTGATTCCAAAGCAACAAACTTGTTATCCCAGTCAATTTCAACAAATTCAGCGGTAACGCCCAGCTTTTCGCAAACAGCTTCAGCAAACTCGGTGTCAAAACCGGTCCATTTGTCTTCAGCATCTTTAAAGTTCATGGGCTCATAATCGGTGATACCGATAATCAGCTTGCCGTTGGCTTTTACATAGTCAACATCAGCTAAGGTTGCCTCTTCTTCTTCAGCAGGAGCTAAATCAGAAAGAGCCAGGTCATATTTTTCAGCTAAAGCATCCAAGGTGCCGTCAGCTTTCAGTTCAGCAATGTAACCGTTAACAACGGCTGTCAGGTCAGAACCTTTTCTAAAACCGATGCCATATTCTTCACTTGTGAGCTCGCAGGCAATTGCCAGAGAAGCTTCTTCGTTGTTTGTTTTTACAGTTGTTGCACAGCCTGCCAATGCCAAAACCAGCATCAGAGAAACCAGTGCAAGAGACAATACTTTTTTCATGTTTCAAATCTCCTTTTTAAAATAAATGTTTACTTGTGTTAAGTAACTATTACATTTTACTATAAAAACCGCCATAAGTAAAGACTCTTTCCCATTTCTGCCCAATTTACAACCGTACGAATGTAATGCTTTTTGTTTTCAAACAATAAAAAATCTGCCTCAACCCTTCGTTAAGGCAGACGATACAAGCTGGCCGAAACCGTATTTTCATTCATGGACACCGCAATTTTAACCGAGCTTTTTGAATCATTGCGAAAGCGCATATCCAGGCTGCCGTAATTGACGGAGGCATCACTTCCCTCCTGGGCATAACCCACAGGCTTTTGATGGCTGTGCCTTTCTAAAATGGTCATACCGGCACCCTGTGCCGCCTGATAAATGGTGGTTGAAAGCTGACAAACACCACCGCCGCAGCCCATCTCTTTTTCTTCGTGCACAATCACAGTTGCATCCTTATAGCCCCGTTCCGGCGTACGCTCACCCACCACCTGATTAAAGGAAAAACTCTTCCCTGGCGCAACTACATATCCGTTAACCACACCAATGGCCCGGCGGATGTTGTGCAGGCGGTTTTCATCTTTATCAAGCAGCGTTGTTTCGGCACTGCCCACCAAAACCTCTTTGGGCTTTTCTTCAGGCATTTCGGTGGGTTTTGTTGGTATTTCTTCCGCGGGTGCATCCGTCACATCGGGTTTGTTTTCGGGCATGCGACCTTCCGGCGTGGCTGCGCAGGCGGTTAAAAATAATAAAAGAACAACACAGAATGGTGCTAATTTTCGAGCGTTCATTATAAATTCCCTCTTTTTTATTGCATTTATTATTTATTGTGCTGTTTTTTTAAATGAAAATACCCCTTAATTTTTTCCTTTTTGAAGGTTTATTTTTCAAAAAATTGTCACAATAAAAACAGAATATTTGCAATGAATAAATGAAAGAGTGATTGTATGGAAAAATCAAAATCGGTAAAAGACTCAGTTGTGGAAATGTCTGAATTGGTGCTGCCCAACGATGTGAATTTATTAAACAATTTAAAAGGCGGCAGACTGATGCACTGGATTGACATTGCGGCTGCTATAACGGCTTCACGACACTCCAACCACATTGTGGCCACGGTTTCCATTGATAACCTGATTTTTAAACACCCAGTGCGACTGGGCGAAATGGTGCGATTGGTGGCAACCCTGCAATCGGTGGGCACCACCTCCATGAACATTAAGGTCACCGTTTGGGCTGAAAATTTGCAGACAGGCAGAGTGATTCAAACCAACGAAGCCCACCTTGTTTTTGTGGCATTGGATGACAACGGTCGCCCCACCCCCGTACCAAAATTGCAAATTGAATAGCCTTTTATCATCTTGTCCCTTGCTTGGTTTCTGTTTTAAATGTATGGACAAAAAAACCCGGCTCACTGACAATGAGCCGGGTTTTTTAATGTATTAAGCCGCTGACATCCGGGCAGCCAGCACGGTCATATCGTCCTTTGCCTGTCCCCCTGCCGTTTGCAGCGCAAAGCGCAAAATTTCATCGGCCAGTTGCTGGGGTGTTTCGCCAGAAAATCCTTCAATCATCTTCTGCAGTCTGTCAGGACCGCTGCTTTCTAAAATATCCGAAACCCCGTCAGTCACCATCACCACATAGTCACCGTCTTTGGCAAATTTCAAATCGCAATCGGCTTCCACATTGCGCAGGATTCCCGCAGGCAAAGAGGTGCACGAAACCCGTTCAACACCTTCTCTGTTTTTTACATAAGAACTGCTTGCGCCAATTTTAATAAATTCCAGGGCTCCGCTGTATAAATTAACAAGGCACAAATCGGCTGTGGCAAAGCTTTCCCTTTCTGTGCTCACCATCAGCATGCTGTTAATGAGCCGGAGGGCCGTTTCTTTATCAAAGCCGGCCATAAGAAGCTGGCGGATTAAATGAACCGTCATGTTGCTTTGCTTTTCTGCATCACCGCCCTGCCCCATGCCGTCAGAGAGAGCCAAAATATACCGTCCGTCACCAGACAGAGAAAACATGTGATGGTCACCGCAGACAATGCCGTTTTCTCCTGCCACCTGCGCAAAACCCACTGCAACAGAAAATCGTGTTTTTTCCACAAACTTAATCCGGTTTTGTTCATCATAGCGGACGGACGGCAATCGAACCATGGGAACCTCTACGGCACGACTTACAATCTCGGTTAAATGCCGCAGGTTTTCATTCTCTTCTTTGCAGCAAGAAAGCTCCAGCATAACCTCTAAGTTTTCCTGCCCTGTCACACGAACCCGCTGGGCTTCAATGCCTTTTCTGTCTAATGCTGCCATAATGCGACGCTCAAGCACGATGCTTTCATCTGGCTCAAGGCTCATTTGCTTTTTTAAATGCTCTAAAACCATAGACATGTTGTTAAATTGCTCAGTAACCAAACTGCGACTTTCAGACACTCTGCCCGCCCACATCTGATTGATTTTGTGCAATTCATAATGCTTATTCAAACTCACCAAAAAGGCATCCAGCCGAATACATTCGTTTTTAAAATGCTCCGGCACATCCTCTATTGTGGCTGTACCCCGATGCTCCATGCGGCTATACAGGGTTAAAAGCGCCCTTTTTGTGTCGTTATATTCCTTTTGCCAGCAATATTTCATCAAAGAGCAATCCCGGCAAACACAGTCGGCTGTTTTATCAAACAAAAGTCCCGGGTCACGCATTTCGGCATTGACCCTGGTTTCCACTGCATCGTTAAAAGCCGAAGACAGTGCCGCAAAAGACTTTGATGCCTCTGTTAATTTATCGGCCATAATTTCCCGGGCTCTTACAACCGAATCTTCTGCTAAATCCGGGGCTTTAACAAGTTGACCGAAAAGGGATAAAAAATAATCGGGAATCATGCATAAAATCACGCCGGCGGCAAGGACATAATAAACGGCAACTACGCTGTTTGATGATGCATTAAAATATAAAACGGCCACGCTATTTGCAACAAAAAAGCCCAAGATGACCCCAATGCGCCCTTTTTTCTGCAACAATCCGGCACACAATGAGCTAACCCCATAAACCGCCACCACCTGCGCCGGCAGCACATCCACTAAACTGTTCACCAGCCCCAGCACCACTCCGGCTGTACACGCCATGGGAAAGCCGCAGGTCATGCCGGCAACAAAAATAATCAAAAGGCTTAAAACATGGGAAACACCCTGCAAATACGGTACCGAGCCCAAGCTGATGACTGAAACCGAACAAAGCAGCAACAAACTCAAGGTTTCAATTGGTTCAAAAACATGACGGTTTTTTAAATTGCGTATAAGCCCCACCGCCCTGTCAAAAGCAAAAAAAGAAAGAAAGGCTAAAATGGATTCAAAGAGCTGATACAAGACATCATAAAGCAAAAAGCCGTCAAACCCAATAAAGACAAGGCCCGTTATGGCCAGTGAGGCTGCCGATGTTACCGCATAGAGCCACCGTCTTTCTGAAAACTCCTTTTCCATCAGCATGCTGCAGGCGCATGTAATCACCAAAGCTCCTGCATATTTCATGGCATAAAGACCCATGCCTGCTGTTAAAATGCCCAAACCTGTCGCTAAAAAACAAAGGCTTCGCTTTTGTTTAGAAAAGACTGCTGCAAAATAAGACATGCCAAAAGGCGACAGTGCACCAAACAAATAAATTTTACCCAGTAAAAAAGAAAAAACATACTCTAAAAGCTCATAAACCCCAAAACTTCGTATTTTTCGCCTGTTTTTCGGCAAGGGAATTTTCATTTCATTGTAGGATTGTATTTCTTGATTTGTCATATGTAAACCCTCCAGGAAAATTTTGGTATTTCCATTATATACCAATTTTTGTGCATAATTTGTCATCTTTTGCGGTGCTGCCAAAAAAATCTTTCGGCTTAATTCGACATCAATTCATGGAAAAAAGATATTTTTTTTATTCTCTGTTTGCATTTGGTTAAGAATGTGGTATACTATAAAGTGATAAAGTATGTAGTTATGAAAAACAGGTTTTTGATAATGATTGTATATCCTTCATAGCTATACATAACAGGAGGCTATTTTGAAAGAAAAGATTTACACCATTCCCCTGACTGATGCCTTTACAGAAGGCGGCGAATGCCCTTTTTGTGTTTTAGAGAAAAAGTTAGAGTCCGAGCAGGTGAGCTATGCCCTGGGGGCTTCTATGATGGAGCCGGACAGCCGTATTCTTTCCAATGAAAAAGGATATTGTCGTCGGCATTTTGAGCAAATGAGCCACGAGTCAAAGGCCTTGAGTCTTGCCCTTGTTCTTGATACACATTTAAACGAGCTGATTGAAAAGCTTGAGGCCGTGGCAAAAATCCCCGAGGCAAAGGGCAACCTTTTTAAAAAGACAGTGGACATTGCGCCCATTAAAGAGGTTTTAAAGAAAAATGACGAAAGCTGCCTGATTTGCGAAAAAATTCAGCACACTTTGGAAAAATTTGCAGAAGTTTTTTGGTATTTATATAAAAACGAGCCGGATTTTAAAGAGAAAGCGCTGGCATGCCAGGGCTTTTGCCTGCCCCACTTTCAGTTGCTAATCTCTTGTGCACAACGGGAGCTTTCCGGCAAGGCTCTTACAGAAGGTCTGCAGGCCATCACCGCTTTAGAGCTTGCCAATTTAAAACGAATCAACGAAGAAGTGAACTGGTTCACCAAAAAGTTTGACTATCGCTATCAAAATGAGCCTTGGCACAATTCAAAAGATGCGCCCCAGCGTGCCATGGAAAAGTTATCTAAATTTTTATAAAATGCAAGGAGGCGTTAATATGAGCATCATACTTGGTTTAACTGGCGGTACCGGTTGCGGCAAAAGCACAGCCGCGAACTATTTAAAAAGCCGTGGTGCCCAGGTGATTGACGCCGACCAAATTGCCCGCCAGGTCACCCGGCCCGGCAGCCCGGCCCTCTTTGAAATTCAAAAAGCCTTTGATGGTGTGGTGACAAAAGACGGAAGCCTGGACCGCAAAAAATTAGGCGCCATAGTCTTTGCCGATCAAAACGCCCGGGAAACTTTAAACCAAATTACGCATAAATACATTTTAGAAGAAATTAAAAACAGCGTTTTTGCCTCTCAAAGTCCTTTGGTGGTCATTGACGCACCGCTGCTTTTAGAATGCAATTTAGACCGCCTGTGCACGGCCTCTATTGCTGTTTTGGCCAACAAAGAGAAACGCCAAAAGCGCATTATGGAACGGGATAATCTTTCCCCGGTATTAGCCGAAGAGCGCATAAAGGCACAGCCTGCCGATTCGTTTTATCGGGAGCGTTGCCGTTTCATCATTGAAAACAATGGAGATGCTGCGAATTTAACGAATAAATTAGATTTAATTTTAAAGGAGTTACATTTGTGAAATCACAAAAATGGAAACACGGGATAATTTGGACTTTGGTTATTTTACTGTTATTAAACAGTGCAAACATCGCCCGGCTTTTTTATCCGGTGAAGCATATGAGTTATATAAAGCAATACGCTGCGAAGCACGAGGTTGACCCTTACCTGATTATGAGCATCATTAAGTCAGAGAGCAACTTCGACCAAAATGCCGTTTCAAGTAAGCATGCCACGGGCTTAATGCAAATCATGGAGCCCACGGCCGTTTGGCTTGCCGAAAAAATGGAGCTTCGCGATTTTCAATACAAAGACATCACCGACCCTGCCTTAAACATAAACATGGGTTGCTATTATGTGGCATATCTCCTTCGCTTGTACGATGGCGATGTGAAAAACGCCCTAGCTGCCTATAACGCCGGAGAAGGCACAGTGGACCGGTGGCTTTCGGATGAAAAATATTCAAAGGACGGGCAAAATCTGCAACACATACCCTATCCTGAAACAAGACATTACATAACACAAGTAACCAACAATATTAAAATATATCGTCTTTTATATAAAATCCGTCAGGCAACAGAGGTTTAAATTTATCATTGCCAAGGAGAAAGAACATGAAAGTTTTTAAATTCCTCGCCCCTTTATTGATTCTTCTTTTTCTGCTATTGGGGAATTTAGCTGTCCCCCGCATGCATCGGGAAACAGAATTTTTAATGGATACGGTTATCACCGTCACCGCCTACGGCCGTCATGGAAAGGCCGCTGTCCAAGAGGTGTTTTGGCGTCTGCGGGAGATTGATGCAAAGTTTAACGCTCACAGTGAAAAAAGTGAACTTGCCAAAATCAACACAGCCCCTGAAAATACCCCTGTTTCCGTTGATAAAGAAGTTTTTAACCTGATAAAAAGCGCTCACATTTTTTCGACAGCGGCAGAGGGCCTTTTTGATATAACTCTTTTGCCCCTCAATAACCTGTGGGGCTTTGGAACTGAAAATGCCTCTGTTCCTGCTGAAAATGAGCTGAAAAACACCATGGCGAGTGTTGGCTTTGGCCTCATAACATTAGACGCCGAAAATTGCACCGTCACGAAACACAAAGCCGGCGTGCAGCTGGATTTGGGTGCGGTTGTCAAAGGCTATGCTGCCGATGAAGCCCTTCGCATTTTAAAAGAGGCCGGAGTTGAAAGTGCCTACCTTGACTTAGGCGGTAATGTGGCCGTGATGGGCGGCATGCCCCAAAGTCTTTGGAAGCGGATTTTTAGCGGACAAAAAACAAGACCTTTTGTGATTGGTCTGCAAGAACCAGATGCACCCTCGGGCACCGCCATCGACACCCTTTCTTTAACGGATGGATTCATTGTTACTTCCGGTGATTATGAGCGTTATTTTGAGGCTGACGGGGTGCGTTATCACCACATTTTAGACCCAAAGACCGGCCAACCGGCTCAAAGCGGATTGCGCAGCGTGACCATTGTTTCAGAAAACGGTCTTATTGCAGACATGCTTTCCACGGCCTTGTTCGTAGCCGGTGAAAAAGAGATGCCGGTCCTTTATGATTTGTGCCGGCAGGTTATCACCATTAACGATGCCATGGAGCTTACATATGTAAAGTAAAGAAAAGAGGTTCAGCATGACAAAACCAAAATTTCTGATTATCGACGCCAACAGCATTATTAACCGTGCCTTTTACGGCATTCGTTTATTAACCACAAAGGACGGCACCTACACCAACGCTGTGTATGGCTTTTTGAATATTTTTTATAAGTATGTAGAAGAAATAAAGCCCGACTACATCGCCGCGGCTTTTGACTTAAAGGCCCCTACCTTTCGGCACAAGATGTTTGATGGCTATAAGGCCACCCGCAAACCCATGCCCGAGGAGCTTCGTCCGCAGCTGCCTTTGTTAAAAGAGGTGCTCACGGCTCTTTCCATTCCGGTTTTAGAACTTGAGGGTTATGAGGCTGATGATATCATTGGAACCGTGGCAGCCCGCTGCACAGAGGCCGACATTGCCTGCATGATTTTAACCGGCGACAAAGACGATTTGCAGCTGGCAACCGAAGATAACAAGATTTATTTGGTAACCACTCGTATGGGCAATACTGAAACAGAGATTTTTGACGCCCAAAAGGTGTTGGAAAAATATGGCGTATCCCCAAGAGAGTTTATTGATGTGAAGGCCATCATGGGCGATTCTTCGGATAACATCCCCGGCGTGAAAGGCATTGGCGAAAAAGGCGCACTTTCGCTGATTGGTCAGTTTAAAAGTTTGGATGCAGTCTATGAAAACATAGACTCCCCCCATATCACCAAAGCCAATCGCACCAAGCTGATTGAAAACCGCGAAACCGCTTACCTTTCCCGCACCCTGGCAACCATTGACTGTCAGGTTCCTATCACCCTCAGCTTTGAGTCTGCGCAAAGGCAGGAGGGAGACACTGAAGCCCTGCGGCAGTTATACTCTCGCCTTGAGTTTAAAAGCTTTTTAAAAAAGCTGCCTGCCGCTACCGGTGCGGCAAACGAACCGCAAACACCGGCCTTTACCTTGCAAACACCGACAGGGGAAGAACTGAAAGAACGGCTGAATGCCCCCCGCCTTTATTATCTCTTTGATTCTGCCGGCAACAGTCTTTATTTTACGGACGGTACAGGCGTTGTCTGTCAGGCATCTTTTAAAGAAAACCTTTCTCTTTTCAAGGCTTTCTTTGATAATCCGTCCATTCAAAAAATCACCCATGGTAGCAAGGAGCACTATCTTTTGTTGCACAATATGGGCATCGGGTTGCAGGGCGTGACCTTTGACGCTGCCGTGGCGGCTTATTTGGTTGACCCTTCCCGTCGGGATTATGACCTGGCCGAATTATGCCGTGATTTTCTTGACATGACCTTTACAGAGGCACTAGGAGCGCAGCAGCTCTCTTTTGACGAAGAACCGGCGGCAAATACCTCTTTTGTTGCCGAACAGGCCGCCGCATTGCCTGCCCTGACTGCATATTTAGAGGGTAAAATGACAGAAGAAGGCTCACTGGAGCTGTTTAACACCATTGAAATGCCCTTGGTTGAGGTTTTAGCCGCCATGCAGCGATATGGCATTTTGGTTGACCGCAAGCGTCTTTTGGAATTTGGCACCATGCTCAAAGGACAAATTGACATCTTAACCCAGGAAATTTACACTTTAGCTGAAGAAGAATTTAACATCAATTCCCCAAAACAATTGGGCGAAATTTTGTATAATAAATTGGGGCTTACCTCTTCGAAGAAAACCAAAACCGGCTATTCCACCAACGCTGCCACTTTGGAAAAGCTTTTGGGTAAACATCCCATTATTGAAAAGATTTTGGAATATCGGCATCTTGCCAAGCTGAATTCCACCTATGTTGACGGCCTAAAAGATGTGATTGCAGAAGACAAGCGCATTCACTCTAATTTCCATCAAACGGTAACAGTGACCGGTCGCATCAGCTCTTCTGAGCCTAATTTGCAAAACATACCCATTCGCACACCCCTGGGACGGGAGATGCGCAAAATGTTTGTGGCACCTCCGGGTCACATTCTTTTAGATGCTGACTATTCGCAGATTGAATTGCGGGTGCTGGCCCACATTGCCGATGACGAAACCATGATTGATGCTTTTTCGGCCGGCAAGGATATTCACACCGGCACCGCCGCCAAAATTTTTGGCATTGCACCTCAAGATGTCACCCCCGACCAACGAACAGCAGCTAAAGCCGTGAATTTTGGTCTGATTTACGGCAAAGGCGACTTTTCACTGGCGCAGGATTTGGGCATTTCCATTAAAGCGGCCAAAGCCTATATTGAGGACTATTTAGGCTCGTTCCCCAAAGTGCGGGATTACATGAAAAATGTGGTGGAAGAGGCTAAGAAAAACGGCTATGTCACCACTCTGTTTGGTCGTCGCCGTGCCCTGCCCGAGCTTAACGCCTCAAACTTTCAGCTCCGTGCCTTTGGTGAACGAGCCGCACTGAACACCCCCATTCAAGGCACCGCAGCCGACATCATTAAGCTGGCAATGGTGCGGGTGTTTAACCGTTTAAAAAAAGAAGGACTTCGTGCCCGGCTCATATTGCAGGTGCACGACGAATTGATTGTGGAAGCGCCACTTGACGAAGTCGAAAAGGCCGGGGCCATTTTGCAAGAGGAAATGGAACAGGTCTTTGCCCTACGGGCACCCCTTGTGGCTGACATGCACACCGGTGAGAGCTGGTATGATGCCAAATGATTGATTGAAAGTAACAACTATGGAATGAGAAAGGAGCGCCGTTATGTCATTTTCAAGGGAAATTAAACAGGAATTAACAAGTTTAGAGTTTGAATCCCCTTGCTGCCGCCGGGCAGAACTGGCTGGCCTGATTGCCTTTTGCGGCACCCTTTTGCCCGAATCAGAGGGTGGCGGTCTTCGCATGCGCACCGAAAATGCCGCCGTGGCAAAACGCGCCTATGATTTGCTTTCCGATTTATTTTCCGCCCACCCCAACCGCACCGCCGTGCGCAAAAAGGGTGACGGTTACATTCACACTCTGTGGCTCTATCAGGGTGCAACATACACGCGCATTATGAAGGCTTTAGGATTTATGCGTGACGGTCGGGTGAAGTTTTGCGTTGACCCCTTTGTCACCGGTGAATCCTGCTGCCGCCGTGCTTTTCTTCGTGGCGCTTTTTTAGGCAGTGGTTCAGCTACCTCACCTCACAAGGCCTATCATTTAGAGCTTGAAACACATTATCAAGGCCTGGCACGAGATGTGCTGCAGCTGTTTGCTGACGAAGAAATTGCCGCACGCTCAGTTATGCGAAAGTCCAACTATGTGATATACATTAAAGACAGCGAAGAAATTGCCGACGCTCTAACGGCTTTAGGGGCAACCGACTCGGCCTTGAGCCTTTACAGCGTTAAAGTGGAAAAAGACATGAAAAACAAGGTGAACCGGCAAGTGAACTGTGAAACCGCCAATTTGACCAAAATAGCCAACGCTGCCGCTGTGCAGATTAAAGCCATTCAAAAGGTTATGGCCTCCCCGATTTCAGAGGGTTTAGCCCCTGCCTTGGTGGAATTGGCAGAGCTTCGTGTGAAAAATCCGGAGGCAAGTCTTGCCGAACTGGCACAGTTGCTGGAAAAACCAATCAGCAAATCCTGTGTGAGCCGACGGTTGCAAAAACTGATTGATATGGCCGAAAAACTGCAATGATTACATTAAGGTGATACTATATGAAACAAAAAGGAACGGTTGTTAAAACAAAAGATAATAAAGCTTTGGTGGCTGTGCCCCGCCCTTCAGCCTGCGGAGAGAATTGTGTCTCCTGCGCAGGCGGATGCGCTGCCCGTGGTCACATGGTGTGGCTTGATAACACTTGCTGTGCCAAAGAGGGCGACCGGGTTGTTTTAGCGGTGTCCGGCGGTTCTGTTTTGTGGGCGGCTGCCGTTTTGTATGGGTTGCCTCTGCTTTTATTTTTTGTGGTCTATGCGTTTCTCTATACAGTCACAAACAGCACCCTGTGGGCTGCTTTGTCCGCTACAGCCGGGTTTTTAGGCGGATTTTTTATTGTGCACAAGCTGGATACGGCTTTAGCCCCCAAACCACAGATTATTGAAATACTTAAAACACACTCTGGCGATGAAAAGGAGAACCATTATGGCATTTGACGGACTGGTTGTGCAGGCCCTTGCAAGAGAATTAAACCAAAAGCTTGCCGGCGCACGATTGGATAAAATATATCAACCCGAAACTGACGAGCTCTTGCTGGCTTTTCACGGCCCGGCCGGAGTTTTTAAGGTGACCCTTTCGGCCAATGCATCTATCCCCAGAATTGCGCTGGCGGAAGAAACAAAGGAAAATCCCATGGTTGCACCCATGTTTTGCATGCTTTTGCGCAAGCATTTAACTTCGGCGCATTTGCTGGCCGTTCGTCAGCCTGCCTTGGAGCGACTTCTTACCTTTGACTTAGAAACCCGCAATGAATTGGGCGACCGTGTTTGCAAATCGTTGGTGATTGAAATTATGGGCCGTCACTCGAACATTATTTTGGTTGATGAAAACGGTCGCATAGCCGACAGCATTAAGCGAATTGACTTTTCAGTCAGCTCGAAAAGACAAATTTTGCCGGGACTGCCTTATGAATTGCCGCCGGCACAGGATAAAGCCAATCCCCTTACCTGCCGTTTAGAGGACTTTATCACCATTCTCACTGAAAAGGCAGAGGGCACCTCATGTGACCGGGCTATTCTTTCAGCCTTTCAGGGCATCAGCCCTCTCATTGCCCGGGAGATTGTGTTTCGTGCCTTTGGCGAAACCGATGTACCCCGTGAAAATATGACCTATGGGCAAACGCTGGATTTAGCCACAACAATGCACCAAATGTTTGCTGAAATAAAGGAAGGTAAATTCGCCCCTTGCTATTTAACGGACAGACAAACCGAAAAACTCACTGAATTTTCGGCAATCCCCATTAGGCAATACGGAACTGGAGCTCATGTGCATTTTGAAGATTCTATGGGCATTTTAATCAGCCGTTTTTATAAAGAACGGGATAAAAAAGAGCAAATGACCCGCCGAAGCGCTCATTTAACCAAGTTGGTTGCCAATCACATTGAGCGTTGCGCCAAAAAAATAAATCTACAAAAGGCCGAGCTTGCTGACACAGAAAAAATGGAAGAATGGCGGCAATATGGTGAATTGATCACCGCCAACATTTATCAGCTTGAAAAAGGGGCCTCCTCGATTCGGGTGCAGAATTATTTTGATGAAACCCTGCCCATGGTGGTAATTCCTTTGGATAACACTCTCTCCCCCGCCGCCAATGCACAGCGCTATTACAAAAAATATAACAAAGCCAAAACCGCTGCCGACATGCTGCAAAAACAGATGGAGCTGGCGCAGCAGGAACTGGCCTATTTAGAATCAGTAGAAGAGGCTTTGCAAAGAGCCGACTCATCAGCTGCCCTTGCACAAATTGGTGATGAGCTTGCCGAACAGGGCTACATTCGAAGACCCAAAGAAGCAAAGCGAAAAAAGGATGCACCGTCGCAACCTGCAACCTTAAAAACCGATGACGGTTTCACTCTTTTTGTGGGCAAAAACAACCGGCAAAACGATTTTGTCACCTGCAAACTAGCACAAAACAAAGACCTGTGGTTTCACGCCAAAAACATTCCTGGCTCGCATGTTGTGATGCGCTTTGAGCCGGACCGACCCTTTACAAACGAAGCCATTACCCAAGCCGCCGCACTGGCTGCTTTTTTCTCAAAGGCAGGCACCAGCCACAAGGTGCCCGTTGACTACACGGAGATTAAAAATGTAAAAAAACCCGCCGGAGCCAAGCCGGGATTTGTGGTTTACACCACAAATCAAACCGCCTATGTGACCCCGCGGGATATACAGTAAATCCATGTTGTTGCATTAAAAAACAGAGCCAAAACCGGAAAAATCCGTGTTTTGGCTCTGTCTTTTTTTGTTAAATCATTTTGCTGCAGCTTCAGTTGTCTCCTCTGTTTTCTGCTCGGGTTTTTTATTATCTGTTTCCGATGTTGTTCTGCTTTCAGCAATGTAATCTCTGCCCAAAAGCTGAATGGCTGCAATGATGGGCACACCAAAAACCATGCCCCAAATGCCAAACAATCCGCCGAACACCACAATGGCGAAAATAACCCAGAAGGGACTCACACCAACGGAACCGCCCAAAATTTTGGGTTTAAGCAAGTTGCCATCAAACTGTTGAAGAATTAAAATGAACAGCGCCGTCCATATAGCCTGATAAATACCGCCACCGAGCAGCGCCACCAAAACGGCAGGAACCGCACCAATAAACGGACCAAAATAGGGAATCATGTTAAAGACCATAATCACAACGCCCAAAACCGCTGCATAAGGCACGCGCAACAGCGCAAGACCAGCAATGGCCAAAACGCCAATGATTAAAGAGTCAACCACCATACCAAAGAAGAACATGTAAAAAATGGCGCTGATGCGGTGAATGTATACACTCATTTTGTTTAAGGTGCTTCTTTTAATAAACAGGCCAAAGAAATTGCGAATGAGCTTAAAAAGTGAATCTCTCTCAAGCAAGGCATAAGCGCATATAACAACGCCTAAAATGAACGAGGTAACCGCACTGGTAACGCCCTTCACACCCTCAACATAACTCCAGAAATCGTTCATAAAGATGTTTTGCAAAATTGACTGAAGGTTGATGGACTGCAGGAGCGAATCAAACTGCAGATTTTGTAACAGGCCGCCCTCTTTGCTTAAGTTGTCAAGGTAGGCATACAGTTCTCTTACAAAGCCCGGCAGCCTTTTAAATAGGTCGGCAACACTCACGGAAAGTCGGGGCAAAATAACCCCCAAAGCCACTGTCAAAATGGCCAAAAAGCCAAAATAAACCGTCATAATTGCAATGCTTCTTTTCCGCTTTAGGATCAACTTCTTTTTGCATCCCGACAGCTTGTTTTCCAGCCGAACCGTTGCAGGATAGAGAAAAAACGCCAGTATAAAGCCAATGGTAAACGGCGTTAAAAGCGATAAAAATCCCCCCAGCGCTGCAAACACACGGGATAGATTATCAAAGGTTTTATAAAAGACAATGAGAGCTGCACCAAACAAAAAAGCCGCTAACCATCTTCGCCAAAACATATTTTTTTGATTCACTAAAAGTCCCTCCTTATCCGTTTAAAAATCGGTCCACCGCATAGTCGTGGGCCTCGTTTTCGGCAACATCCTCAAGAGGTGCTAAAGAAACCGGCTCACCATATTTTTGCAAGAGGGCCTGTCCTAACAGATAGTCCGTCAGGTGCGGGTTTTTGGGCAGAAGCGGCCCGTGAAGATAGGTGCCAATGAGATTTTTATAGATAACGCCGCAGCGTCCGTCTTCACCATTATTACCATGGCCTGAAAGCACCTTGCCAAAAGGCTTATATTGGCCAATGTGCATGCGACCGCTGTGATTTTCAAAGCCCACTATTTTGGATTCTTTTCCCGTAATATCGGACACAATCACCACATTACCGATGAAACGGTTTGCGCCTTCTTCAGCGTAAATATCCAAAACCGACAAACCGTCAATGGTTTCATTTTGCTGTGAAAAGGTGTGACCCAGCATTTCATAACCGCCGCAAAGAGCCAGCATAACGCCGCCTTTTTCAACAAAGTCTAAAAGTTCCTTTTTTTGACTTTGTAAACGCTGGCAGGCAAGCCGTTGCGCCTTATCATCTCCGCCGCCCAACAGCACAATGTCCAGCTTTTCAAAAGGAATGGGCTCCTCTTTTGAAAAGCCTATGACCTCTGTAGAAAGTCCCCGCCAAAGCAGGCGGTTCTTTAGAGCCAGAATGTTACCCTTATCCCCATACATATTTAACAAATCGGGAAACAAATGACCAATGGTTAAACCCTTATTCTCCATGTGCGCTCTTTCCCTCCATATCTTTTAAAATTTCCTGCAAAGGAAAAACCGCTGTGTAATTTGCCAGCATGTAGCAAACGGCTCCCCTGCCGTTTATGGTGCTCTCTGCCGCTTCTTTTAAGGTGCGGCATTTGATTTGCTGTGCCTCGTTAAAGCCGGCATATTTAAGCCGCAGCATGAGCTCATCTGCCCGCATGCCGCTTACAACCACTCGTTTGACATTGGCCGTAAGCAGCCGTTCAAAATCAACATCCCAAAGCCATGAAATGTCTATGCCGTCAGAGGGCTTATCGTTAACGGCAATTAAAATGTCTTTTTCTTGTGTGTCCTGAGCTACCGTGGCAATGGCCTGATTAAAGCCTGCCGGATTTTTAGCCATGTTTAAAACAACCGGCTTGTTGATTGAGAAAGTTTCCATGCGTCCAATCTGTGGCTTATAAGCCGCCAGCACCTTTTGATAGTCCGGCACCTCTCCCATAACCAGGGTTGCCGCCCCATAAGACAGCACAATGTTATAAACATTATAAAAGCCCTTATAGTTTACAGCAAACTCTTCGGTTTTGCCGTGGTGTTCTAACTGAAAGGAAAGGCCTTCACTTGTTTGAACCTCTGTCACACGAAAATCAAGAGGCTTTCTTTTAAAACCGCAGCCTGAACATGAGAATTTACCCAATTGGCTGTAATGGTGATATTCATATTGTAGAGGCGCACCGCAAAACATGCAAAGCTGCCCTTCTTTAGCATCCTCTTTCGCCAAGCCTGTGTTCGCATCAACACCCATATAATAGCAAACTCTGTCTGTGTTTTCGCCAAACTGCGCAACCTGAGGGTCATCACCATTTAACAAAAGCTTGGTTTCAGGTGAAAGGGCCAAGGCACGCTTTAAAAGGTCTGCCGTCTGGTCAATGGCGCCATAGCGGTCCAACTGGTCACGAAATAGATTGGTGATAACCATCAGGTGTGGCTTCATGTGCGGGAACACTTTAACGCAAGATGCTTCATCCACTTCAATGCAGGCATAATCGGCCTTGAGCTTGCCAAACAGGTTGGCTTTTTCGGCAAAGGCACAGCAAACACCCCACAGCATGTTCGCACCCACGCTGTTGCAGATAACCCTGTGACCCTGCGCCTTAATAAACGAGGATAACATATTATTGGTTGTGGTTTTGCCGTTGGTACCGCAAACCACAATGATTTCTTTTTTTACTTGCTCTGACAAAAGTTTTAAAACTTTCGGACAAATTTTAAAGGCCAATTGTCCCGGCATGGATGAGCCTTTTTTGCCTAAAAGGCGACTGCCGAAAATGGCCAGCTTACATGCCCAAACAGCCAACATCAAACGAATTTGCATGCTTCCTCCTTTGCAACTACGAGCGCTGCTTCTTTGCTTTTGTAATGTTAAAAATCCCTTTTATTTCCTTTCTTATTATTATACACCTTTTTAAAATTAAATCAATATTTTTATTGAATTTATTCCACTTTTCCTGATGTATTTTTCCACCGTGATGGCCCGTACAAAAACGAAAAGACCACTCCTCTTTTCTCACCCTTTTTTCTTTTTTGCATAGTATGTAGTATAACGACGAAAAGGAGGTCACAACAATGGGATGCAATAACGGTTTATTCGGCGGTTCCGGCAACAACAGCTGTCTCTGGATCATCTTAATCATCATCCTCCTCGTTTGCTGCTGCAACGACTAAAGGAAACCCCCGGGGCACCGACACAGATTTGTGTCGGTGTCTTTTTTTGCAAAGATTTTAGAATGCTCCGTTCTAAATCTTGTTCTTTTGTAATATGAATAGGATAAGAGGTGAGCATATGGACAAGTGTAAAAAGTCTGTTTTGACGCAGCTCCCCGCTGCCTATCGCATGTTGTTAGAGCCTGTATCTTTTCAATCTTTAGAGGAAATTCGGTTCCGAGCCAATCTCCCTGTTATGCTTTATCATCATGCCGATTCTTGTTTTTTACATAAAGACGGCGGCATAACTCATGCGCCGGATGAATCAAAAATTGCCTTATCGACTGAGCTTTCTGCCCTGGCTGCCTCTTTGTGTAACCACTCAATGTATGCACACGCCAACGAAATGAAAGACGGATTTGTCACCCTGCGGGGCGGCCATCGGGTTGGTCTTGCCGGCAAAGCGGTGATCAAAGACGGCAAAGTAAGTGGACTGTGCGACATTTCCGGCATTAACATTCGCATTGCCAAATCGCACACAGGCTGCGCCGAAAAGCTAATGCCACAACTATTAACGACCAATGGGGGTTTTTTAAACACCCTGCTGGTGGCGCCGCCCCAATGTGGCAAAACCACAATACTCCGAGATTTAGCCCGAATCCTCTCGGCTCGTTATAAAATCGCCGTTATTGATGAGCGTTCTGAAATCGCCGGAACCTATGAGGGCGTACCTCAATTTGATTTGGGCCGGCAAACCGATGTTTTAGACCGTTTCCCCAAGGTCACAGGCATGCTCTTGGCCCTTCGTTCTCTCTCACCGCAAATTTTGGTAACCGATGAGGTAGGAAGCGACGCTGATGTAGACGCTATGGAACGGGTACACCACACCGGCTGTCAGCTTTTGGCAAGCATTCACGGGGATAACATTGAGGCTCTTTTAAAAACCCGTCCTCGTCTTTTGTCTCTTTTTGATAGAGTGGTCCTTTTAGGCAGGCAGAACAACCGCCCTGCCGTGTTGGAAGTTAAGGAGGTAAAACAATGATTAAATTCATGGGCGCATTTTTAGTTGTTTTTGCATGCACCGCCTGGGGATATATGCATAACTTTAAGGAACGAAACAGCATTTGTGCTGTTCGTGAATTATCCAAGCTCTTTTCTGAAATAGCTCGAGGCATCTCCTTTCGTTTAGAGCCGCTTCCCCAGGTAATTGGTCGATTAAGTAACGAAGACAAGCCACCGGCTGCTCTCTTTCTGCACCGGCTAAACGAAGCACTTGCTGTTGGGGACATGCCCTTTGAAACTCTTTGGCAAGAGGTCGCCTCGCATTTTGCAAAAGAGACTCTTCTCCCTGCCAGGGCCACCGAAATTATGCAGTCTGTGGGGGTGCACCTTGGCAAAATGGATTATGAGGTTGAGGTAGCCCGCCTTTCAGAGGGCACTAAAGAGCTTAAAGCATTAGAAGAAGAACTGGAAAAAAACAACGCCAAAACTGAAAAAACCGTGCGAAGTTTAGGCGTTTTACTGGGACTTTTTATTGTTATCATCTTACTATAGTCACAAAAGAAAGGATGCTTTTTTATGGGTGTTGACCTTATTTTTAAAATTGCCGCCATTGGGATTGTGGTGAGTGTGCTCAATCAGGTGCTAATCCGTTCAGGGCGCGAAGAGCAAGCCATGATGACCACTCTTGCCGGGCTCATTGTTGTGCTCCTTATGATGCTGAATGAAATTGACTATCTCTTTCAAACTATCAAAAGAATTTTTAACCTATAGGTCATTGTTATGAATATGATTCAAATCATTGGAATTGGTCTTTGCGGGGCTGTCACCGCCTTAATGTTGAAGGAATACCGTCCTGTTTTTTCGGTTTGCATTGGTGTTATCACGGTGATTGTAATCTTTTCTCGCCTTGCAAATGAAATCAGCTATGTCTTTGATGTGATTCACATGATTGCATCACGCTTATCCATTAACACGGCGCACATCACCACCATCATACGCATCATCGGCATTACCTATCTCACCTGTTTTGGCAGTGAGCTTTGCCGTGATGCTGGACAAAATGCCATTGCACAGAAAATTGATTTAGCCGGCAAAATAACCATTGTAGCGACCAGCATTCCCATTTTGACGGCGGTTTTAAATGTTTTAATTGGCATTTTGCCATAATCCCCCGCCAATCAACCAAGGAGGAAAACAGATGAAAAAGCTGTTGCTACTTTTTCTTGCGGTGCTTTGTCTTTTTTCCATAACCGCAGCGGCGCAGGAGGCCGAAGACCCTCTTGATTCGGTTTTTGATGAAACACTCACAAAAACCGAAAGCATACAGGTTCCAAATTTTGACTTTACCCAAACGGTAAAAAAAGCCATCAGTGGCACACTACACTTTCGCTTTGATACTGTGATTTATAAGTTTTTTTCTCTCTTATTGCAGGATGTACAAGCTAACATGGGGCTATTGATTAAAATATTAGCTTTGGCCATTTTAGCGGGCATTCTATGCAATCTGCAACAAAATCTTGCAAAAGGTAGCGTGGCAGAAATTAGTTTTTTAGCTTGTTTTGCCTCTATTGCAGGACTATCTGTTACCATTTTAGCAAGCATAAACCAATTAGCCACCGATACCATTTCAAACATGATGTTGCTTATTGCCGGCTTTATGCCCATAATGGGCTCTTTAACGGCAACCGCCTCCGGCATTGCCATAAGCAGCTTTTATCCCGGCATGTTTGTTGCAATGCAAAGCTTTGTAACCATTTGCCAAAACATTTTATTGCCTGCCATCATGGTCATTTCAGCCCTTTCGGTCATTAACGCCGTTAGCGGTCGTTTTCACATCACCCGCCTGCTTGCTGTGGCAAGGCAAATGGTGAAATGGTGCCTGGGTTTGCTTCTAACCATTTTTGTGGGCATTTTGGGCGTTCACAGTTTCACCGCCAACGCCTCTGTATCCATTGCCGGTCGCACGGTGAAATATGCTCTCTGCAACTTCGTTCCCCTGGTGGGTAATGTGCTGGCCGAATCGGCCGAAGCCGTTATCAGCAGCGTTCGTGTGGTGCGGGGCGCTGTGGGGGTGACCGGTGCCATTGGGCTGCTTGTTCTTTGCTCACTGCCCCTCATTAAAATTTTGGCCACATCTTTGTTATACCGTTTTACTGCCGGCATGGCAGAACCGGTTACGGACGAGCGCATTGTCCGTTTGCTTATGGATTTATCCGGCAGCATCAGCCTCATCTTTTCAATTTTGCTGATGGTGGCCGTCATGTTTGTTATCAGCATTGCCCTTTTGTGCTCTTTAATTCTTTAAAAAGTTGGTGAAAAGATGGATCATGTAAGAGAATATGCCATATCTATCATTGTGGTTTCATTGCTGGCGGTTTTACTGGAAAACATTTTGCCAAATAACAGCAGCAAAAAATACATTAGCATCATGATTGGTCTTTTGGTTATGCTGGTGATATTAACGCCTCTTACCTGTCTGCCGCATTTTAGTGAAACCTTTACCTTTCCGGCACTTCGCCTGACGGATGCAGAGCTTTCTACCCCGGCGTCGTATGCCTTTGTTGCTGAAGGCTTTGAAGAGCGTCTTTCAACCAGAATTTGTGAAGACATTCAAAATACCTATGGCACGAATGTTCATTGTCAGGTCCGGTGCAACTTAAATGAAAACGGGCAAATTATCAGCATTCAAAAAATTAAGCTTTCGCCCTACTCCGAAGATTTGTGTCAATTCATTGCAGAAAAATACGGTTTTGAGGAGGCCTCTATAACGCCATGAAAGCAGAACTTGCAGAAAAGCTGAAAAAAATAATGAATACAAAAAGGCTTGTCATCATATGTATGGTAGGGATAGGGCTCCTTCTTTTGCCGGATTTTTTGGTAAGCAAAAAGCAAGAGACATCCCCTACCACGGTGGAAAGCACCTCGCTATCCTCCTCTGCCTATGAAAAAGAGCTGGAAACAAGGCTTGCCTCGATTTTGTCCACCATTCGCGGTGTGAGCCAGGTGAGTGTGATGATTACATTAGAAGACGGCGGTGAAACCTATTACGCCCGCAATCTTAAGTCCGATGAAAAAAACACGGCCGATGGCTCTTTAACCGAGGACAGCAATCAAACCGACGGCTCACTTGCCTTAAAAAACGAGGCAGGCGGTGGCCAGTCACCGATTTTGCTAAAATCACAAACCCCAAAAATTTCAGGTGTTTTGGTGACAGCTAAAGGCGTTGGTATCCCCTCTGTGCAGGCAGATGTCATCAGCGCTGTAAGGGCTGTTTTAGATGTGCCCATTCATCGCGTAGAGGTGTTGGAAAAGGCGTGAGCCCTTTTAAAAAAGTTACATAATCAAAATAACAAACCGGGAGGACGCACATGAAATTTTTACCAAAACTTTCTCAAAAACCCAAAAGAAGAACCGATTCTAAAAAAGGGCGCATGCTCATTTTGCACAAGCGCCAAATCACCGTTATGTCGTTGTTGATTTTAATTGGTGTTGCAGGCTATTTAAACTGGAACTTTCAGCAAGATGCCATCGACCCCGATGTTGCCCAGGTTTATAGTGAAGTTTCCAAAAAGCTGGGCGAAGCACAAATGGTTAACAGCACGCCAAGTGACTTGCCCGTATCAGAGCCCGTCAACGAAACCGTGCAAAACCCCATCGTCTCTTCAAATGGCTATTTTGCCCAGGCAAAATTGGAGCGAGATGTTAAAAGAAGCGAATCCATGGATATGCTCACTAAAATTTTGGATGCCCAGGACACCAGCAAAGAAGCACGGGCCAAGGCCGAAGATGAGGTGCACCGCTTGGCCGATGCCACCGAAAAAGAAGCCATGATTGAAAACATCATCCGTGCCAAAGGCTATGAGGATGTGGTGGTTTTCATTGGAGAAACACTCATCAGCATTGCGGTGAAAAGCGAGGGCCTCAACGAAGTTGATGCCGCCGTTTTGCGTGACGCTGCCATGAGCACGACAGGCTATCCTGCCGAACATGTGAAGATTGTTGAAATAAACTCTTAATGTGGATTTTTGTCACAAACAGAAACAGTCTTTTCCCGCCGTTTTCTTGCTTTTGCCTAAAAAAATTGATACAATAGAGCAAAGAAAAAGGTGGGAGAAGCACATGGAATTAGCACTTTTTAAAACCGAGATGGAAGACCTTTGCAAGCTGTTTTCAGAGGTATCTGGCATTGGGGCAACCTGGCTGCCGGAGAAGGATGAGAAAACGGATATTTCCTTTGCAGATTCTTTGCCGGTGGCTCATATTTGTTTAAAAGAAGATGGGCTATGCCAGCTAGTCATTCCGGTTTTTGTCCACGGCGTAAAAAAAGGCGTTGCCCTCTCGGAGCCTATTCTTTGTCTTTATCCCAGCGCTTCTCTCATAGAAAACAAAAACGGCAGTGATAACGCATCAGAGCTGCGTTCTTCTCTCATTCTGTCGCCCGCAAGGCTTGAAAAGGCCCTTTGTTTACTTGCCAGAACCATAACCGGCAAGACGGACGAATGGCAGCGAAAAAAAGTGGAATATCACGCTGTATTTTCTGAACTATTAAAGCGGGAATCGGCTGCACCTCTCAAGGCTTTTTTAGATCGTTCTTTAGAAACCATTATTATGAAAAACGGCGACCATTTTGTTAAAACCAAGGCCGATTGCCTCCGTTTTGTTTTTATACTGCACGAATATATGCAGGATATGTCGATGCACTATAAGGCTGAAAACTGGACAACAAAGCGCCTTATTCAATTACATGCGGCGCAGTCCATCGGCCAATTAAAAAGCTGTCTGGATCAAGCCTCGCAAGAATTTTTGCAAACAGCCTGCAGGCACTTTTCGGCAAGGCAAAACCAATTTATTCAAAAGGCGCTTACCCTGGTTGCACAAAATTATCCGCAAAAAATAACACAAAACGCTGTGGCTCATGCCGTGTATTTAAGCCCTTCTTACTTTTCCAAACTTTTTAAGGATGCGTTGGGTTGCAGCTTTACCCAATATGTCAATCAGTTTCGCATTGAAAAAGCCAAGGCTTTATTAGAAAACCCAAACATTGAAATTGACACCGTTTACAGCCGTGTGGGTTATGATGACCGAAGCTATTTCGGCAAGGTATTTCGCCAGTTCACCGGCACAACACCAAAACGCTATCGTGACAGCTTGAATCTGTGAGATTTCGCATAAATAATCGCTTTTATATCCATACTAACTATATCCCTTTATGAAAGGCTAGTGTGAATATGAAAGCGATTATTTTACTTGGTAAACCAAAAGATGCCCCCATGGCCGATGAGGCATTTTCAAAAGCCCCTCATCCCATGGTGCAGGAGGATGCGGATTGTGAGGAAAAGCAAAATGTTATATGCAAAACCCTGACGCCGGAAGGCATCATGCGCCTTGCCATGGCCTATGCAAGCTGCCTACCCGATAAGGCTAAAATCCTTTTAAATGTTTCGGATGACAGCCGGTTTATGATGATTAAATTTGCCCTGCTGACCGGTCTCATGTCCACAGGCAGCAAGGTGTATAACATTGTGGGCGGTGGCGACCGCAGCATTGCAAAATTTGCTCTGCGCAAGCTGTCTTTAGATGGCGGTATTCATTTGCAGATGGATGAGCACTATCTCTATGTTGAGCTTTTGGATAAAAACGGCGTCCCCTGTGATGAAGATGTGATCAAAAAAGTATGCCGCCGTGTGCAGGAGGAAGATTTTCGCCGCCAGTCCATAGAGCACATGTCGTTGCCTGTGAATATCAGCCGCCTGGCCCTTGATTATTTTCGTGATACGGTGCTCACCACCCCAAATAAGCGCCTGCCTTTTCGCGTTGCTGTTTGCACCCGTGTCGCTGAAACCAAAGAACATTTTAAAAAGTTAGGCTCTGCCTTTGGCATGTCCCTTCTGTTTACCAATGAACCCACCATTTTGCCGGTTTTAATTCAAAAAAACAAGCTGGATTTTGGCATCTACATCGGTCAAAACGGAAAATTCGGTTTATATGATGAAAATGGTTTGGTTATCGGTGGCGATGTGTTTTATGCGCTGGTGACTTTAATTCTTTCTTCAGCCAAGTCAAAGGCCCACATTCGAATGCCCCGCCACACTTCTGTCATAGTGGATGCTGTTTCAGAAGTTTGCGGCAGCACCATTTGTCGCACCAAAGACAGCGATATGGAGGCCCTTTTGCTAAAAGACAACACCTCCATTGCCCGCCTGCAGCACGACTTGTGCTTTGATCCCATTCGCTGCATGGTTCGTCTGTGCGAATTCCTGCACATGAATCAGTGCACCCTGTCCTACATTTGTCACCTGCTGCCCATTATGCACACAGCCCAGGAGCATGTGGAGATGCCGGAAGAGAAAACAAACGATGTCATGGATAAAATTAAAAAACAGCTTAACAAAGAAAACCGCATACCTGTAGGCCGGGGTATAAAAATTATCAATTCAAAGGGTTCAGTTTTGATTTTGCCCAACGCAAACACCCGGGGCATCCGCGTTTTTGCCGAAAGCGTCAGCGAAGAGGTTGCCGCCGAAACAGTGGGCAACATTTGCAGCATCATTAAAGAAGTAACCAAAAACAAGGAATAAAATAAGGGATGTAATGGTTTCATTACATCCCTTATTATGTCACCAATTATGCAATTGGCTTTGTAACGGCAATCAGTTGATTTTGAAAAACCGATTGCAATCTGTCTACATCCGGCTTATTGATAAAAATACCAAAACAGGTAGCACCGCTGCCACTCATCATGGCATGGTCGGCTCCGGCCTTCCATAGTGACTCTAAAAGCTCGCTAATTTGCGGACAAAACCGAATTGCCACTGTTTCCATCATGTTTTTCATTTCAGGGAAAGCCCCGGTTAAATCCCCTTTTTGCAGTGCCTTTAAAAGTGCCGCTGTGTTACTTTGGGGCATCGTCTCTTCCCCGTCAATCGCACGGTAAATTTCAGCTGTGCTCACCCCCACCCCAGGGTTAACCAACACAACATAACAATTAGAAAGCCCCTTGACCGGCTTTAATTTTTCACCAATGCCTGTGGCAAGGGCCGGCCGACCATATACACAAAAGGGAACATCGGCGCCTAAAGTTACGCCCAGCTTTGCCAGTTCGTCTTGACCTATCCCCAGAGCGCACAATTCATTTACACCCCGCAAAACCGCTGCCGCATTGCCGCTGCCACCGGCGAGCCCCGCCGCTATGGGAATGCGTTTTTCTAAATGAATGGAAAATCCGCCTGATATACCATAGGTTTTTTGCATCAGGGCCGCAGCCTTATAGGCAATGTTGCTTTCATCTGTAGGCAGGGCGTTTCTGTTAGTTGTCAAGGTGATGCCCGGTGTTTCGGTGAGCCGTAAGGTCACTTCATCACCAAAGTCTACGGTTTGCATTAAGCTTTCAATGTTATGATATCCGTCATCCCGCTTGCCTAAAATCGATAAAGAAAGATTGATTTTGGCGGGAGATGACAGCTTAATCTCTTTCATCTGCTTGTCCCTTCTCTCTTAGTGAACAAATTCAAACTCAAGGTCATCCATGCGAACCAGGTCGCCTTCTTCAACGCCTGCCTTTTCTAAAGCCTCAATAATACCGCTGTCACGCAGGGATTTTTGGAAAAATTGCAACGACTCATAATCGGAGAAATTAGTGTGAGCCACAATGTATTCGGCACGGCTACCTTCCACACGGTAAGCCTCACCTTCACGCACAATGGTGAAGGTTAACTCTTCCGGTTCCTGCTCCTGCATAGTGTCTTCATAAATAACCTGTTCCGGAACAGGCAATTCTTTCAAACAGCCGGAAGCAAACGCCATAAGCTCTCGGGTTCCCTTTTTGGTTGCCGCCGAAATTTCAAACAAAAGCAGGTCACGGTCTTCAATTTCCTTTTTAAAGGCTTCATAGGCCTCCATATCGGTAATAATGTCTGTTTTGTTTGCCACCACGATCTGTGGTTTTTCCGCAAGCAACGGGTTATAGCGACGCATTTCTTCGCAAATGGTGTCAAAATCTTCAAGGGGGTTGCGGCCTTCAATGCCGGAAACATCCACAAGGTGAAGTAAAAGCCGTGTTCTTTCCACATGGCGCAAAAATTCATGACCAAGGCCGGCCCCTTCGCTGGCGCCTTCAATAATGCCGGGAATATCCGCCATAACAAAGCTGTCGCCCTCACCGACATAAATCACGCCCAAGTTCGGCTCAAGGGTGGTGAAATGATAGTTGGCAATTTTGGGACGGGCACTGCTGACCACGGAAAGAAGCGTGGATTTGCCAACATTGGGAAAGCCCACCAAGCCCACATCGGCCAAAAGCTTAAGTTCCAGCTTAATCCGTCTTGTCACACCGCGCTGGCCGGGTTTTGCAAATTTAGGTACCTGTCTTGTGGGGGTGGCAAAATGAACATTGCCCCAACCGCCGTTTCCGCCGCGGGCTGCCACAAACTGTGCACCATCGCAGTTTAAATCGGCTATGGGTCTGTCTGTTTCAGCATCTTTAATCAAAGTGCCCACAGGCACACGAATGTATAAAGGCTCTCCGCTAGTGCCGGTGCATTTTGAGCCACGACCGTCACCGCCGTTTTGTGCCTTATATTCTTTTTTATATCGAAAATCCATCAGGGTTAAAAGTCTTGAATCGGCCATAAAAATAACATCGCCGCCACGGCCGCCATCACCGCCGTCCGGTCCGCCTGCCGCTACATATTTTTCACGACGAAAAGAAACCAGGCCGTTGCCACCGTTTCCTGACTGAATCTTAATTTCTGCTACATCTACCAACATTGTCTAACCATTCCTTCCCCATGTTTGTCAATTTATTAAAACCTTCTGCGCTATGTCATTCTGTTATCATGTTGCCCACACGGGCGTCAAAATACACCTTGTTGCCCGCTTGGTCTGTGATGATATAAACCGGCACCGCCACAAGTTCGCGGCTGTTTAAATAGTCATCGGCTACATAATATGCGCTTTCAATGGCGCTGATTTTCATGTTTTTACAATCCTCACGATAAATCAAACCCGCAAGCACCGCTGTAATATCCAAGAGCTGTTCTTTGCCATAAGTCTCTGTTTTCTCAGGTTTGAACCAGTTGCCTGAAAGGGATACAATACCCTCGCTGTCTGCCGTTATCTCCATGGAAACGCCATAAATTTTCGCGTTCTGATAAAGCGGAACCGCCCGACAACGATACAATCCCTCATTCATACCACCTTTTTCAACAAAAATCTCTTTTTTGGCAAAGCCAAGTTTTGCCAGTTGGTCGGTGATTTTAGTCTGCATGGTCTCCGGTGTCGGTTCTTCTGTTTTGGCATAGGGCACCGGCGTTTTTAACAACCGGTATAAAAAACCTTCATCGCTGCTTTTTAATTCTGCACTTTCATTTGCATACTGATATATATGCTGCTCATTATCCTGCGTGGTAATCTCATACTTGCCCAGCAAAATGTCTGCTATCTCCTGCGTATCTTCAAACATGTTCCGCATGACCACATTTTGATTCTCAGGTCGGCGACTGGGGATGATATCTTTTGAAACGGCGAGTCCGTTTTGTTCTAACACCTGTACGGTTGCCTCAATGGCTTCATTGGAGATGCGGGTTATGCCCATTTTGGTTTGCACCAAAATGTATGACAGAAAAATATCTGTCACTAAAAACAGGATTATTAAAATGGTTTTTGCACGACCCCAATTCATGTTTTCAACTCCTATTTATTCAATCATTTTGTCATGACCGTCAACAACGGCAGCCCAGGTGGGCGCAATGGTTGCATCGCTGTTTTCAACATAGCAAACGCCGATTTTTTCAATATAAAGCGCTTTATCAACATAATGAGCATCTACCAAGGCATCAGCCGCCTTGAGCATGGGTTCTTGCTGCCAAACACCCTCTGTTTTTTCATAATCTTTAATATATTGCTTATAAGACTTTAAGTAGCCATTTTCTATTTCCATTTCTATGGTGTGGCTGTAGCCATCCACCGTTTTGTGCTGCAGGGGCGTTCCGTCAATACAGTAGTCAAAACAAATGCGATAAACCCCATCCTGCTGAGCATTTTCTGTTAAGTCCGTATGAAACTGTAAGTGCTCAAAATAATCCGGCGGCATATAGTCGCAAAGCCTTGCCACAAAGTCAACCGCATGACTTGTCGCTGCATAGATGTCATAAGCCCCCTGGTTGGCTCCGCCTGTAATATCCAGCCCATGCCCCCCTTGCACTGTTTGATATTCAAGCAGGCCACTGGGATAAATGGTTAAAGTGGCATTGTTTTCAACAAACACGCGCTCATTGTCCAAATCAATGTATTTACGAGTGGTGCTGCCGTCAATGGAAAAAACATCCAACACATCATCAATCAGTCCATCTTGCAAGAGATGCTCTAACTCACTTTCGTCCATGGTGGCGATGTGAGGCAGGGTTTTGGGCACTAAATCCATCAAAAGAAGAGGCTCAAAAATAACCTTGGTTTCCATCTGCTCCTGCTCTTTATGAAAGTTTAGCTCAAAAGAATAAGAGGGACTGCCGCTGTTTGCGGGATCCATCATAAATTCATTCATAGAGGTCTCAATTTCTTCTTTATTACCCTCTAACATATAGCGGTAGATGTTGCCACTTTTTTGGTCCTTTACATAGAGAGAAAAATCATTCATAATGCCATCGTGCAAACCAATGATGTAACCACGGATGACGCTTAAATCCTCTGTAAAGCGGTTTTTCTCCTGTCCGCAAACACCAAACGAAAACAAACGATAATCACAGTTTTTTCCATAGTCGACATAGATTGACTTGCCTTTTAAAACATTATAAAAGCTTTCTGTGTCCACCGTTTCTTTACTTTTGATGGTATAATCACCCAGCATACACCGGCTCATAATCTCACCGGCCATGGCTCGGACCTGACTAAAGCCTTCCCCACCGTTAGAATAGACCCGTCTATCGCCTGAGGCGTGCAAAACAATTTTATCCGGCTTAAACAGTTCTTGAAGATTTTGCGAAAAGTCTGCATCGGAACGACCCTCTAAAAGTCGGACAATGGGAGTGATGATGTTGCTGCGCAGGCTTTTTAAAACATAGTCTGAACCGTTAGGCAGAAAAGAGCTGTTAAACCAAATTTGATACACCAAAACAAAGGCTATTAAAACCAACAAGGCCAGCACAATGTTTTTCATTGATTTTTTCAGCATTCTCTTTTCCCTGCCTTTCTGTTTCATCTTTTTATTTAGCCACACGATAGAAAAAAGGGCATCCGCCGTTTTCATTCTGAACGGATGAAAACCACCGAGACACCCCATAATCATACAACCATATGTAAGTCTGATTCATACATTAGCCAAAGATTGTGTTAATAACGCTTTTAATGCGGTCCATAAAACCTTCGTTTAAAACATTAACATCAAATTTGACAACAGTGTAAGTTGAATCATCCCATGCACCGCGAATTAAAAACTTGTTCATGCCTGAATTTAAATCAACCTGCCCGGCAAATAACATGGTTGAACCAACTACAGCTTCTAAGGGCACATCGCCAACTGTAATTTTGTGATAAAACCCTGTTGCATAGTTATACCGGTAGACCGATACCAAAGCGCCTTGCGGTGCTGTTGCCGAAATGGGCAACTTTCTGTTGTTTGTGGATGTGATTAACTGTTCCGGTGCTTTTAAGGTTACTAAATCAGCAGCCGTTGACTCCACCGTGGCCGGTAAAACATCAGGCGCTGCAAAAGCCTGCACCGAAGCACTCATCATAACAACCAAAAGCAATAACACAACGCTAATTTTAGCTAAGTTGTGAAATAAGCGTTTTAAAACCATGTGAAGCACCTCCTTAACTACCAAAAAACATATCTATCGATACTATCCTAAATACATTGTAACATATATTTTTTACAATCGTGTTACAGAAAGATTATGTTCCATTTACATTTTTAAAACGATTCTTCCTTCATAACCGGCGGCAAAATCGGCAAGGTAATGGTCACCTCTGTGCCCTCGTTCACCTGACTGGTTACAGAAATTGTTCCCTCGTGGGCATCCACGATGTTCTTTGAAATAGCAAGGCCCAAGCCGGTTCCGCCTTGTTCACGGCTTCTTGCTTTATCCACCCGGTAAAAACGCTCAAACAGACGACCCAGATCTTTTTCAGGAATGCCAATGCCGTTATCTTTCACCTTAATATAAACGCTGTTATAAACCTGACCGGCGCTGACTTCTATTTTTCCGCCATTGCGAGTATATTTAATTGAATTGGAAATGATATTATATAAAACTTGTTCCAAACGGTCACGGTCACCATAAAAGAGGCGGGAAAAGCCGCGGGTTGTCAGCGTTAAGCGGTGGCCCTGCTCTTTTGCCACAAGCTCCATGGTGTCTACCACATCGGTCAAAAGTGTTTTCATGTTAAATTCTGTCTTTTTCAGTTGGTCAGACTGCTCTAAACTGGAAAGCACCAGCAAGTCCTTAACTAGTCGAGTCATTCTGTCCGTTTCGTTCATAATGGTGTTAATGAAACTTGCCGGCATTTCGGTTCCGTCCACCATGTCAAGCAGCGTTTCGGCATAAGACTTAATGGTGGCTAAAGGCGTGCGCAATTCGTGGGAAACATTAGCCACAAACTCACGACGGGAGTTTTCAAGCTTTTGCTGCCTTGTAACATCATGCAGCACCACCAAAACACCGCCTGTGTTGTCAAGCTCATCTTCAAAAACAACAAAGCTTGCCTTAATGGAAACATGCGCAAGCTCAATGTCGCGTTCCATAAAGCGATTATCTTCTAAATAGAGCAAATCACCCAGTTGAATATCCAGTTGATGCTCCTTAAAAAACGGGTCAAATTCGATAACTTCATTCTCAGAGATGGAGAACATTTTTCGTGCTGTGGGGTTAATATGAATCAAACTGCCATCCGTTGCAAAAGCCATAACGCCATCTGTCATGTTAAGCAAAATGGCCTCAATCTTGTTTTTTTCGGTGGACATTTGCAGCATAGCATCCTGCAGTTTGGCAGACATATCGTTAAAAGTGGCGGTTAGAGTACCAATTTCGTCATTGGACTTAACTTCAATTTTTGTTTCAAATTCACCCTCTGCCAGACCTTTTGCTTTCTGTGTCAAATTAGAAATAGGCGTAGTGATTGTCCGGGACAGAAAATAACCAAAAAGAAGAGAAATTGAAATAGCCAGCATCAGTGTTTGCAAAATGATGTTATAAATTCTTTGAATAACCTCTGTCAGTTCAACTTTGGTATCACGCACATAGATAATGCTTAACGAATCTGTGCTTTGAATGGGCACAGCATAATCCATCACCGCGGCCTGTGAGCTGATGCTTTTGCCCACTTGACCGGAAAGGGCTGTAATTAAGTTGGGGGTTTGCATAGAAAAAGTTTCCTGCACTGAGGCAGAGCTGTCCACAACCGTTCCGGTGCCACCATCAATGATGTAATAATTGCGGTAAGAATCAATACCCATACGGGCCATATAAGCAGACATAACCCGCTGCACATAATCAGCATCGTCTCTTGTGCCGGCTTCCATCTGCTCAATAAACGACTCAGTGAAGATAGAATCCATTTCACCTGCAAAAGCATTATGATAAAAATTTGTAACAGACACAATTAAAAATGTTCCGACAACAAAAAGAATTGCCAAAACCATTAAAACAAAAATGGCTACAATCTTCCATTGCAGGTTTTTAAACATGATACCGCTCCTCTATAGTTCACGGATAATCCGAAAGGTTTCGAATTATCCGTGCTGTACTATTCTGTCGTTTTATTAAAATAATAACCCACGCCGCGTTTCGTCAAAATATACCGCGGGTTGCTGGAATCATCCTCAAGCTTTTCTCGCAGACGGCGAACGGTTACATCCACCGTACGCACATCACCGTAAAATTCATAGCCCCACACGCTGGAAAGTAGCGCCTCGCGGGAGAAAATCCGGTTTGGCTGCGTCACCAAAAACTTCAAAAGTTCATATTCACGCAGAGTTAAATCCAGGGTTGTGCCGTTTTTAATGGCCTCATACTTGGTGGTGTTAATCACCAAATCACGACCCGCAACAATAATATCCTGCGCCGTGGCATCACTATCCCCTGCAAAGCGGCGCATGTTGGCTTTCACACGGGCCAAAACCTCACGAACGCTAAAGGGTTTTGTTATGTAGTCATCGGCACCCAGCTCAAGACCTAAAACTTTATCAACTTCTTCTTCCCGTGCCGTGATCATAATAATCGGCACATTGGATTTTTCACGAATGCGCTTGCAAACATCAAAGCCGTCAATTTTCGGCAGCATGATGTCAAGCAAAATGAGGTCCGGGTTCTGTGTGAGCGCCAGCACCAAGCCTTCTTCACCATCACTTGCGCCCAATACACGAAATCCCTCTTTTTCGAGGTTAAACTTTAAAATGTCAAGAATCGGTTTTTCATCGTCAACAACCAACACAACTCGTTCCATTATGCCACCCCTTTTTTTCTTTTGTATACATTGTTTCTAAATGAGTTCAATCACCGCACACATGCGTCCCGTTTCGCCACTGCGCCTGTGTGAGAAAAACAGGTCTTTCTCGCAATAGGTGCACAAAGGGCAAACGCTGATTTGCGATTCCGGCACCCCCACCTCTAATAAGGACCGCACATTTAAAGCGTCGGTGTTAATATAAAACTTTTCCCCAAGTTTTTTTGTGTTACGCTGGACCACGCTTCCAAAGCGTTCGGCAAAAGCATAATACACATCGGCATCCACTTCAAAGTGGCAACCTTTAATAGAAGGGCCCATAGCAACTAAAATATTTTCAGCATGGCTACCATAATGCTTCTTCATGGCCAGCACGGCGTGCTGCACAATTTTTCCCAAGGTGCCTCGCCAGCCGGAATGAACCGAGCCAATGGCACGATTCACCGGGTCAAACAGTAAAATGGGCGTGCAGTCTGCATAAAAAGTTGCAAGGGCAACACCCGGCTCATTGGTGATGAGCCCATCGGTTTCGGCAAAGTCACTTTCTTTATAAAGCCCCTTGCCGGCATCTTGTTTTGTTACAACGCGAATGTTTGTGCTGTGGGTTTGTTGTGCCAAAACCAAATGCTGGGGGTCAATGGATAATTCCTGGCAAAATAAAGCAAAATTATCTTCCACGGCTTTTTTCTGATCTTTTGTATGTACCCCTAAATTTAAAGAGGCAAACTGACCGGTGCTGGTCCCTTCACGGTTTAGAGAAAATCCATGACGAACCTGACCGCTTTGCGACAATAGGTCGCAGGTCAATGTGCGGGAACCATGCTCTTTAAAGCCGCCATTATGCATATTGATAACCCAACTCAATGGCTTTTACATTCTTTTCATATAAAGCTGCTTTTGTGGGCGGAATGCTCTTTTCAAGACCGGCCTTGATTTCATCTAAAGAGTAAAGACCGGTTTCTTTTAGCAGGCGGCCAACAATAACCATGTTAGCCAGGTTGCCCAGCTCGTTTTCAAGGGCAATTTCTCTTGCCGGAATTTTAATAACGGTTACATCTCCCCGCCCAACCTCACGGTCAACCATGGAGCTGTCGGTAATGATAACGCCGCCTGCCGGCAATGTAGCTTCAAATTTGTCCAGTGAAGGACGGTTCATGGCAATTAAAACATCCGGATTGGGAATGATGGGTGAACCCACCGGCTTATCTGAAATAACCACGCTACAGTTTGCTGTGCCACCACGCATTTCAGGGCCATAAAACGGCAACCAGGAAACCTCCCGACCTGCTTTTAAGCCAGCATAGGCCAAAACTTTACCTGCAAATAAAATGCCCTGTCCGCCAAAACCGGCTAACATAATCTTACAATTTTTCATGAATTTTTCCTTGCCTTTCTGCCCACATTTTCATTTTTTATTAAAACTCCCTGTCCTTTGCTGTGGGCTTTAACCGGACTGTAAGAGATTTTATAAACTCAGGAATCTACACGATAAATATCAGCACCTAAGGCTTTGAATTTTTCTTCTATCTTTTCATAGCCACGGTCAATGTACTGAATATCGGTAATTTCCGTTGTGCCTTCGGCTATCATGCAAGTCGGAGGCCAAGCGGTCTTAGGAAGACAAATCCCCACTACAACTCCTTGGCCCACAGAACGACATGGCTACGATCCGACTTGCTTTGAATTTTTCTTCTATCTTATCATAGCCACGGTCAATGTACTGAATATCGGTAATTTCCGTTGTGCCTTCGGCTATCATGC
>JAZNRE010000015.1:0-40969 GCA_045590535.1 Clostridia bacterium
ATTCACCGTTGCACTTTGATTTTGCGAAAGTTCCATGGCAACATTCACGGCATTGGTCACAACGGAATAGCGTCCGGTTTTTAAAAGCCGTGCCAGTTGCATCATGGTTGAGCCTGCATCAATAAAAATGCTGCGACCGGATTCAGCTAAAGGGGCTGCCTTTTCGGCAATGATGCGCTTGGCTGCAGCGTTCATAATTTCACGCTGACCGTAGTCGCCCTCAATTTCATGAAGCAAACTGCGAGATAAATGGCTGATTGATTTGGCGCCACCTTTAATTTTAACAATCTTGTTTTCTGTTTCTAAATAGTCTAAATCACGGCGGATTGTCATTGATGAAACATCAGGAAACAGCGCTTCCAGTTCATGCAGGCTAATCTCGCCCCGTTGTTCAATTATCTCGGAAATAGACTGTCTTCTGTCTTTCAACAACCCGTCACCACCTAACATGAAAATGTTATTTTTTTTCATTCCTGTGTTATTATATAACATTTTAAGCCTTGCGTCAAGCCTTTTTTGTTCCTTTTTACTGCATTTTTACTTTATAAAAATAAAAAAACCGAAAACCCGATGAAAATCATGTTGTTCATCAAGTTTTCGGTAATATTTTGGCTTAAAACAATTATTTTCGCCGCCTAAAGCAGCAACATTTCTCTCTTCCACATGGCGGACGATAGTCTTTGGGTGGGTACCATTCCGGCTCTTCACAGGAATCATAATTGAAGCTTTCATTTTCATAGTTGTCATCACAACACTCATGCTGTTCACAACCGCAACTGCCTTTTCGCAAAAGACCACATAGGGAATAAACCTCTTGCTCCATTTTATCAAGACTTCTGTATATATCCCCTAAAAATCCTTGTTTTCCCATATAGCAAAACTCCTTGTCAAACTCTTCTTGCTATATGATATGCCATGACTCCTTTTGTGGTTACAGGCCCTGTATTCACCTCAACCACTTACAGCGGCTTAATCTGCACAGCATTAAATTTTTCTAAAAGCCTTACAGGTCTATAAGCAAGCTTTGCCTGACGAAGACCGGGAAGCCCCATGTCTTCCTCACGGTTGACATAGGCATAATCAGCCCACTCGTGAGCACAAAATTCTTGGTTAATCACATTAAAGGCCCCGCGGATATCGGCTGCAAATTCTACATGAATCAGGGCCGTATCCTCTGATACCGGCTCACCGATGGAAAAGGCAACCATTTCACCATCCACATAAATGCCGCCACCCCGCACCGGCAACTGACCAAAGCCGGAAAGAAGCTTAACCGTTGCCTCACGGGAGCTTGACAGCAACTTCATGCTCTCCTTTTCGTCAAACCACTTGTCAAAAAGCGCCAAGCAATCAGCCATGTCTGCCTCTTTCAAGGTTTTGTATTCATAGGCGTAGGTGTTTTTAAAATAATTTAAGTGATTGCGCTTGCCATGAAGTTTTTTGCCTGAAAGATGAATCAGCTTGTCCGTTTCATAAATATAATCGGCAGCATCTCTATCTTCAGCAAATCGAAAACAACCAGGATACATCTCTTCTAATTCTTCAACCATAGAGGTGGAAAGATTACGAAAAATGGGTTGAATCCCCTGTTCTTCGAGATAGGCCGACAGGCTGTGAACCGCAGCTTTTCTGTCCCCTTCTCCCACAGGATAGGACGCAGCAAGCGGCTGTTTGCCCCACAGAAAGAAAAGAGCTAAACAACCATCGGTTTCGCAGTATGTGATTTTATCCTCACCGGACCATAAATACATGTTTGTGAAATTATAAGTTGAATTATCCTGATTTTGAATATATTGATCAAAAACCGGTTTAGCGGATAAATCAATCTGCTTTCGCTCTATCATTTGCATTGCCCCATTTCTTAAATACCGCTTCACAAATGGCATCACTAACCTTTATGCCCGTAAAATGTTCAAAGGCCAAAATGCCTTGATATAAAAACATATCCATGCCGTTAATGATTTTTGCCCCCGACTTTTCAGCCTGCTGCAAAAATAAAGTTTTCGGCGGATTGTAAATCAAATCACAATAAACAGCATCGGAACTGTATGTAAGCCCCTCCGGCATGGGATTCTTTTGCTCATGAGGCTTCATGCCCAAAGGTGTGCAATTGACCACAAGGTCATAACGCTTGCATGGGTCAGCCCCCTCATATAATGCCACTTGCGGAAATGCAGCAAGTAATGTGCGAAATTCTGATAAAATATCTCTTTTCCGTGAAACTATAGTTATGCTTTCTGCGCCCTTCTGCGCCAGCTTATAAGAAAGCGTTCGGGCCGTTCCGCCCGTGCCAAGCAATAAGACATGCTTCCCTTTAACCGAAACGCCGTTTCGTTTTAACGAAAGTATAAAGCCGTCACCGTCTGTGTTATAGCCCTTCCACAATCCCTGTTCTTTCACCACAGTGTTCACATTCCCCATTTTTTCTGCTTCAGGGTCTAAAACATCAAGCTGCTCTTTTACATCAATTTTAAAGGGTGCCGTGATGTTAAAACCTAAAAAATCCATAGCACGAGCCCCTTCAAAAACAGAAGGTAAATCTTCTTTTTCAAGACAAAAAGCATGATAGGCAAGGTCAGCACTTGTCTGCTCAGCTAAGAAATTATGCAGAGCAGGCGAAAGGCTATGCCCCACCGGATTGCCTAAAATGGCCGCTATTTTTGTTGTTGCAGTTATATCCTTCACAATTATCCCTCTTTTTATAAAAACTATATAATCTCGATGCCATTCTTTTCGCAGTAGTTCGTGTCAAGACCGAAGAACAGTGAATAATAGGACCTACTAATTTCACCCTAACATTTCCATTAGAACCCGCAGGAATATCAGATTTTCCTGCCCGATATGTAAATATCATTTATCGGCAAACTATTCTTTTCATTTTAGATAATTGACACATGCTCTAACACACCAGAACCGTCCCCTTGTGTCTCGTCCCCTTGTGTCTCGTCCCCTTGTGTCTAGTTATCAAATTTGGCATAAAACAAAGAAATGATTTCTATACATACATTATCCTTAAATTAATATTGAATCTTACTCATAATTTGTTCTCGTGCTTTTTCATATTCTTCTTCTGTAATAATGCCTTTTTCGCGATATGTATTGATTTGTTCAATTTTTTTGTAACACTTTATTTTATAACTCTGTGTTGTGTAATATTTTTTTGCAATAAATTGTATTATTTTGTATAATTCACAAACTATCAAATATAAAAGACATAAAGCTATAAAGACATTTGTCCCATCAACAAATCCAATAGAGTTATACATCATTAATAAGAAGGATATCATTACAACAATACTCATAATAATATTGTCTTTACGCCTTATTACACTAATCAGTTTTAAAATTACAGGAATTATTCCAATCAAAAAAATTGCCTCGTAATTATCGCCATAACAGCTACTTGCTATATCATAACCTAAAGCAGATAATATCTGTATAAGCACAATCACAAAAATATTAATTATCTCTAAAGAATTTTTTGTTTCTCTTTTTGGTTTATTTTGTATTTTGCTTTTAGATGCATCTTCTAAAGCAACAGATGGCACTGGTTTGAGTTCTTCCCTTAGTCCTATTACCTCATTTTCTGTTATAGAAGAATTTTCACTGTTGTTAATATCATTTTCGTTTGCATTTGCCTGTCGATTTTTGTAATCGTTCGTTGGGCTAAACTGAATAGATAATGCAGAATAAATCAAACAACAAATAATAATCGCCATACCTATCTCATTGAACCCAGTAACTAACATACTGTCTGCCGCTTCTAAAGAAATTTCTGGAAAATTACCACTATAAATTAAATCATAATTATTAAACCATTTACAGATAGTTGAAATTTGTAAAAAAGTTGCAATAATAGCCGAAATAATTGTAATAGCTAAAGTAGTATGATTCTTTTTAGGCAAAAGTAATAAGATTGCAATATAAATAGACAATACCGCACTGATAACTACTCCTTCCATATTTGATCCTAATATGATGGTTGTTGCACTCAGTATCAAAATTACACAAGCAATTATGATGTGAACTTTTTGGGTTCTTTCTTTTAAATTTGTAAAAAATAAAATCGTGCTAATGAGTGCAAATGGAATCATACAAAGTCTATAATTCCAGAAAGAAAAAATTGGTAATAGTGTACATAATAAAATGAGTACTAGTGATATTGCACTTAATGTAATAGAAGTAGCTTTTTGCTTGTTTTTCATTATACAACCTCCTATAATTTTATTTTTTTACCCTTAGTATATACTCGTGTCAAGACTGGAGAACAGTGAATAATAGGACCTACTATTTTCTTCCTATTTTTTCAACTGCTTTTTCTTGAACAAAATCCATTAAAACCCGCGAGAATACTGGATTTTCTCACATCCGATAGTATATGTAAATATTATAAATCGGCAAACTAATGTTTTAAATTATATGGACTTGACACGAGTAAAAATATAATCATCCTCTTATGCTATTAGTCATCGCTTTCTGTTAAAATTTCCTCAACAGGTTTACCATCAATGTATAAACCAGAAAGCACAGATTTATCTCCTTTAATTCTTATTGTTACATAAGCCTCTTTTTCTCTAGAGATCATTTCTTCGGCTTTAGGGGCTAATGTTTCTTCCATATAGTATCTATCTAACGGAATGTAAAAATAATCTTCGTTTTGGCTTGTTAAATATAATTCTCCCTTTGGCTGTTCTTTCTCAACTTTTTTTACTGTTGCAAAACCTTCTTCGTCAATTTCCAAAATTCCATATTTGCCCTGCCTTTGTTCATAACTTAAGTCATTATCATACCAAAGTGATACATAGCGTCCACGAAAAGCATCATAAGGATCAATTGGAGCCACTTTGATTTTAACTTCTTCTCCATTTTTTAATACATCATATTTACCCCATATCATATATGAAGGAATAAGAATTTGCACAAATATAGTTATAAATAAAATAGATAAAAGAGTTTTTTTCATATCGTTTCCTCCTTAATCTTTTTCTTCGTTTTAACAAGATATAAATTAAACAGCAAAAACCCTGCACCAAGAATTAAAAAAACAACTCCTCTTGCAGAAAGAGGCAATTCACTGTCAAAGAAGCGTAGAACAATCAGGGTACATAAGGTTACCATGCCAACATTTGCATTATATAAATCAATTTTTCTTGCTCCATCAAATATACAAAATATACTTAATACAAACAAAATCAAATTACAAACAACCATAAATATCAAGTCAAAAGGAGCTACTGTTAAACCAAAAATGCACCATATTCCACGAAGAATAAGTAATACAACGGTTGCTATAGAGAACAAACAATATTTTTTTGCTATAATATTTTTCAAGAAAAATGCTATAGCAAAAAGTATCAGTAAGATAGTCATTATCAAAAAGACTACGCTGTCAAATTCTGCATTATATCCCCATAACCCTTGATATGTAACAACGAATGTTAAAATTAGAAAACATAGTTTTCCAACCACTGAAAAAACTTTCTCACATCCCTTTAATCTCGGAGAAGCAGAAAGAAGCAATAAAGCATATCCATAAAGAATGATTGTTAAATCACAATCACATTTTAAAGCTGACACCAAGATTAATGCAAATGCAGAAATTATGGTAATTAATGATAAATACGTACTTTTTCCACCTTTAGTGCGACATTTTTTAAATGCAAATAACGCACCTATGACAAACATCATTATAGATATAACTATTCCAAATTCATCAGAAAAATATATACCACCATTAATAGATGTCCAATAGTAAATAATTAAAGGAGAAATAGCATTCATAATCAACATAGTTGGTAAAAACAGTATGCCACACACAAGAAGATAATTAGTGAAATCTCCAGGAAGATGAAAAATTTGACCAACAAGTGCAATTGATGCAAAAACTCCCGCCATATTTAGGAGAGCCGCACTTTCGCGAAATGCAATACTATTCATTTTATACTTGTATACGTATAACACAACAATTTGAGATATCAAAAGCGGTAAAAATCCTATGAAAGTTTTAACAGAAAGCGGCAAAGAGTACCACCAGTTATTCGCACTTACAAGAACTATACCCATACCTATAAGAAGTGAACCAATGATTGAAAACAGTACAATTAAAAGACTAATGCTTTTCTTAGGTTGATACATGGCTCTCAATGTATTGGCTGTTTCTTCGCTTATTATTTGGCTTTCTTGCCAACTTTCTATTTCTTTCAGTAACCATTTTTCTTTTTTCATTAATATTCCTCCTTCATTTACAATATTCTACATTTTTTGACTCGTGTCAAGTCAGGAGAACAGTGAATAATAGGACCTACTAACTTTTCCCTATTTTTCAACTGTTTTTCCTTAAGCACTTTTCTCTAGAACCCGCGAGAATACTGGATTTTCTCGCATCCGATAGTATATGTAAATATTATAAATCGGCAAACTAATGTTTTAAATTGTATAAACTTGACACGAGTAGAACAAAGAACCATAAATTGTTTTTATTGTTCTACAATTCGTGTCTTTTTTCTTTTCTTTACATATGTAGCAATACCTGCAATAATACATCCAACTAAACAAGAGACAAGATAATACTGAAATGTTAAAACACTCATCAAGCCATCTCCTAAACTTAATTCTTCATAACCAGTAATCGCAGTATGTATCATTGAATCTATGCCTAAAAACGTATAAATTATCATTACAACAAATGATATCCAAAAACAAACACTTAACGATTTAAAGTACTCTTTCATTGAACTCTTTATTAATAAAAAAATAAGGGACATACCCGGTAAAGCAGGTAAGGTTCTAATCAACATATTATGAAGTAATGCATACTCCTCATTATACTCTCCGGCCAATATCGTATAGCGCATTATATTACATACTAAAAAGTAAATCAATGGCGAAAAAATCCCAATTAAAATATTTTTCTTCATTGAATTAGCTCCTTTCGTAAAATTTGACAAAGTTCCTGTCAAGACAGAAAAATATCTTCAAGTTTGTTACTCATCTATACTGTTGGGCTCAATTAAATTAAAACTTGCAATCTTTCCAGTAAACGCACAACGAGCTTCGTAATATTCATTTGTAATAGTCCTTACGCAAATTCTAAAATTTCCTAACTTTAATCTTCTTAAAGAAATCATCTGAAAGTCTGATGTTTTCATATTAATAGCACGCGAAAAGTTTTTGTAAAAACGACCTAGCGATAAGTAATAAATCTTTTTAGTTTTGCCTGCTTGTGTATCATGTTTGCGACAAAATATACTTACAAAAATCTTTTTTAAGACATCATATATAAAATTAGTAATTATACCCTGTGTCAATGGGTGTTCTACAATTTTTACTAAAAAAGAGTAAAAACTACTTGCTCCACACTCAAATCTGTCACAGGCATAAATTGTGCAACTATCCCAATCAGGATATTGAGGACTGTCTGCATTTCCTGGATTGAATTCTTCAACAACTATAAAACTAGATTTAATTACTTCGATCCTAGTTGGCATTTTCATTATTGGAATTTGTTTTATTTTCAATATAATGTCTTGAGCGTCGTCAGAAAATAAGTAAATATCCCAAAAACATAAATTTTTCCCTGCTATAATGCTGGAACGAAAAAGATCAAACAAACCGAAGTGCGTTTCTATTTGTTCAATACTCCATTCGGTCTCAACTTCTTGAGAAAAAATAAATTCCGTCTTATCAGTCTCTCTATCCTCATTGAAAACAGAAAACAATATTTTCACATACATCCCACCATTCTTGAGTTGATTTTTCTTTGTTTTTTCTCCATCTTTCGACATTCTTCGACTCGTGTCAAGTCAGGATAAAAAACTTAGTTTCCTAAATGTTTATCCTTGAGGATAGGCTCCGCCGCAGGCAGTGGTGAGGTGTGGAGTGCGAAAGTAATCAATATTCTTTTCCACCTCTTCCGACTTACTTCGCATCTATCCTTTCCCTCAAGGGGAAGGCGTTTAAATTTCTACAATATTTGAAACATTATTTTGCTCACTTCTGTTTTGGTTTAACAAAGCTAATCAGCTTACCGACCATGAAAACAATTGAATTACAATGTAAAATAGCAATACCTTTGCCAAAAGCCTTGCCACCGACCATTAAGGCAGAAACCACACCTGCCAGCACAACATCTAAAATGTATGTGTGTTGATTGCCGTTAAAGGCTGCCAACATCACAACAATGGCCGCTGTGGCACTGCCAGAGATGATACCGGCGATATCGCCAATCACATCGTTACAAAAGTTACCTACTTTATCGGCATTTCGGATTAAAGAGATAGCCTCCTTGGCACCCCGCACCCGTCGGGATGCCAAAGAATGAAACGGCACCTCGCTGGCAGCTGTCACCGCCACGCCGATAATGTCAAAAATAATACCAATTAAAATAAAAGAAAACAGAAGCAAACAAGCAACCAACAAGGTGACACGACTCATCAATCCGGCCTGAATCATTTGCATAATAGCCGAAATAAAGAAGGTCCAAAAAATGATTGTGACCACCCATTTATAGCTTATTTTTCTGTTTCCCACATTATTTTTTTTAACTTTAATTCTCTTTTTTTGTTTACTGTCGTCTGCCAAGTTAACCACCTTTTCTGTCGGTTTCATAATAAATAAAAAAGAGTGGTAATGCAACTGAGTAAATTTTGCGGTTTAGGTTCGGTAGGCTTTCCCAAAAAGCAGCTGAAATGTCGCCAAATCAGCGGTTTCCCTTTCATGCTTAGTCTGTGTGGTTACCCGTCACAGAACCGAATCACCACTTAATTCCGCACTGCAATCCTCAGCGCATCTCTAAAGAAGAACAGTCTAGAGGTTTTCCCAAACAGTCAAACTCATTCTTAGCCTCTTTTGCAGTAGAAGTTTCAAGCAGCAATAACGCAGAGCCTTTGGCCGAAGGCCCTGTGTTTGATCCGCTATCCGCCAATACCACTCAAGGCAGGCTACACTGTCCACAGCACTTCATTGCAAAAGCAAATCCGCACCGCCTGACAGGTTTAATCCTGCTTCGTATCCCGTCACGGCCTCAGAAGGCAAAGCCTTCTTAACGCGCATGTTAGAACACAAGAGCAGGTCTCCACGGCAAAGGGGTCGGTTTCCACATGCCATTGCAGATCGCCCCTAAGCCTTAACTCCCAGCACCAACCCCCGACTGGGCGTCGAAAGCAAGCACCAGGAACTTCATCGATGTGCCCTTCAACGGATTTTTAGGCCCGTCCTGGGAATGAGCAGAGCTGACTAGAATACTGCACCACTCTAATTAAATGAAGGTTATTGTATCATATTTTTACGAAAATAGCAAGGGATTAAACAAACATTTTATAATTACCTCAGCAAAGAACTGTCTCTTTGCGCAATATTTTCTTGAAATAATTCCCTTTTTCATTAAAAAAATGTATAGGTGACGACGCCGATGATAATACCCAAAACAGCCCCAACCGCCACTTCAAAAGGGGTGTGACCGATCAACTCTTTTAAGCGTTTTCCCATAACAGCGGGCGTATCTTTGCCGATGTTTTCAATAATGTCATTTAAAATTTCGGCCTGTCTGCCGGTTTCACGGCGAACCCCCGAGGCATCATACATAACAACAAAGGCAATCACAGCCGAAACGGCGAAAACAGGCGAAGAAATGCCACATTCATAGGCTGTTACCGTTGTCATGGCCATAACAAAGGCCGAGTGAGAGCTGGGCATACCGCCCGAGCCAATCATGCGTTTTATGTCAAATCGTTTTTCTCTGATTAAAACGAAAATAACCTTAAGGGCTTGGGCAATAAACCAGCCTAAAACGGCTGCAACCAAGATTTTATTCGAGCATAGTGTTCGTATTATATTCAAAAAAATCACCGCATTTGTTCTTTAATTTCTTCAGCCATTTATCGATCTCTTTGCAATAAAAACAGGGCTAATTCCTTTAAGAATGTCGCACGCTCACCATATTCAGCCAAAGTGTCTATGGCTCTTTGTGTATAATCCTCCAGCATTTTTCGTGATTGTTCAATGCCATATAGCGTGACAAAGGTTGTTTTCTCATTATTCTTGTCACTTCCAATTGGTTTTCCTAAAATTTCAGCCGAGCTTTCGACATCTAAAATGTCGTCTTTTATTTGAAAAGAAACGCCCAAGTAGCGCGCAAATTTTTCCATGTTCAAAACATCTTCTTTGCTGCCGCCGCCCATAAGTGCACCGGTTTTGGCCGCCGCCATCATAAGTGCGCCGGTTTTATGAACATGCATAGCCATCAGCGTTACCGAATCAGTCAGTTTACCTTCTGATTCCAAATCAATAACCTGACCGCCAATCATACCCTCTGTGCCAGAGGACTCGGCCATAATCTTTAAGCCTTCAAGCACCAGCTGTGGGGCTGCTTTTGAATGCTGCAGCACCGTTTCAAAGGCAAGATTCAGCAAAGCATCGCCGGCTAAAACCGCCATGGCTTCACCAAAAACAATGTGATTTGTGGGTTTTCCCCGTCTTAAATCGTCATCATCCATGCAAGGCAGATCATCGTGAATCAATGAATAGGTATGTATCATCTCAATGGCGCAGGCAAAGGGCATAGCATCTTCTACGCTGCCAAACATTTCGGCACAGGCCATGCACAAAACCGGACGAATCCGTTTGCCGCCGGAAAACAGACTGTATTCCATGGCGTCATAAACAGACATTTGATGATTTTCTTTTTTTACAAAACACTTTTGCAAAAACTGGTTGGCTAAATTGATTTTCGCTTCAAATTCGGCTAAAAAATCCATAATTTCCTCCTTGTCGGAAAGATATTAGATTGTATTTTCCTCTTTATTTTCAGGCAAAAGTTTCTTCCTTCAGGTCGCCCTCTTCTGTTTTTGTCAAACGGACAACCTTTTGTTCTGCCTGGTCTAACAGTTTTTGGCATGCTTTTGAAAGCTTAATGCCCTTTTCAAAAAGCAAGAGTGCCTGGTCTAATTCAATTTGTCCGGCTTCTAAAGCCTTAACAATCTCTTCAAGCTCTTCCATGGTTGTTTCAAAACTCTTTTTCTCCGCCATGTGCTTCACTCCTATTTAATCATCATACTGTGTTAAATGACCCTGGGTTTCCAAATTGCTAAAATTCTGTTGGCGCAGGGCTTCATATAAAACAATAGCCACTGCATTGGATAAATTCAAAGACCGGATGTTTGGCAGCATGGGGATGCGCACACATTCGTCATACCTTGCATGCAGCAGTTCCTCGGGCAGGCCCTTTGTTTCTTTGCCGAACACAAGGTAGTCTCCATCCTGATAAGTAGCATCTGAATGTCGCATTTTCGCCTTTGTGGAGCAAAAATAAAAATTGCCTTTGCACTTTTCAAAAAAATCATTTAGATTTTCATAATAGCGAATGTCTAATTCGTGCCAATAATCCAATCCGGCACGTTTTAATTTTTTATCATCAATTGTAAAGCCCATGGGCTTTACAATGTGAAGCACGCTGCCGGTGGCTCGGCATGTTCGTGCAATATTGCCGGTGTTTTGCGGAATTTCCGGCTCCACCAGCACAATATTCATGGCCATGATTATGCCCCTTTCCCATTCACAAAGCGGTCAATTCTCTCTAATGCTTCATTGATATTTTCCAAGCTGTATGCATAAGAGCACCGCACAAAACCCTCGCCGCTTTCGCCAAAGGCTGTGCCGGGCACCACGGCAATTTTTTCTTTTTTCAGCAGAGTCTCTGCAAAGGCTTCTGAAGAATAGCCTGTGGACTGGATGGAAGGAAAGACATAAAAGGCACCTTCAGGCTCAAAGCAAGAAAGACCCATTTTATTAAAGCTGTCAACAATAATTTTACGCCGATAATCATATTGCTCTCGCATGCGGGCGATATCCTCATCGCCATTTTTCACAGCCTCAATGGCTGCATATTGGCTGGCTGTGGGGGCACACATAATGGCGTATTGATGAATTTTAACCATTTGCTCCATGATTTCTTTTGGTGCTGCTGCCCAACCCAAACGCCATCCCGTCATGGCATAGCTCTTTGAAAAACCATTTACAATAATGGTTCTTTCACGCATGCCGGGCAGGGATGCAATGGAAGTATGCTCCATACCATAGGTCAACTCGCCATAAATCTCATCAGATAAAACAAAAATGTTCTTCTCCCGAAGCACATGTGCAATTTCTTCTAAATCTTCACGGGTCATAACGCCACCTGTGGGATTGTTGGGATAAGGCAAAACCAAAAGCTTTGTCTTGGGCGTGATAGCAGCAAGAAGCGCCTCTTTGGTGAGTTTAAATTTATCCTCGTTTTTTGTCACCAAGGGAACCGGCACAGCGCCTGCCAAAACCGCACAGGGCTTGTAACAAACAAAACTGGGCTCCGGCACCAAAACCTCATCGCCGGGGTTCACCAGCGCACGAATGCACAAATCAATGGCCTCGCTACCGCCCACGGTAATTAAAATTTCTTTTGCCGGGTCATACGATACATCAATACGACGCTCCATATAAAGAGCCAGTTCGCGTCTGAGCTCCATAAGACCTGCGTTTGATGTATAGTATGTACGACCACGCTCTAGAGAATAAATGGCTTCACTGCGAATGTGCCACGGTGTAACAAAATCAGGCTCACCAACACCCAATGAAATGGCGTCTTTCATTTCGCTGACAATATCAAAAAATTTGCGTATGCCGGAAGGCGGAATGGATTTTGCGCGTTCCGAAATTAAAGATTCATAGTTCACAGGGAAATCACCTCACGAGTATCTTCAAACTTATCATTTACGATGTTGCCGTCAATTTTATATTTCTTGAGCACAAAATGGGTTGCTGTGCTGATAACCTGCTCCATGGGTGCCAGTTTTTCAGCAACAAACAAGGCAACCTCTTTCATGCTTTTTCCTTCAAGCATTACGGCAAGATCATAACCGCCGGACATAAGATAAACCGACGAAACCTCTTCATATTGATAGATGCGCTTTGCAACCTCATCAAAGCCCTCGCCACGCTGGGGTGTCACACGAAGCTCAACCATAGCGGTTACGGGTTCATTTTCTGTCTTTTCCCAGTGGATAATCGTTTTATAACCAACAATAATGTTCTCTTTTTCAAAGCTCTTAATTTGTTCACGAACCGCCTGGGGGTCACGGTCTAACATAACGGCAATCTGCTCCGGAGTTAAGCAGGCGTTTCTTTCTAATAATTCTAAGATTTTTTTCATGTTTCTTATCTCCAATCCGAATCAAATTCTTTTGATTTATTATGATAAAAGCACGGCGTCTTCACGCCTCTTGCTCTTCTTCATCCTCTTCTTCAAGCACGCAACCTTCAATATATTTCCAAAAAGCATCAAAGCTCTCATTTTGTTTAACTGAAAAGGGAATGAGAATATCGCCCTCTCGCAAGGATAAGGTTTCGGTTATCATTTCAAGATTGGCTGCAAGCTGCGTTTTGCTCAGTTTATCACACTTTGTTGCAAAAACAACGGAATAGGCACAGCAATCCTGAATCCATTCCTGCATGGCAATGTCTTCACGGCTGGGCTTATGCCTTGAATCCACAAGCTGAACCACCTGACAAAGCTGGGGACGGCTTTCTAAATATTCATTGATCATGGTGCCCCAGGCCTCAACCTCTTTTTTTGAGCGTGCCGCATAGCCATAGCCCGGCAAATCCACCAGCATGAGTTGGTGGTCCACATCATAAAAATTGATGGTAATTGTTTTGCCCGGTGTACCGCTGACCCGGGCCAGACTCTTACGGTTTAACACTTTGTTAATCATGGAGGACTTCCCCACATTCGAGCGCCCTGCCAGGGCGATTTCCGGCATGTGCGTGTTGGGATATTGGGCCCTACGCACCGCCGAAATCAGCAGCTTTACATTGTTAATATTCACTTTCATTTTGTTGCCTCACTTTATTGTTCATTAAGGGCAATGGCTAAAACCTCATCCATGGTGCCCACGGGGACAATATTTAAATTGTCCTTCACAACGCCTTCAAGTTCATCCAAATCTTTTTCGTTATCCGCAGGAATAATTACGGTTTTAATGCCCGCTCGATATGCCGCCAGAGTCTTTTCTTTCAAGCCGCCAATGGCTAAAACACGACCACGCAAAGTGATTTCACCGGTCATGGCAACCTCACGGCGAACCGCTCGACCGGAAAGGGCCGAGGCCAGCGCTGTTGCAATGGTGATGCCGGCAGAGGGACCGTCCTTGGGTGTAGCGCCCTCGGGCACATGAATGTGAATGTCTTTCTTTTCGTAAAAATCTTGTGCGATGTTTAATTTTTCTGCATTGGCACGAACATAGCTGACGGCCGCCCGTGCCGATTCTTTCATGACATCGCCCAACTGACCTGTCAGTTCTGTCTGACCGGTGCCCGGCATGATGTTCACTTCAACAGAAAGGGTGTCGCCGCCCACTTGTGTCCAGGCAAGACCCGTTACAACCCCAACCTCATCCCGCTTGCCCACAGTTTCATAGCTAAAGCGGTGCTTGCCCAAATAATCCGGCAGATTTTTATCATTCACAGCCACCGTTTCGGCTTCACCCTTGGCCATGGCTAAATCCGCCTTGCGACACAACTTGGCAATGGTTTGTTCTAAGCCTCTCACACCTGACTCACGGGTATAAAAGGATATGATGCCACGCAGTGCACCGGCTGTCACTTTAAAATTTTGCGCTGTGAGTCCGTGGCGTTTTCTTTGCTTGGGGAGCAAATGACGCTTGGCAATCTCTAACTTCTCCTCTGAGGTATAGCCGGAAAGCTCAATGATTTCCATGCGGTCAAGAAGCGGTCTTGGAATGGTTTCTAAAGTGTTGGCCGTGGCAATGAACAACACATCGGATAAATCAAATTCCACCTCAAGATAATGGTCACGGAATTTATTATTCTGCTCACTGTCGAGCACTTCTAAAAGGGCTGCTGATGGGTCGCCATGATAATCAACGCCCATTTTATCAATTTCATCAAAAAGCATTAAGGGATTTAAAGACCCTGCCTGTTTCATAGCCTGCATAATACGACCCGGCATGGCACCGATGTAGGTCTTTCTGTGACCACGGATATCCGCTTCATCACGAATGCCGCCCAAAGAGATGCGCACATATTTGCGACCAAGACTTTCGGCCACACTCTTGGCAATGGAGGTTTTACCAACACCCGGCGGTCCGACCAGGCAAATAATGGGGCCGGCCATGGTGCCTGACATTTTCTTAACGGCTAAATATTCCAAAACCCGTTCTTTCACCTTTTCTAAACCGTAGTGATCACGGTTTAAAATTTTGGCCGCCCGGTCTAAATTGATTTCTTCTTCGGTTTTCACATTCCAGGGCAAATCACAAATCCAGCTCACATAGTTGCGGATGACATTCGCCTCCGGATTGCCAAACTGCATTTTAGTAAGCTTTTCAAGCTCATCGCAGCATTTTGTCATAACAGATTCGGGCACATTCAGCTTTTCAAGTTGCTCTTTGTAGCCCTTAATTTCTAAACCAACACCGTCTTTATCGCCCAGCTCTTCCTGAATCACCTTCATTTGTTCCCGCAGGAAGTATTCCTTTTGGTTTTGATCCATCTGGCGCTTTACTTTTTTGCTGATTTCATTATCAATGTTCACAATCTCTGTTTCACGAATAATGAGCCGGATTAACATTTCCATACGCTCGGCCAAAGAGGCGGTGGACAAAAGCTCCTGCTTATCCGAAAGATTGAGCTGAACATTGCCGGCAATGGTGTCGGTGAGTTCGGCTGGATTTTCTGTGTTTTCTAAAGCAGCCAGCATTTCCTGATTCACCTTATGGTTGCCGGCGCAATATTTTTGAAATTCTTCCATTAAGCGACGGCGCAGCGCCTCTAAATGCACTTCAGAGGCTTCTTCCTCTTCCGCCGTCAATTCTTCAATGAGAACCGAAAAATATGGGGTTTCGCTGATATATTCACAAATTTCAGCACGGTACAGTCCATCCACCAAAACCCGCATTAGATTGTTTGGCATTTTGACCACTTGCTTGATGCGGCAGACTGTGCCCACCTTTTCAATTTCGGCAATTTCCGGCTCTTCTGTCAGCACATCTTTTTGCATGGAAAGAAAGACCAGCTGGTTCTCCACCATGGCCTCTTCAAGCGCCAGAACTGATTTCTTTCGTGCGATATCAAAATGTGTGAGTGTTTTTGGGAAAACCACCAGCCCCCGGGTGACGATCATGGGCAGGCTGGCTGTTTTCTTTATTGTTACCTGGTTCATAGTTACCTCGTTTTTTACTCCATCGTTTTAAGGGGTTTGCTGTATTCTATTATTATACAGCCCTGTGACAGAAAAAATTCAATTCAATTTACGGCAATTTAAAAAGTGCCGCCTTAAATCAAACCTGTGCCAAAGCCTGTCCGATATCTTCTAAAATATCTTCAACATTTTCAAGACCAACAGAGAAACGAACCATGCCGCTCTTAATGCCGGCAGCCACAAGCTGTTCATCGGTGAGCTGACGGTGTGTTTCGCTGGCCGGATGCAGCACACAGGTGCGAATGTCGGCTACATGCACCTCATTAGAAGCAAGCTTTAACGAATCCATAAAGCGCACAGCGCCTTCTTTGCCACCTTTAACCTCAAAAGAGATAACGCCACTGCAACCTTTTAAGTATTTTTGTGCTAAGGCATAATTCTCGTCGCCTTCAAGACCAGGATAGGTAATGCTCTCAACTTTTTCGTGGTCTTTTAAGTAATTTGCTACAATCATAGCATTTTCATAATACTGCTTCATGCGGACATGAAGTGTTTCAAGACCCATATTAAGTAAAAATGCTGAATGTGCAGCAGGATAAACACCAAAGTCGCGCATGAGTTGCATTCTGGCTTTAATGATATAGGCTGCCTTGCCATAGGTTTCGGTATAAGAAATGCCGTGATAAGATTCATCGGGCTCTGTTAATTCAGGGAAGTTGCCGTTGGTCCAGTCAAAGTTACCGCTGTCAACAATAACGCCGCCAACCTGAACAGCATGACCATCCATATATTTGGTGGTTGAATGAATAACAATGTCGGCACCAAATTCAAAGGGTTTGCAGAAAATCGGTGTTGCAAAGGTGTTATCCACAATCAAAGGCACATTATGTGCATGGGCAAGACGGGCAAAACGCTCAATGTCTAAAACCGTAAGCGCCGGATTTGCAATAGTCTCACCAAACACGGCTTTTGTGTTGGGCTTAAAGGCCTTTGAAATTTCTTCATCGCTTGCATTTTTATCAACAAAAATGCATTCAATACCCATCTTCTTAAAGGTATAAGCAAACAGATTCACCGTTCCGCCATAAATTTCGGCGGTGCTGATAATGCTGTCACCTGCCTGACAGATGTTTAAAATAGAAAGAAGGCTGGCTGCCTGGCCGGAGCTTGTGCACATAGCACCAACGCCGCCCTCAAGCTCTGCAATTTTCTGCTCAACCGCCATAACGGTGGGATTTGCAAAGCGGGAATAAATCAAAGATTTGGTAGGCTCATCAAAAACCGATGCCACCTCTTCCGTTGAATCATAAACATAGGTTGTGCTCTGCACAATGGGCACAACTCTCGGCTCTGAATTCTTGGGTGTATATCCTGCATGTAAGCATTTTGTTTCGTCTCTCATTTTAATATCTCCTTTATTTTTTTAATTATATTACTTTGTCAAACCGACAATTTTCTAACTTTACTTGTAAACATCTCTGGCGGCTTGTGGCAAGAAAAATATAAAATCTGTTCTGCCGGGCTATCCGCCAAAAAGGAAAAGGCTTCTTTTTGTCTTTCTTCATCCATTTGGATAAAGGTATCATCCATAACCAAAAGCGGAATGGTATCGTTAAGAGTTTCTAAAACACCCAGCCGCAAGGCAAAATATAATAAATCACAAGTGCCGGCACTCACATAGTCGGCCTCAATAATCTCATTGCCTTTTGGTGTTTTAATCATCATACTGTAATCATCTGCCACCTTAATTTCCCGATAACGACCCTTTGTCAAACGGGAAACGATAGCACCTGATTTTTCATTTAAAAGCGGCGCAAAGGTGCTTTTCAAGGTTTCATGGCAGCCCTCAAGGGCCGTTTTGGCAAGATGGATGGCTTCATAATTCGCCATTAACTCTTCTTTTTTCTCCATGGCATGCAAAAGCTCTGTTTCAATAATACTGATGCCTCGCTCACCCATAAAGCCCTGCTCAACCTTTGCCTGCAGTTGTGCCAGCGCACGCTCACGCTCCATCTGCTCTTTTTGCTTTTGGGTTAGCTGCATGGTCAAGGTCTCGGCGTCCGGCCCATCATATTGCATGGGAGGCTCGTCAGCCAAAGGCTCTTTGGCAATAATGGCATCCATAAGCTCATGCACGCTGTCACGCATTCGGTTCATCTCATCGTTTATGCGTTCCGCCTGATGTTCTAGCTCTCGCGCCTGCCGAATCCGTTCGGAAAGGGCTTGCAGGTTATCAACCCCTGCCTTTTGATAGACCTTCTGCATGTCTTCCTGTAGGGCAAGAAGTGTTTCGTTATAACCTGCCCCGTTCATTTCAGAAAGTCGGTTTTGCTTTTCCGTCAGCTGCAAGGTTAACTCTTTCAGCTCTTCTTGAACACTTTTTTTTGATTGATTGTTCTTAAAATATAAACCCAGCATAACCGCTGCAACCAAAATCAAACCATATGAAAGGGGGCTAAACAGGATTCCTGCCAAAACGGACACGATCAACACTCCGATGGCGCCCCACAAAATTCCGCCGTTGCTTTTGGTTTTTTCGGCTCCCGCTTTCTCACTGATTTTTATGGAAAGTTCTTCTGTTTCCCTCTCCAGTTTTTGCCGGTCTTCTTCTTGCTTTTGCAGAACGGAACTCTTTGCATCCTTTTCTGCCATCACCAGCAAAGTGTTGGGCGGCAGCTCTGATGCGCCGGAAAATTCCTTTTGTCTTTCGGCTAGCGCCTGTGCCCTTTCTTCTTTTTCTGCCAGGGCCTTTTTTTCGTTTTCTAACCGCCCCAGCATTTCTTTGCGGCTGTTTCGTTCTTCTTCTCTTTTTTGATATTGTTCATATAAAGCGGCGGTGTTCCGCTGTTTTTCTAACGATAAAAGTTCGGCTTCGGCCTGGTCTTTTTCAGCCGATAGCTGCTCTTTTTCTGCCATGGCGCCGCCAAAAGCTTCATGAAGCTGCCCAGCTGATAAAAGTTCGGCTCGCAGCTCTTCAATTTCTGTTTCAAGCTGCATAATCGCACCGCCTCGACCTGTTTTTGAAATCAAGTCATGGGCTGATTTTGACAGAATATCCAATGCTTTTTGCAGAAAAACATCCTCGTCGCCACTTTGCTCTAAATTGGCCAGACGGCTCATCAACTCGTCTTCTTTACCTTTAGAAAAAGCAGCACCCGATTGGCTGATAAACAGCGTTTTGTGAAAGGCATCTTCACCCAGGCCCAAAAAACGCTGACCTATTTCCTCCGGCTCAATGGATATTTCCTGCCAATCCTTTGCCGAAAGCAGCGTGCAACGGTCACCTCTGGCTGTTTGACCAAAACGCCGCTTCAAAACATAGCTCTCGCCCTCACATTCAAACTCTAATGAGCCCGCCATGTAGGTTTCACCCCACGGCATGTAAAGCCTTCTGCTGTCACCCCGCAACCCGCCGCCGCGGACCTTACCGGGAAGCCCATAAAACATCGCCGATAAGAAGGCACAAATCGTGCTTTTGCCGGCTTCATTTTCACCGTAAAGATATTGAAGACCCGGTGTTAACTCCAAAACGAAATCCTTTAAGCCACCAAATTGCTCAATCTCAATCTTTTTTAGAATCATAAGGGCTTCACCTTCTTTCCGTCTAAAGCGGCCAGCCCATATTCCAAAGCTTTTCGGTAAAGCTCGCTCTTTTCCCCTGATAAACCGGCCTCTAAAGCCGCAACCAACATGCCACGAACACCGCTTTCCTGCTTGAGAGACTCTATATTGAGAGGTCGACGGGTTTCGTCATAAACCTTGGCAAAAAAGCAGTCAGTCAGTGCTTCTGAAAGTACCTCTGTATCCGGCATGAGCTCGGTTTCACCGGTTAAAACAAATTTATACAAATCACCTGCATTGAGGCCTTTGGCCCTCATGGCATCCAGCATCATTTCATGAGTCAAAAGACCGGTCACATCCACCGCCACTTCATGATAACGGCGGCTTGAAACGGGAACAAACTCTGTGGTTACGCCTGTTTCTGTTATTTCACCCCGAATCACACCCTTATCCCCTAACTCATCAAAGCCGCGACCCTCGGGGCAACCGGGATAAGCACAAAGAGTTGTGCCGTTTTTTTCTTCTTTATAGTTATGAACATGACCCAAGGCTAAATAGGAAAAGCCACTGTTTTTAACCGCATCCTTCTGAATCGGATTATATGTAGAACCGCCCAAGTCACCGTGCATCAGCAAAACTGACGGCCTATCGGCAGGCGTGGGTAAGATTTCTAAAAGCGGTGTGTCTTGCACGGCGTGGGAAAAGGATATGCCATACACATCACAGCCCGCAACCGTCACTTTATCCAGCTCGTTTCCAAAAATGTGAACATTTTCTGAAAAACCTGCCAGCTTATAAAATGATTTTTCGGTTAACGGATCATGGTTTCCGGCAACAATCAGCACTTTTGTGGTTTCCAAAGAAGCAAAAGCCTGACGAAGCATGTGAATGGTTTCAGCCTCAACAGTGCGCTGATCAAACAAATCCCCGGCAACAAGCAAAGCATCGGCTGTTTTTGCCAATTCAACAATGGATAGAAAAGTGCGGCGAAGTTCCGCTTGTCTTAAGGCGGTGCTTTTGCCATCTTTAAGCCCTGTAAAAGCCGTATCTAAATGCAAATCGGCACAATGGATAAACTTCATTGCCACACTTCCTTTCTAAAAATTTAAATATCAAACAAATATTTTAGACCGGTTTAAACCCGTTCCCTATAACATCGCCTGTTGTACCGATGATGGTAAAGGCGTTTTGATCAATTCGTTTAATTTCATGCTTTAGCCGAACGGCCTGACGCCTGTCCACAACCACTATGATAACGCTTTTATCATCCTTTGTGTAGCCGCCGCTGCAACCGTTTAAAAGCGTTGAGCCCCTCTCAAGCCCATGGGTAACATAGGCTAAGATTTTTTCTTCTTGCTCTGTGATGATAATAAAAAACTTGGACGCATGAAAGCTTTCAATAACTGTATCCACCGCAAAGGCTCGTATGAAAACGGCAAAAAAGGAAAACATGCCAATTTCAACTCCAAAGACCGCCAGCGATGCACAAATAACAAAAAAGTCCACCAAGGCCAGCGCTTTACCAATATCCAGCTTTGTATAGCGTTTTAAAATCATAGCAACAATATCGGTGCCGCCGGAACTTGCCTCTTCATTAAAAATCAGAGCCGAACCAAAAGACACAAAAATCATGTCAAAAAAAAGTTCTAAAAGCTTTTGATTGGTAAAAGGTGTCTTTAGAGGAAACACCACTTGGAACACATTTAAGAGCACGGATAAAAGCACTGCCGAATACATGGTTTTGGCTACAAACTTTTTGCCCAAAACAAAAAGCCCTAAAAGCAGCAATACGCCGTTTAATACTAGCACAAGCTGCGCCGGCGTTACCACTTTTAAAACCTGACTTAAAACAATGGAAATGCCACTGACACCACCGGTAGTAAAATGATTGGTAAATTCAAAAAAGTACACACCGACGGAAATCATAAGCGTTCCCAGTGTTATAATCAGATATGATTTAATTTTTTCCCCAAGGCGATTTTCTGTAGCGTTCAAGTGCAGACTCTCCTTTTAAAACCGATAATATGTAACCTCCGGTTTTATAACTGTCGCTGCCCTATGGAAAACAGCTTTAAAAATCCGTCTGCACGCTTTATAATGGTATTTCATACAACATTTCGCCTTGTACCATATATTAGTATACCACACTTTTTCAAAAATCACAAGTTTTTCTATACCATTTATAAAATATTTATATATAAAGTTGTTACACATGCTTTTGGATGTAAATTGATGCAGATTGGAAAATTTATATAGTATTTTGCTCCAAAGTATGTTATACTATATGATAACTGGTAAAATTAGAGTTATTTTGGACATTTTAGGCAATTTTGATAAGGAGGTTTTACCATGGCTATTAAAACAGACAACGATCGTGGCTCCATTATTATGAGCAACACCGTAATTGCACACATAGCCGGCATGGTTGCCACAGGCTGCTACGGTGTGGTTGGCATGGCTTATAAAAGCGCAAGTGACGGTTTTGCCAGCCTGCTGAAGTGGGACACAATCACAAAAGGCATTAAAGTCTCAACAGAAGACGATAAGATCAGCATTGATCTGCATATCATTGTAGAATACGGCGTGAATATCAAGGTCATTTCCGATAGCATTATCAGCAATGTCCGCTATACCGTGGAAAGCATGACCGGTTTTCGTGTTGGAAACGTAACAGTTAACGTGGAAGGCATCCGCGTGGATTAATTCGGAGGTGTACAACTTGATTTATACAATCGATGCCGCTGGGCTTTCACAGGCTTTTCTTTCTGCGGCCAACAAGCTTGTCAACTGCAAAAATATTTTAAACGATTTAAATGTATTCCCTGTTCCCGATGGTGATACAGGTTCAAACATGTCCATGACCGTAACCGCTGCTGCCGCTGAACTTTCAGGTCGTTCCTTTAGTTCTGTTGGCGAGGTTATGAATGTTGTTGCCGGTGCCTCTTTGCGTGGCGCCCGCGGTAACTCCGGCGTTATTTTGTCCCAGTTGTTCCGCGGCATGTCAAAGCGATTAAAGGATTGTGAAATTGCCGATGCCTTGGACTTGGCTGAAGCCTTTACCGAAGGTGTTGCAACGGCTTACCGTGCTGTTATGAAGCCTGTGGAAGGAACCATGCTTTCGGTTTCCCGTGACGGTGCAGCCGGCGGTACTGCCTATCTCACTGAAGACAACGAAATCATTGGCATGATGAAGGCCGTGATTGATGCAGCTCAAAAAAGTCTTGATAAAACCCCTGATATTCTGCCCGCATTAAAAGCTGCAGGCGTTGTGGATTCAGGCGGTCAGGGCATTTTATATCTTTTAGAGGGCGCACTTACTTATTTAGAAACCGGCACAGTTATTGAAAGAAAAGACGGCGAAGTTCTGCCTGCTCCGGCTGTGAAGAATGCCAGTGCACAGGGCACAGATGCTGACATTAAGTTTGCCTATTGCACAGAGTTTATCATTGAAAAGAACAACCCCAAAGCTTCAAGCAAGCTCTTTGCCGCAAACATTCAGAAAAAAGGCGACTCTATGGTTGTTGTGGATGATGAAACCATTATCAAAGTGCACATTCACACCAATAACCCCGGTTATGTCATTGAAGAAGCCATTAAATTAGGCGCCTTGATTAACATTAAAATTGACAATATGAAATATCAGCACAACAGTTTGTCTGCTGAGGCTGCGCCCGCAGCTCCCGCTGAGCCCCCTGCTCCCTTTGGTTTTGCAGCTGTTGCTGCCGGTGAGGGCATGGAAGACCTCTTTAGGGACATGGGTGTTGATCAGGTTATTTTAGGCGGTCAAACCATGAACCCAAGCACCGATGATATTTTGAATGCTGTTAATGAAATTAACGCTGAAACCGTGTTTATTATGCCGAACAACAAAAACATCATCATGGCGGCGGAACAGGTTTGCGATTTAACCGATAAAAACATTTTTGTCATTCCCACCCGCTCCATTCCGGAAGGCATTTCCGCTATGCTGGCGTTTTCTCCCGAAGTTTCGGCCGAAGATAATGCTGCTGCAATGCAAGAGGCTGCTTCGCTGGTTAAAACAGGCAATGTAACCTTTGCTGTGCGTGAATTTAAGTTAGGTGACGAAACCATGCCCAAGGGTAAAATCATTGGCTTAACTGGCAAAAACATTATTGCTGCCGGCGATGACCCGGCCGATGTTGCCAAAGACCTTTTGGCCGGTATGGTGGATGACGAAAGCGCCGTTATCAATGTGTTCTACGGTGAAGATGTCAGCGATGAAGACGCAGATAAACTTCGCGAATTTTGTGAAGAAACCTATAAAGACTGCGATGTTTTGGTTCACAACGGCAAACAACCTTTGTATTATTACATTGTTTCGGTTGAATAATACAAAACCCTACTTTAAAAGGGGAATTTAATCATGTCCCATTCTTCTATGCAAAGAAGCATTACCCAACTGCCAGGTGTCGGCCCCAAGCGGGCTGCCGCCTTTGGTAAGTTGGGTATTTTTACTTTAGAAGACCTTTTGCACCATTACCCCCGAGGATATGAAAACCGAAAAACCTGCAAAAAAATCATTGAGCTTATCCATGATGAAACCGTTTGCATTAAAGCCGTAGTCACCTCATCTCTGCAAACGAAAATTTTGCGAAAAAACATGCAAATCCAAACCCTTAAAGTGTCTGACGGCACGGGGTTTTTAGAACTTGTCTGGTTTAATAATCGCTTTTTAGAGTCAAAGCTGAAAAAAGGTGACACTTTTATTTTTTACGGCAAGGTGCGGCTTATGCCAAAACGCCAGATGCTGACGCCGATTTTTGAACGACCCGATCAGCAAAAACAAACCGGTCGAATTGTACCTCTTTACCCCTTAACAGAGGGCTTAACTGAAAACATTGTGTCAGACTGTGTGACACATGCCCTTGCACTTTGCCCACTACAGTCGGAAACATTGCCGGCCTCTGTGCGCCGTGCTTATCACCTTTGTGATATAAACTATGCCATCGAAAACATTCACTTCCCTGCTGATAAAAACGCCTATGAAGCTGCACGGAAACGCCTTGCTTTTGAAGAGCTGTTTGTCTTTCAATCGGCGCTTTTTTCAATCAAAAGCAGGCAATGTTCTCATAGGGCATTGCCACTTTCGGCCTCTTATGCGCCTTTTATCGCTTCCCTGCCCTATACGCCTACTGGCGCACAAAGCCGGGTGATTGAAGAGATAGCGGCTGACATGGCAGGAGGCTGTGCCATGAACCGATTGGTCTGTGGTGATGTGGGTTCAGGTAAAACCATGGTTGCCGCCGCCGCCTTATATATCGCCGCCAAAAGCGGTTTTCAGGGCGCCTTCATGGCACCAACCGAAATCTTGGCAGCACAACATTATGAAAGCCTTAAAAAACTCTTTGCTCCCCATGGCATTGAGGTGGTGCTTTTAACCGGTTCAATGCCTGCTATGGAACGAAGAAGGTCCCTTTCTGCTTTAGAAAAAGGGATTGCGCAGGTAGTCGTTGGCACCCACGCTCTGCTCAGCGCCAATGTCACTTTTTGCCGTCTTGGTCTTGCTATCACCGATGAGCAGCACCGTTTTGGTGTTAACCAACGCCAGATACTTTCTGATAAAGGCGAAAATCCACACATTTTGGTTATGAGCGCCACACCCATCCCCCGCACCCTGGCCATGATTATTTATGGCGATTTGGATGTTTCCATTATTGATGAGCTCCCTCCCGGACGGCAAAAGATTGATACCTTTGCCCTTGGTGAAAACTACAGAGAAAGAGTTTTCGGTTTTTTAAAAAAAGAAATCGATGCCGGTCGTCAGACTTATATTGTTTGTCCCCTGGTGGAAGAATCAGAATTGGACGAACTGCATTCCGTCACAGAATACACCGCAAAATTAAAAGAAGAAGTTTTTCCGGATGTTAATATCGGCATGATTCACGGCAAAATGAAACCCAATGAAAAAGATGCTGTTATGTCGGCTTTTAAAAGCGGTGATATTAAAATTTTGGTTGCCACCAGCGTGATTGAAGTTGGCGTTGATGTGCCCAACGCCACCATTATGTTCATTGAAAATGCCGAGCGTTTTGGTTTGTCACAGCTTCATCAGTTGCGCGGTCGTGTTGGGCGCGGCACCAAAAAATCCTATTGCATTTTACTGGCACAAGGCAGCAGCGAAACCGCATATACGCGCCTTCAGGTTATGAAAAACAACCATGACGGCTTTGCCATCGCCGAGGCGGATTTAAAGCAGCGGGGTCCCGGTGAATTTTTTGGCACAAGGCAGCACGGTCTTCAACCCTTTAAAGTTGCCAACCTTTATTCTGACATGGAGCTTTTAACCCTTTCTTCGCAAGCTGCTCATGATTATATTGAAGGAAAAATGACAACAACACCCCAAGAAAAAGAGGCTATCAATCAAAAAATTGAAGCCTTGTTTAACAATCGTGTTACAATTACATAAAATTTGTAGAAAACATATTGACTTTTTTCGTAAATCATGTAAAATAATATATGGATTATTTTATTTATTTATGTTAATATAAGGATGGATAACTTTGAGAGTCATTTCCGGTTCTGCCCGTGGTTCAAAATTGTTTTGTCCTGAAGGCCCCGCTATCCGCCCCACTCACGACAGAGTGAAAGAGGCACTCTTTAGCATGCTGGGCATGCAAGTTGCTCGTGCTTCTGTGCTTGACTTATTTGCCGGCACCGGTGCTCTGGGGATTGAAGCTTTAAGCCGTGGCGCTTCTTCTGCCGTTTTTGTTGATGTTTCTCCGGCTTCACTAAAAGTGGTTGAGGATAACTTGAACAAAACACATTTAGAAGAGTCGGCCACCTTAGTAAACAGCGATTTTTCTACTTATCTTGCTAATACCAATGAAAAATTTGACTTGATTTTTATTGATCCACCCTATAGCAAAGCCTTTTTGTTACCGGCATTAAAAACAATTGCGGAGCGAAAGCTTTTAAACGAAAACGGCATAATTTATTGTGAGACCGACACAGAACCACCGGCAGAGCTTATCGATTGGTTTTGTGTTCACCGTGATAAAAAATATGGCAGGGCAAGAATCCTGCTTTTGAAAGAGATGTTGCTATGAGCATTGCGGTATATCCCGGCAGTTTTGACCCCATCACCTGCGGTCATTTGGATATTATCCGTCGCGGAAGTGTTTTGTTTGATGAGGTTATTATTGCAGTTTTGAATAACGGCTCTAAAAACCCTCTTTTCTCTGCAGAGGAACGGGTTAAATTGATTGAAAAATCAATAGCCGATTTGCCAAATTGCCGCGCCGTTTATTTCGACGGCTTGCTGGTTGATTTTGTAACCAAGCATGGTGCAAAAGTTGTTATTAAGGGTCTTCGTGCCATTTCAGATTTTGAATATGAATTTCAAATGGCACTTTTAAATAAAAATTTAAATCCTGACATTGAAACGCTGTTTATGGTAACGAATTCGAATTACTCATATATCAGCTCAAGCGTTGTCAAGGAAATCGCAAATTTGGGCGGCGATTTTGCAGATTTAGTGCCCAAAGAAATTTTTAACGATGTTAAACAAAAGATTGAAAAGGGGCGATAAAAATGGAAATCTTAGAAATTATTGAGGCTTTGGAAGATAAAATTGAGCGTAGCTTCACCATTCCTTTTATTGGTCGCGGTATCATTGATAAGGATGTTTTGCTGGATCTCCTGCAGGAAGCCAGAATTAAATATCCCGACGAAATGAAGCAGGCTAAATGGGTGAAAGACGAACGCCAGCGCATCATTGCTGATGCTCAAAAAGAAGCCGCTGCTATCATTAAGGGTGCCGAAGATAAAATCGTTGGCATGATCAATGAGCATGAAATCACAAAGCAAGCTTATGAAAACGCTAATCAGATTGTTGAGAGCGCACAGGACCATGCAAGAGAAATCCGTCTTGGTGCTAATCAATATGCTGATGGCGTGCTCCATTCTATTGAAGAGAGCTTAATCAGCACCGTTGAAACCATTCGTGAAAACAGAAAAGACTTAAAACGCTGATTAAATTGATACATAAGCAAGTAAACCGGTCTGTAGCATACGCTACAGACCGGTTTTGTTTATGAAGAATACTGCATTAAAGAAAACAAAAAGGGTTACCGCCAAAAGCAGTAACCCTTTTAAAACAATTCTTATTTAATCATGTTAGCAACTTCGCTTGCAAAGTCGTCTTCACGCTTTTCAAGACCTTCGCCCTTTTCATAACGAACGAAGTTAACAAGCTTAACACCCTTGGATGCAAGATAAGCTTCTACTTTGAAGTCGCCATTCTTAACAAATTCCTGTTGCAGCAAGCAGTTCTGCTCAAAGAACTTGTTAATTTTACCGCCAACCATCTTTTCAAGAATGTTTTCCGGCTTGTTGGCGTTCTTCGGATCTTCTTTAATCTGAGCGATGATGATGCCCTTTTCTTTTTCAACATCTTCAGCAGGAACGGTGTCCTTAGAAAGATATAAGGGGTTGATGGCTGCGATTTGCATAGCAGCATCTCTTGCAGCTTCGTAAGCTTCAGCATCAGCCAGGCTGCCCTCTGCTTCAACCATAACGCCGATTCTGCCGCCGCCATGGATGTAAGCGCAAACATTGCCTTCGATTCTTGCGAATCTTCTGATGTTCATGTTTTCACCAATCTTAGCAATTAGTGCTGTTAAAGCATCGCCAACATTCTGGTCACCTTCAAATGCCAATGCTTTTAATGCATCAACATCAGCAGGGTTTTTATCAGCAACGATTTTAGCAACCTTAGCAACAAAAGCCTGGAATTCTTCATTCTTGGCAACAAAGTCGGTTTCAGAGTTAACTTCGATTAAAACACCGATTTTCTTGTCATCGGAAAGGTATGCATGAACAATACCTTCAGAAGCAATTCTGCCGGACTTTTTCTGTGCTGTTGCAAGACCTTTTTCACGCAAAAAGTCAATTGCCTTATCCATATCGCCGCCAACTTCAGTCAGCGCCTTTTTGCAATCCATCATACCGCAACCGGTAAGTTCTCTTAATGTTTTAACATCAGCAGCTGTAAAAGCCATGATAATCTCCTCTTTTCTTATTATTGTAAAAGCGAATTATTCAGCGTCTTCGCTTGCAGCAGCTTCTTCGCCGCCTTCAGCAGAATCTGCACTGTCAGTACCCTGACGGCCTTCAATAACTGCATTTGCAACAGTTGAAGCAATCAATTTGACAGCACGGATTGCATCGTCATTGCCGGGGATTACATAATCTACTTCTTCAGGGTCGCAGTTTGTATCCACAATAGCAACAACAGGAATGCCTAACTTTTTAGCTTCTGCAATCGCAATCTTTTCTTTTCTGGGGTCAACAACGAACAGAGCTGCGGGGAGCTTCTTCATGGTCTTGATACCGCCTAAGAATTTCTCCAGCTTTTCTCTCTCGTGCTTTAAGTTTAAAACTTCTTTCTTGGGTAATAAATCAAATGTGCCATCTTCTTCCATGCGGGTCAGCTGCTCTAAGCGTTCAATCCGCTGTTTGATGGTTTTGAAATTGGTGAGCATGCCGCCCAGCCATCTTGCATTTACCCAATACATACCAACACGCTCTGCCTCTTCTTTAATAGAGTCCTGAGCCTGTTTTTTGGTGCCGACAAAAAGAATGTCGCCGCCATCTTGAGCGATGTCACGAATGAAGCTGTAAGCTTCTTCGATTTTCTTAACGGTTTTCTGCAGGTCGATGATGTAGATACCGTTACGCTCTGTGAAGATGTACTCAGCCATTTTGGGGTTCCATCTTCTAGTTTGATGTCCGAAATGGACGCCTGCTTCCAGCAGTTGTTTCATTGAAATTACTGACATTTCTGTCACCTCCGGTTTTATTTGCATAACCTCCGCACCGGTCGCCTTCTGCGGGAACCGAATGTCACGGCACCGCCCGCAAAATCACAGTGCGTGCGTATTTGCCAAAACAGTATATCATAAAAAAAGGAAAAATGCAAGCTTAATTTTGCATTTTTCCTTTATATACATCCGTTTGAATGTTATACTTTTAAGTGCTTGCGAACCGAGATTAAGCTACCCGCCGCACCCAAGCCAATACCCATGAAGAAAAAGACCAGATTGATGACAAGAACAATGTCTTTTAAGTCGATAAAATCAACAAAACCAATCTGCAATGATGCAAACATGTTAATGAGCCCCTCATAGGCAAAAGACATGATAACGCCCGAAACAACCGCACCAATCACGCCAATCAGCATACCCTCAATAATAAATGGCCAGCGGATAAACCAGTCAGTTGCGCCAACGAACTTCATAATGTTAATTTCACGGCTGCGAGAAAAAACTGTTAGCTTAATTGTGTTGGAAATGATGAAAATGGAAATGATGGTTAAGGCCAGCATAATCCACACACTCATTCGGCTGATATAGCTCGAGGCCGCCGTTAATTTGCGAATGGTTTCGCCATTACTGATAACCTTGGCTACACCACTAAGCTGCTTAACCGCCGAAACGGTCTCAGAGGATTTAGACAAATCAATGCAGCGGATTTTGTACCAATCACGCAACGGGTTTTTCTCGCTCTGATATGTATCAAGCAGTGATGCATTATCACCAAACTGGTCTCGCAAAAGCTCCATTCGTTCTGCTTTTGACTCAAAAATAACTTCTGACACATTGGGGATGGTTGCCAGCACCTTGCCAAGCTGCTCGGTTTGCTCCGCATCATAAGACTCATCCACAGTCAAGGTGATTTCATAATCCGCTTCAATTTTTGTCATCATGTGGTTAATGTTTAAAACCATAACCATAAAAATGCCAAACATCATTAAGCTTGCCACAACAGTAAAGACCGATGCAAGGCTCATCCAACCGTTTGAAAAAACATTTTTAAAAGCTTCTTTGCTAAAATATTTAATGCTGTTAATTTTCATATCCGTAAACTCCTCTTGCCTCATCACGGGCAACAACTCCATCCTCAATGGCAATAACACGCTTTTTCATTTGGTCAACAATGTCTTTGGCGTGTGTGGCCATAACAACGGTGGTGCCTCGTTTATTGACTTCATTAAGAAGCGAAACAATTTCCATGGCTGTTTTGGGATTGAGGTTACCTGTGGGTTCATCTGCAATTAAGAAGGCCGGATTATTCACAAGAGCACGGGCCAAAGCAACACGCTGCTGCTCACCGCCGGAGAGTTGTGAAGGATACATCTTTGCCTTATGGGATAAACCAACCATGCTGAGAACGCTTGGCACCTGACGGCGAATTTCCCGGCGACTGGCGCCCACGATTTCCATAGCAAAGGACACATTTTCATAAACGGTTTTTTTAGGCAACAGGCGAAAATCCTGAAAAACAACGCCCATATTGCGACGCAGATACGGAATTTGTTTTTGATTCAGTCCGCTCACATTCACATTGTTAATAATAACATCGCCTGAGGTTGCTGTTTCTTCATGCATGAGTAGCTTAATCAATGTGGATTTGCCGGCACCGGAAGGACCCACAATAAACACAAACTCACCGCGTTCAATAAAAAAACTGATGTTATCAAGTGCCTTTGTTCCGTTTTCGTAGGTCTTTGATACATTACTGAAAATAATCATATAAATCTCCCAAAGAAATTAAAATTTCGCTGAATTAGCGTGAAGATATTTATTGACTAAAATAGCCACCTTAAAGATAACGGCATCGTCAAAATTGCGCAAGTCAAGACCGGTGAGCCGTTCAATTTTATCCAAACGGTAAACCAAGGTGTTACGATGCACAAACAGTTGCCGTGATGTTTCGCTCACATTCAGGTTGTTTTCAAAGAACTTATAAATGGTCTGAATGGTTTCATCATCTAACACATTTATGCTTTCTTTTTTGAAAATTTCATCTAAAAACAGTTCGCAGAGTTTGCTGGGCAACTGATAAATCAAGCGACCAATACCCAGGGTATCATAACTTAAAATATATTTGTCCCCTTCAAAAACGCGACCGATTTCCAAGGCAATCTGGGCTTCAGAATAAGAACGGGCAATATCGTTAATCGAATCGGTGGGTGTGCCCATGCCCACATAAATTTGAAGCATCAACTCTGAATTTACGGTTTCAACAATGCTTCTGGCAATTTTAATCAGCATGTCCTGGGTGTAGTTTGTGGGCAGGGACTTAATTAGCACCACATTTAAGTTGTCAATGCCAATGACAAAGTCCTGGTCCGGAAACATGTTCTGCAGGATGTGCTGGGGCGACACTTCTGCCGGCTCCTGAAGCTGAACAATGTAAACAATGCGGGGGCTTTCTGTGTTAATCTGCAGTTCTTCTGAATGCAGAAAAATATCACCGGGAAGAACATTACCCAGCAAAACATTTTTTAAGTAATTGGTTTTATCGTATTTATCACCGCAATGAATCTGCAAATTTGAAAGACTGATTGCCAAAAGCGCACATTGCTTTTGCGCCTCCATGTCAGCACCCTGGATGTAGGCAACATAGTCCGCCATATTTCGCATTCCAAAGGAAACAAACGCATAATCAGACAGCACATAGGGTCTGCCATTGCTTACATGATTGGTTACAGCGTCATAAGCGATGTCTTCATGTATGGGAGCGCCCACACTTGCAATGACGGTACCGGAATTATTCATTACGCCCATGCTTTTACCACATACGGTTTTCATCTGTTCAAGCACGGGTTGAAAAATTTGACCCAGCATTCTACATTCCTCCGTTCATTTAGTTAAGAATGACAATTTTTTAATGCATAAATTTTATAATATTATACACTTTTTTTCATAATTTTGCAATAGTTTTTACTATTATTTATAAAAAAATTTAGTTTTTTTATCAAAATTGGAAAAAAATTGTACATATTGACGAAAAATATAAAAAATTTCTTAAAAATAAACTATGGCATTTTTATCCATAGTTAAAACAAAGTTGAGACATAAAAAGGCTGCAAAACCGTTATCCTATTAACCGTTTTGCAGCCATGGCTTTTATTCAGTTATATTCTCTGTAGATTGTTCGGTTTGTTCCTCAACTGTGTCCGAAGTGTTTGCATCTGAAGCTTCTGTCGTTTCTTCTTCGGGTTTCTTGCCCAAAAACAGCGCTTCAAACTCTTCACCCGACAGTTTTTCTTTTTCAATGAGGGCCTCGGCTACACGCTCCAGTGCCTCACGGTGCTCTGTCAAAAGCGATTCGCAGGTCTTATACGCCTCGTCAACAATTTTTCTTACCTCGGCGTCAATTTCCGCAGCAACCTGCTCACTGTAATCACGAGTTTGCGCATAGCTCATGCCTAAGAAGACTTCGTTGTTGTCCGAGCCAAAGGTCATGGGGCCCAGCGCCTCGCTCATGCCGTATTTGGTAACCATCTCCCGGGCAATTTTGGTTGAACGCATAATGTCGTTCGATGCACCGGTGCTGATATCATCTAAAACCAGTTTTTCCGCTGTGCGACCGCCTAAAAGAGCAACAATCTGGTCCAGCATATCCTGCTTGGAAACATAGTTTTTATCTTCTGAAGGCAGAGCCAGTGTATAACCACCGGCACGACCACGCTGAATGATAGAAATCTCATGAACCGGGTCACAATTAGGCATCAGTTTGTGCATAATGGCGTGACCTGCCTCGTGATAGGCGACCAGCTTCTTCTCCTTATCAGTAATGGTTTTAGACCGCTTTTCAGGACCAGCAATAACTTTGATAATAGAGTTTTCAATATCCTCCATTTCAATTTGCTTTCTGCCCCGTTTTGCAGCTAGTAGCGCTGCCTCATTCATTAAATTTTCAAGGTCTGCCCCCGTAAAGCCGGAGGTGCCTTTTGCAATAACGCCCAAATCCACAGACTTAGCTAGCGGCTTACCCCGGGAATGAACTTTTAATACCTCTTCACGACCCTTCACATCCGGGTAATTAACCACAATCTGACGGTCAAAACGACCAGGACGCAAAAGCGCTGGATCTAAAATATCGGGGCGGTTGGTTGCCGCAATAATGATAATGCCTTCATTGGCTCCAAAGCCGTCCATTTCAACTAACAACTGGTTTAATGTTTGCTCGCGCTCGTCATGTCCACCACCAAGACCTGCCCCACGATGACGACCCACAGCGTCAATTTCATCAATAAAGATAATGCTGGGTGCATTCTTTTTGGCGCGGTCAAACAAATCACGAACACGGGAGGCGCCAACACCCACAAACATTTCTACAAAATCTGAACCGCTGATGCTGAAAAACGGTGCCTTTGCCTCACCGGCAATGGCTTTAGCCAGCAATGTTTTTCCGGTACCCGGAGGACCCACAAGCAAAACACCCTTGGGGATTCTTGCACCCAGTTCAATAAACTTTGAAGAATCTTTTAAAAACTCAACGATCTCGGCAAGCTCTTCTTTTTCTTCGTCAGCGCCTGCCACATCTTTAAAGGTTACATGGGTTTCGCCGCTTTGGCTCATGCGTGCATTGCTCTTACCAAAGGACATCACCTTGCCACCGCCGCCTTGGGACTGGCGCATAAACACAAACCAGAAAAGAACAAAAATACCCACTGTTAAAAGTGTCGGTAAAAGGGAAAGCCACCAGGGCATTTCCTGGGGAGCCGGTGTGTCTACCGTCAGTTTTCCCTCATCAATTTGCTGTCGTATGTCCTCACCTGCATCTTCATATAAAATGAAAATGGAGGCTATGTCTGAAACGCGTTTATTTTCATTGGGATATTCCGCTTCAACCCCACGAAGTGTAATGGTGGCTGTTCTGTCCGTCAAAACAAGCTCAGATACATTACCCGCCTTAATGTAAGACAGCAAATCGGAATAACGAATGCTTTTGATGCCCGGCTCATAATTAAACACGGTGAACATGATGAACACAATGGCAAAAAGCAAAATATAAAAACCGATGCCACCGAAATATCTTTTTTTCAAACGAGTCACCCCTTAACTCAACAATTGTAATTTGAATAGAGTTTAGTTTAACACAAAACTATGAAAATTACAAGGAATATTTAAAAACTTTACTTTCTATTCATTTTTTCTTCATTTTTCATAAACACTGCGTCTTAAAATACCTATGTATGGCAGCTGACGATATTGCTCGTTATAGTCAAGACCATAACCAACAACAAACTCATCCGGAATGGTAAAGCCCACAAAATCGGCATGAACCGGTTTTGTGCGGCGATCCGGTTTATCCAAAAGACAACAGAGCCGCAAGGATTTTGGATTGCGCGCCTCAAGCTGCTGAAAAAGAGCATGCAAGGTGTTGCCTGTGTCTAAAATATCTTCAATCACCACCACATGTTTACCGGCAATATCGGTTGACAGGTCTTTGTTAATGCGCACACTGCCACCGGATACAGCACCGCAACCATAGCTTGATACACACATAAAATCATATACAACAGGAAAAGATACCGCACGAGCCAAATCGCCAAAAAAAGCTACACTACCTTTTAAAATGCAAACAAATACCACTTCTTCACCCTGGTAAAATTTGTCCATTTCTTTTGCCATTTCTTGAACTTTTTGGCTAATCTCTTCTTTAGTCAGCAAGACTCTTTCCACATTATCTTCCAGTCGTTTCATTTGCTTCACTCCTAATGTAACGAATGCATAAGGCATCCTCTTTATCTTTTGTTGCCGCATAGCGTGCATCCTGACGCATGCCTGCAATCCATAAAATTTCATGTTCTGTACATAAAATTGGAATAAAATCCCGCATAAAACGGGGAATTTTGCAATCGACAAAATAATCCTGCAGGCTTTTTTTGCCTGCCATACCTAAGGGATAAAAATAATCACCGGGGCGGCGTGACCGCACAAACAACTGTTTATCTTTAAGCTTCGACAGTTCAAGATAAATTGTGTCTTTCGGCACTTTTGCCGGCACCTTTGTCACTTGAGAAAAAAACAATTTTCCGCCTGTTTCCTGCACCTCTTGGGTGCCAAACGGCTTAACCAGACGGCAAAAAGGCTTGGCTTCCTCTTCTTTTCGGATATATAAACGGCCATTATAAACCTGTGCAAGTACATTTTTGGCTAATGAAACCTGCCCTTTTTTTTGCTGTAAAATCGCTTCGGTTTCGCGCACAGCCTGTGCTCCGGTTTCTCTTTCTCCGGCAATTTCTGCAATGACACGGTGCAACAGCTGGCTGACGATAAACGGTGGCTCCTTTAAGAGCTCATCGCAAGAAAAGCCATAACCACCCATAACAACCTCGGTAAGTTGCAAAAATCGTTTGTTTACCTCATCTTCAACATAAGCTGCGCAATCTTTATATCGCTTAATTTGCTCACGAAATGTATGTTGGAAATTGGGATTAAATTGCTGTTTAATAAAAGGGATTAACTGATGACGAACCCGGTTGCGGGTAAATTCCACATGAGCATTTGTGCTGTCAGTTCGATACGCCAGCTGATTTTCGCTCATATAGCCTTCAATTTCAGCACGACTTACATCTAAAAACGGACGAATCACTTCTCCGTTTTGATAAGGAATACCAGCTAAACCAAGGGGGCCTGTGCCGCGAATTAACCGCATTAAAACCGTTTCGGCGTTGTCGTCGCCATGGTGTGCCGTGGCAATTTTGGTCATTCCCTTTTCTTGCAAGAGGGAACGAAAAAAACCATACCGCACCAATCGGCCGCCTTCTTCAAGACCCATGTGCCCTTCCTCTGAAAAAGCACGAACATCGCAATGGTGTATAAACAAAGGCACGGAAAGCCGGTTGCACAAATCCTGCACAAAGGCTTCATCATCCTCTGACTCTTCCCCGCGCAAGCCATGATTCACATGGGCTGCATAAACAGAAAATTCCATTTCATCAGCAAGAGCCAGCAAGATATGGAAAAGGCAGACAGAATCTGCCCCGCCGGATAAAGCGACCAGCACCTTATCGCCCTTTTCAATCAGATTGTGTGCTATAATGGTGCTGCGCACCTTGTTACATAAATCACTCATGGTTTTTATCCAAATTCATAAAGCGGGTATACTGCCCCGCCCAGAACATTTCAACAGTGCCTGTTGAGCCGTTTCTGTGCTTAGCAACAATACACTCTGCCACATTTTTCTTTTCGGTATCGGGATTATACACATCGTCACGATATAAAAACATAACAATGTCTGCATCCTGCTCAATGGCACCGGATTCACGCAGGTCGCTGAGCATCGGTCTGTGCTCAGAGCGCTGTTCCGGCGCACGAGACAGCTGCGACAAGGCAACAATGGGCACATCAAGCTCTTTTGCAAGAATTTTCAAAGAGCGGGAAATGTCTGAAATTTCTTGCTGACGGCTTTCAGCACGGGTGCCCTGCATCAGCTGCAGATAGTCAATGACAATTAAGCCTAAATTCTTTTCAAGCTTAAGGCGACGGCACTTAGCACGAATGTCACTGATCGTAACATTGGTGGAATCGTTAATGTAAATGGGTGCCTGCCCTAATTCCGATAATGACACGGCAATTTTTTCCCAGTCTTCATCCGTCAGCTCACCGGTTCTTAAATGGTTACTGTCAATTAACATTTCAGAGCTGATGATACGGGAAACAAGCTGCACGCTTGACATTTCAAGGCTGAAAATAGCCACCGGCACTTTTCCGTGAACTGCTGCATGTGTGGCAATGTTTAACGCAAAGCTTGTTTTACCCATTGAAGGACGGGCAGCAATTAAAATAAAGTCTGAATTTTGCAATCCAAACAGCATTTTGTCTAATTCTTTAATGCCGGTGGGAGCACCGGTGAGTTTGCCATGGTTGCGATAGATTTCTTCTAAAGAAGCATGGGTTTGTAAAAGCACATCTTTAATATGCACAATGCCACGCTGTTTCTGATTTTCTAAAACATCGAAAATCAGGCGTCCTGCCTCATCAGCAATGTTTTTGGACGCAGCACCGGGGGCATAGCCCAAATCCATAATATCCCCAGATGCATGAATCAGGCGACGAAGCAATGCCTTATCCTGCACAATATCAATATATTGCTTTAAATTAGCCGTTGTGGGCAGAGTTGAGGCTAAATAAGCCAAATATTCCACACCACCAACAGCTGCCAATTGTTCCTGCATGGTCAGTTCTTCTGACACCGTAACCAAGTCCACAGGAACATCACGATTAAACAGTGCCTGCATGGCCGCAAACACCAATCGGTTGGCTTCAATATAAAAATCCTTGTCTGTTAAGCTCTCAAACACCTGTGTGACGCATTCAGCGTCAATCAGCATGGCACCCAAAATGGATTGCTCTGCTTCTTTGTGATGGGGCATAACCTTTGGTACATTGTTCTCCATGGCCGTTCCTTCCTAAAAGGGCAGATGTTAGTTTTGGGCCTTCACTCTGACCTTTATTTCTGCAGTAATTTCGGGATATACTTTAACGGTAACCTTTGTATCGCCTAATTCTTTAATGCCGTCAGGAAGCTGTATTTTTTTCTTATCAACTACCAAATGACATTGCATTTTCAGCTCTTCTGCCACATCTTTAGCTGTAATGGAGCCAAACAGCTTGCCGTTTTCACCAGCTTTGGCTGTAAAGCTCACCACGGCTTCATTCAGCTTGCCTGCCAGCTGAAGCGCCTGCTGTCTTTCTTGTTCTTTATGAAAGGCTGCCGCACTTTTTTTGCTTTCCATTTCACCAATGGCACTTTTATCGGCCACAATAGCCAAGCCCTTTGGCAGCAAAAAGTTGCGGGCATACCCATCCGACGCATTCACTAAATCGCCTTTTTTTCCATGGCCTTTAACATCGGCCGTTAAAATGACTTTCACTGTAATCTCTCCTTACTTTTGCGCTGTATCGTAAAGGTGCACCGCACCTTTATCATCAGTTAACAGTTTCTAAATAATACTCATCAATTGCCTGGCAAAGTCTTTCTTTGCCTTCTTCAATGGTGATGCCCTCAAGCTGTGCTCCGGCAATGGTCATGTGTCCACCGCCACCCAGCTTTTCTAAAATCACCTGCACATTAATGCCGCCCAAAGAGCGACCGCTGATGTTAATGCCGTTTTCGGTAAGGCATAACACAAAGGATGCAGTGATGCCCTTAATGTTTAAAAGCTCATCAGCCGCCTGGGCAATGGTTACATGAATATCCTTCTCCACTTCGTTATAAGTGCTCACGGCAATGTGGTCACGGATAATCTCGGCGTCTTTAATAATTGTAGCACGCTTAATGTATGAAGTTAAATCCTGCTGAAACATCGTCTTAATAGCAACAGTATCCACACCCTGTTTACGCAGAAAAGACGCTGCCTCAAAGGTTCTTACGCCGGTTTTAAAGGTAAAGTTTTTTGTGTCAACCACCAAGCCTGCATAAAGACATTCGGCCTCTAACTTGCTTAAGGATAACTTTTGCGGTGAATATTGCAAAATCTCTGTCAGCATTTCACAGGCAGAAGAAGCATAGGGTTCATGATAAATCAAAGCCGTGTTTTCAATAAAGTCTGTACCACGGCGGTGATGGTCCACCACCACAATCTGCCCTGCTTTTTTAAGCAACGCCGGCGCATCCAACAAGCCGGGTTTGTGGGTATCCACAACAACAAGCAAGGTTGTGGCGTCAATGCGGGACGCTGCTTGCTGTGCATTGATGAACAAGCCGGCATATTCTTCAACATGCTCCATGCGTTCTAATAAGTTTTTAACTGTCTGGTCATAGCTTTCAAGAAGAATGTGAACGGTTTTTTCCTGCATGCGACACATGCGATAAACGCCAAAAGCTGCACCCAAAGAATCGGCATCGGCCACCTTGTGTCCCATGATAACAATATTTTCTGCATTTTTAATCAATCCGGTTAAAGCGTTGCTGACAACACGGGCTTTTACACGGGTGCTCTTTTCATACTCTTTGCTGGTTCCGCCATAGAAGCTGAATTGTTCGTTATCTTTAATAACCGCCTGGTCACCACCACGACCCAGGGCCATGTTAATGGCGTTTTTGGCAAACTCATCATTTTCAGCAATATCCTTGCCGCAAACACCAATACCAATACTAACACTGGCCGGCAGCGTATTGCCCTCGGATATTTCACGAATTTTATTTAAAATATCAAACTTACTCTTGATGATGCCTTCTAAACGGTGATGTTCAAATATAACGCTGTATTTATCTTTTTCATATTTGGTTAAAACACCGCCGTTTTCTGTTGCCCAATCGTTGATGTGCTTATATAACTGTCCTTGCAGCTGCGGCACATCACTGGTGCTGACGGATTCCATAAGTTCATCATAGTTATCAACAAAAATCAGACAAGCAAAGGTTTTTTCATCCTCATATTTTTGCCGATACACCGCATATTCTGTAATTTCATCAAAGTATAAAATAACAATGCTGTTTTTTTCTTCAGATTGCGGGCGGCTGCCAAAAACACGAAAAACCCGTTCTTCGTAGGTCACTGTCATTTGCACGGGACCTGCTCCACTAGCAAAAAGTGACTCGGGTGACATAGCCGGGATTAAAGACGATATCTCTTTATCGTATAAGGCCTGTTCGTTAAAAATATCATTAAATGGCTCGTTATACCATTTAATTTTACCATTTAAATCAATTAACAAAGTAGGCAACGGAAAATGCATAAGTGCATTTTGTGTTGCCGAGCCAATGTGCAGCGTCATTTTTTCAAACATGTCTGAAATTTTCTTTTCTGCATGTCTTTTGTAGAGATAGTTAACGATGCAAAGCAATATACCCAGCAAAAATTCAGCTACAGCTAAATATTGATTAAACCAAAAGGTAACAACGCTCAAAATAAAAATAACAACAAGGTAAAATCCGCCGGTTACATAATAAAATCCTGTTTTGCGGTTGGCATCCATTTCATTACCTCCCATCAGTCGTAAAATTATTTTTCTTGTCTTTCAGGTCGCAAATGACGATAATCAAACAAGCAGTCTGTTGCACCATAAATCAAAAGGACAAAAACCGGCAACATCATCAGCATGCCGGAAAGAAGGAAAAGGCTGATAATTAAAAACCTTCTCAAAGCTTTGGCCGTGCCTTTTTGTTTCATTTTAAAGTCCAGTACCGACAGGCCAAGCACAATAAAAATAAACCCCAAAATCAGCAGCACATTCATGCAGGCATCAAAAAACACTCCCGAGGGTGCCGCTGTTATAATCAGTAATAAAACCAAAAAAACAAAAACCATTAGCCTATCCCCCTGCATTGTGTCAAAGGGAGTAAAATGGCTCATGTTAACCCCGCGCCTTTGCTGCAACTTTTTAAAAACATACAAAAGTCCATAAGCCAGAACCGTACTCACCATTAAAAACATGGCCGGTGCCAGCATAATTG
>JAZNRE010000016.1:0-45770 GCA_045590535.1 Clostridia bacterium
CCCTTTAAAGCCGGTAGGACTCGAACACCCTGAAACTGGCCAGCGCTATCACGCCGTGGTGCAGCTTCGTCAGGATAACGCCGAGGGCACACTTTACAACATGGTAGGCTTTCAGACCCATTTAAAATTCGGCGAGCAAAAACGCGTGTTCTCTATGATTCCTGGTCTTGAAAATTCCGAGATTGTCCGTTACGGCGTAATGCATCGAAACACCTATCTGCACAGTCCGGGACTTTTAGACGAAACCTTTGCCTATAAAAACCGCCAAGGCCTCTACTTTGCCGGACAGATGACCGGTGTGGAAGGCTATGTGGAATCTGCCGCCTCCGGCATTGTGGCCGGTCTTAATGCGGCACGCTATTTGTTAGGAAAGCCCCCGGTACGCTTCCCTTCCACCACCGCAACCGGCGCTTTGGGTAACTACATTGCAAACTTTACCGGCAAAAACTTTCAGCCAATGAACATAAACTTTGGCATTATCGACCCCTTGGATGAGCGGGAGCGCAACAAGCGGGAACGCTACCGCAAAATTTCTTTGCGTGCCCTGGATGTTATGAAAGGAATAATCGAAACATTATGATAAATTTAGAACGATTCAACCCCGAACAGAGAAAAGCCATCGTCACAACCGCCGGACCTTTACTCATTTTAGCCGGTGCCGGTAGCGGCAAAACAACGGTTGTGGTTAATAAGATTGCTTACATATTGGAACAAAAGTTGGCAGAACCCTGGCAAATTTTGGCCATCACCTTTACAAACAAGGCTGCTAACGAAATGAAAGAGCGCATTGAAAAAGCTGTTGGCGAAAGCGCTGGCGGCATGTGGATGGGCACCTTTCACTCGGTTTGCATGCGCATTCTGCGCCGGGACATTGAGCGCTTAGGAACACACAATCGGGATTTTGTCATCTACGATTCTGCCGACCAGAAAACTCTAATGAAGCGAGTTTTAAAAGCCTTGAATATCGACGAAAAAATGCTGCCTGTCCGCAGTGTTTTATATGAAATTTCAACGGCTAAAGATGAGCTTTTTGGCCCTTCAGAATACCTTTCTATGAACGAGGGGAATTACCGAAAAAAACTGATTGGCGAAGCCTATGCAGAATATCAGAAACAGCTTGCCGAGGCAAACGCCTTAGACTTTGACGATATCATTATGCACACCGTGCGTCTGCTTTCGCAAGAGCCTGAGGTTTTATCCCGCTATCAAAAGCAGTTCCGCTATGTGTTTGTTGACGAATATCAGGATACAAACAATTCCCAGTCCATGCTCGTGAGCCTTTTGGCACAGGGCTATGAAAACATTTGTGTGGTGGGCGACGACGACCAGAGCATTTATAAATTCCGTGGCGCCAACATTCAAAACATTTTAAACTTTGAAAAAGAATTTCCCGGTGCCCAGGTGATTAAGCTTGAACAAAATTACCGTTCCACACAAATCATTTTAGATGCCGCCAATGCTGTTATTGCCAACAACCACGGTCGCAAGGGCAAGCGTTTATGGACCGAAAACAGTGGCGGTCAACCCATTGATGTATATCGGGCCGATAACGAATATGACGAGGCTGAATATATAGCCCTGCAAATTAAAGAGGCTTTAAAAGAAGGTGCAAGCTATGCTGACTGCGCCATTTTATATCGCACCAACGCCCAGTCCCGTGTCATCGAAACCACGCTGAGCACCCATGGCATTCCCTATCGCGTTTTGGCCGGTTTGCGATTTTATGACCGCAAAGAAGTTAAAGATATTTTAGCTTATTTAAGGTTAATTCAAAACCCCAGCGACAACATAAGTTTGTTGCGGGTAGTGAATGAGCCTGCCCGCAAAATCGGCACGGCGACCTTAGAGAAAGTCAGTGAAGTGGCACGGGCAAAAGAAACGGCACTTTTTGCTGTTATGGAACAGGCGCAAAACGAACCAACTTTGCTGCGGGCAGCCGAAAGACTGGTTCTTTTCACAGCCTTAATCCGTTCTATGCAGGCAAATTCTGCAGGTAAAATGCCCTCTGAAATTATTGAGCTTGTTTTAGCCCAAAGCGGTTACCGTGACATGCTTTTAGCTGATGATTCCGTTGAAAACCAAACCCGTTTGGATAACCTGCATGAATTCGTGAACGCCGCAGCCGAATATGAACGAAACGACGAAAACCCCACTCTTTCCGGCTTTTTGGAATTAACCGCCCTCATTTCAGATGTGGATAACTACGACCAAAATGCCGAGAGCGTGGTGCTGATGACTCTGCACAGCGCAAAGGGTTTGGAGTTCCCCCGGGTTTTCCTTTGCGGCATGGAAGAGGGTCTTTTCCCCAGCTTAAAGTCTATGACAGACGATGAAGTGGAAGAAGAACGGCGCCTGTGTTATGTGGGCATTACAAGAGCCAAAAAGCATTTAATCATCACCCATGCCGGATACCGAAATCGGTATGGCAGCGGTGGTTACACCATGCCATCACGGTTTTTAGAAGAAATCCCTATGGATTGTGTGAATGCCATCGTTAAAGAAACCGAGCCATTCGTACAGAAAGACACCAAAAAGCGTGAATATCAATTTTATGATAACACTCAGTCGTTGCTCCGTGCCCTTTCGAAAGATAAAGAAGAGCGCAAAACCGATTCTTTAAACTATGCCCCCGGCGATGTGGTTACCCACAAAAAATTTGGTCGGGGTATGGTGATTTCGGTAACACCCACCGGCAACGATGTGCAGCTTGAAATTGCCTTTGACGAATATGGCACCAAAACACTCCTGGGCTCTTTCACCAAGCTGGTGAAAGAAAATTAACAAAATTCACCGAATCAAAAGCAGGATTGCATTTGCAATCCTTCTTTTTTTATAAATTTTACTCTTTAGCAATAATTTTTCCACAATTGTTCATACTAACATTAGTTATCTATGCTATGTCATCATGAACAGGAGGTCGCCATTTTGTTTAACACCTTTTTAATTATTTTGCAGTTGTTTTTAACTTTCGTAATGGGTATATATTTTTTAAACTTATTGCGGGGACAGCATAACGGCAAATCGAATTTAGAACACGATGCAACCCGCGAATTAGAAAAATTGCATCGGCTTAAGCAAATTCATTTAACACAGCCCTTGGCTGAAAAGACAAGACCTACAGCACTGGATGAAGTAATTGGACAGGAGGAGGGTTTAAAAGCCTTAAAAGCCGCCCTATGCGGGCCCAATCCCCAGCATATTTTAATTTATGGTCCGCCGGGTGTGGGCAAAACCGCCGCTGCCCGGGTTGTGCTCAAAGAAGCCATTGCTGCTGAAAGCTCCCCCTTTCGAGAGGGTGCCAAATTTATTGAAATGGATGCAACCACCCTGCGTTTTGACGAGCGAGGCATTGCCGACCCTTTAATTGGTTCAGTTCACGACCCCATTTACCAGGGCGCCGGTGCTTATGGTCCGGCGGGAATACCCCAGCCAAAACCGGGGGCGGTTACAAAAGCCCATGGCGGCATTTTGTTTTTAGACGAAATTGGAGAACTGCACCCCACGCAAATCAACAAGCTTTTAAAGGTTTTAGAGGACCGCAAGGTCTTTTTAGAAAGCGCCTATTATTCACCGGGCAATCGGGATATCCCTCCCCACATTCACGAAATTTTTCAAAAGGGTTTGCCTGCTGACTTTCGGTTAATCGGCGCTACCACCCGCAGCCCTGAAGACATTCCCCCAGCCATCCGTTCCCGCTGTGTTGAAATTTTCTTTTCCCCTTTAGATGTGCAACATTTAAAAACCATTGCCAAAAATGCAACTTTTAAAGCCGGTTTTTCCATTGAAGATAAAGCACTGGATTTGCTTTGCAAATACGCACAAAACGGGCGTGATGCTGTTAATATGATACAAACTGCAGCCGGCATAGCCCGTCTTGAAAATCGACTTATTATTGAAAAAGCAGACATTCGCTGGGTGGCAGAAACCGGACGGTACATCCCCCGATATGAAAAGAAGGTAACTGACCGCCTGCATGTTGGTTTGGTAAATGGTTTGGCCGTTTGCGGCGACAGTCAGGGCATGGTGATGGATGTGGAGGTGACGGTTCTGCCCCGCTCAGCCGGCACAGGAACCTTGACCGTAACCGGCATTGTGGAAAGCCAGGAGCTGGAAACCCGTGGCCAACGCTTAATCCGTACCAGTTCAGCACGGGCCTCCATTCAAAATATGCTGACAGTTTTAAAGCGCTTTTATCAGATTGACACCAGTGCCTATGATGTACACATCAACTTCCCCGGTGGCACCCCCATCGACGGTCCCTCTGCCGGAACAGCCATTTTAGCCGCCGTTTATTCTGCCATATGCCAAGCCCCTATCAGCAACCGAATTGCCATGACAGGTGAGATTTCCATTCATGGCTCTGTTCTGCCTGTGGGCGGCGTTGCCGCCAAGGTGGCTGCTGCCGCCAAAGCCGGCATTAAAACTGTTTTTATTCCTAAGGATAACTGCGAAAATCTGTGCCACATCCCCGGCATCGAAATTGTCCCCGTGACTCACATCAGCGAAATTTTTAGCCGCCTTTTTGGCAGCACTGACAAAACACAGTCCGAAACTGTTGCCGCCGCTTCATCCGCATTCAATATGCATAGTGGTGAGCGTTCGGCTTCACAAACGGCATAAAAAAAGAGGGGCCACAGAAAACCACTGTGGCTCCTCTTTCGCATTTAGTTTTTTTAAAAGATCAATAGTTCTGCTTGCGAACTTCGAAATAGCTCTGGGGATGAGCACAAACAGGACAAACTTCAGGCGCTTTTTTGCCCATAACCAAATGACCGCAATTACGGCATTCCCAAATAACTTCCTCACTCTTTTCAAAAACAGCCTGCATTTCAACATTGTTCAAAAGTGCACGGTAGCGTTCTTCATGCGTTTTTTCAATGGCAGCTACCATGCGGAACTGTGCTGCTAATTTGGTAAAGCCTTCTTCTTCAGCGTCTTTGGCGAAACGATCGTACATGTCGGTCCATTCATAATTTTCGCCGTTGGCAGCATGCAGAAGATTTTCGGCGGTGTTACCCAGTTCACCCAAAGCTTTAAACCAAAGCTTTGCATGCTCTTTTTCATTGTTGGCTGTCTCTTCAAAAATTGCGGAGATTTGCTGATAGCCTTCCTTTTTAGCAACAGACGCAAAGTATGTATACTTATTGCGTGCCTGGCTTTCGCCGGCAAATGCCTCCATTAAGTTTTTCTCTGTTTTACTTCCCTTTAACTCCATTTTCTGTCTTTTCCTCCTTGTGATGTGATAATATTTGAAATCAATAAAAAACTAAATCAGTTCAATAAGACCATAGTCGCCGTTCTTTCTTTTATATACAACATTGGGCTCACCGGTTATGTCGTTATTAAAGATATAGAATTGGTGACCCAGCAAGTTCATTTGCAAAATGGCTTCTTCGGCACTCATGGGCTTTGTTGCAAACCGTTTTTTGCGAACAATTTTAAACTCTTCTTCCTCTTCAACCGGCTCGCCAAAGGGGATTTGCTCCAAAGCTGCCGCTTCAAAATTCTCTTTCTTTAATTTTTTCTCAATTCTTGTTTTGTGTTTTCTGATTTGGCGTTCTAAAATATCAACAGCATTATCAATGCTGACATACATATCTTCCGTTGCCTCTTCAACACGCATAATCAAACCGCCAGAATGAATGGTTGCTTCAACAACCTGCTTTTCCCTTTGCACAGAAAGAGTGATTATCGCTTCGGTTTCTTTGTGAAAATATCGGTCCAGTTTACTGAAGCGATCTTCGATCCTGTCTTTTAAACCCTGGGTTAATTCAATCTGTTTGCCTGTCATTGTTAATTTCATACGGATCCACTCCTCTTTTGGTATACTAACAAGGAAAATTACCTTGTATCCATTATTTTCCCCTCTTTTTCCTTTTTAAACAAAAATTTAAGCATATTCAAAAATTTTTTTATAAAAGAACCGCAATCATCATCATAAGAGGTAGGGTGACAATACACAAAATATTGGTCATGGAAACAATCTCGGATGCATATTCTGAGTCAAGCCCGTATCTTGTTGCAAACAGGGTGGTTACAACGGCAATGGGGCAAGCGCTGGACATAATAAGGGGCAGCTTAACATTTTCTGGCAGTCCCATCACATTCGCCAGCAAAAGTGCCACCAGGGGAAAGGCAATGAGCCTTAAAAAATAGACAAACCACATCGAGCCGTTTTTAATCACCTTTTTAATGTCCAAATGAACCAAATATACCCCCAAAATAAGCATGGGAAGCGGCGTGTTTAAAACCGCTAAATAGGAAACAGTTTTTTGGGCAAAAACAGGCAGCTCAATCCGCAACAAAAACAGACTGACGCCAATGATCGTTCCCAAAACGCCGGGGGTTAAAAAGGCCTTTTTAAAAGAAAGCTGCTTTAAGTCCCCTGTGTAAACATAAACGCCATGAGTCCAATAAAGCACATTAAAAACCGTTAAATAGGCCACGGCATAAAAGACGCCTTCTTGCCCATACACTGCCTGAACAAGAGGCAACGCAATAAAACCGGCATTTGAATACATAACGCCAAAAATGTTAATCCGGTGCTTATTATCCGGCGTAGGCTTAAAAATAAGTGGAAGCAGGAATATGGCAAGAGCGTGGATGAGCACAGAGAAAACCATGGCAATCCCCAGGTTTTTCACCATGGATGCATCAAATTCACGCTGATAGGCATTCACAATAACACAAGGCACAACCGCTTTGAGCAAAACCTCGGTCATTTGCTTAACGCCTACCTCTGTAAGTACCTGCTTTTTAGCAAACAAAAACCCAATGCCGATTAAAATAAACAGTATAAAAATATTCAATCCCACATTTTGCCCGACTTCCAGGCTCAGCGTAAGTGCCTCTTTCATATTGCTTCTCCTTTTAAATGATGCCTAAAGAACCAAACACAAAAATCCAAACAAACAAGGTTAAAATGCAAAAGGCCGAGGTGAGCACAACCAGTTGCCCTGCCAGGGTTTTATCGCCGCCCATTTGCTGTGCCATGGAAAAGGATGAAACAGCAATGGGACCGCCAAAGGTTACCAAAAGGCAGGCAAATGCTTCACCCTGAAAACCCAGATACGCCGCAAGGAAAAGAATGATGGCAGGCAAAACAACAAGGCGGGCCAAAAGAACAATCACATTTTCTTTGACATACCCCTTTATGCTGGTGAATGTAAAACCTGCACCAAGCACAACAAGGGCAAGGGGCGACGCCACATGGGCAATGTCTGAAACCGTTTTTTCAAGCACCTGCGGCAACTCTATTTTAAAGAGCAAAAACACCATACCCGCCACACAGCCAATGATTAAGGGGTTGGTTACAATGCCCTTTAGAATCTTTTTTAAATGTATGGTACCACCCTTAAAAAGTTCAAGGCTGATAACCCCTAAAATGTTAAATAAAGGAACAACCAAAGCAACCATCAGAGCGGATAAACCCGTTGTGTCATCCCCACAAATATAGCTGACCAAAGGCACGCCCAAAATGGCAAAATTCGTTCTGAAAAAGCCCTGCAAAATCACGCCCCGTTTGGCGTTGTCCTTTGTGATGAAAAAGACAGCCAAAAGCCCAATGGCAAACACGCAAAGCACCGCTATCGCAGTGAAAGTAAATAAATTCGCTGCAATGCCAAATCCCTGGGCCGACTTTGTTTGATAGATGTTATGAAACAAAAGCACGGGCAAAAATATCTTAAAAACAAGCTTGTTGATTGAGTCAAACACCTTTTCATCAACAAAACGCATGCGCTTGAGCACATAGCCCAAGAGCATCATTAAAAAAATCGGCGTCACCGCCTCCAGTGACAGCTTTAAACTTTCCATAAAAATTCCAGCTCCATTTTAAATATAATGTATCTCCTGTATATGACAACAGCATAAACTCCAGAGGTTTTTAAACCACTATTGTGTTTATTATACCACAATTTTACATTATAGAAATTTGTTCAAGGAAAATTGTGGTGCAATAAACACAACCGATTAAATTTTTAAATGTATGTGTTTATTATACCATATAAAATCTAAAGAGGCAATCGTTTGTAATAAAAAAGCATCTCATAGCGGTGTTGCTTTATTGCTATTTAATTACAACAATATGGATTTACTGTTTCCAAATTTTTTCACTTCATTTTACCACATATTGCAATGTGATAAAATTTTTTAGATGAAAATTCTTTATAAAATATTTGTATATGTCAAAACTTAAAACATTCAGTAACTTCCACCGACATAATACTTGATAGATTTGACAAAATATCCGTTTTATAGTATAATAATAGATGTAATTAGTTTTCTTATAACGGAATTTTTTCTTACAAGAGTTTATATGTAAAAGGAGTCTGATGGTCGTGTTCAAAAAATCAAAAAGCCAGAATATTCATAAACTTATTATGGAGCAAATCCATGATGTAGAAAATTGCTTGGTAAAGTTTGAGAGTTTTGTCCGTGCCGCTTGCATGTCGGATTTTGACTCAAAAATTCTGTACACACTCTACGAAGAAGTGGACGAACAAGAGTCCATGGCAGATGCTTCGTTGCGCCGTATGATTGATTCCCTCAGCGGAAGCGCTTTTCTTCCCTCAAGCCGTGAAGAAATCATTTCCATCGCTACCTCATGCGACCGTGTCGCCAACAGATGTGAAGCAGTTGCTCAAATCGTCATACTTCAGCAGCTTAAACTGCCTGCCGACTACGCAGAGCCGATGCTCGAAATTGCATCAATTACCAAAGTGCAGTTTAATCTGTTGAAAGAATCTATCAGCTGCCTTTTTGATAATTTTGGAGCCTTCTTAAATGACCACTCCATTCTGGATCAAATTCGTAAGGAAGAATCCAAAGTTGATGATATTGAAAAAATGTTATACAAAAAAACCTATGCGCTTGACATGGGTCTTGCCGAGCGTATGCAAATCTCCAATCTGGTTGAGCATATTTGCGCTATCTCTGATGCGATTGAAAATATTGCAGACAAAATTCAGATTATGTTGGTAACAAGAAAGGCATAAAGGTAAAAATAATGATATACTTACTGTTACTTTCCGGTTTGTTTATGGGGTGGTCATTGGGCACCAATGATGCTGCCAATGCTTTCGGTACCGCAGTTGCTACTCGCGTAGTAAAATTTCGTACTGCGATTGCTATCATCGCATCATTTGTCGTTATCGGTGCATTCATCGGGGGTGCAAACAACATTACCTCGGTGGCAAAGTTGGCAACCAGTAACGAAGTCATTGCTTCTCTAGACAAAGCATCCAATGCTATTGCAAACGGCACTACAGAATCTCTTCGCTGGCAGTCGGCATGGAAAGCGGCAATCATTTTTGCTTGTGCTGGTCTTACCGTATTTGCGATGAGTTATCTCAAATTCCCTGTTTCTGCAAATCAATCTATTACCGGTGCGATTATCGGTTGGGGACTTTTTTATGCGGACTATTCGAATCCTGAGGTTCTAGCGGTAAATCTTCCACAAATCACTAAATTTGCTTCTACCTGGATTTTAAATCCTTTAGGAGCAGGCATTATTGCTTTTATACTGGTATTTCTGTTCAACAAGTTTTTGGCAAATCGTATAACAACCTTGAGTAAATATGATACATTTATCAAAATCGGTTATATTGTATCCGGTATGTTTGCTTCTTATAGCATTGGACAGAATAGTTCTGCAAATGTAACCGCACTGTATTACGATATGGTTTTTGAGCAAACAGGTGTTGCTACCAACCTGCTTACCAATCCACAACTCACCGCAACGATTGGTGGCATTGCCATCGCCCTTGGGGTATTGACATTTTCAAAGCGTGTTATGATGACCGTAGGGAGCAGCATTGCTCAAATCAGCCAAACAGACGGATTTTTGGTTATTATCGCTATGGCATTGACGGTTGTTTTGATGGGTAAGTTTATGGGAATTCCTGTTTCTACCTCTCAGGCCGTGGTAGGTGCCGTCATTGGTGCCGGCATGACCCGTGGCGTTAAAAATGTCAATTTTGGCGTATTTAAGCGCATCGCTGTTGCGTGGGTAAGTTCTCCCACCATAGCAGGCCTGCTTGCCTACATCGTCGCTTTTTTAACCAGATTTTATTTTGCATAATACATAAACAACTCCAGGGGCATCAAAATTCCCCAGGAGTTGTTTTTTTATTCATCGACAACCATAGCCCTGACTGTCCGGATAGGCACAAATTTGTTCTTTCAATTTTACAGATTCCCTTGTGTGTAAAGAGTGCTGTCACAAAGCGACCAAGGGATTGTTTTATGTTTACAATCCTTCCGTCACGCTCCGCATGCCATTCTCCTTTACACAAGGATGGCCTATATTAAATCTAATTACACCACAATGACAAAAGGATGCAATACAAATTATATTGCATCCTTTTATCTTTATTTAATTTTGCGCCGTAAACCCTTTGCATTGTTTAATTTCATAACAAATAATGTGTATGTTTTTAAATACTCCGCTGCAGCTATAGCAACCTTTTTCACTACTGTTATTTCTCTTTATAATACAGCATGCAATGACAAAAGCCTTCAAAATCAGGGTCTTTAATTTGTTCTTTAAAAGCCTTGCACATACATTTTGTATCTTCGTTTTGTTCTCGCACACAGGGGCAATAGCCACCTGTACGCTTTAGTCCCTCCTGAACTACTTTCACGATTTCTGCATCGGGATTAAACTTGATTTTCATGCTTACATCTCCTCAATTTTCGGCATAACCAATGCAGCAACGATATAGGCAATGATGCCGCATCCGCCAAACAGGGTAAATAAAACCCAGGCCAGACGAACAAGGGTGGAATCCATTTCGAAATATTCGGCTATTCCGCCGCAAACACCGCATACCTTTTTATCCGCTACTGATTTGTAAAGCTTCTTTTTCATAATATGTACCTCCGATATGATTTTTATTTTATAAGATTATTGTAATAAGATTATACGCTGTGATGATGGATAAAAACAGGGCCAACAACAGAAAACAAACTGCTGACTTTTTCATCCCTTTATCTTTATTTTCTTTTGATGTGATGAACATGGTGACGGCCAGACAGGTAAACATAACAGGTATTGTGATGTCATACGAAAGCGCTTTGGTCAATCCCAAAATGCCAAATGCAACCGTTAAAGACGAGAACAAAAGTTTTGCATTTTGCATAGATGATACCTCCAACTTTCATTTATAATTTTGACGAAATTTGTCGTTCTGTTTTGTAAAAACAGCGCATAATCATTTCGTCATTTTTCCCTCTGTTAACCCTTGTGAATTTTATCGATTTTGAAGGTCTATATATTCCCTTTTTTCTTTCACATTGATATAGGCAGGGCGAATAATTTTGCCGTTATTTTGAATTTCTTCAATTCTATGAGCGCTCCAGCCCGCAATTCTTGAAATGGCAAAAATGGGGGTGTAAAGCTCATAAGGGAGATTGAGCATTTTATAAATTAGACCTGAATAAAAGTCAACATTGGCGCTGACGCCTTTATATATTTTTCGCATATCACCAATAATCTGCGGGGCAAGCTTTGCCACGCTCTCATAAAGCGCAAATTCTTCTTCGCACCCTTTTTCTTTGGATAAATCCTTGGCACAAATCTTAAGAACATCGGCTCTTGGGTCTGATTTTGAATATACAGCATGACCCATGCCATAAATCAGACCAGCATTATCGAAAGCTTCTTTTTTCAACAGCTTGGCAAGATAGTTCTCAATTTCCGTTTCGTTATTTGTGTTAATGGTTTTTTTCATATCGTCAAACATTTGGACAACTTTAATGTTAGCGCCACCATGCCTTGGGCCTTTTAAAGAGCCCAGTGCCGCCGCAACCGCAGAATAAGTATCGGTGCCCGAGGAGGTAACAACATGGGTTGTAAAGCTTGAGTTATTACCGCCGCCATGCTCTGCATGAAGCACAAAAGCCAAGTCAAGAACCGCCGCTTCAAGTGGCGAAAAGCTTCCGTCTTTGCGAAGAATGTGCAAAGTATTTTCAGCAGTAGTCAAATACGGCTTTGGATTTCTAATATGCAAGCTTTTATTTAAATGATAATGCCGATATCCATGATAGCCATACACCGCTAAAAGCGGAAACATTGAAATGAGCTGCAAGCTTTGTCTGAGTACATTTTCAACGGATGTATCATCCGGATTTTCATCATATGAATATAGAGCCAGAACACTTCTTGAAAGAATGTTCATCATATCTTTGCTTGGTGCTTTGAGAATCATATCTCGCACAAAAGACTGTGGAAGGCTGCGATAATCGGCCAATGTTTTCTTAAACTTATCAAGCTCCTCAGAAGTAGGTAATTCAGAAAACAACAAAAGATAAATGACTTCTTCAAACCCAAATCGATTGTCCTTTTGAAAACCGCTTACCAAATCTCGCACATTATAACCGCGGAAATACAGTTCACCCTCGCAAGGAATGACTTCTCCATCAGCACCAATTTCTTTGGCTTTTATATGGGATATTTCCGTTAAACCCGTCACAACGCCGTTTCCGTCTAAATCACGAAGACCGCGTTTAACATTGTGCTCTGGATACATTTCAGGCTGAATATGGTTATTGCTGCATGAAAGGGCAGCAAGTTCTTTCACATATGGTGTAATTTCAGAATATTTCATGCATCATACCTCCTTACGATCTGTTCACTACAAGAAAACTCTCTACAGGCCAAGTATACCATATTTTTTCCTGAAAATCAATATTTATAAGATATAATAAAACCCCGCAAAAATACTTTTGCGGGGCTGTGGTGATTGTGTTTTATTATAAATTTGTTACATAAGGAATAACCCAGAACGCAAGCAACACGGCGACAACAATTCCGCCCAATGCAATAGACAAAATGGCTGTTTTCTTGGTTTTTCTTATTTCATCAGGATCCTTTTCGCTCTCAGGCATAACATGCAAGGCTTCTCTTTGTGCTTTTTCTTCCGGTGTAACCTTTGTACATAAGCTTCCGATTACAATACCCAAAATGTTTGCAGCCAACCCTACAAAGAAGGGATCTAAAAATACTGGCAGAGTGATTGCCTGAACCGACGCATAAATCTTGACCGCTGCACAGGCTAAAAAGCCAAATAGCATACCACAAAACGCACCGGTTTTGGTAATTCTTTTGCTCCAAATACTTGCAATGCTGACTGGCAACCAAGAGCAAGCAACAACCGTTGCACCAAGGAACATAATCCAAAATACCTGCGGCGGATTGAAATGTGCAACCACCATAACGATAACGGCCGCAACGACTATTGTTAATCTGCCGATTCTCAATTTTTTCTTATCGTCTTTGATATCAACAAGGTCATTTGCAACAGCTGAACCTATGATAGATAAAAATGTTGTAGCCGATGAAATGCCTGCGGCTAATATACCGGTTAGCATCACCACGCCTAAAATGGTGGGGACAAGCGTCGTTGACGCCCATACAATAATATGGGACTGGCTTGCGAGTTCAGGATTAAAATAATTGAGAAGAGCTGAACCACACTTAACGATAAACTCTAACAGAAATACAAAAACGGCTGCCCAAATAGACGAACGAATGACAACATGTTCATTTTTTGCCATAAGATACCGGCTTGCTTGCCACGGTCCTACCATACATACGGACATCCATACTATGCCATAAGCAAAGGCCCAAATCATATTTTGCGTTCCTGTGGGATATAAATAATCAGGGTTTCCTGCCCATGATAAAACATCAGGATTTGTTTGAGCTAATGTTTCAACAATGTTAAACCATCCGCCACCTTGACAGGTTGCAATAATGATTGTAACTAAAGTAACAATTGTGAACAAACCATACATAATGGTATCGGTAATTAAAACACCTCTTGAGCCCGATGTAACGGTTAAGAGTGTAAATGTGATCAGCGCCAGCAAAATACACAGGCTATAGTCTACGCCGGTTACAAGATTCATAAGTGTTCCTATGCCCTGCATGGTCGATAAAAGATACACAACAATTGTGATCAGTTCTGTAACAGCAGCAAGCTTTCTCAACACCGGAGAGTCAAAGCGTTTTCCGAAAAATTCAGGAATTGTATTGGATTCACTTCTGCGCAGATATCGGCCAAAGAATACGCCACCTAAAGTATAACCCACAATCAGCATTGTTCCCAACATAATCAACGGCGAAAAAATGCCTGCATAGGCTTCGCCCGCATCACCAAAGTACAATCCTGTTCCGCAATAGGATGCTACCAATGAGCCTACAATTAAAAAGGTTGGCGCTTTGCGTCCTGCAACAAAGAAATCATTGGCATCTTTCACGCCACGGCTTATAAAAGCACCGATGACGATGTAGATAACCATTGAAAAAATCATACCAATTAAATAAATATTACTCATCCTTGTTTCCCTCCTCAACTTTGGTTTCTACATTGTCAAAATCCTTTTTTATGCGAACATACGAAAGCACACCCGCAAGCGCTACCCACAACCCAACGAACGCTACAATTGCAAATTCCATTTATCTTTTTTCCTCCTCTTTATCTAATTTGCAGAATTCATCTGCATATTTTCTCATTTTTTTATACCACAGCATTTGCCAACTGGCACAATCCAGTCCTGTTCTTATGTAATACAAAGACCATATATACCAGTAGTAATAATTGACGGCTGCACAACCTAAAATGTGTCTTTTCTCGGCTTTGGTTGGTTTTCTTTTATAATATACACTTAAAACATCGTCAATTGCATCAAGTGGAAAATCTTCAGCCGCAAAAAGCTTGCACAAATCATTTCCGATGTCGCTGTCGCCGGCATATTCCCAATCAATCAGATATAATTCTTCGCCTGACAAAAGTAAATTCGGGGCATATATATCATTGTGACAAAGAGTTACTTGCCAGTTATCCTTTTTTATTTTAATATTTATCGGCACAATGCTTTCTCTGATTGCCAAAGCATCTTCAACCGCTACTATATCGACTGTTTTAAGTCTGTCAAGCATAATATCGGCTTGCTCAAAATAATCAAACTTTTTCCCGCAAGTTATTTTACTTTCATGAAGCGTTCTCATATGAGCACACAATTTTTCAAGATGTTTTTTGTTTTTAAAGCTGAACTCTTCGGTTGTATCCACAAAATAGGAAAGTTTCCATCCACTGCTTGCGTCGTCATACAAATAGGAATTATCAATACCCAGCTCCTTGGCAGACAGCATTGCAAAATGCTCTCTTTCTCTGTCAATATAGCCTATGGTATTGATTCCGGGGTTTCTGTAAATATAGGTTTTGCCTTTAAAATCAAATTTAAAGGCGCTGTTGGTAAGTCCGCCTTTAACAGGATAAATGTTTTTTATGTCCTGAGGCTTGCCCTTTAAAACGGAACAGATATTCTTAACGACCTTTAAATCGTTATGAATGAAAAAATCAGGGTCAAACTTTCTCAAATCTTCAACTGAATCAAATTCCAAAATATCATCATCTTCACATTTAACCATATACATGGGCAGTGTATCTAAATTTTCCGCATAAATACCTTCCCAGTACAAGCCCTCAACACCGGGTTTGTTATAATATTCCTCTAAAATGGTTTTAAATCTTTTACTGAAGCTTGAATCAAAGTAGGCATGTCCCTGCATAGTCCAGGCGTCTTTACAGGGTTTTTGGGTTGCAACGATCAAGCCTTGTCTGTCCGTTATAAGACCTCTTTCTGTTTTACTTTCACCCGGTAAAAACTGTGCACAATAAAGGCTGTGATATTCATAAGAATGAAACAGATTTTCGGGATAGTAGTTATCGGCACAGCAAATATATGTGCTATCCAAAAATTCCCTTGCAGCGTATACGCTTGAATGGGTATTTCTCTTTTTATAGTCATTATTTACTACAATTTCCACATCCCATTTATCCTTGAGATAAAGAAACTTTTCAAGCATATGCCCAACAACCACGACAACTTGCTCTACGCCTTTTTCTTTTAGCTGTCGAATTTGTCTTTCAATCAGCACCTCGCCGGTTACAACGGTTAGTCCCTTGGGAAATTCATAAGAAATAGGGGCAAATCTGGTTGCCATTCCCGCTGCCAAAATAATGGCATTTTTCACGCGGTACTCTTTCATTACATTTATGCCCGACGCGGTCAGTTCATTTTGCTCAACATATCCCTTTTCCCGAAGCCCTTTTAGCGTTTGGCTTACCGTGCCAAGGGAAAGCTTGATTTTTTGCACAATTTGTCGTTGGGTTAATGGCCCGTCTTCAATAAGACATCTCATAACCAAAAATTCGTTATATGTAATCAAAACATTTCACAGCCTTTCTTTAAATAAAGCTTGTTCATTTTTTTTGATTTTTTTCATTTTTTGAACACAGCTTCATTTTACAATACAAAATTAAGTTTGTCAATACTAAAATTTTGGTTAATACAACCCATATATTTTAAATGACAATAAGAACCCCACCCAACAACGCAATCAAAGATTGCTGTTGGGCGCCCGGGAACCTTGTTGTGTTCAACAATAAAAAAAATTCATTTTTTCTTTCGAAAAAATGAATTTTGAAAAAACATTTGACTTTTATCCGCATCCATGCAAGATATTTTATTCATTTTTGATAGAATTGATACAAAAATGAAATTTAAAGGTCGATTTTTTCCATGTAATCAATATCGCAGCAATTCTTTTTAATTCTCATGACAAAATTAAATTTATCAAGGTCTGTGCACATAGCAAAATCAGCCTCGGGGAAAACATCATTCTGCGCTTTGTCAAAGAATTTTGCGCCGGATGTGGTCTTTAAGCTTTCAATTTCCTTTTCCATATCCATGGTGGTGCCTTCAAGCAGACTCTTTATATACTCAGCACAGAGTGTATCCTCTTCTGTTTCTGAAAGTGCCTCTAATCCCATGCAAACAAGAGAAACATCTTGAGCGCCACTCTTTTTGATGTATTCGGCAATGGCTTTTGCATTCACAAGACTGCCACCTAAAATTTCATCGGCATTTTTAGCATTGGCAATTCCCTGTGTGCCTGCGCTTGTGGTGTGCACAACCACTTTATCCTTAACATCGATATTCATAAGCTCCGAAGGCGAATTGCCTGTGTCAAAGCCCGGCATAATTTTGCCGTGACGCTCACCGGCTAAAACAATGTCAGGATTTTCTTTTTTTAGTCTATATGCAAGGTCGATATCGCCTACGGGAATAACCTTTTTGGCGCCCTTTGCAAAACAATAAGCCTCTACGGAAAAGGCTCTAAAAACATCAATAACAACGGCAATACCCTTTGCCTGTTTTGCGCCTTCAATCATGTGTAAAATTTGAATGTTCATTATGTATCTTCCTCCTTAAGCTCAATGCTCACATTGTATCACAAAAGCCAAGTAATTGCAATATAAACTTTCATTTAATATAAAAAAGCCCTGCCTGACGGCAGGGCTTTGATAAAACAAATTATTCTTCTTTTGCTGTTGCAGCATTATAAATTGCGCAAACCTCTTCAGAGGGTTTTTTATCAAGCAATGTAACAACAACAGATAAAAGTGTGCCCACAATAAAGCCGGGGATGATTTCATAAATACCTGTGTGGCTCATGCATAAAAGCCAGAAAACATCGGTAACAGCACCACCAATAACACCGGCTACAGCACCTTTATAGGTAAAGCGTTTCCAGAACAAGGATAAAATGATAACAGGACCAAAAGCTGAACCAAAGCCGGCCCATGCATTTTCAACCATGTTCATGATTGCCTGTGCACCACTTCCTTTGCTGCTGGCGATGAAATATGCGATAACAGCAACAACCAAAACAATGAGTCTGCCAACCCACATTACTTCTTTTTCAGAAGCCGATTTACGAATAATAGGCTTGTAGATATCGCTGGTGAAAGAAGAAGATGCAACTAAGAGCTGTGAATCCGCTGTAGACATTGAAGCCGCAATAATAGCCGCCATCAGCAAGCCCGCCACAAATCCGGGGAACAGCTTTCTTGCAAGAACGATAAAGATTAAAGATTGTTTGCCTTGTGTAAGCAACTCTTCAGCAACCATCATTCTGCCAAAGTATGCCATTACAATAACGGCAACAAGGGCAATAACAACCCAAACAATGGCGATGGTAGCACTCTTTTTCACTGTTTTAGAGTCTTTAATTGACATAAAGCGCACTAAAATGTGAGGCATGCCAAAGTATCCTAAGCCCCAACCAAGACCAGAAATGATTTCTTTCCAGTCAGCTGAGAAGAAATTAGATGTAAACGCACATTCAACAACCGCACCGTTTGCATCGGTGTAAGAATAAACTTGACCAAGTGCACTCGGGTTTAAGTCAATAAACATCGCAATAAAAACGGGAACGCTGATTAAAGCTGCTAACATAAGTAAGCCCTGGAAAAAGTCTGTCCAGCAAACAGCCTTAAAGCCACCTAAAAAGGTATAAATCAAAATAATCGCAGCAAAGATAAGCATGGCTGTCTGCTCATTTAAACCTTCAAAAACTGTGGTAAATACAGAGGTGCCAGCTACAAAACTCGATGCAACATAAACAGTGAAAAACACCAGAAAAATAATGGCTGATGCAATTTGCAGCACAGGGCTTTTGGAAGCAAATCGATTGGAAAGGTATTGCGGCACTGTGATGGAATCGTTAGCCGCAACTGAAAATTTTCTGAGCCTCTTGGCAACAAAAATCCAGTTAAGCGCTGTTCCCAAAGCAAGACCAATACCAATCCAAGCCTGACCAAAGCCAAAAGCAATGATGCTACCCGGCAAACCCATTAAAAGCCAAGCACTCATGTCAGAAGCCTGTGCTGAAAGGGCTGCAACCCAGGGACCCATTGAGCGTCCGCCCAAGAAATACTCCTTTTCACCTTTGCCTTTGGATGCAACAAAGAAATAAATTCCAATTGCAAGCACAACAACAAAGTAAAGGATGAATGCCAAAATTTCTGTATTCATTTTTTTACCCCCTTATAAATCACTTGCCTATTATACCATACATTTTTATAGAATGCAATACAGAATAAAGTACAGAATAAATTCTGTACTTTATAGACAAAAAACATATTCTTTTAGCTAAATAAAGCCTTTTATAAGCAAGACGAAAATTTAAACCGAAATTAAATTATTTTTTAAAACTTAATAAAAATACAGGCAAAAGCTCCTCGGCGTATCGGCACAAAGAATAGTTGCCGTCAGAAAGACACCAGTCATAAAGGAGGGCGCGCTCACACAACGCATAGATTTTCACCATGTCGTTAACGGATTTTTCCTGTGTAAACTCACCTGCTTCCTGCGCCTTTGAAATAATTTTTCTCAAAAGCTTATAATAGGTTCTGTTATGGTCAAGCAGGTGCTTTTCGCCTTTTGTCACAAGCTGCGAAGATAAGAGCTTCGCCAGCAAATCAAGAGAAATGCTGTTTTCCACCATGGTAAACAATTCTTTATTTAAATAAAGCAAGGTGTCAAACGCCGTCATGTTTTCAGGAAGTGCTTCAGTTAATTCTTCATACTTTTCATCAAACATGTAAGAAAGTGAAGACAAAAGTGCATCCTTTCCGGCGAAATAATGATAAAACGAACCCTTGGATGTACCCGATTCTTCTATGATTTCCTCAATGGTTGTATCGTCATATCCTTGCTCATAAAATAGCTTCCACGCCGCCACAATAATTTTACCCTTTGTGTTGCGTGCAGTTTTTTTAGACATAGCACCCGCCTCCTTTGGTCATATTGTAAAAACACTTTATTTCAATGATTGATAAAGAGCCTTTTTCAGTCTATCCTGCTGGCTTACCTCCCAGCTGTGCATATGTTGAAAATAAGCGAGAGAAAGCTTGTTTTCCGTGTCCACCAGCGAAAAAGCACCGGCGGCACCGTCCCACCCAAATTCACCCACAGGACTTGGCGAGCCGCTTCTTTCAGGCGCAATGTGCGTGCGAACACCCAAGCCATAGCCATAGCCCTTTCTTAAACATTGAAAATCCTCTAAAGGCTGGCCTTTTAGTTGATTGCTTCGCATCATTTCCACGGTTTCAGTCTTCAAAATCCGATTTCCGCTTTTGCCCACGCCGCCGCAAGCAAGAGCATCCAAAAAGAGGGCATAATCGGATGTGGAAGAAACTAAACCAGCACCGCCGCTTTCATAATCATCCGTTATATTAAATCCACATCTGTGAGGCAGCTTCACAAAGTCGCCGGCTTCATTTTTTTCATAGAGCGATGCAAGGCGCTCGGCTCTTTCTTTGTCCTTCGGCACACCAAAAAAAGTTTCCTTCATGCCAAGGGGTTTAAAAATATTTTCCTGCATGTAGTCACCAAGCTTCATGCCGGACCAAATTTCAACCAGGCCACCTAACACATCATGGCACAGGCTATACCGGAACCGTGTGCCGGGCTCAAAGCCAAGCACCGTTTCTGAAAGGGATTTCACAAGATCCAGCGTGGTTGTTTTGCCCGCTTCAATTGATTTTAAAATGGGTTCTTCTTTTAAGCAATAGTCAAAACCTGCCGTCATGGAAAACAATTGCCGAATGGTTATGGGATTTTGCGTCTTGGATACTGTGCCGTTGTTTGTGAACACATCCAATATCTGCCCTGTTGTAACACCCGCATCGCCAACGATTTCTGCATCGGAATACATGTGCATTTCTTTAAATTCGTCCATATACTTTGCCAAAGGATCATCAAGTTGAAATACATCTTTTTCATAAAGCTGCAATGCGCTGACACAGGTCAGCATTTTCGTCATAGAAAAAATGATATAAAGCTCATCACCGGCAAGTTTTCTGTTTTCTTCAATATCCTTTGCGCCGGCAAAATACCGAAACGCTTCTTTGTGGTCGATATGCACCGAACAATCAGCACCGGGGGTTATTCCCTCTGAAACAAGCTTATCAAGTTCTTCCTTTAAAAAATTAAAATTCACAAAAATACCCCTTTTCTCGCAAAAGATAGATTCTCTGCATCATATCAAAACAAAAAATCAATGGTGGTGATGGTGATGTCCACAACCTTCCGCCTGTTCAACATGACAATGTTCACTCTCACATTGTTCGTTTATATTTTCAAATTCTAAAGTAACATGACCGATGTTGAACTCTTTCAGTTCTCTTCTTATTTCTTCTTTCATTTCACGGCTTTGACAGTCGGTTACAACATGCATAGTCGCATAATTGCTGCTTCCGTCTATGCTCCAAACATGAACATGATGCACATCGAAAACACCTTCAATTTCGCAAACATGTTTTTTTAATTCCTCCATTTTAATGCCTGCAGGAATTTTTTCAAGAAAAAGATTTTCAATCTGCTTAAAATTCTTAGCAGCACGGATGAGAATGAACACCGAAACCAATATTGATAAGATGGGGTCAATAATGGCAAAATCGGTAAAGCGCATAACAACCGCACCAATTAAAACCGCAATCCAGCCAAGAACATCCTCAAGCATGTGAAGATTAACGGCTTTTTGATTGAGCGATTCGCCATCTTTTGTAAACAGGGCAGCAAAAAAGTTAACAAGAGCACCTATCACAGCAAAAATAATCATTTCATCATAATGGATTTCAACCGGGTTAAAAATTCTGACAACAGCATTATAGATAACCATAATTGAACCCAAAAGTAAAATCACCGTGGTAATTAAACTCCCTGCAACTGAAAATCGCATATATCCATATGTATATATATCGTCAGGTTGTTTTTTGCTTTTGTGCTCTAAAAAGCACGAACAACCTATGCTTATTGCATCACCTATGTCATGCACTGCATCTGAAACAATGGCCACACTACCGGTAACGGCGCCGCCAATAAACTCGAATATCGAGAATATAAGATTCAGAAAAAATGCAACAAAAATTCTTTTTTCAGTTTTCAATTATTCTTTTTCCTCCTTAAACGCTACTATCATGTAATAAAATTCCATACATATTTATTCTACCACTTTTTATGCAAAAGGTCAAAGAAAATAATTATTTTATGCAATCATTTTTATAAAAAACATCGCCCATATAAACTTGCGCCTTTTCTATTGTTTCCTAATTATATTGCTTTTCTTTTCGGTTGACAAAAAAGGATTGCATGTGATATACTTTAAAATGAATAAAAATGTAAATTTCTCTGTCAATCGTGAGGATGATATTTATGAATCGAACATTGGTCATACCAAATCCCAAGCGCGACCCCGATTTTTTCTATACCAAACAGGTTCTATCCTGCTTAAAGGACCGACCGCTGTTTGTCAGCGAGGCGTATGCCTCCTCTGTCGACGGTTTAGCAAAGCCTCTACCCCGTGACACGATGTATGAAAATGTTGATTTAGTCATTGCTTTGGGCGGTGACGGCACACTTTTAGGGGCTGCACGGGAAGCGGCTGTTTATCAACGCCCCGTTTTGGGTATCAATTTGGGACATTTGGGTTTTTTAGCCGAAATTGAAAAGCACGAAATTAAAGAAAGCCTTGCAAAACTTTCGGCCGGTGAGTTCACGATTGAAAACCGAATGATGCTCCGTGCCCAGTTAGAGTGCGCTACGGGCGAAACACAAACTTTTGATGCGCTCAACGATATTGTCGTCAGCCGTAGCCACAGTTCAAGGCTGATTTATCTTAATTTATATGTAAATGGCGAATTTATTGATAACTATAAAGCCGATGGTATGATTGTTGCCACACCCACCGGCTCTACCGCCTATTCCATGTCGGCAGGAGGACCTATTTTAGACCCGGCAGTTAAAAGCTTTGTTATCACTCCCATTTGCCCACACAAGCTCTATGCAAAAACCGTGGTGGTGCCCGACCAGGTGGAAATCACCATGACAATTAACAATAAAAACCCCCGTTCCGCTGTCATCAGCAGCGACGGTCAAAGAGGTGTCCCCTTCTCCGAAGGCGATGTTTTAACCCTGAAGCGTTCGGAATATACTGCGCAACTGGTTAAAATTAAGGACAGTCGTTTTTACAGCGTTTTGCAACACAAACTGCTGGGAAAGGAAAGATAAGTCATGAAACAAAAGAGACATGCTGCTATTTTAGATTTAATTGCACATCAGGAAATTGTCACACAGGAGGATTTGGCAAACCGTCTGCGCAACAGCGGTTTTCAGGTGACGCAGGCTACTGTCTCCCGTGATATCAAAGAACTGAAGCTGACCAAAATCCCCGGCGAGGGCGGCGTGTATAAATACGCCCAGCCCAAAGCATCGGCTTCGGCACCCAACCGCCAGCTTCTCATTTTGTCCCGTTCTGTTTTTAATGTGAATTTTGCGCAAAACATTGTGGTGATTAAAACCCACGCTGGCATGGCCCAGGCTGCAGCCGCTGTTTTAGATGCTCTTTCAATGAAAGAAATCATCGGCACTCTGGCCGGTGATGATACCATTTTCTGCGTAACCAAAGATGAAGCAGCAGCCATGCAATTAACAGGAAGGATTAAAGCACTGCTGTAAGGCTTCTCTTGACTGACCAACTGCACTGTTAGGAGGATTATCCATGCTGTTTTCTCTGCACATTCGAAATATTGCTTTGCTGGATGATGTTGAAATTGAATTTAAAAACGGTTTGAATGTACTGTCCGGTGAAACCGGCGCCGGCAAATCGATTTTAATCAGCTCTATCAACCTTCTTTTAGGGGAACGCGCTAACCGTGAACTGATTCGCCACGGCGCCGACAGAGCCGAGGTCAGCGGTTTGTTTTATGTGGATAACCACGAGCTGCGGGGATATTTAACCGAGCTCGGTGCTGAAATCGAAGAGGACGGAGCCCTTTTGATTTCACGGCAACTCCTTCGTGACGGCAAGAACATTTGCCGCATTGGTGGTCGTCCGGCTACCCTCTCTGAACTCAAAACTATAGGCCAGCTTTTAGTGAACATCCATGGTCAGCTCGATAACCAGGCTCTGCTCAATCCCGGTGAGCACATCCACTTTTTAGACAGTTTTTTAAAGGACGAGGGCAAGGCTGCCCTTTCTGCTTACACCGAAGCGTATCAGAATTGGCGCGCTCTTTCTAAGCAGGCTCTTTCTATGGATATGAACGAAGCCGAGCGCCTGCGCAAAATTGATATGCTCTCCTTTGAGGTTGACGAGATTCGAAGTGCCGATTTAGACCCGAATGAAGAGGAAGACCTAAAAAGACGCCGCGATGTTATCAACCACCGCAGACAGCTTGAAAAAAGCGTGGGACAAGCCATATCCGTTCTGTGTGACGGCGTGGAAGGCCTAGATGCCCGTCAGGCTTTGGCTGTTGCCTCTGAATCTTTAGAGTTGGCTGCCGAATTAGACGCTGAGCTAGCGCCTTTGAGCGATGCACTTTTTTCCATTTTGAATGAAACGGAAGAGGTTTCAAAAGCGCTTCGCCATTATTTTGACCGATTATCCGATGAGGATCTGCCCATTGATGAAATCGAGGCCCGTTTGGATTTGATATATCGCCTAAAAAGAAAGTACGGCAAAACTGTTGCTGAGGTGCTGGCCCACGCTGACGCCTGTCAGGAGGAGCTAACCGCCCTGCAGACAATGGAAGCACAAAAAGAACAAATGGCGCAGTTACTCAAAGATGCAGAAGAGAAAGCTGCCCAATGTGCCGCACAAGTCACTGCTCTGCGCCAAAGTGCCATCCCTGCGGTTGAAGCCGCTATTACAGAAACGCTTCACTTTTTAAACATGCCCGATGCTGATTTTCGCATTGAGCTAACGACCATACCTCTCTCTCGCTTTGGAGCAGAAGAAATCAACTTTATGATTACCACCAACACCGGCGACGAACTGCGTCCGCTGGCTAAGATTGTTTCCGGCGGTGAATTGTCCCGCATTATGCTGGCTATTAAGTCTGTTTTAACCGATGGCGACAGCACCGACACCTTGATTTTTGACGAAATCGATGCCGGCGTCAGCGGTATTGCTGCACAAAAAATTGGTCGTAAGTTAAAGAGCCTTGCTGCTAACAAACAGGTTCTTTGTGTTACACACCTGGCGCAGATTGCCGCCATGGCGGATACACACTTTTTAATAAAAAAAGACACGGTAGACGGTCACACAAAAACCGAGGTTGTTCCCCTTAACCACGCCGAGCGTGTGCAGGAACTGGCACGGATCATCAGTGGCGAGACCGTAACCGCTACCACATTAAAGCAAGCGGAGGAATTGATTGCTTTTGGAAAAGACAATGGTTAGTAAACTGAAAGAATTTTTAGCATCCCAAGGCGTTTCTGAAGTGGGCTTTTCGGCTGTTACACCGCCGGAGGAATATGCCTCACTTAATCACGCTGTTTCCTTGGTGTTGCCTTTATCCGATGCGGTAATTGATACCATAAAAACCGCACCAACGCATACATATTTCCACCACTACAGAACCGTCAACGCCTATTTAGATCGGTTGACTCTTTCTGTGGGGCTCTTGTTGCAAAATCACGGCTACCGCTATGTTTGCGTGCCCGCCTCGCAGAGCATTAACGGCTTTAGTGGATTGTTTTCTCATAAAGAAGCTGCCGTTTCCGCAGGCCTAGGCACCATTGGTCGCAACGCTCTTTTCCTCTCGGACCAATATGGTCCCCGTGTGCGACTGGCAACGGTTTTAACCGATGCGGACCTTTCTGCAGGCTTTAAAGCCCCTTCAGATAACAATCCCTGTGCAAACTGTCAGGCTTGTGTGAAGGCATGCCCTGCCATGGCCATATCGGGAAAATCGTTTAAAGAAGGCGGTAACGACATCTTAGACCGCACCGCCTGCAGCGAGCACATGAAAAGAGCCTATCAAAAAATAGGGCGTGGTGTTGTTTGCGGCCTATGCATGAGCGTTTGTCCTGCTGGTCGAAACTCAGGACAAAAATAAAATTTGAATGAAATTTTTTAAATCATACAAGATAAATATGAATTTGGGAGGGATACTGTTGTTTAAATTCGGACAAGACATTGGCATTGATTTGGGAACCGCTACCATTTTGGTCTATGTGAAAGGAAAAGGCGTTGTGTTGAAAGAACCCAGCGTTGTGGCTATCGACACCAACACCGGCAGAGTGCTCAAAGTTGGCAGAGAGGCGCAGGAGATGATTGGCAGAACACCGGGTAACATTGTGGCAATCCGACCCTTAAAAGACGGTGTTATCTCGGATTATGACTCCACACAAAAAATGATTCGCTATTTCTTGCGAAAAGTTTGCAAAAATCGTTTCTTTAAACCCCGTGTTATGATTTGTGTACCCAGCCAAGTAACCGAGGTTGAAGAAAAGGCCGTTAACGACGCCGCTATTCAGGCTGGCGCTAGCAAAGCTTTTATCATTGAAGAGCCTTTGGCTGCCGCCATTGGTGCAGGCCTTGACATTTCAAAGCCCTACGGCCATATGATTGTGGACATTGGCGGTGGCACCGCTGATGTGGCTGTTATTTCCCTGGGTGAGATTGTTGTGAGCAATTCTTTAAAGGTGGCCGGCGATAAATTTGACGAAGCTATTGTGAAATACATTCGCAAAAAACACAACATGATGATTGGCGACCGCACGGCAGAAGAATTGAAAATCACCATCGGTGGCGTATATCCCCGCCCGGTTCCCTTGGCTATGGAAGTTAAGGGTCGCTGCTTGATTACCGGTCTGCCTAAGGTGATTACCATTGACTCAGAAGAAATGCTGGAAGCCTTGGAAGAATGCGCCACACAGATTGTGGAAGCCGTTCGCTCTGTTTTGGAAAAAACACCGCCCGAACTCATTGGTGATATCAGCACCGGCGGCATTTTGCTCACCGGCGGTGGCAGTCTGATTTACGGTCTTGATAAGCTCATTGCCCGGGAAACCGGCCTGGAAGTTTTCATTGCTGAAGATGCGGTGCGCTGTGTTGCCAAAGGCACTGGCATGTCAATGGATTATATGGACAGCATGAAGCAAGGCACACGCTATAAAATGTAATATTGAGTCATGACCACCGGTAAAACCGGTGGCATGCACTAAGCCTATAAGGCTATTTTGTTGGCGGCGCCTTAAGGCGCACTGAAAACTCTTACAACTGCATATGTTGCACAACTACCGCCAAGACGGTTCTTAAGGCTTCCCTTTGAGGGGAAGCTGTCGCCGTTAGGTGACTGATGAGGTGCGTCATGAAGTTTTTTATAATTTAACGGATTTCTACGAAATCCTACACCTCATCCAAGCGACTTCGTCGTCCACCTTCTCCTCAAGGAGAAGGCTTTTATAGGCAAAGCTAAAAGCTTTTTGGAACCACGGGCATAGCCCGTGGTATTCGTTAACACAAACAGGAAAAGGGACTGCAAACGCAGTCCCTTTTTTATGTGATAGTTTTACTCTTCGCTACTTTCCATAGCCGCTTGATACAAAGAATAGTATAGGCCCTGCTTTGCCATGAGGCTTTCATGGTTACCCTGCTCTACAATACCCTGATCGGTGAGCACCAAAATAAGCTGTGCATTGCGAATGGTGGAAAGTCTGTGAGCAATGGTGAAGGTGGTTCGGCCCTTTGCAAGATTTTCCAAGGATTTCTGAACCAGCCGTTCGCTTTCGTTATCAAGGGCCGAGGTGGCCTCATCTAAAATCAAAATAGGCGGGTTTTTCAGGAAGACACGAGCAATGCCAAGCCGCTGTTTTTGTCCGCCCGAAAGCTTAACGCCCCTCTCACCCACATAGGTATCATATCCATCAGGCAATTGCATAATAAAGTCATGGGCTCCGGCCATTTTTGCCGCTTCTATAACATCTTCTATATCCGCACCGGGCCTTCCATATTCAATGTTTTCAAACACCGTGCCGGAGAACATATAAATATCCTGCTGCACCACACCAATTTGCGACCGCAAAGACTCTAAGGTGACATCGGCAATGTTGTGACCGTCAATGGTGATGCTGCCTGTTGTTATGTCATAAAACCGGGGCAAAAGGCTGCACAAGGTGGTTTTTCCGCCGCCTGAAGGACCAACCAACGCCACGCTTTCGCCCGGAGCGATGGAGAGATTGATGTCTGTTAACACATTTTCTAAATCATCGGCATAGCGAAAAGATACATTCGAAAATGTAATGGCACCCTGTGCTGACGGCAAGGGATAAGCCTCTTCTTTGTCCTGAATCTGCACCGGCTCATCCATAACCTCGCAGAATCTCTCAATGCCCGTAAGACCCCGCTGAAACTGCTCCATAAATTCCACAATGCGACGAATGGAGGTCAGCAGCGTGTTAACATACAAAAGATAAGCCACAAGGTCAGCCGGCGCAATGTGGCCGTTAATCATAAATATGGAACCGGAAACCAGCACCGCCACATACATAATGCCGTCAAAAGAACGGGTGCTGCTCTGGAACTGCGCCATGTATTTATAATTTAACCGCTTAATGCTTAAAAATTTGTTATTACCCTTTTTAAATTTCGCATTTTCAACCGCCTCATTGGCAAAGGACTTCACCACACGAATGCCCAGCAGGCTGTCTTCAACCTGCGAGTTGAGTTCGCCCACCTGCACACGGGATTCTCTGAAGGTTTTGCGCATGCGACGATTTAGGAAAAACGAAACGAAAAACAAAAACGGCAAGAATGAAAAAATAATCAGCGTGAGCCACACATTGACCGTGCTTAAAATGCAGAAGGCTGCAACAATCTTAATGGCAGAGATGAAAAACTCTTCCGGACAATGGTGCGCAAATTCAGTTATATCAAATAAATCACTTGTTATGCGGGACATAAGCGTGCCGATTTTGGTGTTGTCATAAAAAGAAAAAGAAAGCTTGGATAAATGATTAAACAAATCCTTTCGCATGTCGGTTTCAATCCGTGCGCCCATCACATGACCCACATCGGCCATAAAGTAGCTGGCCAGGGTGTCAATCACCCGCAGGGCAAGGTAAAACATTCCAACCGTGAGAACAAGCTCTAAGGTTAGAGTTTCGGGTGCTTCTGTGGCGCGACCGGTAATCATGCGGACCAAAAGGGGCAACACAAGCTCGCAAATTGTGGTCAAAGAGGCACAAAACAAATCAAATATTAAAATCCATTTATACGGCTTGAAATACGGCAAAAACCGACGAATCAAACCTTTTTTTCTCTTTTCCATATGTCCTCCTGTCACAGAATCTGTTTTAAAATGCTTTACTCACTTTTTCCAAAATCCAAAGCAAATTGGCTCATCACCATCACGCCGGTTTTAATCGCATCCTCATCAATGATGAAGTTTGCGCTGTGCCAAGGCATAACCGCACCAATTGCTTCATTACCGCTGCCATAATAAACATAGGTAGCAGGAACCATTTCTCCAAAATAAGAAAAGTCCTCACCACCCATAGATGGCATGGTGCCCTCCACCACATTTTCTTTGCCTAAAATGGTTTCAGCTGTTTTTTGCATGGCCTGTGTCATTTTTTGGTCATTCACCATGGGCGGATAGCGAAAATTATAGTCAAATTCACATTCTGCACCAAAGGCGCCTGCAATTTGCTCGGCAATCTCCTGCATCCGTTTTGCAAGCTGCTGCCGGATTTCTTCATTAAACGCCCGAACAGTACCGCTGATGTAAGCATCATCGGGGATGACATTATAGCAAGTGCCTGCCTGAAACTTATTAACCGAAATAAGATGCTTTTCTATGGGGGTTGTGTAGCGAGCCGACAAGGCATTCCAGGCATTTAAAATCTGAACGCCGATTGAGATGGGGTCAATGCACTTGTGGGGATATGCCCCATGGCCGCCTTTGCCGTGAATGGTCATGTTAAAATCATCCGGCGATGCCATCATCTCGCCATATTTAATCAAAACCTTGCCCACCGGCACATCGTTTGTCACATGGCCGGCAATTGCAGCATCCACATGAGGATTTTCCATAACCCCCTCGGCAATCATCGGCTTAGCGCCACCGTCTGTTTCTTCAGCCGGTTGAAACACCAGTTTCACATTGCAAGAAAGCTGATCCCGCAGTTTCATTAAAATTGCCGCCACACCCAGTACGATTGCCACATGCGAATCATGACCGCAAGCATGCATACATCCGTCAATTTGCGATTTAAACTCACAATCGGTTTCTTCCTGCACAGGCAAAGCATCCATGTCGGCACGCAAAAGCAGCGTTTTAACTTTTGAGTCTACCTCAATTAAACCCACAACGCCGGTTTGGGCTACGTTTCGCTTAAAAGGGATGCCCCATTTTTCTAAATAAGAGCAAATCAAATCTGCCGTCTTGTGTTCATCAAAGCCCAGTTCGGGATGCCGATGAATTGCACGACGAATGCCCACAATTTCATCAAAAATCTCTTCTGCAAGTTGTTTTACTGTTTCCAAAGGAACAACCTCCTAGTAAATTCTGAATACGCCGGTAACTTTGCCTAAAATTTTAACATCACGCACCAAAATGGGTGATAAGGCCTCATTTTCCGGTTGCAATCTAATGTAATCATTTTCACGGTAAAAGGTTTTAACCGTGGCCGAATCATCCAAAAGCGCAACAACAATGTCACCATTGCGGGCCGTTTCCTGCTGCTCCACAATCACATAGTCCCCGCTTAAAATGCCCGCCTCAATCATGCTGTCGCCCTTAACCTTTAACATGAACACATTCTTGTTATGGGCAAAAACCATGGGAAGCGGAAAGGTGTCGGTCACATTCTCTTGGGCTAAAATAGGCTGTCCGGCTGCCACGCTGCCCACAACCGGAACCGAGAGATATTCGGCAATGGGCTCTGCCATGCGCTCTGCCTCGGTTTCTACCAGGCGGATGGCACGGGTTTTCGAGCCATCTTTAACCAAAAGGCCCTTATCTTCCAGCTTTTTCAGATAGGTATGCACCGTTGAAGGCGAACTAAGCCCCACCGCTGTGCAAATTTCACGAATGGAAGGGGGATACCCTTTCAGGCGCACTTGCTCATTGATAAATTCTAATATTTCATTTTCACGATTTGTTCTTTTTGCCATATCCATTTCCTTTCGTTGTTTTTTCAACAACACATAATCCATATATGTTAATAATAACACAAAAATTCGCAAAAATCAAACATTTGTTCTGTATTTTTAAAAATTTTTTATTATCCCTGTTTTCTCAACTTTCTGCAATATTGCGTACAGAGTTTGTCAGTACATTCTGAACACTTTAAGGCCATGTTGCTGTTCTCCCAAAATCGCTCGGGATAGGTAAACACACACATTTCCCAGATAAGCCAAATGATAAACGAAAACACAACTAAAGACCATGAATAAAAGCTGTTTACCGCAACAATGGGCAAAAACATCATCAAATGGTCCCAATTGAAAATTCGGCAGGTGGTGCAACATTTGTTTTTCATAATGAGCCGAAAGGGGCACCAAATTAAAACGCAAATCAAATCGCAAACATAAAAGAATATTGAAATGAGAATCATGAGTCCCGTGTCGATAATGCCTGTTAAATGCAATATACTAAGAACAACTGTCAGCACAATCCATATCACCATGACCTTATAGGCCGACGCCGTTGTATCTTTTATGTATTGCTTTAAATTATTATAATTTATCTTCTCTTTAATGGGTCTGAAAAGGGACTCAAAAACCTTTTGCGAGCCTATGGAAACATGAGCTTTCACTGGAATGAGCTGCAAAATCATGTCCCACAGCCATATGCCCCATAGCAAATGCAGCAGTGAAAAGGATTGAAAAAAATGCCACCCTTCTGCAACATTAAAATGTTCTTTGTCAAATATGTAAATCCAAATACCAATCAGCAAAATAATGATTCTGCCAAATAGTCTTAAAAAATATCTTGCTCTTGTTTTTGACATGGTGTTGTTTTTCTTCATGAACCGGTTCTACCTCTTTTTCAATGTCTTAATTTCATGCATGAATTACTTTGTGTAGACGAGTTCATAGTGCTCGCCATCATGAAATTCAGCGCCATCCACGCCGGTCATCATGCTCTCTCCGTTTTTGTTAAAACCCCAATAGCATTGGTTTAAGTCATAATCGGCTGTGATGCCGTTCACCTTTTTAACATAAAGACCGTAGGCGCCCTGCTCGCCCTCAATCAAGTCGTGCGCCACCAAAGCATCCCCCAGAATTTTTTCATCAGAGTGAATGGTGAAGGTGACGGATTTATCTTCGGCAATCACTTCCACCATAACGGTTTTGGCACCCTCGCCAAATTCAGCATCTTCTGTATAGATAGCCTCGCTCCACACATCTGCCTCGGTGGCCGATTGCACGCAGCCTGAAAGACTAAAGCACAAGGTAATCACTAAAAGAACACCAAGTGAAAATGTAACTGTTTTTTTCATTTCTATCTCATCCTTTAATAAGTAATTTTTAGAACATCAATTACATGCACATTTCAAATATCTCTTTTATCACTTCAAAGTCCATATCTATATAACTTTTAACCGTTCTCTGTTTGCCGAAGGTGCAAAGCTCTGCAAGCCTTTCTATGCAGCCTGCATCAAGACCAAAATCGGCAAGACAGGTGGGCATGCCGATGGACTTAAAATAGTCCGCCATTTTGCTGATGCCTGCTAAAGCGGCCGCCTCATCATCGGTTTCGGTGCATTCCCACACTTGGCGGGCAAACTGCGCAAAGCGCGGAATATTGTGTTTGTAAATATATTTTGCCCATGCAGGAAAAAGAACCGCAAGCCCTGCACCGTGGGCAATTTCATCATATTCACCGCTTAAGGCATGCTCTAACTGATGCACCGGCAGCGCATTTTCACGGCCGCAGCCGGTAAGGTCGTTGTGTGAAAGGCTGGATGCCCACATCATATTGGCACGGGCGTTATAATCCTGAGGATTTTCCATAAGAGTTGTTCCCGCTGCAATGGTGGATTTTAAAACACTTTCGGCAATTCTGTCAGTAAGGTCTGTGGGCTCGCAGGGTCTGAAATAGCGTTCCATGGTGTGTGCCATAATGTCAACCACACCGCAGGCAGTCTGATAGGCGCTCACAGAATGGGTAAGCTCCGGATTCATAATGGCAAACTTGCACCGGTTAAATTCGCTGTTAAAGCCCCGCTTCATGTTCAGCTCCGTGTTGCTGATAACCGCTGATGAACTCATCTCACTGCCGGCGGCGGCAATGGTTAAAATACAACCCACGGGCAAAGCGTTTGCCACCTTGGCCTTACCTGTGGGAAAGTCCCATGGGTCGCAATCAGCACAGGCACCTGCAGCGGTATATTTCGAAGAATCAAGTACACTTCCGCCACCCACGGCAAGTATCATTTGCACCTTGTTTTCTTTGGCTGCCTTCACCGCCTCGCGTACAAACGAAAGCTTGGGGTTTGGCTCTACACCGCCCATTTCCAAAACTTTTATGCCTTTTTCGGCAAGTGAGGTCATCACCTCATCATAGAGTCCGGATTTTTTAATGCTGCCCTGACCGTATTGCAGCATAATGTTGTCATAGCCATACTCTTTAATAATGGTGCCCACATCTTTGTGCTTATCTTTTCCAAAAATCACCTTAGTCGGCGCATAGTATGTAAAATCTTTCATAAATTTACCTCCTCATATTTTAAAACCCCAAACCATTACCGCACGATTTTGCTCACCGTTGCGCCAACAAGGTCAATGAGCTTTTGGGGCGAGATTTCCACCTGATAGCCTATTTTTCCAGCGCTGAACACAATGGTTTCAAAGTCTTTACAAGACACATCTATAACCGTTGTATACTGCTTTTTCATGCCGATTGGAGAACAACCGCCCCGAATGTAACCGGTGACCTTGTTAATGTCCTTAACCGGTATCATTTCAACGGATTTTTCACCCACCGCTGCAGCACAGGCTTTTAAATCGAGCTCATTTACAACGGGAATAACAAACACATAATATTTTTTTGAAGGGCTGGTGGTGACTAGGGTTTTAAACACTTGTGCAGGATTTTTGCCTATTTTCTCTGCCACCGAGCAACCATCAAAATCCCCGTTGCTTTCGTAGGTATATAAAGCGTATTCAATTTTATTAGTTTCAAGATTTCGCATTACATTGGTTTTAAAGTTTGCCACTTGAATCACCTGACTGTTAAACAAATTTATATATACCCTAATTATACTATAAAAAGCAGAAAAAGACAACTTATAAGTTGCCTTTTTCCATGTAGGTTTCACTTTTAGGTTACTATCCATTTCGTTTTAAATTATTTCCCGAAGTGTTCTTTTGTGGCGGTTTTCACCACTTTATAAAGCCCTAATATACCAATTAAGTTTGGAATGGCCATTAAGCCGTTTAAGGCCTCTGAAATGCCCCAAATGACATCCAAGTTGCCCACGGCACCAACAAACACAACCAAAACATAAACACATCGGTAAAACAGAACGGCTGTTTTGGATTTGTTGGTCAAAAATCCAGCACACACCTCTCCATAATAGGCCCAGCCCAAGATGGTAGACAGAGCAAAAAAGATGGTGGATAAGGTAACTATAGCGCCACCAACACCGGGAATGATGGAATTAAAAGATGCAATGCTCAAAGCAGCACCCTGGAAATTGCCCTCACTCCAAATGCCGCTGGTTAAAATAACCAACGCTGACAGCGTGCAAATCACAATCGTTGTAAAAAACACTTCAAACATGCCCCAAAGGCCTTGACGCGCCGGATCTTTTGTGCTGGAGGCAGCATGGGCAATGGGTGCACTGCCAAGACCGGCCTCATTGGAAAAGACGCCCCGTGAAAAGCCATAATGCATGGCAAGCATAATGCCATAACCGGCGCTACCGCCTGCGGCAGCCTTAAAATTAAATGCCTCTTTAAAAATGAGAGCAAAAGCTCCGGGGATTTTATCAAAATTGATAACCAGTGCAATAAGTGAACATACAACATAAAAAACCGCCATAAAGGGCACCAGTTTTTCATTAACAGAAGCAATTCTGCGCATGCCACCCAAAATAACCGCTGCCGCAATAGTCGTTAACACAACACCTGTAATCCACGGCGCAACACCTGCTGTGCTCTCCAGCGCAACGGCAATGGAATTGGACTGTGTTGTATTGCCAATGCCAAGACAGGCAGCCATGGCAAGAACGGCAAAAATTGCTGCAAGCCATTTTAAGTTAAGACCATTTTTTATGTAATACATAGGTCCGCCGACCCATTCGCCTTTTTCGTTTTTCTCTCTATATTTTAATGAAAGCACAATTTCTGAATATTTTGTTATCATGCCGAGCAAGGCACTAATCCACATCCAGAACACAGCACCAGGACCACCAGACACAATGGCTGTGGCAAGACCTGCAATGCTGCCCGTTCCAATGGTGCCGGCCATAGCCGTTGCCACCGCTTGAAAAGGACTCACACCGGAGGTATCTTTTGCATGGTGCTCCTTTGAAAAAACACCCAAAATTGTCTTTTTTAACATGTAACCAAACTTTCCAAACTGCAAAAAACCCATTTTAGCAGAAAGAAAAACACCAGTTCCTATTAAAAGCGTGAGCATGACAGGACCCCAAATGACCCCGTTGATTTTATCGATTATTTCCATAAAGCTAAATACTCCTTTTACTGCAAAACAGTTCAAAATTACATGTTTTCATTTTCAGGCAACAAACACAATTCACATTTGTTTGTTGAAAGCACAACCGATGTCCGCGTGAGCGATACACCCTTTGTGGATTTAATATAATTCAAAATTTCCTCTAAAGGTTTGCCCGATTTTGTAACCACTTTTAAAATAAAATCAAAATCACCGGCAATATAGTGGCACTCGGTTATAAAATGATTTTCCTTGACCCTTTTCACAAACCCCTCATTAAATTTAGGGTGCTCAAGGCTCACATAAATAAACGCCATAAGCTCTCTGCCTAAGGCACTCTGATTGATAAGTGTTGTGTAGCCCTCAATGACGCCTGAATTTTCAAGCTTTTTAATCCGTTCTATAACGGCCGAGGTGGACAAATTGATTTTTGCTCCAATGTTGGTTGCATTTTCTCTTGAATTTGCCTTTAAACACTCTAAAATCTGATAATCTATAACATCCATATAAATTACCTCCCCCATAGTTTAAAATTATATAAAATACAAAAAATATTGTAAAGTTCTTTTTAAAATAACCTATTTTTTTGCATAAAATACACATTTAACCAAAAATATTTTGGCAAAATGCTGTCATCACCAAAATTATGAGGATGGTTTTTTTACTTTCTCTTTAAAGCCGGACAGAAAAAAGCGCTGTGATAAAGTAATTACCACAGCGCTTTCGGCTTAAAATCAATATGTTATTTAAGACTTGTTAAAAGTTTTTGTCCTTCAGAAATGATGAATTCAGCAACGCCTGCCTTAAACTTTGAGCTTCTTGCCTCGTAGCCGCCTTCATTATACGAATCTTGCATGGGGAAATAGCCTTGACTGCCGTTTGTGAGGCAGCAAGGAAGAATCATGTCATAACCAGCCGTTTCTTTTAATCCCCTGCCAATGCCGGCAAAAGGCTCACCGGGAATACCGATGATCGCAACCGGACCAATGACAACGGCTGAAAGGCGCATACCAAAGGCGTCAGGGGCATTTTCAAGGTTCACCATTCTGCGGGCTTCTGCAACAACGGTTGTCAGCATCATGCCCTCATAGGGAATCTCATTGTCTCGGCCTGCCTCGTGTAGTTCGTGAATGCGGTGTGCCTCCGGCATATCCTTGGGGTCGGGCTTGTTGGAAGGCACATCAATAACTTCCTGCTTGCTGATGAGCTTATCCACTTCAATATAATGCACCTTGTCAAAAGCCTGCAAAACGCCACCTAATACAACGCGCGCTACATATTCAGCATGGGCATAGCCTCTTGAAACATCGTCAAAATCGTTAAACATGTTGTTAAAGTCACCCGCTTTAGGATGCACATTAACATGGTTAACATCGCCCTGAGCACCGTTAAAGAAAATGCACTTAGTGCCATCGAGGATTTTTTCAACATCTTTTCTTAAAAGGCCGGGCCAGTCGGCAGAGATTTTGCTGCCGCCCACAACATCCGGGTGATTGCCAAAGTTAACAAAAACAATGGTATCGGCACCCTCACGGTCGAACCGCAAAACATTAACGCTGTCATCAATATCGCCAATTGGATGAACAATGTTGGGGTTGTTAACACCGGGGTTTGTAGCCACGGAACCGTCTTTCATTCGATAGCGACGGATGAAGGCCACATTGGGAGCTTTGCCGGAGCCAAAGCCCATCTTGGCATCCTTAAGGTCGCTAACCGCAAATTTTGCCACATCAGCAATGCGGCGCTGGACAAAGGTTGTATATTCTCTTATAAGCTCATTCTCAGACTCAAGCTCAATTTCTGGCGCTGTGTGTGTATGGGTAGCAGAAATAAGGATGTTATCTGCCGGAACGCCTGAAGCTTCGCTGGCAGCCTTTCTGAATGCATCTGTAATTGTCTGTTCAAGGCCGCAGTGGTCAACAGTGATGAGAAGAGTTGTTACATCACCAAGCTGCAGCGCAAGAGCATTCACTTCAAGATCATCTAAAATTGCTTCAGCAAAACGGGGTTTAAAATATCCTCTGATGGGAATACCCATAGGCGGATTGATGTTACCACGGCTAAAGCCAGCTTTAAGATTGTTCATTGCCAACCTCCGTATTTTTATTTTTCATATAAAAATATTTATACTTTTCACACCAAAAGCACCAAAAGCAGAACGAAGCGTAACGCATCGTTCTGCCTTTTATAATCTTTTTAAATGGCAATTTCCTTGCCGTCTGCAATCACAGCAGAAACTGTAATATCATCATCAAAAATGACAATATCGGCGCAGGCACCAACTTTTAAAACGCCTAAATCATCCCTAACCAGTATTTTGGCCGGGTTTTGGGTCATCAGGCGTACTGCCTCAAAAACAGATAAGCCAACTTTTGAAACCATGGTGCGAACCAACCGGTCCGTTGTGGCAACACTGCCGGCAAAGGCAGAACGGTCAAGAAGTTTCGCAACACCATCTTCAATGATGCAAGCCATGCCTTCACCTCTGCGGCCGATTAAAGACTCTTCACCATCAGGCATACCGGCGCCACGCATAGCGTCTGTCACCAGGCAGATGCGTTCTAAACCCAGCACCTTCACAATCAGCTTAAGTAATGGCGGCGGCAAATGGCAGCCATCGGCAATCACCTCGGCAATCATATCGTCTGAAAGATAAGTCGATTCTATCACGCCCAGCTGACGAAAACCGCCTCGACGGGTGATGGTGGACATACCGGAATAAAGATGTGTCACCATGCGGCAACCTGCCTCATAAACAGCCTCAACATCCTCTAAAAGTGCATCGGTATGTGCAATGGAGGGCAAAATGCCGTTTTGGGTCAAACGCTTGCAAAACTCTACACTGCCTGAAAGTTCCGGTGCAAAACTCCAACGCTTAATGATATGACCATATTTTCGGATAATCGGCTCATATTCTTCTGGCGTCGGCGCCTTGATATATTCCGGTGGCTGTGCACCGCTTTGAGATAAAGCAAAGTAAGGCCCTTCAAGGTGTGTGCCTAAAATGCGAGCCTCTGATTGCTTTTCATCCATAACCGTTTGCAAGTCTTCTAAAAACTCAAGCAAAACCTCTTGAGAGCAGGCTAAAGATGTGGGCAAAATGGTGGTTGTTCCGTGTTTTAAGTGGAGGGCCGCTGCGCCGACAATAGCCTCGGTGCCGCCATCCATAAAGTCGTAACCGCCACCGCCGTGCACATGAATGTCAATGAAGCCGGGGGACACAAACTGTCCACTGGCATCCATTTCTTTGTCAAAAGGCAGTTCTTCTGTGGTGATGGCCGTGATTTTGCCATTTTGAAAATAGAGGCTTGCCGCCTCATCTATGCACTCTGGCAATAAAAGTTTACCGTTTTTGATTTTGGTAACCATAAACGCCACTCATTTCTTACAGTGTGTCACCTGCAGAATTAGCATCAACACACAGATACATTTCGGGATGTGTTTTTAACAGGGTTGCAGGAACCATGTTGGTTGTGTCATTTTCCATCATCAATTTGATGGCATTTGCTTTTGCAGCATGGGGCACAGCGGAGATAATAACTTTGCTCTGCATAATGCGATACGGTGTCATGGAGATAGCCTGTGCCGGTACATCTTCAAAACCGGCAAACCAGCCTTCGCCAACCTGCTGCATACGGCATTTTTCATCTAAGTTAACAACAATGTAAGATTCTTTTGTGTCAAAATTTGCCGGTGGATCGTTAAATGCGATGTGCGCATTTTCGCCGATACCGATTAAAGCAACATCGATGGGAGCTTTTTGAATTTCTTCAGTTAAGTAAGCGATGCATTCTTGGGGATGCTCACCGTCAACCAAATAGGCCTTTTTAGGATTAACAATGTTGATAAAACGCTCTTTTAAGTATTTACGGAAGCTTGCCGGATGGGTATCAGGCAGACCTACATACTCGTCCAAGTGGAACATTTCAACTTTAGACCAGTCAACATCTTCTTTAACCAAGGTTTCTAAAGTTTCAAACTGAGATGCGCCAGTGGATAAAATCAAGCGTGCACTGCCCTTTTCTGCAATAGCAGCACGCAGTTTTTCTGCAGCCAGTTTGCCTGCAGCTTCGCCTAATTCTCTTGCTGTTGTGCTTTTAATAATTTCCATTATAAAGTCCTCCTGCATTATAAAATTTAAATTAAATTTCTTTATAGAATGCGTCGGCTTACGCCACGCGCCCTATAGCTTACAAATTCTCTTTAATCTTACCATAATTAGAAGAGAATAACAACTCTATTATGTATAATAAAACAAAATTTAACTAAATTATATAGAAATCTTAACTTTTTTCAAGTTTTATATTCCTTTTTTTACTTTTTTATGATAAAATAAGAACAGATAGACCTTGAAAATTGATATATTCTAAAAAAAGGGGCAACGCTATGGAAACAACAGCTTCTTCCAATCCATTATTTGCTACAGAAATTCACAGCGGCGACAGCTTACCGACAGACCGCCATTTTCACCCTATATATGAATTTTATTACCTTTGCAGCGGTGATATTGCTTATTTTACAGATGACCGCATCATCACCCTGACGGCCGGCGATTTGCTGGTGCTGCCCCCCCACACCCTGCACAAAAGCATAGCTTTAGAAAATCCTATAAGAAAGCGGATTTTGCTTTATGTTGACACCCGTTTTCTCCAAGAGCTGCCCGAGGCCTATTCCCTTTTGCCCAAAACCTCGGTGGTCTATCATTTGCAGGGGCGAGAGTCGATAACACAGCTCATTTACAGCTTGAGCCAGGAATATGAAACCCAAAAGAGCTCCATGATGCTCAAATGCCTCTTTGGTGAGCTTTTGGTGCGCTTGAGCCGGCAGGCAACCATTGACGATACACCGCCAATCCCCCCTGTAACATCAGACCGGATTTTAGAGGTGGTGGCCTACCTTAACGAGCAATATGCTCAAGACATCTCTTTGAGCAAAACCGCCGAGCATTTTTATATGAATCCATCTTACTTAAGTCGGTTGTTTAAAGAAAACACGGGCTTTACCTTCTCAGAATATCTTAATAAATACCGCATTAAAAAAGCGGCCGAGTTGCTTGCTGACAAGTCAAAAAATGTTACGCAAATTGCTCTTTCGGTGGGCTTTAATTCCACCAATCACTTTTGCAAAATATTTAAGAAAATGATTGGCACCTCTCCCCTTGCCTATCGCCGCAAGCTGCAGGCCAATTAAAATTTGATATATGAATATGAAAAACGGGCTGTAGCTTCTGCTACAGCCCGTTTGTAATTTTGAAAATATTTTATTTTGCGTTAATCGCTGCTTGTGCTGCTGCCAAACGCGCAATGGGTACGCGGAAGGGTGAGCAAGACACATAGTCAAGACCAATCTTGTGGCAGAATTCAACGCTGGTGGGATCGCCGCCGTGTTCGCCGCAAATGCCCACATGCAGATGAGGATTAACCGGTTTGCCCAACTGAATTGCCATTTCCATCAGCTTACCAACGCCTGTCTGATCCAGCTTAGCAAAGGGGTCGTTCTCGAAAATCTTTGTATCATAGTAAGCATTTAAGAACTTGCCGGCATCATCACGGGAGAAACCGTATGCCATCTGTGTTAAGTCGTTTGTACCAAAGCAGAAGAAATCAGCATTAGCAGCAATTTCATCAGCGGTGAGTGCTGCTCTGGGGATTTCAATCATGGTACCAACCTCATAGGTGAGGTTGCTTGATGCTGCTGCGATTTCGGCATCAGCAGTTTCAACAACGATGTTTTTAACAAACTTCAGCTCTTTCACATCGCCAACCAACGGAATCATGATTTCAGGAGCAACCTTCCAATCGGGATGCTTCTTCTGTACATTGATAGCCGCACGGATAACCGCTTTGGTCTGCATTCTGGCAATTTCAGGATAAGTAACAGCTAAACGGCAGCCACGGTGACCCATCATGGGGTTAAACTCGTGGAGGGAATCGATGATAGCCTTAATGGTTTCAACGGTTTTACCCTGTGCATCAGCCAGCTTTTTGATGTCTTCCTCTGTGGTGGGAACAAACTCATGCAGCGGTGGATCCAGGAAACGAATGGTAACCGGGTTGCCCTCTAAAGCTTCATACAAAGCTTCAAAGTCGCCCTGCTGTACCGGCAGGATCTTATCCAGAGCCTTTTCTCTTTCTTCCACTGTGTCAGAGCAAATCATTTCACGGAAAGCGTCAATTCTGTCGCCTTCGAAGAACATGTGCTCGGTACGGCAAAGACCAATACCTTCTGCACCCAGCTCACGAGCTTTTTTAGCATCAGCCGGAGTGTCTGCATTGGTTCTAACCTTTAAGGTTCTGTATTTATCAGCCCAAGCCATAATGCGACCGAACTCACCGGAGATAGAAGCATCAACAGTGGGGATTAAGCCATCATAGATGCAACCGGTAGAACCGTCTAAAGACAGGCAATCGCCTTCATGATATTCTTTGCCAGCTAAAACAAACTTCTTGTTATCTTCATCCATAGCAATTTCAGAGCAGCCGGATACACAGCAAGTACCCATACCACGAGCAACAACGGCTGCGTGAGAGGTCATACCGCCACGAACGGTTAAAATACCCTGGGCTGCCTTCATGCCTTCGATATCTTCAGGAGAGGTTTCCAGACGAACCAAAACAACTTTTTCGCCACGAGCTGCCCATTCTTTTGCATCTTCAGCGGTGAACACAATTTTACCACATGCAGCACCGGGAGAAGCGGCCAGTGCACGACCAACAGGTGCTGTCTTTTTCAGAGCATCAGCATCAAACTGGGGATGCAATAAGGTATCTAAGTTTCTGGGGTCAATCATGGCAACAGCCTTTTCCTCAGAAATCATGCCCTCATCCACCAAGTCACAAGCAATCTTCAGAGCAGCCTTAGCGGTTCTCTTACCGTTACGGGTCTGCAGCATGTAAAGCTTTCTATCCTCAATGGTAAACTCCATATCCTGCATGTCGCGATAGTGGTCTTCCAGCTTATTGCAAATAGCAATAAATTCATCATACACAGCCGGCATAACCTCTTTTAACTGGTCAATCTTCTGCGGTGTACGAACGCCGGCAACAACATCTTCACCCTGTGCATTCATCAAGAACTCACCCATCAGGTGCTTTTCACCTGTAGCCGGGTCACGAGTGAAGGCAACACCGGTACCGGAGGTTTCGCCCATGTTACCGAATGCCATCATCTGCACATTAACGGCAGTACCCCAGGAATACGGAATGTCGTTGTCACGACGGTATACATTGGCACGGGGGTTATCCCATGAACGGAATACAGCCTTAACAGCTTCCATTAACTGTTCCTTCGGGTCTGTGGGGAAATCGGTTCCTATTTTTGCTTTATACTCAGCTTTAAACTGTGTTGCCAGTTCTTTTAAGTCATCAGCAGTCAGGTCAACATCCTGTGTGATGCCCTTGGCTTCTTTCATTTCGTCAATCAGTTCTTCAAAATATTTCTTGCCGACTTCCATAACAACATCGGAGAACATTTGAATAAAGCGACGATAGCAGTTTCAAGCCCAACGGGGATTGCCAGACTTTTCAGCCAAAACATTAACAACTTCTTCATTTAAGCCCAGGTTCAAAATAGTATCCATCATACCGGGCATAGAAGCTCTTGCGCCGGAACGAACTGATACCAACAAGGGATTTTCCTTATCACCAAATTTTTTGCCGGTAATCTCTTCCATTTTGGTAATGGCAACCATGATTTCGTTCATAATGCCATCGTTGATTTTCTTACCGTCTTCATAATACTGTGTGCAGGCTTCTGTTGAAATGGTGAAGCCCTGGGGCACCGGCAGACCGAGCTTTGTCATTTCTGCCAGGTTTGCACCTTTACCGCCCAGAAGGTTCCGCATGCTTGCATCGCCTTCGCTGAATAAATAAACATACTTTTTACTCATTTGTGTCCCTCCTGTCTAATTTGTGCCGAACTGTTTGTTCGACGAAGGAATTACCTAAATCCTTACTTATTTCTGTATCCTAATTATTTTACCACATAATTCAAGAAATGTAAATAAAAAATTTTTTATTTTTTCATTTTATAAAATTTATGGTCAAATTTATGTTTTTCTGCACTTATTAGCTTTAATTTTATGTTTAGTATAAAAAACCCGCTGCCAATACTTTTGCCGGCAACGGATTTTAATTTCTTATAAAACTTTACTCAAAAAGGACTGGGTACGGGGATTTTGCGGATTATCAAAAATCTCCTGGGGTGTTCCCTCTTCAATAATCTGGCCCTCATCCATAAAGATAACCCGGGTTGCAACCTCACGGGCAAAACCCATTTCATGGGTTACCACCGCCATGGTCATGCCACTTTCAGCCAGGTTTTTCATAACATCAAGCACTTCGCCAACCATTTCAGGGTCGAGTGCTGAGGTGGGCTCATCAAAGAGCATCACATCCGGCTCCATGCAAAGGGAGCGCACAATGGCAACACGCTGCTTTTGTCCGCCGGATAACTGACTGGGATAAGCTTCTGCCCGATCTTCAAGACCAACGAGCTTTAAAAGCTCCCTTGCTTTAGCCTCAGCTTCTTCCGGGGTCTTTTTCAAAAGTTTAATGGGCGCAATGGTCATGTTACGCAAAACCGTCATATGAGGAAACAGATTAAAATGCTGAAACACCATGCCCATTTTACGACGGTAGAGATTAACATCCAGTTTCGGATTGGTAATGTCAACATTTTCAAAGAAAATGTGACCCTTTGTGGGCATTTCGAGCAAATTAAGCGACCGCAGCAAGGTGGATTTGCCCGAACCGGAAGGACCGATAACAACAACAACTTCACCTTTTTTAATTTCAACATCGACGCCATCTAATGCGCGAATAGCGCCGTCTCTATAATATTTGCACAATCCTTCTGTTCTGATGATTACATTATCGTTCACTCTTGCGCAGCCTCCTTTCAAAGACAGACAGCAGCTTGGTTAAACCCATAACCAACGCCAAATAAACCAACGCAACTAATAAAATGGGGTTAATGTGGTCATAGGTTGTGTTTTTAATTTGGTTAGCTGCCTTTGTAATGTCCATAACCGCCACATAGCCGGCCACAGAAGTTTCTTTTAAAAGGGCAATCATTTCGTTGCCAATGGCAGGCAAGATGTTTTTAAAAGCCTGGGGCAAAATGATATATTGCATGGTGCGCAGCTTTGAAAAACCCAAAGCCCGGCCCGCTTCCATCTGACCGGAATCCACGGCCATAATGCCGGAACGAATCGTCTCGGCAACATAAGCACCGGAGTTAACGCCAAAGGTGATGATGGCCACCACCGTGCCGTCTTTTGATGAGACAAAAATGATAAAAAATGAAATCAAAAGCTGCACAACCACAGGCGTACCGCGGATAATTGTCAAATAAATGTTGCAGAGAAAATCCAAGGGACGCAGTTTGTTATTGCCATCTGCAAACACTTTGATAACGGCCACAATGGTACCGATAACAACACCCAGTGCCAAAGCACCCAAGGTGATGATAATTGTTTTTTCAAAGCCCGTGATCAGCGTTTTATACCGATCATCGACAATGAATGTGTTATAAAGAGTGTTTGTCCATTTGTTAAACCATTCCATATGTATTTAATCCTTCCGATTCCAATATTCGTTTTGAAAAAACGACGCAGTGGAAACCGACTGCGCCGTTTTATAAACTGAATTATATGTATCAGGCTTATTCAGCGTCATAAGCTAAATCATATTTAGCAAAGATTGCAGCCAGAGTGCCGTCTGCTTTTAATTCGTCTAAAGCTTTGTTAATTTTTTCAACCAGTTCGGTGTTACCCTTTTTGGTAGCGATTGCATAGCTTTCTTTTGTTAAAGCTTCTTCTAAAACAATGGTTGCACCGTTCTGCTTTTCAGAAAGAGCTCTTGCAACAGCATCGTCAATAACAACAGCCTGAACTTTGCCGGTTGTTAAAGCGGAAATAGCTTCAGCGCCGGTCTTAAAGGACTGAATTGCATAGCCTTCATCCAGCAAATACTGTTCACCGGTTGTGCCTTCCTGGCAGGAAACGGTTTTGCCTTCTAAATCAGCAGCAACTTTAATTTCGCTGTCAGCCATAACGATGATAGCCTGAGAAGCTTTGTAATAGTCATTGGAAAAGTCCATGTTCTTGCGTCTTTCGTCGTTTGCTGTGATACCGGCAACAGCAACATCATATTTGCCAGTAGCAGCACCTGTTAAAGCCGCGTCAAAATCAATATTGGTGATTTCCAGTTTCATGCCCAGTTTTTCTGCAACAGCTTTTGCCATGTCTACATCAGCACCAACAATTTCTTCACCTTCTAAATATTCGAAGGGAGGGAATTCAGCGTTTGTAGCCATTGTCAAAACAGCTTCATCGCTGCCGCCAGAGCAAGCAACCAATACGATGGACAGCATAGCAACTGCCAAGATTAAAGATACAACTTTTGAAATTTTCATTTTTAGAATCCTCCTAAAAAT
>JAZNRE010000017.1:0-9086 GCA_045590535.1 Clostridia bacterium
ATTCAGGCAGATATTAAAACTATGACAATGAACGGTGTTTATGCAATGAGCGCAGTTACGGCACTTACTGCCCAAAACACAAGTCGGATCGTAGCCATGTCGTTCTGTGAGCCAAGGAGTTGTAGTGGGGATTTGTCTTACTAAGACCGCTTGGCCTCCGACTTATTCAGGCAGATATTAAAACTATGACAATGAACGGTGTTTATGCAATGAGCGCAGTTACGGCACTTACTGCCCAAAACACTCTTGGTGTAAGAGCAATTTTAGAGGTGGCACCCGATTTTCTAAAAGAACAACTTGATACGGTGTTTGAAGACATATTCCCTGATAGCATAAAAATCGGAATGGTATCCTCAAGCGAGTTAATAGATGTGATTGCGGATAGGCTGAAATATTATAATGCCAAAAACATCGTTGTAGATCCCGTAATGGTAGCGACAAGCGGTTCTGCGCTTATAAAAACAGATGCAATAAAAACACTTATTGAAAAGCTATTACCCCTTGCAACGCTTGTAACTCCAAACATCCCCGAAGCAGAAATCTTATCAGATATGAAAATCAAGAGTAAGAACGATATGATAAAAGCAGCAGAATTCATTGAGAAAAGCTACGGATGTTGCGTTCTGTTAAAAGGCGGCCATAGTATAAACGATGCAAATGATCTTCTGTGTGAAAATGGCAGACTTGTATGGTTTGAGGGTAAGAGAATTGATAATCCCAACACGCACGGAACAGGATGCACTTTATCAAGCGCCATAGCATCAAATCTTGCAAAAGGACTTAGCCTTGTGGATTCTGTAAAGAAAGCAAAAGAGTACATATCTGATGCACTTGCCGCAGGACTTGATTTAGGAAAAGGCTCTGGCCCGATGAAACATAATTTTATAATAAGTAGTGTCATCTAAACCATTCGGCTCTTCCAACCAAAAGAAGACGCCAAAGGCGTCTTTTTTGTTTGCTGAATCTTTTTTGCTTTCATAAAAACGGATTCAAGCATCGTATAAATACTCGCTTTCATCTCGCAGGGACTCTCGGGCTGCAAAACAATTCACAGGATTGTTTTGCTTAACGCCCTCGTCTGAAGATCCACCACCAAAACAGAACGATTTAGATGACAATCTGGGTTGTTCTGTTTTTTTGTTATGTATTTATTGATTTTTAAGATATAATTACCGGGTGTGCATAATACAGATTCTTTTGTATGGTATCGCTTTTAGCGTTCTAATATGATAGAATTTTAGTATTACCACCTTTATTATTGTATGTGATATAATAATATTGAGGTGGTAATATGGGGATTGTGATAAATACTCTATCGATAATAGCAGGTTCTTTTTTCGGCAGCATATTTAAAGAACACATAAAATTTAAGAATTTTGCTGTATTGGGCATTGCAATTATGATAATCAGCATGGTAGGATTTTTCGAAAACATATTAGATATTAATGGAATGACATTAAAAAGTAATGATTTGCTCGTAGTTGTTTTCGCATTGATTATTGGAACAATACTAGGTGATGCTATACAATTAGAAACAAAAATCAGTAACATATCAAGTTTAGCAAGCGACAATTTTTCTAGTATTATTGATGCCACAATATTTTTTGGAGTTGGCGGTATGCAAATATGCGGACCAATTTTGCTAGCAACGGTTGGGGATAATAGTCAATTGATTTTAAAGAGCATAATAGATTTTCCGTTTGCATTGATGTTTGGTATTAGTTATGGGAAAAAAGTTTCATTGTCTGCAGTGCCTGTAGCGATAGGTCAGGCGATAATTGTTCTGTTAACGATATTATCAAAAAATATTTTGAATACGATGGTTATAAAACAATTATGTTCCATGGGGTACATTATCCTGTTTTTTTCTGGTTTTAACTTAATTTGTGCAAGTAAATATAAGATAAAAAACGTAAATATGATTGTAGGAATTTTTATAATATTGTTTTATAATGCAATACTCAAATTATGGAGGTAAATATAGATGACGATACAACAATGCAAATATGTTTTGGAGATATTAAAAATGGGGTCTTTTAATGAGGCAGCAAAAACACTTTACATAGCACAATCGAGCTTGTCTGCCGCAGTCAAATCTCTTGAAACCGAGTTAAATATAAAAATTTTTGAGCGTTCTAACAATGGTGTTTGCCTTACAAGCGATGGTGCAGAGTTTGTCAGATATGCCTCTCAAATTATCGAACAAAATGATTTTATACTTGCTAAATATAAATCGGAACAAAGCTGCCAAAAGCTATATATAGCAACGCAACATTATGATTTTGTAGCGGATATATTTGGCAAAATGTTAAATTTGGTTACTGATGATTCTTATAAGATATCACTGATAGAAACGAAGACTTATAATGTTATAAATAAGGTTGAAAACGGGTATTGTGATATTGGAATTATTGCTATAAAAAATACAGATTTTGATATAATGAAGCGTATTTTGCTCAATAAAAAATTGAAATTTACATCAGTATTGAAGACATCACCACATGTGTTTGTAAGAAAAGATCACCCTGTTTGTAACAATAGCATTTTAACATACGCTGAACTGTCAAAATATCCATTCGTTTCGTATGAACAAGGGAAACATAGTATTTCGTTTTTTACTGAAGAAATCATGGAACTTTCGGATATTAAAAAACATATAGAAATAAGTGACAGAGCAAGCCTTATGAATGTGTTACTGACTACGGATAGTTATACGGTAGGAACAGGAATTATGCCTTCAACTTTAAATGAAGGAAAAATTATCAGTATCCCGCTTGAATGCGATTCGTACTACAACATAGGTTACATACTTCATACAGATAGAAAATGTTCTGATTTAACTGCATATTTTATTGAAATGTTAGAAGAGTTAGTGGAGCAGGTGCATAAAGCCTAAAAAGCGTGTCATCTAAACCATTTGGCTCTTCCACGTCGGAACAAAGTACGATTTGCTCCGACTTTTTTTATGCAAAAAATCAGTCACCCGCTTTACTGTTCCTCCTTTTTCCCAAAAAGCGAAGGCTTTTTGGGAGCCCTACACCTTCGGTGCGGAAAAGGACCACCCATTTGGGTGGTCCTTTTCATGTCATTTCCCTCTATTTAATTGCATACAACACACAATCTGTCATCGTAGAAGTAGAACGGATTTATAAAAGAACAAAGTGATTCTTTCTGTTTTCAATAACCCCTTCATTTCTAAGGGCGCTTATGACAGACGACAATCCGCTTCTGTCAACCTCAAGAAAATCCGCAAGCTCCTGGCGGTCAAATGGTATATCGAAGCTGTTTGAATGGCTCTTTTTTGCCTGCAAAACGAGAAATGCCATGAGTTTTTCTCTGGTGGTGCGTTTAGATGTAATTTCGATTTTTTGATGAAAGAGAATGTTTTTTTGTGCCAGATTTTTCATAAGATTAAATATCATTTGCCTGTGAAATGCGCAGGCGTTAGAACAGGAATATAAAATGCGATTACAATCGATGAACATGATTTCGCAGGTTTCATTTGCAATTACACTTATGGGCAAAGCGCTTACTTTAGCACAGGCAAAGGACTCTGCAAATATTTCAGAGGTCTGCACATTGGATAAAATCGTTCTGTTTCCGTAATAATCGTTCTGCACAATCTGTACAGAACCGGACAGCACAATGCCAATATATTTTGCAGGACTTCCCTCAGTAAATATGGTATATCTCTTTTCGAATACATCAACTTTAGCACCAAGACATCCCAGCAGGGCCATCAGGTCACTGTCCTTGATTTCATCAAAAAGGATACATTTTCGAAGTGCATTAAAATATTTTTTCATTTTTTCTCCTTTTGTTGAAAATTCAACATACTTATTATCATAAGTATATTATAATTACATTAGAAAATCAAGTTGTGATTTATCGTAAATATGAAAAACTTAAACATCAGGAGGTTATTATGATTCGAAAAATAATTAAAATTGATGAAGAAAAATGCAACGGATGTGGTGCCTGTGCAGCAGCGTGTCATGAAGGTGCTATTGAGATGATTAACGGAAAAGCCAAGCTTACCCGTGAAGAGTATTGTGATGGATTGGGTGATTGCTTGCCGGCGTGCCCCACTAATGCGATTACCTTTGAAGAACGAGAGGCTCCTGCCTATGATGAGGATGCCGTGCGTCAGGCGAAGATGCAGAAAGGGAATAAACTCCCTTGCGGATGTCCGGGGACAAATTCAAAGGCAATAAAGCGTGAACCCAAGGCACAACAAGGAACAGTTACAGTTGAAAGCCAACTCACACAATGGCCATGCCAAATTAAGCTTGTTCCTGTCAATGCTCCTTACTTTGAAGATGCAAAACTGCTTATTGCGGCAGATTGTACAGCCTATGCCTACGGAAACTTTCACAATGAGTTTATCCGTAATCATATCACTTTAATCGGATGCCCTAAACTTGACGAAGGGGATTATACCGAAAAGCTTACAGAGATTATTAAGAATAACAACATTAAAAGTGTTACAATCGTGCGGATGGAGGTTCCTTGCTGCGGCGGTATTGAAAATGCAGCTAAAAATGCGCTTTTAGCAAGTGGAAAATTTATTCCGTGGCAGGTAATCACCATATCGACTGATGGCAGAATTGTTGACTGAATGAAAGGCTATAAACACATGTAACAGCACCGCATTTATCATGTGGCTGAAACATAGAATTCACGCAGGTGTGTGAGAATTCCATTTCGGCACTTTCAAAAATAACAGGGCATAACGGCCAAGCAGAATTTCACAAGCTCACAAGATTTCGTTCGGCAAAGGACTATCCCTTAATGCTCAAAACCACTTATCTGCCAGCAGCCAGGATTATCCGCCTGTCCCTTGAAACCATTGAAACAGGCTCTCTTTATGACTATCTGTGGAAGAACTATAACTTTAAAGCCGATAAAATTAAAGAAACCCTGCGCCCCATTTTGCCGCAACCAAAAGAGAGAAAATTGCTGCAGATTTCGTCAAATATTCCATGTATTTTGCTGGAACGCTTTAGTTATGAGGATGATTTGCTGATAGAATATACCCGTTCAATCGTCAGGGGCGATAAATATATTTTCCAGGTTAATTTGGAAAATGAATAGAGATTATGGCAGAGCAATATTAAAAAAAGAAAAATGACATAAAAAAGAGCCACACTCGTCATTTGAGTGTGGCTCTTAAATTTAGGCCATTTGTAGATTATTTGTTATCAAGCGGCTTCATTGTGGGGAAGAGCAGGACATCACGGATGGCTGCTGAATCGGTAAGCAGCATGCACATGCGGTCGATACCGAAGCCGATACCGCCTGTGGGAGGCATACCGATTTCCAAAGCATTCATGAAGTCTTCGTCGGTTGTGTTGGCTTCTTCATCACCCAAAGCCAAAAGTTCTTCTTGTGCACGGAAGCGTTCGCGCTGGTCGATGGGGTCATTAAGCTCAGAATAAGCATTAGCCATTTCCCAACCGTTCATGAAGAACTCAAAGCGTTCAACATATTCGGGATTTTCGGGCTTTTTCTTTGTTAAGGGAGAAATTTCAATGGGGTGGTCCATAACAAAGGTGGGCTGCACAAGATGCTCTTCGGCATAGTCTTCAAAGAAGAGGTTTAAAATGTCACCCTTTTTGTGATGCTCTTCATATTCAACATGGTGTTCTTTAGCAGCAGCGCGGGCTTCTTCAACCGTGTGAATCTGGTCAAAGTCAACGCCGGCATATTTTTTAACAGCCTCAACCATGGTGATGCGTTCGAAGGGCTTACCCAAATCCATTTCAATGCCGTTATAAACAATTTTGGTGGTGCCTAAAACCTCTTGTGCCACATGGCGATAAAGGTTTTCGGTTAAATCCATCATGCCGTGGTAGTCAGTGTAGGCCTGATAGAGTTCCATTAAGGTAAATTCGGGGTTGTGGCGGGTGTCTAAACCTTCGTTACGGAACACACGGCCAATTTCATATACCTTTTCCAGACCGCCGACAATCAAACGCTTTAAGTAAAGCTCAAGAGAAATGCGCAGCTTAAAATCTTCATTCAAAGCGTTAAAATGTGTTTCAAAAGGACGGGCAGCAGCACCACCGGCATTGGAAACAAGCATGGGGGTTTCAACTTCTAAAAAGCCCTGCTGATTCAAATAGCTGCGAATGGTGGAGATGATTTTTGAACGCTTAATGAAAGTATCCTTAACCTCAGCATTCATAATCAAATCAACATAGCGCTGACGATAGCGTGTATCGGTATCGGTTAAGCCGTGGAACTTTTCGGGCAGGGGCTGCAGGGATTTGGATAAAAGTGTATATTGGTCAATTTTAACTGAAATCTGGCCGGTCTGGGTGGTGAACACTTCACCGGATGCGCCCACAATGTCACCAATATCCAGTTTTTTAAATGCATCATATTCATCGCCAAGCAAATCTTTTTTCACGAAAAGCTGCATGCGACCGTCAATATCCTGTACATCGCAGAACATAACTTTTCCCATGCCACGCTTGGACATTAAACGACCCACAATGGTAACATTTTTGCCTTCTAAGTCGGCATAGTTATCTTCAATTTCCTTTGTTGTATGTGTTCTGTCAAATTTAACATGCACAAAGGGGTCTTTGCCGGCATCTTGCAAATCTTTCAGTTTGTCGCGGCGCACCTGTAAAATTTCGCTTAAATCGGTTTCGTGTACTTGTTGTTGCTGCATGAATACCCTCCAAAAAATTTAATCTTTATCCTTATGGTCTTGAATATAAGGCATAAGGAACGCCTCTTCAAAGCACCATATTATATGTAAATAATCATATACGATTCTATTGTACTACAAAAAGTGGAATTTGTAAAACACTTTTTAAAAAATTTACAAATTATCTCCAATTGGTATAAAAACTATTGATTTTTTCTCATAAAATGGTATAATGATAGTGTGTATTTCTTTATACATTTACAGATGTTCTTGATTTGAACGGATAAGGGGATGTGAAATTTGGAGAAAATAGTGGTTAAGGGAGGCAAAAAGCTTTACGGCGAAGTTAGCGTTAGTGGCGCAAAAAACGCCGTGGTTGCTATTATACCAGCTGCTATTTTGGTTGATGGAGTTTGTATCGTTGAAAATGTGCCCGACATTCAGGATGTCAGGGTGCTTATTGCCATATTAGAAAACATGGGTGCAAGTGTTGCCTTTACAGATGAGAGCACACTCAAAATTGATTGCCGCTCTATTGTTAAGCAGAATGAGCCCGACGCCATGATGCGAAAAATGCGCGCGTCATATTATCTGTTAGGAGCGTTACTTGGCCGTTTTCGTGCTGCCAAGGTGACAATGCCCGGTGGTTGCTGTTTTGGTGTTCGGCCAATTGACCAGCACATTAAGGGCTTTGAAGCGTTGGGCGCAACCGTTTGGCAAGACAGCGATGTGATTGTTGCATCAGCCGAAGAGCTTAAAGGTACCAATGTATATTTGGATATTGTCAGCGTGGGCGCAACCATTAACATTATGCTTGCGGCAGTGCTGGCAGACGGTGTAACCGTAATTGAAAATGCAGCAAAAGAGCCGCACATTGTTGACTTGGCAAACTTTTTAAATGCCATGGGTGCCAATGTTAAGGGTGCCGGTACGGATGTGATTAAGGTAACCGGCGTGAAAAAACTTTCCGGCGGAACCTATTCCATCATTCCTGACCAGATAGAGGCGGGCACCTTTATGGTGGCAGCCGCTGCAACCGGTGGCAATGTTTTGGTGAAGAACATTATTCCCAAACATATGGAATCCATCAGTGCCAAGCTCATTGAGGTAGGCGCCAAAATTACAGAATATGATGACAGCATTCGGGTAGAGGGCGATGGCAAGCTATCCGGTGTGAATATTAAAACCCAGCCCTATCCCGGCTATCCCACTGACATGCAACCGCAGATTGTGGCGCTTTTATCTGTGGCAAAGGGCATGAGCCTGGTAACCGAAGGGGTTTGGGACAACCGCTTTCAATATGTGGGAGAGCTACTGAGAATGGGGGCTGACATTCGGGTAGACGGTAAATCAGCCTATATAAACGGTGTCGACCATTTAACAGGCGCTCCCGTACGCGCCACCGATTTGCGAGGCGGTGCCGGCATGATTATTGCAGGCATGATAGCCGAAGGCACAACGGAAATTACCGATATTCAGTACATTGACCGTGGCTATGAAAAGATTGAGGAAAAATTCAAAGCCTTGGGTGCGGATATCGATCGTGTCGATTCCTAAGTTTATAAAATCTCTTACAGTCCGGTTAAAGCCCACAGAAAAGGACAGGGAGTGTTAAAAAAGTGAAAAAGTGTGGGCAGAAAGGCAAGGAAAGATTCATGAAAAATTGTAAGATTATGTTGGCCGGTTTTGGCGGACAGGGCATTTTATTTGCAGGCAAGGTGCTGGCTTATGCTGGCTTAAAAGCAGGCCGGGAAGTTTCCTGGTTGCCGTCTTATGGCCCTGAAATGCGTGGTGGAACAGCCAACTGCAGCGTGGTTATTTCAGATAAGCCGGTGGGTTCTCCCATCATTCCCAATCCCGATGTTTTAATTGCTATGAACCGTCCTTCATTGGATAAATTTGAAGCTACATTGCCGGCAGGCGGCGTTATCATTACCGACAGCTCCATGGTTGACCGTGAAGTTGAGCGCAAGGATGTAACCGTTATTAAAATTCCGGCAAGAGAAATTGCCCTTGAAAACGAACTGGGCAACCTGGCTAACATGGTTATTGTTGGTCGCTTGTTAAAAGAAACCGGTCTTTACACCTTAGATGAAATTAAAGCCGGTCTTGAAAAGAGCATTCCTCCTACCAAAGCTGCTTTATATGAAAAGAATGTAAAAGCCATTGAATTGGGTTATCAATATGCATAATGGCGGCTTTAAAGAGCATGGTCCCCGCACCTTGACCTGTGACATGCTGTCGCAAAGCAGTCAGGTTCGTCATGGCTTTTCTGTTAACAGAGAAGGGACCAGCACCGGTCAGTTTGCCTCATTAAATTTAGGGGTACATACAAAAGATCAGAAAAAAGCCGTGGAAGATAATTTTACATTGTTTTGTCAGGAATTATCCATTGACCCGCAGCATCTGGTTTTAGCACAGCAAACAC
>JAZNRE010000018.1:0-12163 GCA_045590535.1 Clostridia bacterium
CAGCTCCAGGATGCGATGAGCCGACATCGAGGTGCCAAACCTCCCCGTCGATGTGGACTCTTGGGGGAGATAAGCCTGTTATCCCCAGGGTAGCTTTTATCCGTTGAGCGACGGCAATTCCACTCTCATACCGCCGGATCACTAACTCCAACTTTCGTTCCTGCTCGACCTGTACGTCTCGCAGTCAGGCTATCTTATGCGTTTGCACTCTTTGCACGATTTCCGACCGTGCTGAGATAACCTTTGAGCGCCTCCGCTACTCTTTAGGAGGCGACCGCCCCAGTCAAACTGCCCACCTGACATTGTCCCGTATCCGGATAACGGATGCCGGTTAGAATCCTCACATAACAAGAGTGGTATCCCAACAGCGACTCCATGACAGCTGGCGCCATCACTTCAAAGTCTCCCACCTATCCTGTACATATTATGCAAAAATCCAGTATCAAGCTACAGTAAAGCTCCATGGGGTCTTTCCGTCTTGTCGCGGGTAATCGGCATCTTCACCGATAATACAATTTCGCCGGGTACGTTGTTGAGACAGCTCCCAAATCGTTACGCCATTCGTGCGGGTCAGAACTTACCTGACAAGGAATTTCGCTACCTTAGGACCGTTATAGTTACGGCCGCCGTTTACTGGAGCTTAAGTTCTCTGCTTCGGGTTACCCCTAACAGATCCCCTTAACTTTCCAGCACCGGGCAGGCGTCAGCCCATATACATCGTCTTACGACTTAGCATAGACCTGTGTTTTTGCTAAACAGTCGCTTGGGACTATTCTCTGCGGCCTGTTACCAGGCTCCCCTTATCCCGAAGTTACGGGGTCATTTTGCCGAGTTCCTTAACAACGCTTCTCCCGTTGGCCTTAGGATTCTCTCCTCATCTACCTGTGTCGGTTTGCGGTACGGGCACCTAAGAAATACACACAGCTTTTCTCGTCAGTGTACAATCAGCTGCTTCGCTACTTATTTTCGCTCCCTTACGCCGCACTCTTCCATCCGTGCGGTCAGCCTATGTGACTGCGTCCCTGTGCTTAACTCTTTCGGTGGTTACGGAATTTCAACCGTATGTGCATCGACTACGCCTCCCGGCCTCGCCTTAGCTCCCGACTTACCTTGAGCGGACGAACCTTCCTCAAGAAACCTTAGATTTTCGGCCATTATGATTCTCACATAATTCTCGCTACTCATTCCGGCATTCTCACTACTATGCAGTCCACAGCTCCTTACGGTACTGCTTCAACCCGCATACTACGCTCCCCTACCACTGGCGTATATTATTAAACCATCTTTCACTCAGAGTTTTTATCCCCTGGGAAGCATTTAGTGATTGAAATGTTCAATCCTCTCTTGTCGATTGAACATTTCAATCACAAGGAGATACTTCCTGAAAAATAATTTAATAATATACGCCAATCCTAAGCTTCGGTATGAATTTTAGCCCCGTTACATTTTCGGCGCCAGATCACTCGACCAGTGAGCTATTACGCACTCTTTGAATGTGTGGCTGCTTCTAAGCCAACATCCTGGTTGTTTTCGCAATCTAACATCCTTTTCCACTTAAATCCATTTTGGGACCTTAGCTGTAGGTCTGGGCTGTTTCCCTTTTGACCACGGAACTTATCTCTCGTAGTCTGACTCCCGAACATCATATATACGGTATTCTGAGTTTGATAGAAGTTGGTACCCCGTGAAGGGCCCGCGTCCATTCAGTGCTTTACCCCCGTTATACTAATTCGAGGCTAGCCCTAAAGCTATTTCGGGGAGAACCAGCTATCTCCGGGTTCGATTGGAATTTCACCCCTAGCCACAGCTCATCCCCGCCTTTTTCAACAGACGTGGGTTCGGTCCTCCACGAGATTTTACTCTCGCTTCAACCTGTCCATGGCTAGATCACCCGGTTTCGGGTAAATTACAACAAACTATACGCGCTATTAACACTCGGTTTCCCTGCGGCTCCGTTCCTGAAGAACTTAACCTCGCTTGTTACAATTACTCGCCGGACCGTTCTACAAAAAGTACGATATCGCACATATAAAGTGCTTTATCTGATTGTAAACACAGGGTTTCAGATTCTATTTCACTCCCCTCCCGGGGTTCTTTTCACCTTTCCCTCACGGTACTATACGCTATCGGTCATCAGGTAGTATTTAGGCTTGGGGGGTGGGCCCCCCGGCTTCCCACGGGGTTACTCGTGTCCCGTGGTACTCTGGATACTGCCTTGTCTCAGAACTTTTCGCGTACGGGACTTTAACCCTCTTTGGTGGAGCTTTCCAACTCCTTCTGCTAAATCCTTCGAATCAATTATGCAGTCCGCAACCCCAAAAGCATTGCTGCTCTTGGTTTGGCCTCTTTCCCGTTCGCTCGCCGCTACTAAGGAAATCGATGTTTCTTTCTCTTCCTCCGCCTACTTAGATGTTTCAGTTCAGCGGGTCTACCTCCGTACGACTATGGATTCATCGCACGGTAGTTGGGTATTGCCCAACTGGGTTGCCCCATTCGGAAATCTACGGATCAATACCTGTTTACGGTTCCCCGTAGCTTATCGCAGTTAGCCACGTCCTTCTTCGGCTCCTGATGCCAAGGCATCCGCCCTGTGCTCTTATTAGCTTGACCTTTGGTAAAAACAATCACTTGCTTTTTCCTGGTTCTCGGAATTACATGAGTCTTCTTCTAAATTGTATTCCCTTTACGGAAAAACTAAATTTAAAAAGATTCACTTTGTTCAGTTATCAAGGTACATTTACGGTGTTAATACACCAGTCAATCATCATAAATTCAATGACTGATTGCTATACTAACATCTCAAAACACGGCTTGTCTATAAGTTGTTTTCCTTAAGCACGCCAACTTAAATTATTATAGCACAAATTCAAGCCCATGTCAACACTTTTTTTATTTTTATTTTCACTTTATTTCTCTGCGATTTAAAGCGGCTCAAGTGGTGAGCGCATATTATTATAGCACAGCAAAAACTCCTTTGTCAAGAGTTTTTTACACTTTTTTTGAGTTTTTTAACCCAACCCTTTCCCTCTTCTGTTTGCCGACATATGTGATTTTTATGTCCCCTCTAAAATTGCCCGAGCGCTTTTGCCATGCGGGCGGTTATAACGCTTTAATTCAAACAGACACAAAGGGTCCCCATATAAGAGATTCACGCCCTCTGCACAACCCAGTGACATTCGAAAACCGACTTCTTCAATCACAACACGAGATGATTTGGAAATAAAACCAAAGGGATAGGTATAACACAGGGGTACCTTTAGGCCATGTTCTGCCATTACCGCTTGCATTTTTTGTAAATCTGCTTTTAGCATTGCCTGATATTCTGCATCTGATTCACCTTTTCTTTGCATGCTTCCTCGCCGTTTGCCATTCTGATGCAAATTATAGGTGTGGTTGCCCAAGTCCACTCTGCCGCTTTCTTCTAAATGACAAAGGTCCTGCCAGTTTAAATAGGCATAGGCAACATGTCTGTCCTGATTTTCTGTGTATACATCTGTATAAGACCCCACCACCGACAACACCGCACACAAATCATATTCTTCCAAAAGCGGCAAAACATATTCATAAAAAGATAATTGACCATCATCAAAGGTAATCATAATCGGTTTTTCAGGCAAAGCCACCCCGTTATCCACAAAATCAATCACTTCTTGGGCAGAAACTGCTGTATACCCTTTTTCTTTCAAATATTTAAAATCGTTTTCAAGTTCTTCGGGCGAAACAACATAAGCTCCCAAAAGCCCAGGTGTTTTTAACACCTGATGATACATTAAAATAGGCAATTTTACGCCATCTGCATTCGCAGGAGACGAGGGCTGTCCAAGCCCTGCTGCCAAGCACAGAGCTAAAAGAACGAAAATCGAGACCAAAGCCGCCAACTGACTTCTGTGAACAATATAAAGACGCACAATCACACGCTCCCACACTCAAACATTGACTTACTATCATTTTATACTTCGTCGGGTCATATATTACTCTGGGAGGTGTTTTTTTGATTTTCAAAATTATAAAGTTAAAAACCATTGCATGGGTTACCGTCTGCATCGGTCTTTTGGCTGCATTCATCACAACCCCCATGGCCATACACACCGCTGTCACAGAAGAAACAAACGAAAAAAAGTTTATTAAATGGGTAGACTTTAATGTTTGTTATGAGGCTTTGAACGACTCTTTAGCCATAGACATTCAATCGCACACCGATGAAAACACCGCCTCTTATTCATGGATCGACCTTCTTGCTTATTTAGCTGCACAGTATGGCGGTGATTTTTCTCATTATAAAAAAAGTGATTTAAAAAAACTGACCGAACTGGCTGCCAGAGAAGAAACAACAATTGATGCTTTAGGCGCCAAGCTATCTACATATGCTTATTTTAAAGAGGCTTATGAGGCGGTTTTGGCCGGATTTGTGGGCCCCTATTCCATAGAAACCCCCGACCCTGACAATAAGGAGAACAAAATCACAACCAAAACCTATGGTCTAAAGGTTTTTTCACCTATTGCTAAAGGATATAACTACAGCCATTATGACGATTTTGGCGTTTCCCGCTCTTATGGCTACCGAAGGCGCCATTTGGGGCATGACATGATGGGCAGCATTGGAACACCGATTGTTGCCATTGAATCCGGTATTGTGGAATGCGTAGGTTGGAATCAATATGGCGGTTGGCGCATTGGCATTCGCAGTTTTGATAAAAAACGCTACTATTATTATGCACATCTGCGCAAAGACCACCCCTATAATGATATGTACGAAGGCAAAATTGTTACAGCAGGCGATGTCATTGGCTATCTGGGCATGACGGGTTACAGCACCAAAGAAAATGTAAACAACATAAACACCCCTCACCTGCACTATGGTTTGCAGCTTATTTTTGATGAAGAAACGCAAAAAGATGGCACAAATCAAATCTGGATTGATTTATATGCCATCACAAAATTATTAGAAAAAAACCGTTCTGCTGTGTATCGGGATGAGGAGGCAAAAGAATTTTACCGCAAATATAACATGTTCGAGGAGGGCACCGAGGAATGATTTTTAAAAATAAGCAGCCGGAGATTAAAATCGAATTTGATGCAACTTTGGTGTGCATTGCTTCTAAAGAAAACAACGCCGTCACCATGACCGCTTTGTTTGATGCACTGGCACAGGAACAAGTTAATGTGGATGTAATCAGTTTAATTCCCTCACATCCCTTTTGGGGCGGTCTTTCCTTTTCAGTTTGTGATTGCGACTTTGCAAAAGTGTTAAAAAGCATTGCCCAGCTCAAACAAATCTACACGCCGGTTGATATTGAGGTTTGCGGCGGTTACACCAAAATTGTTTTGCGGGGCGAAAACTTTCCGCACGAAACCGGCATTGTTGCAAACTTCTTCAAATCAATGCAAAAAGCCGGCACAGAGCCGGCGCTCATTTCTTCTTCAGATACAACCATTGCTGCCTTAATCCGCACAGAAGAGCTGGATAAAACTGTGACCGCTTTAGAGTCGTTTTTTCCTAATGCTACGGTTGGCTATGCAAATTCATGATCTAGAGCCTTTAACAAGGCAGAAGATTCTTTCTCTAAATCAACCCTTTACTACAGAAAAAATATTTTTAAAAAAGGCTTGAAATTTAATTCAGGTTGTGGTAGAATGTCTATGTTATATGGATAGCACATGCAAACGGCCTGTTGGTCAAGCGGTTAAGACGCCGCCCTCTCAAGGCGGAATCGGGGGTTCGATTCCCCCACGGGTCACCAACAAAAAACGCACTTTTGTCTACCGACAAAGGTGCGTTTTTTGAATGATGTTTGCCTTTGGCAAATGATGTTGGCTTAGCCAATGATGACGGCTAGGCCTAATGATGTCGCTTCGCTAATGTTTTGGGGCGAACATCGTATCATTGCGACCGACGGGAGCAACATCATGATGCGGAGCATAACATCATATCGTCGAAAGGCGATGCATCATTGAAACATACTAACTTTATGATCTAATTTGCCAAAGGAGGCGATTGTTATGAAAGAAAACAAACTTGCGGAGCTTTCAATGGATTTTTCTGTTGACATTATAAATCTCGTTAAATACTTAAAATCAAACCACGAATCCATCATTTCTAACCAAATTGGAAGAAGCGGCACAAGCATCGGTGCCAACATCCATGAAGCGCAATATGCGCAAGGTAAGAAAGATTTTATTTCAAAACTTGAAATCGCACTCAAAGAGGCAAGCGAAACAGGATATTGGCTGGAGTTGCTTTTTAGAACGAAGTATATCGATGAACAAACTTTTAAGTCGCTATCCTCTAAATGTTCATCACTTCGAGTGATGCTGATTGCTTCTTGCAAGACCGCAAAACAAAATATGGATAAACAAGAATGACTAAACGCTTATCCCGGTGTTTTGTTAGAATCCCATCTCACTTTTGATTACCTGCTGTATTATCAGCAGGTTTTTTCATTGTGAGAGAAATTCGTTTTTTGTTAACATCCACGCCTAAAACCCAAACGGTGACAATGTCGCCCACCTTCAGCACTTCAGAAGGATGTTTAATGTAACGATTGGTGATTTGCGAGATGTGCACAAGTCCGTCCTGATGCACGCCGATATCCACAAAAACGCCAAAATCAATAACATTTCGCACGGTACCCTTAAGCTCCATGCCCTCTTTTAAATCCTTCATATCCATAACATCGGTGCGAAGCATGGGTGGCGGCAATTCGTCACGCAGGTCACGACCGGGCTTCATCAGTTCGCCCACAATGTCACGCAGGGTGGGCACACCAACGCCGCACATTTCTGCAACCTTGCCCTCGCCTGCTTCTTTTACCTTATCTCTTAATTCTCCCAATTTACCTGCCGCTACATCCTGATTGCTATAAGAGAAAATCTCTAACAACTGTTTTGCCGCATCATAAGACTCCGGATGCACAGAGGTGTTATCCAGCACATTTTTAGCACCGGGAATGCGTAAAAAGCCGGCGCACTGCTCATAGGCCTTAGGGCCTAGCTTGCTGACTTTTTTAAGACCACTTCTTGCTATGAAGGCACCGTTTTCTTCACGGTAGGTCACAATGTTTTTCGCCACCGTGCTGCTTAAGCCGCTGACATGGGATAAAAGCGAAGCCGATGCCGTGTTTAAATCAACGCCAACCCGATTGACGCAATCTTCAACAACGCCGCCCAAGGTTTCATCCAACCGTTTTTCAGAAACATCGTGCTGATATTGACCCACACCAACGGATTTGGGGTCAATTTTAACCAGTTCTGAAAGAGGGTCCTGCATACGCCGGGCAATGGATACAGCACTTCTTAAAGAAACATCAAAATCAGGGAATTCCTGAGCACCTAATTTTGAGGCTGAATAAACGGAAGCGCCTGCCTCGTTAACAACCATATAGGCAACCTCGTGGTCAATCTCTTTAATTAAATCAGCAACAAAAATTTCTGATTCTTTTGAAGCGGTGCCGTTACCAATGGCAATGGCAGTGACACCATGCTTTTTAATGAGAGCTTTTAATTTTGTCTTTGCCTCTTCGGTTTTGTTTTGCGGTGGCGTGGGATAGACCACTGTTGTATCCAGCACCTTACCCGTTGCATCCACAACCGCAATCTTACAACCCGTACGGTAAGCCGGGTCAAGCCCCAGAGTGATTTTGCCCTTAACCGGTGGCTGCATTAAAAGCTGTTTTAAATTCACGCCGAAAATTTTAATGGCCTGCTCCCCTGCCATGTCTGTGAGCTCTGAGCGCAATTCCCGCTCCATCGAGGGAAAAATCAGGCGCTTATAAGAATCGGCTATGGCGTCTTCCATGGCTTTTTTACCAAGGCTCTCGCCCTGAATAAACATAGAGTAAAGCATTGAAATCATGGTTTCTTCACTCACATCAATGCTCACTTTTAAAAACTCTTCTTTTTCACCGCGGTTCATGGCCAAAACTCTGTGAGACGGCACTTTTGAAACCGGCTCAGCATAGTCATAATACATGGCATAAACCGAATCTTCTTCTTTGGCATTAACCGAGCGAATCACCGCTGATTTATGCATATATTCCCGCAGCATAGCCCGAGCCTCCGGGCTGTCTGACACCATTTCGGCAATAATATCCATAGCGCCCAAAATGGCCTCTTCTGCTGAATTGACGCCTTTTTCTTCATTGATGTATCGAGCAGCTAAATCCTCTAAATTGCCCTCTTTTTCCTTTTGCAAATAAATGAGGTTAGCCAGCGGCTCAAGGCCTTTTTCTTTGGCAACGGTGGCACGGGTCCGGCGCTTTTGCTTGTAAGGGCGGTAAATATCTTCAAGCCGGGCCAAAGTGGTAGCCTCGTTAATGCTTTGCATAATTTTATCCGTCATTTTTTCCTGCTCTGTGATGGATGAAATAATTTCTTCTTTTCTCTTTTCCAGATTGCGCAAATAGGTGAGCCGTTCGTGCAGCTCACGAAGCACCTGGTCATCGCAAGAGCCTGTCATTTCCTTACGATAACGAGCAATGAAAGGAATGGTGTTATCGGCATCAATCAAATCCACAATGTTCTGTGTGTAGGTTTTTTGAATTTTAAATTCATCTGATAAAATTTTAATAATGTCCATTTTTCTTCTCCGTTCCTTTCTGCGTTAAAAAAGCTTTTTTGAGTCTAATAAAAGCGTGACGGGTCCGTCGTTTAAAAGCTCTACTTTCATATCGGCACCAAAGATGCCCTGCTCAACATGATGCCCTTTTTCTTTTAGATAGGCTATAAATTTTTCATACATTTCTTTGGCATAATCAGGTCTGCCTGCCGCTGTGAAGCTTGGCCTTTTCCCTTTGCGGCAATCACCAAACAGGGTGAATTGTGAAACCACCAAAATCTCGCCCGAAACATCTTCGGCGCTAAGGTTCATTTTGCCGTTTTCATCTTCAAAAATGCGAAGCCCCATAACCTTATCAGCCAAATAGGTGATGTCATTTTGGTCATCCTCATCACACACGCCTAAAAAAAGCAAAAGTCCCTTGCCGATTTTTCCCACAAGCTCGCCTTCAACCCGAACCGATGCATGATGCACTCTTTGCAACACTGCTCTCATACTGTTTACCGTCACTTTCTAACTATAATTTTTGGCGGATCATCCGCTTACTGTTTTCATCTCATAAAACCAGACATGGTGAGTCCATGAAACAAAATGCAAATGATGATTGTAATGGCATTGGCTGCGCAAAGCCACCAAAACATTTTGCTAAATTTATATTTAAAAATAATTTTAACACAAAGCCCCTCAACCAACACATTGGAAAGCATGGCCAAAACATAACTGAAAATCCAATGACTGAGGTGAAAGGTTGCCGTGTCAAAGGGAATCATTAAAAATTCACCCATAAAACCGCTTAAGGGGATTAAAACAATGCCCAAAACCGTTGAAACTAAATTCATAACAAAGGCAATGAGAACCGATTTTAAACAGCTTTCCTTCAAAAAGCATTTTACAAATACAAATTCGATAATCAGACCAATTAAAATCACATACCAACTTCTTAAGCCCTCTGCAATGTAAAGAGACGGCCAAACCATGTTGGCATGCACAGAAAAAGGCATTAAAATAAGGGAGACTAAGCAAAAAAGGCTATATTTTAGTTTTTCTGTGTCCATAAAATTCCCTCTTTTCGTAAACATTTTCAAATAAGAAAAAAATCAGCGTTGCATACAAAGTATGCAACGCTGAAATTGTACCATAAGATAGAAAAAAAGTCAATTCAGTTCATCTAAAGAGGGCATGGCGTTAATGCCACCTCTTTTGCCAATGCAATAGGATGCAACTTGATTGGCAAACTCGGTAAATTCGGCAAGATTGTCTAAAGTCAGTTCATCGGGGCGCAGGTTGTTTTCGCACAGTTTATACAAAAATCCGCCCATGAACGAATCACCTGCACCGGTTGTATCCACCACCTGCTTGCAGGGCTTTGGCTCTTTGAAAATTTTACCCTCTTTAACGCCAACCATTGCGCCTTTGGCACCCATGGTCACAATAACGCACGAAATGCCCATACTCAAAAGATAATCAATGGCTTCTTCCGGTGTTTTTTGTCCGGTAACAAGCTCAATTTCTTCGTCGGAAATCTTGATGATATCCACATAAGAAAGGGGTGACCGCATGCCGTTTATGGCTGCCTCTTCATCTTTCCAAAGCATGGCTCTGTAATTAGGGTCGTAAGACACAATAACGCCGTTTTCCTTAGCGCAGCTAAGTGCTGAAAAAGTGGCCGTTCTCGCAGGCTCATGTGTTAAAGAAAGGGAACCGAGGTGAAAAATGAAGCTGTTTTTGATGAGCTCATAATCCACATCTTCTTTAGACAGCATAATGTCAGCCCCGGGATTGCGGGCAAAAGAAAAGGTTCTTTCACCGCTTTCAGAGAGGGACACAAAAGCAAGAGTGGTAAACGCCTCATCTGTGGTAATAAGGTTATGGTCATCAATGCCATATTTTTTAACGGTTTCTCTTAAAAATTCACCGTGCATATCATTACCAACCTTGCCGATGAAGGCTGTTTTTTTACCCAGCTTGGATACAGCCGCCAGCACATTGGCAGGGGCACCGCCGGGGTTTTGCTCAAACAGAGTTTGACCGGCTTCACTTTTGCCGGCATAAGTCATATCGATTAAGATTTCACCCAATGCCGTTACATCTGTTTTTTTCATTTAAACATTCCTCTTTCCTGCAGGGTTAATTCTTTTATCGGTGTAAATATCAAACTCGTCGCGGCTCTTGGTTGAAAATTCAGAAACAATGGCACCTTCTTCACCTGCCTGGAACCAATGCAGTGTATTGGGATAAATGGTGTATTGCTCACCGGGATATAAAATGATTTCATTCATGCAGGTAAAGCAGTCTTCCATACCTTCGGGAATTTTGGCAGAGATTTCACCTTTGCCCTCGCCTTCAACATAAAGATAAACTTTACCGTAGCGGCAGCGGAAGGTTTCTTCCTTGCCTTCTTCGCCGTTAATTTCAGGATGGCGATGTTCGGGGCAGGTTTGACCCGGGAACAATACCAGTTCCTTGGCGCAACATTTTTCTGTGTTCACATACACAACCAGTTCAAGACCGATGGTGTCAACACAATCAAGGTCATATTCGGCAACCTGAACATTTTTTCTCTCTTCTTCTGTAAGGGCAATACCCGCTTTGTCAAGATATTCCAGCGCACGCTTTGCGCATCTTTCATAAACTTCCTTTGTCAGCATGGCTTTAATCTCCTTTTTCATATTTTATATAAATAATTGTAGCATTTAATGATTTTATATGATATAATAAATTATACTAGATTATATAAATAATTTGTCATACAAATTGTGAGGTAAATATGAGAGACTATATAATTGAACGGGATGACCACGACGAATACAAAAACGGCATATGTTTTTTCAAGCAAAATTCAACGCCTTACCAGATTATTGTTAAGGCACACATGCACAACAGCGTCGAAATCCTTTACATTAAAAAAGGCCATTTCACCATTTATGTCGACGATAAAATTTATAACCTATTTGCTGGCGATGCCATTTTGTTTCGTTCAAACACCATTCATTACATAATCGCAGGCGAAGAAAAAGACAGTTTTTACTATGTGCTGAAAATCCGTCCCGATGCCATTAAAAAGCTTTCAACCCCCGCCCACGAAGAAGAATATGCCCTAAGCTTTATCATGGACCGCCAAAACACAAAGTGTGTTTGGAAAAAAGACGAAATCGAAGAAAGTGCCACTCATATAAAAGACGGATTTAATCTACTTATAAACGAATTTAGCAACAGCCAGAAATATTCTGATGTGTTATCAAAAATTGCAACTGAAATGATCCTTTTGGCCATGATGGAAAACGGCGGCAACGCTGCCTACAGCACCGATTTAGACCTTCGAAAAGAAACCGCACAAACCATTTATACAGCCACCGAATATATCACACAGAATTTTAAAGAAGACATCACTTGCCAAAAGCTGTGCGACATGTTGAACATGAGCTACAGTTACTTTTCCCGCACTTTTAAAGCCGTAACGGGCAACAGCTTTAAAGAATATTTAAATATTATAAGAATTAACTGCGCCGAAAACTTAATTATGAACACCAACAAATCGGCAACCGAAATTTGTCGGGAATGCGGTTTTAACAACGCCGCTTATTTTTCAAAGGTATACAAAAGCATTAA
>JAZNRE010000019.1:0-19234 GCA_045590535.1 Clostridia bacterium
ATGAGAAATAAATAAAAGCTTTTTTTCATAATTTAATTACACCTCCGCATAGCTCTGCTGACGAGCCAGTGCATATTTACTTACCGACAGCTCGCTTTTATTTATACTGTTTATAAACTGCCTGATATAGTCAAGCAAAAATCCGTTAAATTTGACTTCCAAAACAACATTAAATTTGTCAAGCACCGGATTCATAACAAGATTTTCCGAAAACAAATCAAAAGAGCTTTCCGTTGCCACAATATTATTGTCAAAAGTAATTCGTATCTTATTTTCTTTTGCAATGTACGCCTTACGATTATATTGAACAATCGTTTTCGGGCGATAACACTTGTAATGCATAAGTCCGTAGCACTCTCTTGCAAAGTCTTCCTCATATTTCAACAAAACTTCATACTTTCCTGCAATTAACGCTTCTGCATCTTCTTTTATCATACGAAGTGAGCGTTTTTTCTGTGACGCGCCTTGCTTTTGCTTCATTTCAAGCATTGCAAAATCATGCTTCGGATCATAAATTCTAAGCCTTATTTTTCGTCTGGTTTCAACGCCTTCGAGCTTTTCAAAAAAATCGTCATCATAGACTGTGTCAAAATACAGCGACCTTATTATGTATCCATCTATTCCATTATGTTCATCTTGAATCATCAAACTGTCAAGATAATGGGATTTATTTCGAAATTCCTCAAGGCTTATCAAAAATTTCTTTTCTTCTCTTGTTACTACGTTCATATTACTCTCCTATCACAAAACAAAAGCTGCAATAATAGAAAGCCATAAAAGACCTTTATCATTGCAGCTGGACTGGCATAGCTTAAAACCTTGTTTCAGGCCTTAGCCTCTTTGCTTTGCGTCACCGGCTTTCGCCGATTTTGCTAAATATTAAACTTCTATTATCATACCACAATAATTTATATTTGTCAAACAACTTTTTAATCTCTGGCAAAAACCCAAAGCGTATTATTTACTGCAAGTTCTTCATCGCTTAACTTATAGACACTTAATATTACAGTATCTCCGCCCGTCTTTTTGTATGTAATTCTCGGTATCTTGCCTTCCAAAAGTTGTCGTTTCAGCGCCTCATAATTCAAAAAGCTCATAGCCGCTCTGTGGAATTCGGGAGCAACGGATTCGTCGATGTATTTGGTTAAAAGACCTGAAAAATGTTCTTCATTTTCATTATAACCAAGGTAAGCAGGCATTAAGATACGATGTGCTTTATCGGTATCTAAGTCTACTCGATATATTCCGTTATATTTTTCATTCAGAATAGAAATCATCGCATCAATTTCAAGGATACCTGTCTTTGTGTGAATGTATCCTTTGTCATTTGTGCTCACAGCGTTCTTCTTTTCTTTATCTTGATAATACTGTGCTTTTGCCTCATACATTCTAACCTCGGCTTCTCGCACCATTTCCTCGGTGTCCGTGTTCTGTGTTCTGTATGACATACCAACTGCAACATGGTAATCCATTGGCTCAAGCTGTTTAGTCAGCATATCAATGCCTCTTTTTATATCGTCCTGAGAGGAGTTCTCGGCAAATACCAAAAATTCATCTCCGCCCATTCTGTATATTTTATGACCGTAGAAGACTTCTTTCAAGGTGTTGGCAATGTATAAAAGCATTTCATCGCCTGCAGCATGACCGTATTTGTTATTGCGAAGGTGCAATTCATTAACATCGATATAAACACAAGAAAATTCTTGAGGTTTTTCCTCGTCAAATATCAAAAGGTCCTTTTTATATGTAACACGGTTTGATACGCCTGTAAGAGAGTCAGTTGTTGCCGCAATTTCTGTTTTATTCAAATGCTTTTTGTTGTAAATTGCAATAGAAAAACAAACAGCAATATCTTCTAAAAGAAGTCTGGCTGTTCTGCCGTTTTTAGGATTTACAACACCAATAATGCCGATATGATTGTTTTTATCTATAACTGTTGCAAAAGAAACCTCTGTGATTTTATGCCTTTTTAAGAAATCATAAAAATCGGGGTTTGTTTTCACAAGATGATCGTTTGGTGTTATGCACATAAGACTCACAGCCATGTTGTTTACCTTGTGAAGTTCTGCAGCATATCGAAAAATTTCTGATATAAAGTATTTTCTGTCATCGCCCGAAAGAATTTCTTCTAAACGAGCGGGTATAGCAAAATTGTAATCTTCTCCGTCTGTGTCAAAAAACACTGCGGAACGGGATTTTGCAAAGGTTACAAGTTCTTTTAAAGCCTCGGAAATGTTATTTTGCTGTTGGTTGATTTCCAGAAGCAGTTTTCTGATTTTTGATGCACTTGCTGTCGCAAAGCTTCTTTGTTTTTCGCTGCGCATCAAAATCATAATATACAAAGCCATGATGAGTAGTATCGTGATGAACGAAACGAAGAGAAGCCTTGATATTATATGTGTTTTTTCAAACACCTGAGACTCGTACCTTGCAAGTGTTATTTTCCAGTCAATTCCTTCAAGTGTAGAATAATGCACATAAAGCTGCTCACCTGTAAGTATTGATTTGAAAGATGTATAGCCCTTATCACTCTGCATCATCTGTTCATAGGAATAGCCCTCGGTATATTCACGGTCCTTGAAGATGGAGATGTTTCCAAATTCCTCCTGGATGGTATCTATAACAAGGTTTCCTGTTTTAGTGTCATGAACGAAGAGCTGAGCATCAAGCTCTTTTGCCATATTGTTGTATTTATTTTCTATAACATCAAGCTTTATAACACCGTATAAAATACCGACAGTATCTCCGTTTGTCTTGATGGGGACAGCACTTCTTACAATTTCATAGTTGTCCCTTGTGAGGTCTTTGACTCTTCCGCTTATGTATTCGCCTTTTAATTTCTCTTCTTCAAAGGAAATTTTGCCGTTAAGATCCAAAGTTCCTGCTTTTGTTACAAAGGTATTGTCCGGCATGAGTATTCCAATGTTTTCAATAAGACCAATAGGCTTAAAGGAGTCAAACATCAAGTTAAAGTTTTCGCCGTCACTATATAATTTAGCGGCAAAGTTTGCCATGGTAGCAAGATTTTCACGATCAGATAATAACTGAAGCTCCAAATCGTCTTTAATCTGTTTGGTCTGTATATGCAGTGTTTCATAAGCTTCATCTTCTGCAGCATGGTAAAAATAACTGACCATAGTTATGAACACAACGCACAAAAGAATTGCGGCGACCACCGTATATAAAATATTGTTTTGTCTGTGTTGTTTTTTTCCGTACTTTATTGCCATATCTATTCCTTCTTATCTGTAACTCAAATTGATAATTTCTATGCTTATTATAATTATACCATGTAAATCCAAATTTTTCAATATCTATACTGTTTTTTTATTTTTTCTACATGCAACATAAATATCAAAATCATCAATAGTAATTAAGTCCTCCTTATTGCGTTTTATATCTCTTATTCTATGGCTTATAAAATAAAAAGAAATCTTGGCAACCCATGATGCAAATCTGCATTTTCCGTGGTACTTATGTAAAATTTCAAACGATCGCAGAAAAGTTTCCTGACATATATCATCATAGTCTCTCATTAATTGCCAGTATCTATCTAACCCGGCTCTCCACATCCTATCTCTTATAAAATCTTTTATCTTCTTAAAAGATTCTTCATAAAGCACATTAAGTGCTATTCTATCCCCATTCAATGCAGCTTGGCTCATTTGATATTCTCGCATTTTATATAATTCATTTTCGTTGTGGTCTTTAATTTCAACCTCTATTTCATTGCTGATTTCTATTCTATCAAGATATTGTTTAACTACCTCTTCATCATATTTGTAAAGCAGTAATTTATCTGCCACAGCCTTTTCAATTTCATCATTTGATACAGTAATTGAATTTTTGCAAATTATATTCCCATGCTCAAGTCTGTTTGCACATCTCCAAAAAAGTTCATTTCCATTCTTCGTTTGACGTGTCCTTCGCCTATAACTAGCACCACATTCACCACAAAATATTTTGCCTGATAGCAAATCATTTGAATATCTATTTTTCTTCCTTACCGTTTTATTTTTAACAGTTGATACATTGCTTCTGCTTTCCTTCTCTTTCTGAACCCTGTTAAACATTGATTTTGTTATAATTGGTTCGTGATGATTTGAAACTAAATATTTTGCCTTTTGACCACAATTCTTAACTTGTTTCCCATCAAGAAAATTCTTAACATATGTTTTTTGACCAATTACATCGCCAGTTAACTTTTCATTTGATAATAGTTTTGAAATTGTTTCGCTGCTCCATTTATCTTTTCCTGTTGGTGATTTGATTTTTGCTCTTTCTAATTGTTTGGATATTCCCGATAAGCTGTAACCATTTAAGTACATCTCAAAAATCAATTTCACTATCGCAGCCTCAAATTCATTAATCATCAATTTCCCATTTTCATTTTGAGAATATCCATAGCAGGTTCTATCGTAAATTTTCGATTTCCCTGTCTTAAATCCATGTTCAATACCAAACTTTATATTTCCACTTTTTGCTTCACTTTCTGATTGAGCTACTGCTAGCATTATGGCAAAATCGCTATCTCTTGCAGTGGATAATTTCATACCATTAATCTCAAACCATATATCTACTCCAATGGATTTTAAATATCTAAGATCAACAAGTCCATCATAAACATTTCTTGCATATCTGCTGATTGATTTCACAAGAATCAAATCAATTTCACCAAGCTTGCATTTTTCTAGCATTTCATTGTATGATTTTCTATTCTCAACTCTTAATCCTGATTTAACATCGCAATACACACCAACAAAGTCCCAGTCTGGATTCTCCCTAATCTCGGACTCATAATTTTTTATTTGAGTTTGAAGAGAGGCTGCTTGGTCATCAGTTTCCGTACTGACTCTGCAATATGCAGCCACTCTCAGTCTCTTTTTCAGTTTCTTTTCTTTTTGAGGTATTACGATCACTTCAGGCATAATCTCATAATCCGCTTACTATATTAAGAATATCATTAGCCTTGTTTATTTCCATATTGTTTCCTCTGCTTCTTTCTAATTTAACATTTTGAACATCTCTGAACAGTTCTAAGTTAATGATTGCAGGATGAGTATTAGTAGTAAAATATCTATCTGTTAATCCTTTATTATCAACCTGTGTCCCAAGAATAGTAACTGTTTTCCGCAAAAGAACAGAACCTATATATTTTTCATTTGATAACAATTTATCTATTGCTTCTCTATTCCATTTATCTTTTCCAGTTGGGGATTTTACTCCTCTTTCAAATAATTCGTTAGCGATTTTACCTAAACTGTATCCTGAAAGATAGCTTTCAAAGATCCACATCACAGTCAATGCTTCATTCGGATTAATCATTAATTCACCATTTTCATTTTGAGAATATCCATAACATACTCTCTTTCCTAATTTTGATGTTCCATTTTCGATTCTTTCTTTATTGGCTTTCTTAATTTCCATACTTTTTGTCATATTACATTACCTCCTGTAAATAAAATTTTTTTCGTTTTTATCATTCTTCTCTTGTTTCATGTCATTCTACTTCTTTTATTTGTCATTCTACTAATTTGCTTCATAAAAAAAGTGCCGTAATCTCTGTGATTTACAGCACTTATATCTTACATACTATTTAATTTTCATTTCATTCCATTCTCGAGCAGGTTTGTCAACCTTTCATAGACTTATGTCAAGTTTGAACCAACAATTGCATTCGTTTACTTTTTGGTCTGCCTTAAAAAATCCACTACCTTTTCGGTGTTTTCTTCACAATATTCGATTTCAGAAGAATACATTCTCGTGGCATCGAGCATTTCTTCAAGGTTTTTGCAAGCCGTACCGATTGCGCCCAAAACCCAGCAACTTAAAAGGGCAAAGCCCACGCCATTTTTAAAGTGGCGAAAAACAAAGTAGCAGGCAAGCTGCTCGAAGAAAATCTGCAAATCCTCTCTTTCAAATACCGCTGTGCTCTGCGCCTTTTTAAGCTTTTCAAGTTCTTCTTCCCAACTCGTATCCCGTCTTTCAAGAGACATATAAAAATCATAAAGCTCGTCGTTTGAAAAATCAAACTCAAAACCATATTTTTTTGAGAGCAATTTAAACCGTTCAAGAATTGTATGCTCTCTATTTTGCAGAATTGCAAAAGCTTCGTTGCGTTCTTTAAAAAAATCACTGTTTTTTACATTTTCAGGCACAGGAACAAAAAACCGCTCTTTTTCCGTCAGTATAATTCTTGCTGCCTCTTCGCAACAAAGCCCCAAGCCCGTTTCGGTAAAGTCTTCATAAAAATTGCTGAATCGGGGATGCAAATAACAAATATCGCACAGGGCGCTGTCACCAAGGGTGGATATAATATCGCAAAGCCCGCTTTTGTTAAGAAATGGGCAACGCTCCCCTTCTTTTAACACAAAGTGCGGAACATCGCCGGCAATGTTTTGCCGGATTTTTTCCGCAAACTCGCCGGTAAGGGAATTATATAACGCCATGGTGTCTTCATCAATATCAATTTCCCAACCAACGCAACAGCTGTGGCGGCATCGGTTGGCAATGCATTTGAACTTTTCATAATAATTCGGAAAAACTTCTTTCATAAAAACCTCATAATTCATTTGTATTGGCCTTCTGTAAAATCACTTTTGCAATTTTTCAAATGTGGAGCACTTGCCCCTTGACTTTCCTTTTTTCTACTATATCTTCAGTATACCACACTTTTCATCCCTGCGCAATAACACATTCTGACAGCCTCCTCCCCCCGCTTTTAACATAGAAAAAGCCGCAGGACTTGATTGTTCCTGCGGCTTTTCACTTGTCATTTTATAAAACTGTCGTTATTTCCACCATGATTGATTGGCAATGGTCGAAATGTCTGAAAGGTGAGAATTATCCCCGTCGATGAGCATTTGAAAGGTGTCCCCGTCGTGCTCTGCCACCGTAATGGCGGCGTTGTCACACCAACGGATGTCGTTAAGCTCGGTTAACGGCTTGCCTTTGCAATAGCAACAGAGCACCCGCACAACTGTGCCGTGGGTGACAATGCATACCGTCTCCCCCGCATGCTCTTTGAGCACGGACTCGGTTTCTTGGCGCAATCTTTCAAAAAAGCCCACCATGCTCTCGCCTTCAGGCATTTGCACGGCGTGGGGCTCTTGAACCCACAAATCGTAGCTTTCGGGAAAGAGCTTTGGCAAATCGTCCCAGGGGTTGTTTTCCCACAGGCCGCCGTTAATCTCACGAAAAGCAGGTCGGATGTCTACGGACAAATCGTGATGTTTGGCAATGGCGCAGGCTGTTTCATAGGCGCGCTTTAAGTCGCTGGAGCAGATATAATCAATCTTTTCATTTGACAGGCGCTCTGCCGCCCGCTCTGCCTGCATGCGCCCGTTTTTTGTGAGCTCTGAATTGGTAAAACCGTGAAAAATGCGGTCAATGTTGCCGGTGGCTTCGCCATGGCGGACAAAAATCAATTTTGTTTTCACAGTCATCCCTGCCTTTCAAAAGATAATCATTTGCAAAAAGGGGCTTTCACTAACTAAGTAGTAAAAGCCCACTCTTCATCGTCAATATTGTTTTTTACAGGCTAGCCTTTGCTTTTTCAACTAAAGCAGCAAAGCCTTCTTTATCGCTTACAGCGATTTCAGCCAGCATTTTTCTGTTCATCTCGATGCCGGCTTTCTTCAGGCCGTTCATAAAGGTTGAATAGTTCATGCCGCAAGCCTTTGCTTGTGCGCTGATTCTGGCAATCCACAGACGACGGAAGTCGCGTTTCTTCTGCTTTCTGCCTACATAAGCATAGGACAGAGATTTCATAACCGCCTGCTTAGCTGTTCTAAACAGCTTGCTCTTGCCGCCTCTGTAACCTTTGGCCAGCTTTAAGATTCGTTTATGTCTTTTGCGCGTATTGATAGCGCCTTTTACTCTTGCCATTTTTCTTACCTCCTGAATTTTCTCAAATCGTGGTTATTATTTGTAGGGAATCAATTTCTTGATTACCTTGGCGTTTGCATCACAAGCATAGGCGCCCTTACGCAACTGGCGTTTTCTCTTGGTCGACTTCTTATTCAGAATGTGACTTTTGTACGCGTGTTTCATTTTGATTTTACCGTTTTTGGTTACTTTGAACCGTTTTGCTGAAGCCCTGTGTGTTTTAATCTTAGGCATAATTTGGTACTCCCTTCCACTCTATAATTGATAATGTACTAACGAAAATGTCTCAGTCTTTTTTTGGCGAAATCAGCATGCTCATGCTTCGACCTTCCAGCTTGGGCGCCTTGTCGGCTGTGCCGAAATCAGCTAAAGCATCACGAAAACGCTCTAAGCTTTTTGCACCCAGCGCAGAGTGATGAATTTCTCTGCCACGAAAACGAATCGAAACCTTAACCTTGTCGCCATCCTGCAAAAACTTTTTGGCATGATTAACTTTCGTATCAAAATCATGCTCGTCAATAGAAGAAGAAATGCGGATTTCTTTAATATTAACGACCTTTTGATTTTTCCGTGCTTCCTTGTCGCGCTTGGCCAGCTCAAATTTGTATTTTCCGTAATCCATTACTTTACAAACCGGCGGCTCCGCCTTGGGGGCAATTAAAACCAAATCCAAATTTTTCTGATACGCAAGATCAAGTGCTGCGTTTGTGTCCATAATGCCCAACTGTTCACCGTCGGGACCTACAAGACGAACCTCGCTAACTCTGATCTCTTCATTAATCTTCATTTCCTGCTTACTAATGTTAAAAGCACCTCCACTCAGTTTTTCAGGACTATTCCTGAGGACAAAAAAGCGGACAGGCATAGCCTATCCGCAAATATACTCACAAAAAGCATATTGACCATATCGGCTTAGCCTGATGGTGGAAAACCAATGTTTCCGCTTACTCGTACTTATACAGTATACAACATATGTTTTTGTTTGTCAAGATATTTTTTCCTTTTTTTATAAAATTATGCGCCCATCATGGGAAGCAGGAACTTAACAACCAGGCTGTAGCCATAGGTGTGCTCCGGTGCCCACTTGTTGCCCAGCTCTTCCACCGTTGTCACGGTGCCGGCCCAGGCTGTGCGGCAAGCTGTGTAATAGCGTCCGTGAGGCTCGCCCACCGGCTCAAGACCCAAATAGGCAGACATGTGATTAAAATGCGCTCTAATGCCGTCATCGGGGGTTTCAAAGCATTCGTGGTCATAGGTGCCGTCGCCATTAGCCGTTGCGGTTTTAATGCCTGCCCAGTTGTTTTGTTCAGGCAAAACCCGACCGCCATATTTGCCGTAGCCAGTTTCTTTGGCTGCCTGCGCATAAAGAATTTCGGGACGGATGCCGGTTATTTCACCATATTTCCAGTAAATATCCGCCGCATCAATAACACGCTGATGAGCGCCCCGCTTGGTTGCCCAGGCCTTTGCCTGCTCTAAAGTAACCTGACTTTCGCCCACAATGGGGGTGTTGGTCACAAAGGAAATTTCACCCTTGCCCTCACGAATGAGCATCATACGATGAATAAACACCGCCGCTTCGGCACGGGTCACCGGATCGTTGGGTCTTAAAAGACCGTCAGAACCCCGAAGAATGCCCCGCTCAACCGCCACCGTCACCGGTGTTTTAATAGACTGGCGAACCTCGTCAGAATCCACAAATAGCTCTTCTAAAACCTGTTTATTAAACACATTGGAAGAGGCAGAAAGTCCCAAACCGCTGACCATGGTTGCTGCCACCTCTTGCCGCAGGAAGGGTCTGTCCGGCGCAAAGGTGTTAATGGGTCCCTCTTCTTCTAAAGGAAAGTGGTTGCGCACCGCTTCTATGTAGGGAAAAGACCAGCGGTCGCCGGGGACATCGGTGTAGGTCTGAATGCCCTCTTCACTGATTTCGGTTGACAGTGCCAGCGCCAGCATTTTGGCAAACTGTTCTTTGGTCACCTGTTCATCAGGGGCATAAAGGCCCTCGCCCACGCCGTCTAAAATACCCTCTGCCATCAGCTCGCTAATCGCTTCCTGCGCCCAGGCATAATCATCGGTCACATCTGTAAATTCTGCCGGTTTTGGTCGCACGGCACCGATTTGTGTCATTAAAAACAGGGCTGTGACCATTACGAGAAATATAATTTTTTTAATCATAGAAAAACCTCCTCGGCACCCATAAGTTAATTGCAAATTGCAATATATTCTATGAGAACATGTACAACTTTATGCCAAAAATTATGCAGCCTCTGCAAGCTTACTTAAGCTGCAGCGTGCCTAAGCTTGCGCCCTTTAAATAGGCATTGATAAAGGGGTCTAAATCGCCATCCATTACAGCGCCGATGTTACCGGTTTCCCAGCTTGTGCGATGGTCTTTCACCATGCTGTAAGGATGGAAAACATAGGAACGAATCTGGCTGCCCCAGGCAATATCCTTCATGTCGCCCTTTAAGTCGTCAATTTTTTCTTTGTGCTCACGCTCAGCAATTTCCACCAGCTTTGCCTTGAGCATTTTCATGGCTGTGTCTTTGTTCTGGTGCTGTGAACGCTCGTTTTGGCAGGCAACCACAACGCCGGTAGGAATGTGGGTGATGCGGATGGCAGAATCCGTCTTGTTGACATGCTGTCCGCCGGCACCACCGGAACGGAAGGTGTCAATCTTCAAATCGTCGGGGTTAATCTGCACATCGATGTCATCACTGATTTCAGGCATAACATCCACCGATGCAAAAGAGGTGTGGCGGCGACCGGATGCATCAAAGGGTGAACAACGCACCAAACGGTGCACCCCTTTTTCGCACTTGGCGTAGCCATAAGCGTTTTCGCCGTTAATCTGAATGGTAACACTCTTTATGCCGGCTTCATCACCGGGCAAATAGTCAAGAGTTTCAACGGAAAAGCCACGACGCTCGGCCCAGTGCTGATACATACGCAAGAGCATTTCGGCCCAGTCCTGCGCCTCTGTGCCGCCGGCACCGGGGTGCAGAGAGATGATGGCGTTGTTTGCATCATATTTGCCTGAGAGAAGCGTGTCAAGACGCAGGGACTCCATATCCTCAGAAAGCTTTTTATAAGCCTCTTCAATTTCAGAAAGCAGGCTTTCATCGTTTTCCTCAATAGCCAGCTCGCACAGGGTTACGGTGTCTTCCCAACTGTTATACAGGTTAAAATAGCGTTCAACCTTGGCTTTTAACTGTTTTAGCTTTTGCAGAACTTTTTGAGAGGTCTCCATGTCGTTCCAGAAGTTTTCATCCGCCGACTGCGCCTCTAAGGCCTTTATTTCTTCTTCCTGACCGGCCACGTCAAAGTGAATCCCTCAATTCTAAAATAACATCCTCCATGGCGTGAAGGTCAAGACGATATTGATCGTACTCTATCATGTTTTCTCAGTCCCTTCCTGATTAGAATCAATTGTTTATTGCTGTTAATTGCTCTGTGCCTGTGGACCTTTTATTCTTCAGCACCGCAGCATTTTTTATATTTCTTGCCTGAGCCGCAGGGGCAGGGGTCATTTCTGCCCACTTTTTCTGCCTTTTGGGCAGGCTTTTTCTCCACATCACCGCTAAAGCCTGCCTGAACCGGCTGGGCTACCATTTTTCTTTCCGGCGGCGCTTCTAAACGGGCATGGAACAGATACTTAACTGTGTCTTCTTGAATGGCTGCCGTCATTTCATTAAACATGTCAAGAGCCATATTTTTATATTCAATCACGGGGTCACGCTGGGCATAAGCCTGCAAACCAATACCGTTGCGCAACTGGTCCATTTCGTCAATGTGGTCCATCCACTTGCTGTCAACGGTTTTTAAAAGAACCACCCGCTCAAGCTCACGCATGTTTTCAGGACCAAATTCGGCTTCTTTTTGTTCATAAAGCTTGATGCCTGCATCGTAGAGCCGTTCTTTTAGCTCTGCCTTGGTCATAAACTCCATGTCGTCACGGCTAAAGGTAACGGTGCCGGCAGGGAGATAAACCGTGGACAGAAAGTCCATCATGCCGGAAAGGTTCCAGCTTTCGGGATTATCAATGGCGCCGGTGAAACGGTCGATGGTTTCACCCAAAAAGCTTTCAAACATATTCAAAATGCTTTGCTTCATGCTGCCGCCGTTTAACACCTGCTGACGCTGGGCATAAATGATTTCACGCTGCTGATTCATCACATCGTCATATTGCAGCACATGTTTTCGGATTTGGAAGTTGCGTCCTTCTACCCGTTTTTGCGCATTTTCAATGGCACCGGATAATAGCTTGTGCTCTATAGGCTGGTCTTCTTCCATGCCCAGGGCGTTTACCATGGCTGCCATTCTGTCAGAACCGAAGAGGCGCATTAAATCGTCTTCTAACGAGATGAAGAACCGGGATGTGCCCGGATCACCCTGACGGCCGGCACGACCACGGAGCTGATTGTCAATGCGGCGGGATTCGTGGCGCTCTGTACCGATGATGAAAAGACCGCCCACTTTTCTTACTGCCTCGGCTTCGGGGGCAATTTCTTCTTTATATTTCTTCAAAAGCTCGGAGAACAGTGCACGGGCTTCTTGAATTTCCGGGTCGTCTGTGTCAGAAAAGCCCATGGCTTCAGAAATCAACTCATCGGAAAGGCCCTGGCGTTTCATTTCGTGCTTGGCCATGAATTCGGCGTTACCACCCAGCATAATGTCAGTACCGCGGCCGGCCATGTTGGTGGCAATGGTAACAGCCCCTAATTTGCCTGCCTGGGCAATGATTTCAGCTTCTTTTTCATGATATTTGGCGTTTAACACCTCGTGCTTAATGCCCCGGCGCTTTAACATGCCCGACAACAGCTCTGATTTTTCAATGGTGATGGTGCCCACCAAAACCGGCTGCCCTTTTTCGTGGCAGGTGGCAACCTGCTCAACCACTGCACTTAGCTTACCCCGTTCGTTTTTATAAACCGAGTCGGGCATATCCACACGAACCGTTTCACGGTTGGTGGGAATCACAATAACATCCAGCTTGTAAATATCCTGAAATTCCTCTTCTTCTGTCTGGGCAGTACCGGTCATGCCGGACAGCTTTTTGTATAAACGGAAGTAGTTCTGAAAAGTGATGGTGGCCAGGGTTTTGCTTTCACGCTCCACCTTAACGCCCTCTTTGGCCTCAATGGCCTGATGCAAGCCGTCAGAATACCGTCGACCCATCATTAAGCGGCCCGTAAACTCATCCACAATGATAATTTCGCCGTCTTTAATCACATAGTCTTTGTCCCGGTGCATAATACCATGGGCACGAATGGCCTGGTTGATGTGGTGCTGCAGGGTCATGTTCTCAGGGTCTGAAAAGTTTTCAAGGCCAAAGGCTTTTTCCGCTTTTTGCACGCCTTGTTTGGTCAGGGTGGCGGTGTGCGCCTTTTCGTCTACAATGTAATCTGCCTGAATTTCATCGTCAAGGCTCTTATCGTCAGACTCGGCCACACGGTGACAGGTCAGGCCTCTTGCAAAGCGGTCGGCAACATGATACAGCTCGGTGGATTTATCACCCACGCCGGAAATGATAAGAGGGGTTCTTGCCTCGTCAATCAAAATGGAGTCAACCTCGTCCACAATGGCATAATGCTGCCCTCTTTGCACCATTTGCTCTTTATAAATCACCATGTTATCACGCAGATAGTCAAAACCAAATTCGTTATTGGTACCATAGGTGATATCGGCTTCGTAATTTGCCTTTCTGGCTTCGGCCGGAATGTCATGAATGATTAAGCCCACAGAAAGACCCAAAAACTTAAAGACTTTTCCCATCCACTCACTGTCACGCTTGGCGAGATAGTCATTCACGGTGACAATGTGCACGCCTTTGCCCTCTAGGGCATTTAAATAGGCCGGCAGGGTGGATACCAGGGTTTTACCCTCACCGGTTTTCATTTCAGAAATGCGACCCTGATGCAAAACAATGCCGCCTAAAACCTGCACATAAAAATGCTTCATGCCCAAAACACGCCATGCCGCCTCACGAACGGTGGCAAAGGCCTCGGGCAAAAGGGCATCCAGGGTTTCGCCATTTTTAAGACGCTCTTTAAATTCAACGGTTTTATTTTTAAGCTCTGCATCGGACAAAGCCGCAAAATCCGGCTCCAGTGCCATGACCTTATCGGCAATGGGGCGAATTCGCTTCAGCTCTCTGTCGCTGTAATTGCCCAGCAGGCGCTCCAACAATTTTCTCATTTATGCTCAATCCTTTCAACGGTCAGTTACATAAAATACACTATTATATATTGTACCACAAAAATTCATTAAGGTAAAGGTATTTTCTTACAAAATCCTTGATTTTCAAGAAAAAATAAGATATACTAATGGTATGTGACCCGGCGGTCACAAATGCGATTACTATATAAAATAAATGAAAAATGTGCAAAACAAACTGTGCCTCTTTGCTACAGTATTCACCTTTTGTGTGTTTTTCATGTGCCATTTAGCATACAACGAAGGAGGACACAAACCATGAGTAAAGTCAGAACACGATTTGCACCCAGCCCCACCGGCTATATGCACATCGGAAATCTGCGAACCGCATTATATGCTTATTTGATTGCCAAACATGAGGGTGGCGATTTTATACTTAGAATTGAAGATACCGACCAGGAGCGCTATGTTGACGGCGCTGTGGATTTAATCTACAGAACCATGGCCGAAACTGGTCTGATCCATGATGAAGGTCCCGACATTGGTGGTGACTATGGCCCGTACATTCAAAGTGAGCGTTTGGGTCTTTATCAGGAATATGCCAAAAAGCTGGTAGAGCTTGGCGGTGCTTACTATTGCTTCTGCGATAAAGAGCGTCTTGACGGCCTGCGGGCACAGCAGGAAGCCGCCAAACTGATGCCCAAATATGACGGCCACTGCGCACGCCTGTCTAAAGAAGAAATTGAAGAAAAGCTGGCCAGCGGCGTGCCCTATGTTATCCGTCAGAAAATTCCCCGCCACGGCAACACAAGCTTTTATGACGAAATTTATGGCAAAATCACTGTGGACAATGCAACTTTAGACGATAACATTCTGCTGAAGTCAGACGGCTACCCCACCTATAATTTTGCCAATGTTATTGATGACCATTTAATGAACATCACCCACATCATCCGTGGCAGTGAATATCTTTCTTCAACACCGAAGTATAATCTCTTATATGAAGCTTTTGGTTGGGAAATCCCTACTTACATTCATGTTTCCCCCGTTATGCGTGATGCTCACAAAAAGCTGAGCAAGCGTGAGGGCGACGCTTCTTATGAAGACTTTATCAATAAGGGTTATTTAAAAGAAGCTGTGCTCAATTACATTGCCCTTTTAGGTTGGAGCCCGGGTGGCGAGCAGGAAATTTTTAACCTGCAGGAAATGATTGAGGCTTTTGATATTAAAGGCATCAGCAAATCTCCCGCCATTTTTGACCCCAAGAAATTAGACTGGCTGAACGGTGAATATATCCGCAAGCTGTCTTTTGAAGAGTTTTATGAAAAGGCTCTGCCTTATATCCGTCAGGGTGTAAAAAGCGAAGCCATTGACGCCAAAAAGGTGGCCAAGCTCCTCCATGACCGCTGCGAGAAATTATCCGATATTCCCGAGCAAATCGACTTTTTAGACGAATTGCCCACCTATGAGCCGGAGCTTTATTGCCACAAGAAAATGAAAACCAATCCCGAAAACTCTCTCACCTCGCTTCAGGCCATTTTGCCGGTGCTGGAAGAGATTGAAGATTGGAATTATGACGCTCTTCACGAAGCGCTGTTTGCTTTAATTGAGCGCTTGGAGGTTAAAAACGGTTTGATTCTCTGGCCCTTGCGCGTGGCAGTTTCCGGCAAGGCCTTCACCCCCGGTGGCGGCTTTGAGCTGGCTGAAATCCTCGGCAAAGAAGAAACCATTAACCGTGTGAAAAAAGGCATTGAATTGCTTAAATAATTGATGCATTAAAAAAGGCACGCCGTATGAGGTGTGCTCTTAAGGACAATAAAAGGTCGTAGCGATTTGCTACGACCTTTTGTTATTGTAAAAACAATCTAATTCCCATTTTAAAGGGTTAGTGTCTATGTATTCCCATATTTTTTGATAATCTTTTTCGCCTCGGATTATGTGATCGTGGTATGATCTTTGCCATATTTTATCAGAGTATTGTTATAAATTTTCTTCGACACATTCATTTTTAGAAATCCTACCATTTTATCAATTATAGAACGATGGTATTGTAGGGGCGATTCACGAATCGCCCGTTTTTCATCATCATTGTAAATTTCTATAATCAAATGAATATGATTTGGCATAATAACATATTTAGGAATTGATACATTAAACCGTTCAGGGAATATTTCGACAATCTGTTCTACAAATTCTCCATATTGTTTTAATTTATTTCCGGGCAATTCGTGAATTGCCCCTACAATATTTGAAAATAAACATTTTCTGTTATGTGTACATATCGTAATAAAATATGCACCAGGTGTTGAATAATCATATCCTTTTCATCTTGTTGGTTTTCGTTTAGGTAATTCCATTATTTCACCTTGCTGTTATCAATGGCATAATCTAATAAAATGTTAATCAGCTCGTTTCTTGAACGATTTGTTTCTTCGGACAGCTTGTTTAATTTTGCAACCGTTTCTTCCTTTATCCTTACAGAAAATGTCTTATATCCGTCTTCACCTTTTAAATTCTTTTTATTTATAATAAGTTTATCTTCCATAACATTTCACCTCACATATATTATATGTTGACAAAAGTTACAATTATATGTTACAATATATAACATATAAAATAACATATTTGGAGGTAAAACAAAATGAAGAAAAGGTTACAAGGTTTAATTGCAGGTATTTTAATTGGGGCAATGCTGACAAGTGGAGTGGTGTTTGCAAAACAAGCATTAGAAACAATAAGTGTTATTTATGATAACATTAAGATTTTAATTGACGGAAAAGAATATAAACCAACAGATGCAAACGGAAATGCAGTTGAGCCATTTATTTATAATGGAACTACATATTTACCTGTAAGAGCGATAGCTAATGCTTTTGACAAAGATGTTGATTGGGAAGCACAAACAAGCACCGTAACATTAGGCAGTAAAAATTATGATTGGTTAGACCAAATGGGATATGTCGATTATGAATATAGCGCCGTAGGAAATTCTTTTTCTGCAATTCCAGAAGGTACAATGGCATCAGATGGTATAAAATATGACCGTGGAATACAGTTTAGATTACATGATTACACTACAGGAATGTGGGGAAATGGTGGAACGGTTGTAAATAATGATGGATCTATGGAATGTAATGAAAACATATCTTACTTGTTAAATAAAAGCTATAAAACATTTGACGGGACACTAACCTTTTTAGGCGATGAATATAAAATAGGGCAAACGGTGATTAAATTTTGGGGTGATGGTAATTTGATATATTCCTCACCAATTATGTCATATGGTATGAAATCAACCAAATTTTCAATAGATGTAAGTGATATTAAATTACTTAAAATAAGCGTTGAGTATCTAAATATCCAAAATGGAAATCAAACATCATGTCCCGCAATTGCCGATGCAAGATTATCTAAAAAATAGTGTCCGCTACACTAACAAGCAGGGAAAATGCATCGTATTTTCTAAAATATTTAGGATAATCCTAAGACCTTATTAAACGGGCAATTCGTGAATTGCCCCTACGATAAAAGGCAGAAACGAGATCAATCGTTTCTGCCTTTTTATATTACTGTCCTTTAGAGTACACTCATAGGGCATGCCTTTTTTCTTTGCTTTGTCGAGATATAAAAAGGAGAGAGCACCTTTTGATGCTTTCTCCTTTAAAAATTGATACACTTCACTCTAAATTGATTCCGTTTGCAACGACTCCGCACGATGCTCTCTCAGCTTTTTCCGCATCACAATTGCATAACATATAACCAGTGCCAGTGTTGTGATGATCCATGATGCCGGCCAGCTGAGAAACAGAACGCTCAACGACTGATGGGCCCTAAAAATCGTGTAAATCCACACAATACGAAATGCACAGGCGCCCAGCAGGGAAATGACCATTGGCCCAAAGGAGTAGCCCATACCACGAATGACACCTGTGAATACCTCCATGTAGCCACACATAAAATAAGTGAGCGCAACTATGCTGTTACGAATTGCACCCAGTTCAATCGCCTGTAAATCCTGGGTGTAAAGAGACAGCAAACTCTTTCCAAAGATAAATACCAATCCGCCGATGCCTAAACCTATAATGGTTACATAAAGCAAGCACCATCGCAAAACCTTGGGCACCCTCTCAGGATGTCCGGCGCCGATATTCTGCCCGGTGAAGTTGATCGCTGCCTGATGCATGGCGTTCATCGCTATATAAATAAAACCTTCAATGTTACCTGCTGCTGAGCACCCTGCCATGGCCGCTGAGCCAAAAAGATTGATAGAGGATTGAATTTGCATGTTTGAAAAGGAAAACAACATGCTGTTAACACTGGCAGGGAGACCAATGCGCAAAATTTTCTTGAAAAGCATGCCATGAATGCGCAACTTGCGAAAATCTAAGTGATAAACACTCCCCGGGTCTCTTAAATAATGGATGATCATAGCAGCCGATACTGCTTGCGACACCGCTGTTGCTATAGCAACACCGGCAACAGACATGTGAAAACCAATGACCAAAATCAAATTCAGCACCACATTGACAACGCCGGCAATGACAAGAAAGATAAGAGGCTGCCTTGTGTTGCCCTGAGCACGCAGAATGGCGGCACCAAAGTTATACACAAGGGAAAAAGGCATGCCCAAAAAATAAATGCGCATATAAAGCACGGATAAATCAATTACATCTGCCGGGGTGCCCATGGCTTGTAAACACGGCTTGCAAAGAACAATGCCCACAAAAGCTAAAATGGAGCCACAAACAGCGCCAAGGGTGATGGCTGTGTGCACCGTAGATTGAATGTTGTCATAATCCCGAGCACCAAAAAATTGCGCTGCCAAAACATTCACCCCCACCGAGAGGCCCATGAAGGCATTCACCAATAGGTTCGTCAGTGCCGCGGTTGCGCCTACTGCCGCCAAGGATTCACTGCCTGAAAAACGACCCACAACAATCATGTCGCAGGCATTGAATAAAAGCTGCAGAATACCGGTCAAAATAACCGGCATGCAAAAATATATTAAATTTTTCGATAGTGACCCTTCTAACATATTCACTTTCATTTTAGCCATAATAAATTACCCTCTTTTAACGCTAAAACTTTAGACGCAAAAACCGGTTCCCGCTTTTGCGGGACCGGTTTTTATGTAATACAATTATTCACTCAGCATCAAACTGCAGTCGCAATCAAACTTCGAAAGCAA
>JAZNRE010000020.1:0-32386 GCA_045590535.1 Clostridia bacterium
TTGCAAAAAGCAAGCGGGGGTTTTGTGTTTTAAAGCCTTATTTTAGAATTTTTCTTTCATCCAAGTGGGGATGTCAATGCCAGCTTTGTCAGCTGTGGTACCATCTTCTTTTGCAAAGGGTTTTGCAGCTGCAGCGGTTGCACCGCCGGAGAAAACAGGTGCAGTAAAGAAACCGGCACCTTTTGCAGCAGAGGAAATGCCTTCAAAACCGGTTGCGATAACCGTGATGACAATCTCATCCTGCAAGGATTCGTCTAATGCAGCACCAAAGATGATGTTAGCATTGGGATCAGCAGCTTCTGTTACCAGTTCAGCAGCGCTGTTAATTTCGAACAGACCCAAGTCAGCACCACCGGTGATGTTAATCAAGATGCCTCTTGCACCGTCAATTGAAGTTTCAAGCAGCGGGCTCTGAATAGCGGCACGAACCGCTTCTTCTGCGCGTTTTTCACCAGTACCACGACCAACACCCATGTGAGCCACACCGGTGTTCTTCATGATTTTAACAACATCGGCAAAGTCTAAGTTTATGTAGCCGGGGCCGGAAATCAAATCGGAAATACCCTGCACGCCCTGACGCAGAACATCATCTGCCATTTTAAATGCATCCACTAATGTGGTGTGCTGATTGGAAATCTGCAACAGACGGTCGTTAGGGATTGTTACTAAAGAGTCAACAGCATTTTTCAATTCGTTAATGCCTTCTTCTGCACGAGCCATTCTCTGACGGCCTTCAAAAGCGAAGGGCTTAGTTACAATACCAACAGTTAAAATGCCCATTTCTTTTGCAATGGATGCAACCATAGGAGCTGCACCAGTACCTGTGCCGCCGCCCATACCGGCTGTAACAAACACCATGTCGCTGCCGGCAATTGCCTGTGCAATTTCTTCACGGCTTTCTTCAGCTGCCTTTTGGCCAACCTCAGGGTCAGCACCGGCACCTAAACCTTTTGTTAATTTTTCACCAATCTGAATCTTAAGCGGTGCCTGTGACATCATCAGGGCACGCTTATCTGTGTTGACAGCTATAAAGTCTACATTTTTGAGGCCATAATCAATCATTCTGTTTACTGCGTTGTTGCCGCCACCACCGACACCGATAACTTTGATTTGCTCTACGCGGGTATTGCCTAAAGCTTCGTTATCAAATTCAATCACTTTATTTTCCTCCTCTTTGGTACGAAATGCACTGCATTTCGATCGTTTACTTTAGTCAAAGTGAACCTTTTTACGGTTAAAGATACACCTCATTTTGAACTTCAAATATTATTATAACATATTACAGTATGATTACACAAGTATAAATTTTCAATTACAAAAACTTTTTTTTCAATTTTGTCCCAATTTGGCTTAAATAGTGGCGTCTGATGATTGAAAAATTTGAAAAAAGTCTTGTTCCGAAGACAATTAAGGCAGCTAAATAGAGGTCAACATCCAATTTTTTTCCAAGAAATGTCAAAAGAGCTGCCAAAAGTCCGTTGCAAATAAAGCCGGTGATGAAAGTATTTAATGAAAAACTTTTTCTCGTGGCTGCCGAGAGTGCACCAAAGGCAGAATCAAGCAAAGCTAAAATAAAAATTGCCACATAAGAAGAATAAGCAGCGGGGATATGGTAGGGAAAAAGGATGCCTACCGTAATGCCGATAATGGCGCAAGCAACGATAATCATTCTTTTGCCTCCTTTTGTGTTGTCACCGCAGTAGCGCTGGAAAAATTAACCGTGCCGCTGTATTTCGGAATTCGCAACTCATTATGCTTCGAGATGGAGATTGAAAAACCCCACACTCTTAAATTATCAATCACACCGCCGTTTAAATTCATAGCAGCTTCTAACTGGTCAGCTTTTCCAATGGCCTTAATAACATAAGGCGGTGCCATCTTTGTGTCGTTAACCAAAATGGTGGGGCCCACACAACGCACAGCGCTGGTGCTAATAATGCGGCTGTCGTTTACGCAAATGGCTTCTGCCCCTGCCGCACAAAGCTCGTTGATAACACGGCGCAAATCCTCATCGTGAATTAGGGTTTCGTTTGCGGTTAAAACGGCCTGTGCCGATTTGCGATTGTTAATATCGCTCATTGTGATGGTGATGCCCGGACCTTTCACATCCACAAAGCCGGCCATGAGTTCAGCTCGCTTTAACTGGTCGGATAAGAATTTGGAATAGCCACTGTTTTGCTCGGCGTCTTCGCGGTATTGGGCAATGTCATTTTGATAGGCCTCTATTTGTTTTTTCAAATCTTCGTTTTGTTCACGCTCTTTTTTCAAATCACCCAAGAGCTCATCAACGCGGGCATTTTGCAGTTTGTATTGTGAATTGTTCACCGTTACACTTTTAAACTGCAGAGTGATGATAAAGGTCATGATTAAAACAATAATTCCCATAGAAAGCTGAACTTTATATTTTTTAATCACTTTCATTTGTCCCTTCTTCTCCGTCAGCAGCAGGGGTTTCAGGCGATGCACTTTGAGGGCCATCAACTGCTTTTTCATCGGTTTTGGCTTCAGTCGGTGTGCCGTCTTCCGTTTGGGTGCCCTGGGATGCATCACCGGAGTTTTCTGCAGACGGATTTTCTTCTGTTTCAGCCGGCGGTTCTTCATCTAAAGTGCCGTAAACAGCCCGAGAAGGCGTGGTTAAATCAATGTAGCTGCCTTCTGTGCGGTTCACCATGGGCAAAATGTTTGACAAAACAGAAATTTTATATTCCATTTCTGTGGTTTTGCCAAAGATAATTTTTGTGCCGTCGGTTAAGTAAAAATAAACATCGGACAGGTCATCAAAATGGCCCGAGCGCATCTCACTCAAAAGCCCTTTTTCTTGTAACAATCGCAGTGTGTCTATTATTATATCAAACTTAACCATGTCTTGTACAGCTATTTTCTCGCAGATTTCAGCATTTTTTATTTCCAATCCTGTTATATTTAGTAATTCCAGGGAAGAAATATCATCTTTTAAGGCTAAAACTTTGCCGTTTTCGTTGGTGATAACATAGCCGGAAAGATAAGGAAAATAAAGTCTGGGTTTGGTTTCAACAACCGAGATGCAAACCTTCATTGACAGTCGGCGGTTGATGGTGACACTATCGATTTCGGGAATTTTTAAAAGGGCTTTTTTGGCGGCTCGTTTGTTAATTCTGAAAATATTTGCCCCTTTGGAAATGGCAGAAGCCTCTAAAATCTGCTCCTGTGCAATCAGCTCGTTACCTGTAACCTCAATGGTTTTTATGTTAAACCAAGGCGTGAAGAGAAGAAGGCTGAGTATGGCGGCAAAAAGCAGCAGAAAAAGAAAAAACCGTCTCCGCATTATGGCCAGTTTCCGTTTTCTTTTTTGTTTGGCAGACATTGGCTTTGTCATAAGTTACAGCCCTTTCTCAGATTCGTTTCACATTGGCTCCTAAATGGTTTAAATTAGAAACCAAATTGTCATAACCTCTATCAATAAAATGAATGTTGTCAATTTCAGTTGTGCCCTTTGCAGCCAGGGCAGCAATCACCAAGGCAGCACCGCCACGAAGGTCACAGGCAGAAACCTGTGCACCCTTTAAGGATGTGACACCGCTAATCATGGCCTGGTCCGCCTGCACCGCAATGGAGGCACCCATTTTTTGCAGCTCTTCCGCCACTTTAAACCGGCTTTTAAAAATGCGCTCACAAATCGAACTGGTGCCATCGGCCAAGGTCAGCGTGGCTAGAAACAGTGATTGCGCATCGGTTGGAAAACCGGGGTAGGGTGCGGTGGTGATGTTTTCAATTGCCATTAAACGAGGCGGAGCAACCAAACGAACGGTATGGTTTTCAGCTTCAACTCGACAACCGCATTTGGCAAGTTCGGAAAGAGCCGTTTCTAAATGCTCCGGCACGGTGTTGTGCAAAGTGATGTTGCCCCCTGTGGCAGCCGCACAGCATAAATAAGTGATGGCGGCAATCCGGTCGGGCATAACGGTGTAATCGGCGGCGTGCAAGCGAGTCACGCCGTGAATGGTAATGGTAGAGGTGCCGGCACCACAAACTGAGGCACCCATGGCATTTAAAAAGTTGGCCAAATCAACAATTTCGGGCTCTTTGGCTGCGTTCTCCAAAACTGTGACACCGGGGGTGAGACAGGCAGCCAGCATAGTGTTTTCCGTTGCACCTACACTGGGGAAAGAAAGGGTGAGTGTTTTGCTTTTTAACTTGCGGGCTCGAACAAACAAATAGCCTTTTTTCTCTTTGATTGTGCAACCCAGCTCCATCAGTGCCTTGTTATGTAAGTCAATGGGGCGAGGACCCAACTCGCAACCACCGGGCATTGAAATTTTAGCCTTATGGTTGCGGGCAACAATAGCCCCCATAAAAATAATGGAGGAACGAAGCTGTTGCATGAGGTGTTCCGGAATATGATAGCCGGGACGCTTTCGTGCATCTATGGTCAATGTGTGTCCCATGCGGGTCACCTTGACACCTAAATATCGTAAGATTTCAATAGTAATATTCACATCCCTTAAGTCCGGGCAATTGTGAATAACATTCACGCCGTCATCACATAAAATGGATGCGGCAAGTATGGGCAGTACAGCATTTTTCGCACCATGAACGGCAATGCTGCCTCGAATGGGTGCGCCTCCTTCAATAACCAGCCTGCTCATATCCTTACACCTCCTGATATTGTAGGCGACACGCAGCCAAAAGTTCTGTCTGCGGTCACAACCAAAAACTATTACAATATCATAGTATGCAGGTTTTAGCAGGTTGCTACATCCACAAGGGGTTGTGCGCCGACTATTGCAACAAGGAAAGAGCCACCTCGCTGATACGCTTTGCACCATCGGTAATGCCCACACGCCGTGCTTTTTCAGCCATAGTGATTTTGCGGTTTTCATCCTTTAAAATCGAATCAATTGCCTGCCGGAGAGTTTCAGGGGAAAGCTCTCTGTCTGCAATTACAATGGCGCCACCGGCCTTTTCCATGCTTTTGGCGTTATAGGTTTGGTGGTCGTGAGCCACATTGGGCGAGGGAATTAAAATGGCGGGTTTGCCTAAGGCACATAGCTCGCTGACGGTCAGTGCACCGGCACGGCCGATGATAACATCGGCAGCGGCCATAACCAAATCCATATTTTCAATGTAAGGTAAAAGGCGAAGGTTATCTTCTTTTTTGTTTAAGCTCTTTATGACTTGTTCATAAAAACGCTGACCGGTTCCCAACATAAATTGAAAATGGTCTGTCTTTTCATTGTTTAATAAGCCAACAACAGCGTTGTTAAGGGTGGCAGCTCCTAAACTGCCGCCAAAAGCAGCAACAAAGGGACGCTCATCAAGCCCCAAGGCTTTTCTGGCTTCACTGGCGTTGACGGAAAGCATCTCCTCACGAATGGGATTGCCAGTGAGAACGCATTTTTCAGCATGAGATGCTTTAAAATATTTGGTGGTATCGGCAAAACTGATGCAGATACGGTCGGAAAGACCGGCAGCCAGTTTCACGGTCACACCGGGGATGACATTTTGTTCATGAATAATCGTCGGAATTTTTAAGGCTTTTGCGGCAAACAACACCGGGGCACAAACATAGCCGCCTGTGCCGATGACCACATCCGGTGCAAAGTCTTTCAGAATTTTTTTCGAATGCTTTAAAGCAGTGAGAAACTGTTTGATAACCAAAAAATTCTTAAGGGTTAAGCGGCGAATTAAGCCTGACACTTCAATATAGCGGATATCCCAACCGGCAGCAGGGACCAGCTTGTTTTCAAGACCCCTTTTTGTGCCGACAAATAAAATATCTGCCTGATGATTTTGTGCCAAATGTCCGGCAATAGCCAAAGCCGGATTGATATGGCCGGCAGTGCCGCCACCGGATAATAAAACCTTCATATGCTCAAATCCTTTACAGGTTAAATTGATTGCTTTTTAAATTTTGAGATGTTTAACACAATGCCCATAGCGGCCAGTAAGAAGAAGAGAGAAGAACCGCCAGCAGAGAAAAAGGGCAGCGGAATGCCGGTTGTGGGAATGGATGAAGTCACAACGGCAATATTTAAAATGGTCTGCACGGCCACCAGTGAAATGATGCCTGTTACCAAAAGGCATGAAAAAGTATCAGGGGCATGAACGGCGATTTTTATGCCGCGCCAAAAGAAAACGGCAAAAAGCGCCAGAATGGCAAGGGCACCAATGAGCCCCAATTCTTCACACACAATGGCATAAATAAAGTCGTTTTGCGGTTCGGACACATATAAGAATTTTTGTCGGGAATTGCCAAAGCCAACCCCGAATAATCCGCCTGAACCAATGGCGTATAACGATTGCAAAATCTGCCATCCGGCGCCCTGTGCATCAGCAGCCGGGTCTAAAAAGGCGGTCCAGCGCTTAAGACGATAGGGTTCTTTTGCAATAAGCAATACACCGGCAAACAGCACGGGAATGGATAAAAATGCAAAGTAGCGAAAGCGTGCACCGGCCACCAACAACATAATAACCAGAGTTAAACCAAGAATGATGCAAATGGAAAAGTGAGGCTCAAGCAAAAGCAAACCCATAAAGAGTAGCATAACAATCAAATATCGCAGCAAGTGCTTAAACTCAACAATTTTATCTTTAATTTGTGAAAGGCTGGCGGCAAAATAGATAATGAGTCCCAGCTTTGCCACCTCAGAAGGCTGAAAGCTTAAGCCACCAACGCCCAACCAACGCTTTGCGCCTTTAACATCGATGCCCACTAAGACCACAGCGATGAGCAAAAAGAAACTGACGGCCAAAATAGGAAAGGCCAGTTTTTTTAACTTGCGATAATCAAAATTAGCCATAAAAATCATGGCACCAACGCCTAAAATGGCCCAAATCACCTGTTTTTTAATGAAATAAAGACCGTCGTCAAAGTAGTAATAGGCATAAGGATAGCTTGAAGAAAAAACCATGAGCAATCCAATAACCAGCAGTAAAATAAGTGTCAGCAAAAAGCCTAAATCATAGCCGGTTTTTGTCAGTTTTGTTTTATTTAATTGTGTTTGTTGTGCTGGTTTGGCAGCAGAGCGCAGATCCACCAACAATCACCATCCTTTAATTATAATAACGGTATGATGCAAACATACCCAATCAGGCATAAAACCAGGGTTGCTGCACTGAAAAGAAAAACGATTTTAACTTCACTAAAACCGCACATTTCAAAATGATGATGGATGGGGCTCATTTTAAAAATGCGTTTTTTTGTCAGTTTAAATGAAGTAACCTGCATAATAACAGAAAGAGTCTCCATCAAATAAACGCCGCCTACAATGATTAACACCAAGGGCATTTTAAGCATAGAGGCAGTTACGGCAATAGCGCCTCCTAAAAACAGAGAACCGGTATCGCCCATAAAGACCTTTGCCGGATGGGCATTGAAAAGTAAAAATGCAAGGCATCCGCCGGCTATGGCACCAATTAAAATGCCAATGGTCGAATCGAATAAAACAGACATAATCAAAAAGAAAACACTGACAATCAATGTGACAGAGGTGGCAAGACCGTCTAAACCGTCGGTGAGATTCACACTGTTGACCACGGCAAGCTGCACTAAAATTGTCAGAGGGATAATCCACAATCCAATGTCAAGGGTGAAGGATAAAAAAGGCACAATCAGCTCACCACTCACATAACCCAAATAGTTCATCGAAAGAGTGCTGACAATGGCCACAAGCAGTTGCGACAAAAATTTAGCCTTGGCAGAAAGGCCAAGATTTCTTTTTTTAACAACCTTAATAAAGTCATCCACAAAGCCCACGCAGCCGTAGGCCAGGGCTGTTGCCACGGGAATGATTAAATCATAGCGACGAACACCGTGACGCACAAAGATAACCACCAGTGAGGCTAAAACCGAAGCGAGAATAAAGCTAATACCGCCCATGGTGGGTGTGCCGCTTTTGGTTTGGTGCCAACTGGGGCCTTCATCGCGAATGCTTTGACCAAATTTTAACCGGCGCAAAAAGGGAATTAACACAGGTGTTATTATCAAACAAATAATGGCTGAAAGGGCGGTGGCGTATAGTGCACTGCTCATGAGCTCAACTCCTTTGTAAACTTGCTGTATGGGTGGATTTATTGTGTCCGCCCGTTTATTAAAAAATCCGTAACCCGTTCCAATTGCATGGCGCGGGAACCTTTAATCAAAACAACATCGCCTTCTTTTAAAAAGTCAGATAGATGGTTGTTTAAAGTCGTTATCTCATCAAAATGATAAGATTCTATGTCTTTTTCAGCAACCTTGGCGGTATGCCGCGTGTGCTTGCCAAAAGTAAACAGAGCTGAAACACCAAAAGCGACCGCCTGCTCACCAATGATGCGATGGGCATCTTCGCTGTAATCACCCAGCTCACGAATGTCACCAATGACGGCAATTTTTCGACCTGCATAGGCGGACAAAACCTTTAGAGCAGCTTCAACCGAAGCTGGTGCTGCGTTGTAACAGTCGTTAATAATGGTAATGCCGTTTGAATTTAAAATTTGCATGCGCTTATCGCTCGGCACATAGGTTTTGATGCCGGAAATGGCCTCTTTTAAAGAAATATTTAAACACAAGGCGGCGCCGCAGGCTAAAAGGGCATTGGTTACATTATGCTCACCGGGGAAGGCAAGGGTGGCAGGCACTTCCTCTTTGCCACAGACCACGGTGAAAGACACCTGTTCTTCGGTTATTTGTATATTTTTAGCATATATATCATTTTTGTCATCAATCCCCACGGTGATGACCTTGCGGCCAATGTCTGTGCGGTGAGAGGATAAAATGGGATCGTCACCGTTAATGATAACCGTTCCATCCGGATGAATGTGCTGAAACAGTTCGGCTTTTGCTTTATAAATGTTTTCTTGTGTTCCCAGTTTTTCAATGTGAGAAAGACCAATGTTGGTTACAAGGCCAATGTGGGGTGCAGCCATGCGGGCTAAAGCATCAATTTCACCAAAACCACTCATACCCATCTCTGTTATGGCAACCTGATGCTCTTTTGTTAAGCGAAATAAGGTTAATGGCAGACCAATTTCGTTGTTAAAATTGCCGGCGGTTTTTAAAACATTGAGTTTTAACGAAAGGGCCGCCGCAGTCAACTCTTTCACCGTGGTTTTGCCCACACTGCCGGTGATGGCAATGACAGGCAGAAGAAACTGACGGCGATAAAAAGCGGCGAGTTTTCCTAATGCCTCTTTTGTGTCCTGCACAAAAATAATGGGTTTATGGGAAGTGATTTGGCTATTAGCAGAAAGAGAGGCGGTGCAACCGCCCTCTAAAGCCGCCGGAATGAAGCTGTGTGCATCAAAACGCTCACCCACCAGGGGAACAAACAAAGAATCGGGCGTTAAGTGACGGGTGTCGGTGCAAACATCTTTAATTTCTGTTTCGGGGTCGCCACAGAGCAGAGTGCCCTCTACGGCAACGATAATATCTTTTATTTTCAAGGGTTCCATGTTTGTCAATCCCTTCTTGCCGGAGTAAATGATAACCCAATTTCAATTTTCATTCGTTATTTGAAAGGGAAGCGTTATCTTCGTTCGTCATCTGTGCCAAAATGTCTCGAATGACTTCCCGTTCATCAAAATGCCGTTTTTCTTTGCCGATGATTTGATATGTTTCGTGACCTTTGCCGGCTAAAAGAATGCAATCACCGGGCTCGGCACTTTCCATGGCAAAACGGATGGCTTCGCGTCGGTTTTCAATAACGGTGTAGCCGCAAGCGGTTTTTTTCATGCCCGCTTCAATTTGACAAATGATGCTCATAGGGTCTTCGGTGCGGGGATTATCGGAAGTGATAACGCAATAATCAGAAAGACGACCGGCTACCTCACCCATAATGGGGCGTTTCACAGGATCACGGTCACCACCGCAGCCGAAAACAGTTATCACGCGACCTTGGGCAAATTCCTGCACTGTGTCAATGATGTTTTCAAGACCGTCAGGGGTGTGTGCATAGTCGATGATGATGGTGTAATCGGTGTGGGTATATACGGTTTCGGCCCGTCCCGGAACACCTTTGGCCATTAACAGTGCGTCGATTGCTTTGTCTGCAGGCACATCCAGGGCCAAAGAGGCCACAAAAGCCGCCAAACCGTTATAAACTGAAAACTTTCCGGGGATGCCAAGACGAATGGAAAGGGTCTCTTTGCCAATGGGTAAATCAAAAATAACACCCCGGGAGGAAATACGCAACTCCTGAGCCTTATAATCGGCCATTTCATCAATGCTATAGGTAATGCAGGGACAGTTTATATCTTCAGCAATGCGGCGGCCATAGGCATCGTCTACATTCACAATGGCCATGTCGCAAACATCAAAGAGCATTCGTTTGGCTAAATAATAATTTTCCATGGTTTCATGAAAATCCAAGTGGTCTTGGGTTAAATTGGTGAACACCGCTGCGGCAAATTGAATGCCAAAAACACGATGGAGGAATAAAGAATGGGACGAAACCTCCATCACCACATGGGTCACGCCGGCTGCACACATTTGCGCAAACAACTCAAAAAGATCTAAAGATTCAGGCGTTGTTCTTTCAGCAGGCAATATGGTTTCTCCAATCATATTGGCGTTGGTGCCGATTAAACCCACTGTTTTGCCGGTATATTCCAAAATGCTTTTTATGAGCGTGGTTACGGTGGTTTTACCATTGGTTCCGGTTACAGCAACCACAGAAAGCATTCGCTCGGGATGACCATAAAAGTTGGCCGCCGCCATGGCTAGGGCCTTGCGTGTGTCAGGGGTTTTCAGGCAGCAAACCGCAGGAAGTTCCATAGAGTCTTGCACTAAAACAGCGACAGCGCCGTTTTTAATGGCACTTTCGGCATATTGGTGACCGTCGGTTTGGTATCCTTTTATGCAAACAAAGAGACTGCCGGGTGTAGCACGACGAGAATCATAGGCAATATTGGTGATTTCAACATCGCAATCCATTGTTCCGACAACCGGAATGTTTTCTAAAACCTGACTCAGTTTCATGGTCATTACTCCTTTCAAATGCTTTTGCGAGCGAACAGCACAGGCTATTCTTATTACGACTTATACTAAAACTTTTGCTGTTAATCGACATCTAAATATCGGAATTCGACCTCTACAGCCGAACCTTCTTCGATTTCAGTGCCGGCCGCAGGAGATTGGCTGTTGGCAACAGTCAGGTTCGATGAATTGCCGGTGGCGCCGGCGCCCGTTACCGTCATGTTCAAACGGTGTTCGGCCAGCCGTGCCTGTGCTGCCGACATAGATAGATTGGTTACATCAGGCACAATGACTTTTTTCGAGACGTTATCTTCGGTATATAAAATTACAACCGAGTTAAGTGCCAGCATAGAGCCGGTTTTTGGTGTTTGGTTTTTAACCGTGCTGCCGTTTCCGACAATGCGATAAGTGAGACCCTCGTTTTTCAGATTTTTAATGGCGTTTTCAGTAGAAAGGCCTTTCACATCGGGCACATGAACCTCTAAATGTTCTTTTTCTTCTTCAGTATATTGGGGTTCAACACCCATGTAGCGCAGGGTGTCTTCCAAAATTTTGCCTACAACAGGTGCGGCAATAGCACCACCGTAATACTGTCCGTTTGATGGTTCATCCAAAACCACCAAACAAGCAACTTTGGGGTCGTTTGCCGGTGCAAAGGCGATAAAAGAGGAAATATATTTTCCGTTGCCACGGGGAATTTTTTCTGATGTACCGGTTTTGCCGGCAACACGGTAGCCTTTAATGTAAGCATTTTGGCCGGTGCCGTCAGAAACAGTGTATTCAAGCATGGCGCACATCTGCTCTGATGTTTTTTGAGAAATAACCTGGCGTACAACGGTGGGTTCGGTCTTTTTAACAACATTACCCTCGCTATCTAACAGTTCTTTAACCAAAAAGGGTTTCATCAGTTTGCCGCCGTTGGCAACAGCGCCTACAGCAGTAATCATTTGTAGTGGTGTGACCACAGGACCCTGACCAAAGGAGGCGGTGGCCAGCTCAACTGTGTTATAGTTTTGGTCAGAGTAGAAAACACCTCTGGCTTCACCAGGTAAATCAAAGCCGGTGGCATCCATAAATCCAAAGGCTTTATAATATTCTTTAAACTTTTCTTTGCCAACCAACAGTCCAACTTCAATGAAGGCAGGGTTGCATGAATTTTTAACAGCATCGGCAAAGGTTTGTGCACCATGACCGTCGCGATGTGAACAACCAATAGTCCGGTTTTCCACTTTTTTAGAGCCAGAGCAGAAGAAAGGAGATTCGGGCGTGATTAACCCTTCTTCCAAAGCCATGCAGCCGGTGAAAATTTTAAAACAAGAGCCAGGTTCATAGGAGTCAACAACGGCCTTGTTGCGCCAAAGCTTTTGCAGAGCATTGTTTTCAGCCTTTGCACGCTCGTCTTTATCAGGAATTGCTTTTATGGCCTCAATCTGCTCGGACGAGAGGGTGAAGGGAGCGTTTAAATCAAAATCTGGTTTGGTTACCATGGCTAAAATTTCACCTGTTTGCACATCCGTCACAATGGCGGAAGCACCTGCCTGCACTTTTTCTTCATGGTATGCAGCTTCCAAATGCTTTTCTGCAAAATGCTGAATAACCTCGTCAATCGTCAAAACGACATTTGTACCGTTTTCAGGGTCAATGTGTTTTTCTTCTTTAAAAGGCATATCGGTTTCTAAAGCGTTTTTTAAAGCAATTACACGACCGGGAACGCCGGTGAGTTGATCGTCGTAAACCATTTCAATGCCGCCTAAACCTTGGTTATCAACCCCAACAAAGCCTAAAATGTGTGAGGCAAAAGTACCATAGGGATAGTAGCGTTTGGCATCTTCATTTAGATAAATACCAGTAAGACCAAGCTCACGAACAGCATTTGCCATGTCGTCTTCAACTCTGTACTTAATGGTTACATGGTTTGTTTTTTTCTCAAGTAAGGTGACGATGTCTGCTGCATCCATTTCAAGCACCACAGAGAGTTTGGCAGCCATCTCGTTAATATCTTTTTTTGCATTATGAATTTCGCTGGGGTTTGCCGTTACGGTGTGTGCCGTAGAACTTTGGGCTAATTTTTTGTAATTACGGTCATAAATAGCGCCTCGTTGTGAAGCAACCAGGCTATCTCTGGTTTGCTGCTCAATGGCGCTTTTTTGTAATTCTCCACCCCGAAAAACCTGTAAAAAAACAAGCCTTCCCCCCAGTACAAACAACAAAGCGGCAAAGGCTATAAAAACATATAAAATCCGTATGCGTATTTTTCGTTTTGGAATCGTGTTATTCATATCTATCACAAGGCGGGTTGCCCGCAACTCCTTTTAAGCTATATTATATATATAGTGGGCAACCGGTCTGATTATGTACCAAATTAGAGAACACAGGCTTAAAAAGTATTAGGAAGGATCATTGTGGGTGCAGCCTGCTCAGTCAAGGTAAGCCATCAGACCGGTGCAGAATTCAGCAATGCGACTGATAGGGGAGAACTGGTGTTTTGCTGTTTTCTCCACATAGTCTACCTGCTCTAAATCAATGTAAATGGTTTGATATTTTTCAGCGCGTCTCATGCCCAATTCGTTTTGTGCAACGGCTTCGACATGCTTTAAATCAAGAGAACGGTCAATTTCAAACTGAAGCTTTTCATTAGAGGTTATCAAGGCGTTCAACTCGTTGCGTTTTTGCTCAACGGCGTTGCATTTCTCGGTGATAACAAGTCCCCGATAAAGAACAAGGAATGCGCAAAAAACAACAAGAGCAAATCTCAAAATACTGAAAGCGTTGGCGCGTTTTGCAGCAGCCCTCTGCTTTTTATTTGACACGCGAATGCGAACATTTGGATGCGCTTGCACTTGCGGTTCAGAATATGGCACAGCCACATGATGGTTATAAGCTAAATTGCTTCTTGTGTTCACTTGCGATTACCTCCAATTCTAAATTTTGTTTATTTCTTTTCAAAAACCCGCAGTTTAGCACTTCGTGACCGTGGGTTTTGTTCAATCTCTGATTCGGTGGGCAAAATGGGCTTTCGGGTGATGACCTTGCCGGCACTTTGCTTGCCACAGATACAGGCCGGATAGCTGGGGGGACAAGTGCAACCCTTTTCCCGCTCCCGAAAAACATTTTTTACAATCCGGTCCTCTAAAGAATGAAAGGTGATAACGGCTAAACGCCCGCCAGGAGCCAACACATCAATAAAATCGTGCAGAGCAGGGGTCAAACCGCCTAGTTCGTTATTCACCTCAATGCGAATAGCCTGAAAGGTTCGTTTGGCAGGGTGGGGACCATCTCGCCGCGCATCCTTTGGCACCGCTTTTTTAATAATATCTACAAGCTGTCCTGTGGTTTCAATAGGCGCTGTTTCTCTTTCGTTAGCAATGAAATTGGCAATTCGTTTTGCCCAGCGCTCTTCACCATAGGTAAAGATAATGTCTTCAAGCTGCTCTTCGGTGTATGTATTCACAACCTCTTTAGCGCTCAACGGGTCAGTGGGATTCATACGCATGTCAAGGGGTGCATCCTGCATGTAAGAAAAACCGCGGTCGGCTTCATCCAGCTGATAGGACGAAACACCCAAATCCATCAAAGCACCGTTTAGAGCGTCAATTTTCAAAGCCTTTAAAGCCGATTTCACTTCTGCATAATTTCGATTAACTAAAGTAATTCGGTCCCCATAGGGAGCCAGCCGTTTACCAGAAGCTAAAATAGCATCGGGGTCGCGGTCGAAACCAATGAGGCGACCGGTTTTTAAATGCTTTGCAATTTCGCTGCTGTGACCGGCGCCGCCTAAAGTAGCATCGGCATAAATGCCACCGGATTGCAAATTTAAGGCTTCTATACAAGGTTGTAACATAACAGGAATATGATGAAAATCAATTGTCTGCGTCATAATCATAACCCTAACTGCCCCAGCTTTTCAGAAAGCTCATCCGGGCTGAAGTTTTCAAATCCGTGAGTACTTTCCCAATCGGAAGTGTTCCAAATTTCTACACGATTTGAAACGCCCACAATGGTTACATCTTTAACAAGTTTTGCATAGGAACGCAGAGAAGCCGGTAAAATAATGCGGCCCTGTTTATCCATTTCGCATTCGCAGGCGTGACCAAAGAAGAAGCGGGCAAAGTGACGAGCATCTTTATTGGTAATGGAAACGGCATCGATTTTTGCTTTTAAACGGTCAAATTCCTCTTGGGGAAAAACAAAAAGGCAATCATCAAGGCCTAAAGTGACAATAAAAACATCACCTAAATCATCACGAAAGCGAGAGGGCACAAACATTCTGCCCTTTGCATCCAGCGTGTGTTGATATTCGCCAATGAACATGCCCTTTCACATCCTTTCCATAATAATAGGAAATAACCCATCGAGAGCAAATGACCGAGAATTTTTCTAAAAAACGCTCCATTTTGCTCCATTTTTCACCTTTTCTATTTTATTTTACTCTATTTTGGCTCATTTTGCAAGGGTTTTTGCAAAAAAAATTTAATTTTTTTGCAACCGTACTGTAACATACAATATATTGTGTTTGCTTATAAACTGGCACAAGATTTTCTGTTTTTTTCTGGGAATTTCGTTGCATAAAAGAGAGAAAATTCCCTTTAAGAACATGCCTAAATTATGTTTTTTTGGGAAAAAATGAAAAAAGGCTTGACATATCCATCAAAATCGTGATAATCTTTAAGTGTATTAACACACATAGTACACTAAAGAGGGTGGTGATGACATGATTCAAATTGATTACCGAAGTCAAAAAGCAATTTATGAGCAGGTTCGGGACGAACTGAAAAAGTTGATTATGATGGGTATTTTAAAGGAAGACGAAAAAATCCCCTCGGTTCGGGAAATTGCCGGCACATTGGCCATCAATCCCAACACCATTCAACGAGCCTTTCGTGAACTGGAAAATGAGGGGTTTATTTATTCGGTTAAAGGTCGGGGCAATTTTGTTTCGCCACGAAAAGAGGCAGAACACGCAGAGCGAATTGAAAGCCTTTTAAAAGAATTTGCTTCTTGTGCCACAGAGCTTTTATACTTGGGTATATCGAAAGACGATTTGATTCAGACCATTGAAAAAGGAGGCAAAAACCATGATTCGAATTGAAAATGTGACCAAACGCTTTGATGACCATACGGCACTTAATAATGTAAGCCTTTCCGTTGAGACGGGTAGTGTTTACGGTCTTGTTGGACCCAACGGTTCAGGCAAAACTACATTGATTAAGTGTCTTTGCGGGGTTTATCGGTTAAACGGCGGCGATATACTTGTTGACGGCCAGCGGGTTTATGATAACCCGGGTTTGAAAGAGCGCATTGCCTACATCCCGGATGATTTATATTTTCCGGCTACATACACACCCCGTGATTTAGCCACTCTTTACGAAAGTTTATATCCCTCTTTTTCCTGGGAACGCTATGATGAGCTTGCCAAGGTGTTTGGGTTGGATGATAAAAAGCGGATTGCCCGTTTTTCAAAAGGCATGCAAAAACAGGTTGCTTTTTGGGTGGCCATGAGTTGCTCGCCGGATGTCATCATTTTAGATGAGCCGGTTGACGGACTTGACCCGGTTATGCGAAAAAAAGTTTGGGGCGTTATTCTGCAAGAGGTGGAGGAGCGTCAGGTCACAGTGCTCATTTCAAGTCATAACCTTCGTGAACTTGAAGATGTTTGTGACCATGTGGGCATTCTGCATAAGGGTGAGGTGTTGCTCTCAAAAGCACTTAACGACATGAAGTCTGACACTTTTAAATTACAGCTTGCTTTCTCAGATGCCTTCCCGGAGGAGCTTTTGGAAAAACTGACTGTCTTAAACCACACCGAAAGCGGCCGGGTTCACATGCTGATTTTGCGGGGCGAACGGACAGAACTCTTAAAAACTGTAGAAGCTTATGAGCCTCTTTTATGTGATTTAATTCCGTTAACTTTAGAAGAAGTATTCATTTATGAGTTAGGAGGGAAGGGTTATGACTTTAAAAACATTCTTGCCTAAGGGCGGCCTTGTGCGATATCAGGTAAAGCGGTTTTGGTGGGTTTCGGCCCTGTATGCCCTTATGTTGTTTTTTGTGACGCCCTTCGTCATTCTAAACAGAGAGCCACAGGATTTAATCAGCGAAATTCATCGCTATCCCCACAGAGTCGGACAAATCCTTTATAATAACGGCGCTGCTTTTGTGTTTTTGATTGGTGCGGCGGTTATCATTGGTGTTTGTGTTTTTCGTTACATGCAACAGACCCGCAGTGCCACTCTGTTTCATGCCATGCCGGTTACGCGTGCACGACTTTACATCAGCACTCTGGCTTCTGGTTTTATTCTTCTTGCCCTGCCTATTTTGGCAAATGCCGTCATTTTGCTGTGTATGAGTTTTTGGGGCGGCTATGGGGTTATCATTCCCCCGGTTAACATTTTAGACTGGGTTGCCGGTCAGCTTTTAACGGGCACAGCCACAATGTTTTTCTGCATTTTTGTGGGCGTTCTCACCGGCAGCAGCGTGGGGCAGTTTCTGTTCACCTTTGCCCTGTGCGGCATTCCGGTGGGTCTTATGGCACTTACCGGCTATCTTTTGGATAACTGGCTTTTTGGTTTTACGGCCGATGGCATAGACCGTGTTTTAGAATTTTTGCTGAAAATAACCCCCATTTATTATCCACAATTTTTTGCAAACCCTGGTGCTATTTTATGGATACCCGCACTGGAGGGGGCATACATCATTTTGTTTGCCGGCCTGGGCTTGTGGCTCTATCATAAGCGTGACACAGAAAGAGCCGGCGATGTGGCGGCGTTTGCCTGGCTTCGTCCCATCTTTCTTTACACAGTTACTCTTTGTGTGATGCTGGCAGGCACCGCCTTTGTGATGGAAATCATGACCGGTGGCCGAACAACCGGCCGACCCAATGTGTTCATTTTGTTGTTCTTTGCCCTACTGGGTTATGCTGTTGCCAAAATGCTTTTGACAAAATCTTTCCGCATTCTTCCTTATTATAAAGGGTATGTTGCATTTGCTGCTCTAGTCTTAATTGGATTTTTCGCCGTTGACATGAACCTCTTTGGCTTTGGCACAACCGTGCCTAAAATGGAACAAGTTCAAGAGGTTTATGTAGGCAATCATTATTATCACGGCTGGCCTGAAAACCTTGCACAAAGCCATGAGGGCATTGCTGTGTTTAAAGAGGCAGAGGGCATTGAAGCAGCACGAAAGCTGCATGCTGAGGCCATCGAGGCAAAAGTGATGCCCTATGCATCAAAAGAAAATCAGCAAACGGTTTACATTTCTTATCTTTTAGAATCGGGCCGATGCATAACACGGGCTTATAAATTTGACAGAGAGCCCATTTATGCGCTCTACAGCACCGATGCGGCGAAAGACAGCATGTATCCCAACTTCCGTTTGCACCCTGAGAACATTCGCTATATTGTTTTGCCTCATACCGGTGATGAGATTTATGGTGAGAAGAAAGAGGAACTCGTTGCTTGTGTTCAAAAAGATTTAGACCGACTTTCTTATGAAGAGATTACCGGTCACACGGTCTATTTGGAAGAGGCAGCGGGCCTGGCTGTTGAGCCAGAGCCCACGGTTAAGGCAGAACGGCTGCGGCTGCATGCTTTAGAGGTGCATATTGCTGGGGATGAATCAATACATGATGAAATAACACTCAATTATGCCAACAAAGATTACAGTCTGTGGTTCCAACTCAATTCCAATTTCATAGAGACAATTAACTGGCTCAAACAAAACGGCTATGATATAGAAAGAGAATAAAGCCATACAGATGCAAAAAAGGCAGGACAAAAGTCCTGCCTTTTTACATGTAAAAAATCCCCCTCGTTTTGCGAGGGGGATTGATTCAGCTTATAAAACTTATACGGGATGAGTCATTTCATCCATGTTGAGCAAATCTTTGTCTAAACCATATTTTGCAGCCTGACGCTCTTTAAAGAACTTAACAGCAACCTGGTCGAACAGTGCATAAGAGAGCACATCTTCATCTTGCTCAATATATTCTTTGATGTTTTCACGCAGGGCATCCAGCTCAGGTTTGATCTGGTCAGCAGGACGGCAGGTGATGCGGGACTCGTCACCGATGATTTTCTTTGCAAATTCATCATCGATGGCAACAGGTGTTTTACCGTATTCGCCCTTAACAATGCCCTTGGTTTCTTTGGTTACCATCTTGTAGCGTTCGCCCATGATTACATTAAGAACAGCCTGTGTACCAACAATCTGGCTGGTGGGTGTAACCAGCGGCGGATAACCCAAATCAGCACGAACACGGGGTACTTCCTTGAGCACTTCTTCAAGCTTATCTTCTTTACCCTGCTGCTTCAACTGAGAAACAAGGTTTGAAAGCATGCCACCGGGAACCTGATAGAGCAGCGTGTTGATGTCAACGCCCAACATTTTGGGATTGAGCAAGTCGTTTGCCAAATATTTTTCACGAAGCGGACGGAAATAATCAGCAATTTCAGAAAGCAGATTCAGGTCAAGACCTGTGTCATACGGCGTGCCCTGAAGCGTAGCAACCATAGGCTCGGTTGCAGGCTGAGAGGTACCCAGAGCCATGGGGGAAATTGCACAGTCAACCACATCAACGCCGGCTTCGATGGCCTTTAAGTAAGTCATAGAAGCAACACCTGAGGTGTAGTGCGTGTGGAGCTGAATGGGAATTTTAACGGTTTCTTTCATTGCCTTAACCAAATCATAAGCAACATAGGGGAGCAAGAGACCAGCCATATCTTTAATACAGATAGAGTCAGCGCCGCGCTCTTCCAGTTCTTTTGCCATTTTTACGAAAGAATCAATGGTATGAACATCGCTGATGGTGTAGCAAACAACAGCCTGAACATGACCCTTTTCTTTCTGGCAGGACTTGATGGCGCACTCTAAGTTACGAACATCGTTTAAAGCGTCGAAAATACGGATGATGTCAATGCCGTTGGCCAGTGACTTTTGAACAAAATATTCAACAACATCATCGGCATAGTTTTTGTAGCCTAAAATGTTCTGACCGCGGAACAGCATTTGCAGCTTTGTGTTTTTAGCTTGTTCGCGAATTTTGCGAAGTCTTTCCCAAGGGTCTTCATTTAAAAAGCGAAGGCAAGCATCAAAGGTAGCGCCGCCCCAGGCTTCTAATGAATGATAACCAACTTTATCTAATTTTTCAACAATAGGTAAAATTTCTTCTGTGGTCATACGGGTTGCAATCAGTGACTGATGAGCGTCACGAAGTGCAGTTTCGGTAATTTTAACCGGTTTTGTATTTGTAGACATATCGTTTCCTTTCTGCAGTATCTGTTTATACTACTTTTATAAAATATTCCTTGGAGCACTATAAAATCTTGTACATGGTCAGGAAAACACCTGCTGCAACGGCAGAACCGATAACGCCGGCCACATTGGGGCCCATAGCGTGCATCAGCAGGAAGTTGGTGGGATCCTCTTTGCTGCCGACAGATTGTGCAACACGGGCTGCCATCGGCACGGCAGATACGCCGGCAGAGCCGATTAAAGGATTAACCTTACCTTTGGTGAGAATATACATCAGCTTACCGAATAAAAGACCTCCAGCAGTACTGATAGAGAAGGCAACCAGACCCAATACAATGATACCGATGGTATCCCACTGCAGGAAGGTATCAGCAGAGGCTGTTGCACCAACCGTTACGCCCAGGAAAATGGTAACAATGTTCATCAGTTCGTTTTGAATGGTTTTGGAAAGACGGTCAGCAACGCCACTTTCCTTAATTAAGTTACCCAGCATTAAGCAGCCAACTAAGGGAACTGCATCCGGAACGATTAAAGCCACAACAACGGTAACGATAATGGGGAAAATCATTCGTTCCAGTTTGCTGACAGAACGAAGCTGTTCCATTTTAACGCTGCGTTCCTTTTTGGTTGTCAGCGCCTTCATGATGGGCGGCTGAATGATGGGGATTAATGCCATGTAAGAATAAGCTGCAATGGCGATGGCGGGGAGCAGCTTGGGTGCTAAGGATTTAGTAACCAAAATAGCTGTGGGGCCGTCAGCACCACCGATGATACCAATGCTCATGGCTTCATAAACATTAAAGCCTAAGAACAGGGCACCAAAGAAAGCCACAAACACACCCAACTGTGCAGCAGCGCCTAAAAGCAAACTCTTAGGGTTAGCAATCAGAGGGGAGAAGTCTGTCATGGCACCGATGCCTAAGAAAATCAGCGAGGGATAAATACCCAGCTTAACACCTAAATACAATAAGTCTAAAAGTCCGCCTTCGTGTAGGATTTGTCCAAAGTCCATCATGAAATGTTCTTCCTCACCGGTTCCCACAAAGAAAACATTGTGCAACAGGTTCGAAAGCGGCAGGTTTGCAAGAAGCATACCAAAAGCAATAGGCAATAAAAGCAGAGGCTCAAACTGCTTGCCAATGGCAAGATAAATGAGTAAACAGGAAATAGCCAGCATTAAAATGGTTCCGAAATCTACACCGGCGAAGGCTAGCGGCGTTTCTGCCGTAGCGGCAAAAATCTTTGCCAGACCGGTGCCCTGAATAAAGCTGGTGATTCCTTCTATAAATAAATTCAACAAAATCACCCTTTCTCAAAAAGTGCCTTAGTTCATGGTTGCCAAAACATCGCCGTTGTTGACAGAATCGCCCTGAGAAACATTGATGGAGGCGATTGTGCCATCCTGAGGTGCAACGATTTCATTTTCCATTTTCATTGCTTCTAAAACAATGACAGCCTGACCGGCTTTTACAGCATCGCCAACTTTAGCGTTGATACGCAAGATGGTGCCGGGCATGGGAGCTGCGATGGTAACGCCACCTTGTGCGCCAGCGGGAGCCGGAGCAGCTGCGGGTGCAGGTGCTGCAGCAGGAGCCGGAGCAGCAGGGGCTACAGGAGCTACAGGAGCAGCAGCCGGAGCGCCGCCGATTTCTTCAACATCAACTTCATAGGATTTGCCGTTTACATTTATCATAAATTTTCTCATGGAAATATCCTCCTTAAATTTCTTTAATTCTTAATGTTAACCAATCAAATTGTCGCGGCGGGCCACTTGATTCCAAGCGGGAGCTGCGGAACCTACCTTGCGGTAAGAACGAATGTTTAAGCTGCTTGCCGGACGGTTTAAGCTAGCCGCAATGGCAGCCGTTAAAACGGCAATCAGTTCACTGTCATCAGCTGCTGCAACGGGAGCCGGAGCCGGTGCTGCCGGAGCCGGTGCGCTTTTAGCTTTTGCCAGTTTGGTCTGTTTCTTAGGAGCGGTGAAGAAAACACGCATCAGTTCCAAAACGCCCCACAGGATTGCCAGAACCAAAAACACAGTACAAAGGCCGATAACAGCAACAACAGCGCCTTGTGCATAAATGTTATTCATTCCACTTCATCCTTTCTGCATTACAGAGGCATGGTGCCGTGTTTTTTTGCAGGCAGCACTTCCCGCTTGCCGGCCAGCATCAAAAGAGCAGCAATGATGCGCTGTCTTGTGGAATCGGGTTCAATTACATCATCCACATAGCCGTGCTTTGCAGCTTCATAGGGATTTGCATAGGTCTCTTTGAAAGTTTCTACAAATTCCTTGCGGGCGCTGATGGGGTCAGCGGCAGTCTGCATTTCTTTTCTGTAAATAATGTTGGCAGCACCTTCAGCGTGCATAACGCCGATTTGTGCGGTGGGCCAAGCATAAGTCATGTCGGCACCGATGTGTTTGCTGCCCATAGCAATGTAAGCACTGCCATAAGCCTTGCGCAGAATCAGGTTCACCTTGGGCACGGTTGCTTCAGCATAAGCATAAGCCAAAGCGGCAACCTTGCGGGCAATACCCTTTCTTTCTTCTGCTACATCGGCCACATAACCATCAGTATCAGTTAAGGTAATTAAAGGGATGTTGTAGCTGTCGCAGAAACGAACAAAGCGAGTTGCTTTTTCTGCCGCTGCACAATCAACCAAACCACCCTCGGCTGCTTGATTAGCTACAAAACCAACAGTTGCACCGTTTAAACGGGCTAAAGCGGTAACCATGTTTTTCGCATAGAAGGGTTGAATTTCAAATACAGAGCCGCTGTCAGCAATTTCACTGATGGCTACCTTAACATCATAACCTGCTTCGTCAGCATCGGGGATTAAAGCGCTAAGAGCAGGGGACATGCGATTGATATCATCGGTTTCAAAGAGGGGTGCATCTTCTAAATTGTTGGAAGGCAGATAAGAAAGCAGCGCTTTAACAGCGGCAATCACACTCTGGTCGTCTTCGCAAACAACATGGCAGTTGCCGTTTTCTTCAGCGTTTGCCATAGCACCGCCTAAAGCATCAACTGTGATGTCTTCGCCGGTTGCGCCTTTGATAACAGAGGGACCGGAAAGGTAAAGGCTTGATGCAGATTTTGTCATGAATACAAAGTCAGACAATTCAGCCAAAGCGGCAGAACCGGCTGCGCAGGGACCCATAACAGCCGCAATTTGCGGAATTACACCGGAAGCCAGTGCAGTCTTCTGCATGATAAGACCCATGGCAGAAAGAGCATCGCTTCCTTCTTGAATTCTGGCACCGCCGGAGTCGGGCATAGCCACAACGGGAGCGCCGGTTTTAACAGCCATGTCAATGACCTTCACAATTTTTTGTCCGTGCATTTTACCCACGGAACCACCCATAACGGTGAAATCCTGTGCATAAGCAAAAACAGGACGCAGGTCAACCGTACCGTAACCACAGATTACGCCGTCACAGGGGGCATCAACGCCGGCAAAGGCATCCAGCTCAATAAAGCTGCCTTCGTCGAAGAGTAAGTTAATCCGTTCACGAGCCGTGAGCTTGCCGGCATCGTGTTGTTTGGCTGTTTTTTCAGCGCCGCCGCCTTCTGCGATCTGGGCACGGCGAGCCTGTAAATCAGCCAGCTTGTTGTTTGTGCTCATCGTAAACCTCCTAGATACTGTAATTGGCATTTTAAAGCTTTTTAAAATGCCGGATATACGCACGAAAATTCAGCATTTTCGGTCTGTTTTGAAACAAATCGTCATGCTGAAATCTCGAATTTCCACCAAATATCATTATACCAAAAATTTGTAGAAAAAACAAGAGAAATTTTACATTTATTTTAATTATTTTTTTGCCTTAAAACCGGCGATTCGTAGTGAATTTGTCACAACACAGACAGATGAGAGTGCCATCATGGTGCCGGCCAAGGCAGGGGAGAGCAGAATGCCCCAGGCAGACAGAACGCCGGCAGCCAAAGGGATGCCCAAGGTGTTATAAATAAAAGCCCAAAACAAATTTTGTTTAATAATGCGCATGGTAAAGCGGGACAGAGCAGTAGCGTCGGTAAAAGCAAGCAGGTCATTTCGCATAAGCATAATGCCAGCTGCCTCAGCGGCCACATCAGTTCCGCCAAAGACGCAAGCACCAACATGGGCTGCGGCTAGTGCCGGTGCATCGTTTATGCCGTCACCAACCATGGCCACCCGGTGTCCTTTTTCCTTGAGTTCCTGGACTTTTTGTGTTTTGCCATCCGGCAGCACTTGGGCGCAGACCTTTTCAATCCCTGTAATTTCAGCAACAGCTTCGGCCGTTTTTGGATTGTCGCCCGTTACCATCATAGACTGAATGTGCATAGACTTAAGCTGTGCAATAGCCTTGGCAGAAGAGGGTCGCACGCTATCTGAAAAACTAATTAAACCGACAGAGTTGCCATCAATTGCTGCATATACAACAGCCATTTGGGCCGGTGCGGGAGGAAAGGCGGAAAGCAAAATGCTATTCTCTTCCACAAAACGACCGGTGCCCGCCAAAACTTGATGTCCATTGACTGTTGCCATAACGCCTTTGCCAGCCAAGGTGCGAACATCCTGGGGCATGGGTACATCCATATGATTTTTCTCGGCATAGGCAAGCAGGGCTTTGGCAATGGGGTGCACACTGCCTTGTTCAGCAGCCAAAACAAGGGGCAACCAATCGGCTTCTTTTCCGCTTACTGTATGGATAGAAGCAACGGCAAGCTTACCTTCTGTAACTGTGCCGGTTTTATCAAAAATAACCGTGTCAACATGTGCCAGTTCTTCTAAAACATCACCACCACGGAACAAAATGCCCATTTTGGCACCCCGACCCGAGGCAACCATGACGGCAATGGGGGTGGCAAGACCTAATGAGCAGGGACAGGCAACCACCAAAACCGAAACAAAAATTTGCAGCACAAAGCCGGAATCCTTGCCCAAGAGAAGCCAAATGAGAGCCGAGAGCAGAGCAATGGCTAATACAGCGGGGACAAAAATGCCGGAAATGCGGTCGGCCATGCGGGCAATGGGTGCTTTTTTCTGCTGGGCTTCGGCAACCAAACGCAAAATTTGAGCAGCAGCTGTGGCACCGCCTGCACCGGTGGTGCGAATCTTTAAAAAGCCGTCTTTTAAAACGGTGCCGCCCGAAACCTTGCTGCCTGCCTCTTTCAACAGGGGCAGACTTTCGCCTGTAAGCATGGATTCATCCACATCACCGCTGCCTTCTATCACAATGCCATCTACGGGAATTTTCTCGCCGGCAGCACAGAGGACAATTTCATCCATAAGCACATCGGTGCTTTTGACGGTTATGGGTTTGTTATCCCGCAGCACTGTGCAGGTTTGTGGGAGCAGTTTGGCCAAAGAGGCAATGGCGTCTTTGGCACGGTTTTTGCTCTTTTCTTCTAAATATTTACCCAATAAAATCAAAGCCAGCACAACAGCGGCCGATTCAAAATATAAAAAATGAGCGTGGTGCACATTTCCTAAAAAGACCATAACCGTGTGATAAAGACTATATAAAAAAGCGGAGCCCGTTCCTAAAGCCACTAAAGAATCCATGTTAGGATGCAGACTGATAAGACGGCGAATGCCGTTTACTATAAAATGCCGTCCAACCCATAAGACAGGTAGCGTCAACAAGAGCTGTGCCAGGGCAAAGCCAAAGGGATTGTGCTCCATTGAGATAAATGCCGGCAAGGGCAGGGAAAACGGGAGCATGTGCGACATGCCGATATACATGACAAGGGCACCAAAAATAAACCCGATTGCCACATCGGATGTAGCATAGTCCCGGGTGAGATTTACATGAGTTTCATTTTCTTCTAAAAGGGTTGCACCGAAACCGATTTTTTCTAAAGCCTTAATGGCGGTGCGGGGGTTTAGGTTACCCTCATAGGTGATTTCGCCGGTGGCCATGGCTAAATTAACGGCGGCAGAGGTCACGCCGGGTAGTGCGCTGAGAGCACGCTCGGCAGCGGTTGAGCAGGATGCACAACGCATGCCTTCTATTTTAAAACGATAGGTTTTTTCCTTTGCTTCCATAACAAAAGCTCCCTTCGTGGTGACAGTTAAAAAGTGTGAAATGACTTTAGACAGAGAGAAAGCAGTGAGAATCAATCTCACTGCTTTAACATCACTCTTATTCGTTTTCAGCTAAGAAAGCATTGATGCGAGCAACCAACTGGTCAGCATCTTCGCCATGAACGGCACAAGCCTCAGCAATGGATTCGCCGCTGGCTGAAGGACAGCCTAAGCAATGCATGCCAATTTCAAAAAAGAACTTTGCTGTGCCTTCGTTCATTCTCAAAACATCAAGAATAATGGTGTCTTTTGTTACTTGGTTTGCCATTTGTCATTCCTCCTATGATTTGTAATGTATAATTATAATAGAAAAAACTTTTTTAAAGGCTGTGGCTCGCTTTATGTATTAAGATGCCAAAAGCTCTAAAATGTTATGCAAAATAAAGTCTGCATTTTCCTGCTCAAAAAAGCTGCGAGCGTTCTCACCGGCAACGCCGGTTAAAACGGCAAGAAAATCACAACCGGCCCGTTTGGCTGCAAACAAGTCACAGGCTGCATCGCCAATGACCAAAGTTTTTTTGCAAGGATCTTTGGGATATTCACCGTTTATCAGCTGAAGGTCATCATATTGCTCGCCGAAAACGCCTTTTAAAAACATGTAGGGGTGGGGCTTATTCAGCACCAGATTGGGCATGACGCTCTGCAGAGATTTTTGGGTTTTCACAATTTCCTGATAGGTCACGATGGCATCTTCGGTGAAGGCATTTATCACACCCCAAGTCTTTAAAGGCGTGATGGCTTCAATGCGGGGTCGACCTGTGCCAATGCCCAAACGCTTTTCCTTGCCAAGAGCCTGCAAAAGCTTTAAAAGGGGCTCACGGTCAACCAGGGGCTCTTCACGAAAGCTAAGACCGGCTTTGCCCGGCTGTATCACAGGGTGATTCCAATATTGCGGGAAAAGTTCACTGCCCACAAACCATTCTTGAAAGCAAAGCTGTACCGATTTCCAAAAGGAGCCCAGGTGCGCAGACTCTTCTTCACTCATGCCCAGCACCTGCTGCATTTTTGCAGAAAGTGCTGTGAAAGGACAGGGATTATCAGAAAAAAGTGTGTCTAAATGCTGGGCAATTTCAGTAAAATCCCGGGTTTTATAAACCAAGGCACAACCAATGACAAACCAGGCTAAATCCCAGTTGTTGTTAAGCCCATGGTTTTTTACATTTTTAATTACGGCGTCGTTCAAAAAAACCTGCGCCCGAAGCTCTTTAACTTGGTCGGTTAAAGCCACTGGGTCAATGGTGTCGGTTCCGTAATAAAGATGGCTGTTTAAAAATTCCCAAACCGTTAAAGCAGCCGTTTCCCAATAGATTTCCTCGCTGGTGATAACACCGTCCATATCTAATAAAACAGTGTCATAGGCAGCTAAAAGGGGATTTAATTTAATCACAATGTCACTCCTGTTATTCAACCGTAAAGGTAACCGCGCCGGCCACACCGGCAGAGAGGCCTTTGCGCGCCGGATCTAAATAAAAAGCACGACCCAGAGCAATGCCAAAAGCACGGAAAACAGCCTCCCAAATGTGGTGACCGTTTACACCTTTTTCAATATCAATATGCAGGGTGCACTGTGCACCTTGTGCGAAGCCTTCTAAAAATGTTGCCAAATCTTCGCTTAAAACATTTTCGGTTTCATGGGGCATGGTAATGTTTTTATAGTTAATGTCAGCATAGGCACGCTCTTCAAAGCTGATAGCACAAACAGCTTTTGCTTCATCAATGATGCCAATGCCGTCGCCATAGCCGGTAGCACCTTCTGCCTTGTTATCCCAAACATAAGCCCGTGCCGCCTTGCCAAAGGTGATGCCCAAATCTTCATAAATAACATGATTTAAAGTAAAGTCAGCCAATGACAGGGAAGTTTCAACAGTCACACCGCTGCGCCATGCAATGTGCTCTAACATGTGTGAGAAAAAGGGCGCATGGGTGTTGATTCGTTTGCGATAGTCAGGGGCAAGACCTGTGGCATCCAAACGAACGGACATGGTAGATTCAGATGTTTTGCGCGTTACGGAAACAGTTTTTTTCATTTTTCTGTACTCCTTTCTTCAACAGCCAGAGCGTGTGCGTCAAAGCCTTCAACCCGGGCAATTTTTGAAGCGTATTTGCGAACATTCGTAAAGCCTTCGCGGCTTGCATAACCAACGGAAGAGCGTTTTAAAAAGTCCATAACCGATACAGAAGAATAGGTTTTGGCAAAACCACCGGTGGGCAGAATTGCATTTGGACCTAAAACAAAGTTACACAGGGTAACGGGGGTGTAATCACCCAAGAGAATTTCGCCGGCATTTTTAATCTTTTCCAAATCAGCGAAGGGGTTTTCGGTCATAACCTCCATATGTTCAGGGGCGTATTCGTTAACAAAATCAATAGATTCCTCTAAACTCTCTGTTAAAATAACGCCGCCATAGGTTTCGAAATTGGTGCGAATAAAGCTTTGACGCTTTTCAGAAAGCTTGGGAAGCTGACGGTCGATAATGGGTAAAACCTTTTCTACAAGCTCACGGGAATGGGTTACCAAAAGAGCAGCAGAATCGGGGCCGTGCTCGGCTTCAATCATAACATCCAGGGCAACCTTTTCGGGGTCGGCGTGTTCGTCGGCCAAAATGATAACCTCGCTGGGACCGGCAGGCAGACCGCTGTCAATCTGTCCGGCCAGCACGCGCTTTGCTGCGGTGGCATATGAGTTGCCGGGGCCAATAATTTTGTGGCAGCGGGGAATGGTTTCGGTGCCGTAAGCAACAGCGGCTACGGCCTGAATGCCGCCAACTTTATAAATTTCTGAAATGCCAATGATTTTGGCAGCGGCTAAAATAGCGTCATCACAGGTGCCTTCTTCATTAGGCGGTGTAACCACACAAATTTTAGGCACGCCTGCAACCACAGCTGGAATGCCAAGCATGAGCAAAACAGAAGGAAAGCTTCCTTTTCCACGGGGGACATACAGGCAAACATCGGTGATGGGTGTGGTTTTTTCGCCAACCATCAGGCCTTTATCCACATTGGTGAACCACAATTCTTCCGGCATTTGCTTTTCATGAAAATTGCGAATGTTTTTAGCCGCATAGGCAATTGCCTCGCGGGTTTCAGCGTCAAGACGGTTGTAGCCGGCTTCGATTTCTTCAGGGCGAACACGAATGGCATCGGCCGAAAGAGTAACACCGTCAAACTTTGCGGTGTATTTCAAAACAGCCTTGTCACCGTCTGCCTTAATCTCGTCGGCAATCTCACGGGCCAGCACCATTTGGTTGCTGATGTCCTGCTCTGCACGCTTTAAGACAAAGTCTTTTTCTTCTTGTGTCATATCCTTCAATACGCGAATTTTCATTTGAACTGTTCCTTTCCGTTTCATAAGGTTAACATATATGTTTTTTAAACAAAAATTTATTTACCGGCGGACCAAAACCACGGCATGCATTTTATCCTTCCTGCAATTTTGGGCTACACTCAACCATTATAACATCTTATATTATAATACAATGAAAGCATAAATGCAAGACATCAAACATAAATTTAATTGAAAACCTTTGGATTTTAATTGAGTAAACAAAAAATGAGTGAAAACGGTTAATTTTTTTGAAATATTATGTAAACCTTTTTTGTGTTCGGTTCAAAGGTTGTTCACATAATCAACAGGGTTTTTAACAGGAAAATTTGTTAAAAAACAGATTTTTAGGCAAGTTATCAACATTATCAACATGTTATTAACAGTTTTATTAAACAAAACATATGTTTGCAAGGGATAGAAAAAATAGCCTGGTTATCACTTTACAAAATGGTTTACATAAAAACGACTTATAGGAAAGCAGGGAGATTTTTTTGGGAAAAAAAGCAAGAAGTTTGTTAAAAATTGCATCCATTTATGTCGGCACTGTTTTGGGGGCGGGTTTTGCATCGGGGCAAGAGCTTTTATTATTTTTTGCCCGGTTTTCCCGAAGGGGTTTGCTGGGCTGCCTGATAGCCGGTGCGTTGTTCTGCATTTTGGGTGGGCTAATTTTGTCCCGTGCCCACTCCCTCAAAGAAAAAACGCCAGAGGCTTATCTTAATACAATCTTTGGTTATACAGGGGCAAAGGTTTTGGCAGCTGTCATAGCCGTATTTTTATGTGTGAGCTTTTGTGTGATGCTATCGGGTAGTGGTGCTTTTTTTGTGGAGCGATTTTCTTTGCCCACATCGGTAGGCATCATTGTGACAGCACTTTTGTGCCTTTTGGTTTTTATGTTTGACCTTAAGGGATTATCGGTTCTCAATTTAATACTGGCGCCCATCATGCTGGTGGGAACCCTTTATGTTTGCTTTTATGCTCTGTTTACTAGTCACACGGCTGCGTGGTTGCCACAAGTGAGCCGCCAGGGTCGTTTTTTACCTTTTGCCTTGTTTTATGTGGGATATAACATGCTAACTTCAGTGGCGGTGCTTGTTCCTGCAGCTGACCTTTCGCCGGACAAAAAAACAGCGACGCTTGGCGGTGTGCTTGGTGGCAGTATTTTGACATGTATGGCGTTTTTTGCCTGCCTAGCACTTTATTTTAATCAAGAGGTTTGGAACAGTGATTTGCCCATGCTATTGCTTTCTGAAAAGGCGGGGACGGTGGCCTATTTTGTTTATTCGGCGGTGCTCTACATGGCCATGCTCACCACAGCGGTTTCCACGGGGTTTTCAGTTGTACAGAACATGCAAAAGGCCGACATGAATCAAAAAAAGGCAGCGCTTATGGTTTGCATCGCCGGTGTGCCTCTATCCTTTATCAAATTTTCTGTTTTGATGCAACATACTTATGTGTTTTTTGGAGTTTTGGGCGTGGTGCTTATTGGTGGCATTCTGTGGGATTGGTTTTGTGATGCTTCATTTTAAGAGTAAATTAGAGAAAAGAGGAGGAAACAGGCGATAATTTAAAAAAACAGGCTAAAATGGTGCAGTTTCAACTTGAAAAAAACACTGGGACAAGGTATGATATAAAATGCATCATCGGGGTGTAGCGCAGTTGGTAGCGCGCCTGCTTTGGGAGCAGGATGTCGCTGGTTCGATCCCAGTCGCCCCGACCATGTCAAAAGGCTCCATCGCTTTTCCGGTGGGGCCTTTGGCGTTTAAGAAGATATTGAACGGCATACTGAAAGAGAAGGGCAGGGGGATTTTCCCTCTGTCTTGTTTTTTATTCGATGACCTGCCGCAGAAGCTCAAGGGGGTCTTCGCCCAGCGCCGTAGCCACGGCAATGAACTCGACAACGTCGAGCCTGCGTTCCCCGCTTTCATACTTCGAAACATGTGGTAGAAGGGGATGCCCAGCTCCTCGGCCACCCGTCTGCCGATGGTGCGGCCGCCGGAACCGAATTCACGGCTGATGGTAATGATTCTCTTTTCGTGCTTATCCATGTGAACGACCTCCTTACGGTATTGGGTTTCTATCAATAGTATAGCACTGTGCACAAGTGTTGTCAAACAATTTTGTATCGATTTGGACAATATATGACAAAGTTTCGGCGGGAGCAGCTGCCCCGCCAAGCTCAGATCAAAATGTCCACGCCGTAATGCCGCAGCCAGTGGTCGATCTGACAGAAGTAGGCGATGGTCTGCGGCTTCGCCATGAGCTGCCCGTACCAATTCTCCCGCAGCTCCTCCCCTGCCAGCAGCGATGCGCCCTCGGGCCGGATCAGCTCCCAAATTGGGGCCCTTTGATCCCTCAGAAGCGCATCCAGACGGCGGCGCACCAGCTGAAGATACTGTGGGTCGTGGGTCTTCGGATAGGGACTCTTCTTCCGCCACAGGATCTCGTCCGGGAGCCAGCCCCGCATGGCATGGCGCAGGAGGCCCTTTTCGAATCCGCCGTGGTCCTTCATTTCCCAGGGGACCCGGTAGAGATATTCTGCGATGCGGTGGTCGCAGAAGGGAACCCGGACCTCCAGAGAATGATACATACTCATTCTGTCTTTTCGATCCAAAAGTGTTTGCATAAACCAGCGGTAGTTTAAGTTCACCATCTCTTTCATCCGGCGTTCCAGCGGAGAGGTTCCCGGAAGGATATCTGATTCCCGGCAGGTTTGGCCATAGGCATCCATAATGAAATCTTCCGCTCCAAACCGCAGCCCGGGATGCAAAAAGTTTGTCCGCAAAGCTGTATTTTGCGCCCAGGGAAATCCG
>JAZNRE010000021.1:0-17816 GCA_045590535.1 Clostridia bacterium
TGTCATAAGACGCAGTTTTTCTTCATAATCAGGCTCTGTCACTGTGATGTCCACGGGCTCTTTTTCTTTTATGTAGGGATCGCCCTCGGCAAAGTGAACCTCTAAAAACTCGGTGGTAATGTGCTTTGCCTCTTCCCATTGTGCCAAAGATACGGCTTTAGCCGTTGCAAAATATTCTTTGGGCTGACCGGACAGGTCTCCAATATCCACACGCATCTGCCCCAGGGGGACACCGTAAGCATCATAGGCCCGCATGGTAAACGCCACAGCCTCAACCACACGATTGCTTAAGTTATACAACTTAAAAAGGGCATAAGGCTCGCCCGTTTTTGAATTGGTTTTCACAACAACACCCTGATTTTCCACAGGGCAATACAAATCAATTTGCAAGTTGCTCGCCTCCTGAATCAATTATAATTTTATTTGGTCGCTTTCTATTTTATCACAGTCTAAGAAAAAATACAACTTTTTTATGCACAAAAGTATTGACAAGTTTCATTTTGCAGGATATAATAGGAAGGTGTATGAGAAGTGGTATGCATATAGGAGGTGGAACATTTGCTTAGAACATATCAGCCTAACAACAGAAAACGGAAAAAAGATCACGGCTTCAGAAACAGAATGAGTTCGCGTTCCGGCAGAAAGGTATTAGCCAGAAGAAGACTTAAAGGCAGAAAGGTTCTGTCTGCATAGTTGTGAAACTCAGTCGCTGAGAGCCCCGTGCTTTTAGCGACTTTATTTCATAATTCCCTGGGACCGCAGGTGTCGCATATGAAGCAAACCATCAGTTTAAACAGAAACGAATTGTTCTTGCAGGTATATCGCAAAGGAAAACGGTCATACCACAAAAATTATACTTTGTATTACCTGCCCAATGGCACTGACCAAAACCGGCTGGGCATCAAAGCCGGCAAAAAACTGGCCGGTGCTGTGAAACGCAACCGAATTCGTCGATTGGTTAAGGAAAGCTATCGTCTGCTTGAGGCCGAGCTTTTGTGTGGCTACGATTTGATTTTTGCCGCAAAAGAAGGGGCTCTCGTTGCCGATTCACTGGCCGAAACCATGAACGCCATGCAAAAAATGCTGGCATACGCGCGTCTGTTTAAAGCCTGCCCCGGTGCAAAGCCGGCGGCCGAGACACAGGTGGATTCCACACAGCAAAACTGATACTGTTGCTACATTCGGTAAAAAACGGAAGCTTGCATATGAAACGATTTTTAATTTTTTTGATTCATTTGTATCAGCGGTATATTTCACCGCTAAAAAAACCAAGCTGTCGGTTTTATCCCACTTGCTCGCAATACGCCATAGAGGCCATTGCCAAAAAAGGTGCTTTGCGTGGTTCGTGGCTTGCCTTTCGCCGCATTTTAAAATGCCATCCCTTTCACAAAGGCGGCTATGACCCGGTGGAATAAAGCAAAACCGATTTTGCAAGCGACACACCGAAACTGATTCGAAAGTCCATTCGGGACTCTGTTGCCAACAAAGGAGGCAAAATTTTGGGTATTTTCGATATTATCAACATTCCTTTGGGATATTTATTCCGCTACATTTACATGTTTCTCCAGAATTACGGCTGGACACTTGTTTTATTTACCCTGGTCACCAAGGCAATTTTGCTGCCCTTAACCGTTAAGCAGCAAAAATCTATGTCTAAAATGCAGGCTATTCAGCCTAAATTGCAGGAATTGCAAAAAAAATATCAGTATGATAAAGAAAAGTTAAATCAGGAAACGATGAAGCTGTATCAAACCAACAACATCAACCCCATGAGCGGTTGTTTGCCTCTTTTGATTCAGTTCCCCGTGCTGATTGCTTTATACAATATTATCCGCAGTCCCTTAACCTATGTTATCCAGTTGGGTAAGCACGGTTTGCCCTCAATTGAGGAAGTCCACACCGCACTCACCGCTTTGGGTTCAACGGTTTCGGTTAAGGACCAGATTGGCATCGCCGCTGAAATGACCCGCCTGGCTGATGGCTTGGCTGAGGCTTTTCCGGGCGTGGATATGTTGCACATTGATTTTTCATTCTTTGGTTTAAACTTGTCACAAACACCATCACTGTCTGTGTTATCTCCCCTGCTGCTCATCCCGATTTTAGCTGGTTTGACCACCTTTTTAACCTCATGGTTGACCACTAAAATGAACGGCCAGTCCACCGCAAATAAAGACGGTGCCGCCAGCAGCATGCAGATGATGACCTATTTCTTCCCGCTGATGACTGTGTTTTTCTCAGTTTCATTGCCGGCCGGATTGGGCTTTTACTGGATTTTATCCAATATTGTCCAAATTGTGCAGCAGTATGTGATGAAGATTTGTTTCCCGCCAACCCCGTTAGAAGAACCTGTGCATAAGCACTTCAGGGAGCGCGAGGCTGAAAGGAGAAAGAAATGAGTAAAGTTGTAAAAAAAGCGGCAAAAACCGTACAAGAGGCTATCGATTTAGCTTTGGCGGATCTGCGGCTTTCAGAAGATGATGTTATTGTAGAAATCCTTGAAGAAGGTTCAAAAGGTCTTTTTGGTATTGGCGCTAAAGATGCGGTTGTTAAAGTAACCGCAAACGCTGACCCCGAAGCGCGTGCAAAAGATTTCTTGGAAGATGTTTTTGTTTGCATGGGCATGAAGGTGACCATTGAAACCGAGCGTGCTGACAGAATTTTAAACATCACCCTGTCCGGCAACGACATGGGCCTTATCATCGGCAAACACGGCGACACCTTAAACGCTTTAGAGCATTTAACCAGTTTAGCTGTTAACCGTGGTGACGGCGACTATGTAAAGGTTATTTTAGACACCGAGGGTTACCGTGAAAAACGCCGTGTTACCCTGGTTCGCCTGGCTGAAAAGCTGGCTCGCTCTGTCGTAACCAGCAAGCGCAAAATCACATTAGAGCCTATGAGCGCTAATGAGCGCCGGATTATTCACTCCACTTTACAGAGCAATCCGGATGTGGATACATTCAGCATTGGTGAAGAACCCCACCGCAAGGTTGTTATTGCTTTGAAAAAGAACTAACAACAAATTGAATTCAATCGCATACTACCCGCGAGGGTTTGGGCTGTCAGAAAACCGTCCGGTTTTTTGACAGCTTTTATTTTATAGAAAGGAAGGGTGATTTTATGGCCGCTCCACTTGCAGACAGAATGCGTCCTCAAGGCTTAGAAGACTGTGTGGGTCAGCAGCATTTGCTGGCAGAAGGCAAAGTGCTTCACCGTCTGATTACCGCCGGCACAATTCCCAACATGATTTTTTATGGTCCCTCCGGCACAGGCAAAACCACCGTGGCCAACATTGCCGCCCGCCTTTCAGGTAAAACCCTTTATAAACTCAATGCAACCAATGCCTCTGTGGCCGATATTAAGGCCATTACAGCCGGTCTTGATTCCATCGGCAGCCGTGAAGGCGTTTTGCTCTATTTAGACGAGATTCAAAATTTTAACAAAAAACAACAGCAATCTTTGCTTGAATTTATTGAAAACGGGTCCATCACCTTAATTGCCAGCACAACCGAAAACCCCTATTTTTATGTTTATAACGCCATTTTATCTCGCTGCACCGTGTTTGAATTTCAGCCGGTTAAAGCGGAAGATATTGAAGCCGCACTATTGCGTGCCACCTCCCTTTTGGGTGAGGAAATGGACATGGCCATAAAGATTGACCGGGCTGCCCTTTCGCACCTTGCCGGCTCTTCCGGCGGTGATGTCCGCAAGGCTTTAAACGCTTTAGAGCTTTGTGTGCAGGCGGCGCCCCTTTCGAAAGAGGCCCTGACAATTTCTCTTGAGCTGGCCGAGCAATGCACCCAGAAAAAAGCCTTTCGCCATGATAAAGATGGCGACAGCCATTACGATGTTATCAGCGCTTTTCAAAAATCCCTTCGTGGCAGCGACCCCGATGCTGCCCTGCATTATTTGGCACGGCTTTTGGTTGGCGGCGATATGCTCATTGCCTGTCGACGCCTGATGGTTACGGCTGCTGAAGATATTGGTCTTGCCTATCCCCAGGCGGTTTCCATTGTTAAATCCTGTGTGGATTGTGCCTTGCAGTTGGGCATGCCCGAGGCACGCCTGCCTCTGGCCGAAGCCACCATTCTCTTGGCAACAGCACCCAAAAGCAACTCCGCCATTATGGCCATTGATGCGGCTATGCAGGATGTGGCAAACGGCGATACCGGTGAGGTGCCCCTGCATTTAAAAGACGCCCATTACAGCGGCGCACAAAAGCTGGGACGGGGCCTTACCTATCAATATCCTCACGATTTTCCCGAGCATTATGTGGCACAGCAATATTTGCCCAATGCCATTAAAGATAAAAAATATTACCAAGGCGGCGAAAACAAAAACGAGCAGGCCATTCGCCAATATTGGTCACACATAAAACAAAAGAAGGAAGAAACGCCATGAGCAGTTATCAGGATTTTGCCTTTTTATATGATGCGCTGACCTTTGATGTTGACTATGAAAAAATGGCCGATTTCATTCAGTGGCGCATGAAAGAAAACGGACTAGAAAGCGGTCTTGTTTTAGACCTTGCCTGCGGAACCGGAACCCTGACTCTGGCCCTTGCCCACCGTGGCTATGAAATGCTGGGGGCAGACAGTTCGGAAGACATGCTAACGGTGGCAAGGCAAAAACCGGGTGCCGAAAATATTTTGTTTTTAAATCAGCCCATGGAAGACTTTGAGCTATACGGCACCGTGGATGCCATTGTTTGCGTTTTAGACAGCATTAACTATTTAACCGATCCCGATGCGCTGGCAAAAACCTTTGCCCTTTGCGCCAACTATTTAAATCCTGACGGTCTTTTGATTTTTGATGTAAATTCAGAATATAAGTTCTCGCAGATTTTAGGCAACGAAACCTATGCCTATGAAACTGATTCCATTTATTACATCTGGCAGAATGAACAAGAGCCTGAAAATCAGCTTTGTCATTTATATCTGACCTTTTTTGAAGAAAAAGAAGAGGGCGTCTATCACCGCTTTGACGAAGAGCACACACAGCGGATTTATACCGATGAGATGCTTTCTAAGGCCCTTTCCGGTGCCGGTCTAACGGTTGTAGCCCGCTACGACGACTACACGAAAGAGGCGCCGTGTCCCACCACAGAGCGAATTGTTTATGAAGTAAAAAAAATATGACGGAGGCAAAACATTGAAGCAGCTTGTTTTAATTAAATACGGTGAAATTATTTTAAAAGGTTTAAACCGACCTTTTTTTGAAGATGCCTTGGTTAAAAACATCAAGGCTGCCCTGCCCAAAGAGTTTAAGGGCACGGTGCATCGGGCCCAGGCCACCATTTATGTAGAGCCTGATGACCCCGACACCATTGACGACATCATTCGCCGACTCACAAAGGTATTCGGCATCACCTCTCTGACCCGCGCTTTTTGTTTGCCCAAGGATTTAGAAGGCATGCAAAAGGGTGCTGCCGAGGTGTTGGCCCCCACCCTTCGTGCCATCAACAGCTTTAAGGTTGAGGCCAAAAGAGCCGATAAAAAATTCCCCATGACCTCTCCTGAAATTTGCCGGGAGGTTGGCGGATATCTTCACGACGCTTTCCCCCATCTTACTGTGGATGTTAACCACCCCGATGAAACGGTGATGGTGGAAGTGAGAGAGCAATATGCCTATGTGTATTGCGGACGGGTTAAAGGTGCAGGCGGCATGCCGGTTGGCTCCAACTCAAAGGCCACCCTGCTGCTTTCCGGCGGTATTGACAGCCCCGTGGCAGGCTATATGACAGCCAAGCGAGGCGTTAGACTCAATGCCGTGCACTTTTTCTCTTATCCCTACACAGGCGAGCGTGCCAAAGACAAAGTGCTGACCCTTGCCAAGCTTTTAGCTGACTATAACCCTCGTTTCGATGTGCATGTGGTGCCCTTTACCGAGGCGCAGCTGGCCATTAAAAAGAATTGCCCCGCTGAACAACTGACCATCATTATGCGCCGTTTAATGATGCGCATTGCCGAAGAAATTGCAGTGAAAACCGGCGCCAAGGCGCTGGTAACCGGCGAAAGCATTGGTCAGGTGGCCAGCCAGACTGTAGAAGCCTTGGGCGTGACGGATGCGGTGACGAACATTCCTGTATTCCGCCCTGTCATCGGCATGGATAAAGAAGAAATTGTGACCATTGCAAGACAAATCGGCACTTTTGAAACTTCCATTCTTCCCTATGAAGATTGCTGCACCATTTTCACACCCAAGCACCCCAACACCAAGCCCAAGCTTGACCGCATTGAAGCGTCAGAAGCCAAGCTGGATATTGAAAAGCTGGTGGCTGATGCGGTTGCCGGCACCGAGGTTATTACCGTATAAAACAATTTATTGTGAGACATAAAAGGAGTTTATCATTATGACAAATGCAATTGCCGGTTTTTTTCAAAACATGGGCATTTCAGATGAATTGGTTGTCTTTATTGTGTCTATGCTGCCCATTGTGGAGCTGCGTGGCGCCATTCCTTTGGGCTTTTTAATGAATATGGACCCCTGGCAACTGTTTGCCCTCACCGTCATTGGCAACATTTTGCCTGTGCCCTTCATTATTTTGTGTGCCCGCCCAATCGTTAACTTTTTTCTGCGCACAAAGCTTTTGCGACCGGTTGGCAATTGGATGGAAGACCGGGTGCGGAAAAATTCTCACAAATTAGGTAAATATGAGCTTTGGGGGCTGTTTATCTTTGTTGCCATCCCCTTGCCCGGCACAGGCGCCTGGACCGGTGCTCTCCTGGCCGCCTTAATGGATTTGCGCTTAAAAACATCTGTTCCGGCCATTATTTTAGGAGTTCTCACAGCTGGTGTTATCATGATTTTCGGCAGCACCATTGTTAAGTTTTTAATTGGAATTTTTTAGAGCTTTTTAGTTTTTAAAAAGGCAAAATTTGTTGATTTTTGCAATTTCTGCATAATAAAAGGAGGATACGCTATGTCGCTTCATGTTGAGCTGTTGCAACACACCGGGGATCCGGAAAAGATTATATCCGCTGCGGCAAAGCTTTGCTATTCCAGCGCCGGCGTTGCCGACATTTTAAGCGGTCTGGATGAAACCAAGGTGCAAAGCTTTTTAAAAATGCTTATGGAAATGGGACACGAAAGCCCTATTGAACATGTGAGCTTTACCTTTGGCATTGAAGGTGTGAGCCGTGCATTACTCGCCCAAATCACCCGTCACCGTTTGGCAAGTTATTCAGTAAAATCCCAGCGCTATGTTAAAGAAGGTCAGTTTGAGTTCATCACGCCGCCGGCCATTGCAGCTGACCCTGCGGCCCACAGTCTGTATCAACAGTCTATGGCGGATGCCCAAAAGACATATAATAAGCTTGCCGACATTCTTTCAGCAAAATATTACGCTGATTTTATAAACGAAGGAATGGATGAGAAAAAAGCGAAAAACCAAGCTGAAAAAAAAGCCATTGAAGATGCACGCTTTGTGCTCCCCAATGCCTGCGAAACCAAAATGATTGTAACCATGAACGCCCGAAGCCTGATGAATTTCTTCCATCATCGTTGCTGCACCCGTGCCCAGTGGGAAATTCAGGCCCTGGCAAACGAGATGCTTCGCCTGGTGCGAGAAGTGGCACCCACTCTCTTTGCCCTTGCCGGTCCCTCCTGCGTTGCAGGTCCCTGCCCTGAAGGCAAAATGAGCTGCGGTCGTGCTGCTGCCATGCGAAAGGAATATAAAAAGGAGAATTAAAATGGGTAAGCTGATTGTCATTGAGGGTGTGGATGCCAGCGGCAAAGCCACACAAACAGAACAGCTCTATAACCGCTTATTTGCTGAATATAACAAGGTTAAAAAGATTTCCTTCCCCGACTATGAAAGCGACTTTTCATTGCCGATTAAGCGCTATTTAGCCGGTGATTTGGGCACACATGCCGACGATGTGAATGCCTTTGCTGCTTCCCTTTTCTATGCCATTGATCGTTATGCAAGCTTTAAACAAAAATGGGGGCCTTTTTATGAGGATGGAGGCATTTTGGTTGCCGACCGCTATGTCACCTCAAATTTGGTGCATCAGGCAGCCAAAATAAACGGCGATAAAAGTGATTTCATTCATTGGCTTGATGACCTTGAATATGAAAAGCTCACCCTGCCTCGTCCGGATTTGGTTTTATTTTTGGACATGCCCCCGGCCTGCGCCCGCAAGTTGATGGCAGACCGGGCCAACAAAATTACCGGTGAGGCAGAAAAAGATATTCACGAAAAGGACGCCGGTTACTTAGAGCGAGCCTACAATAACGCCATGCACATTGCCTCTCTTTGCGGATGGCAAATTATTTCCTGTAGCGAAGGCGATCGCATTCGTTCCATTGAGGAAATTCACGAGGAAATTTATCAAATTGTGAAAATGAACATCGAGCATTCGTGAGATAAAAAGAGAAAAACGAAGAAAAACGGACTTTGTTAAAAGTATTTTAAATTTTTTTAAAATACCTCTTGACAAAGTCTTTTTCATGGATTATAATAGTTAATGTTGCATTTTGAAAATAATGTTAAAACGATACAGGAGGTAAAGATTTATGAGTACATTTATGGCTAAAGCTCATGAACTGCAAAGACAATGGTATATCATAGATGCTGATGGCAAGCCCTTAGGCAGAGTGGCAGCACAAGCTGCAGCAATTCTGCGTGGCAAACATAAGCCCGAATTCACCCCGCATTGCGACTGTGGTGATCATGTGATTATCATCAATGCAGCTAAAGCTGTTTTAACCGGCAAAAAGTTAGAACAGAAGACTTATTACAGACACACAGGTTACGTTGGTGGCATCAAAGCTGTTCGTTATGACAAGCTGATGAACGAGCGTCCTGAATTTGCTATGACCAAGGCAATCAAAGGCATGCTGCCCCACAACACCGTGGGTGCCCTGGCTGCTAAGAGACTGCGTGTTTACGCAGGCGATGCTCACGAGCATGCAGCACAGAAGCCCGAAGCCTGGACACAGGAAATTAAATAAGGAGGTTTGTGAGAAATGGCAGAATTATTTTATGGTACCGGAAGAAGAAAAAAATCAATCGCCAGAGTAAGACTGGTTGCCGGTCAGGGCGATATCACAATAAACAACCGTTCTTTAGATGATTATTTTGGTTTGGAAACCTTAAAGGTTATTGTTAGACAGCCCCTGGTTGCTACCAAAACTGAAGGTAAGTACAATGTAATCGTTAATGTTGTTGGTGGCGGTTTTACCGGTCAGGCCGGTGCAATCCGTCATGGTATTGCAAGAGCTCTGTTAGAGGTTGATGCTGAAACCTATCGTCCCATTCTGAAGAAGGCCGGATTCTTAACCCGTGACCCCAGAATGAAGGAAAGAAAGAAGTACGGCTTGAAAGCTGCTCGTCGTGCTCCCCAGTTCTCAAAGCGTTAATTTTGGTTTGTTGTCAAAACCGCAAGCAAATATGCTTGCGGTTTTTTTGTTGTAGCGCATGCAAAACTACACCTCTTTCAAATATCCCTCCACCACCTTCGGTGGTCCCCCTCCCTTTAGGCAAGGGAGGCTTTGTTCATCCGCTAAGCTTATATAACAAAACCCCTGATGGCGTGTGCTATCAGGGGTTTCATTTTTATTAGATTATTAAAAGAATAAACCAGTTATAAAAGCCGCTGCGCATGCCCCCATAGCCACAATCAGCAAAGAGCACCTGCAAACTGCTAAAATCACCGCTAGCACCAGCGCCGCCCCGGCACAAAGGGGATTTTCCCCCTCATAGAGCATGTGAGGCAGGGTCATCGCCGCCAGCACGGCATAGGGAATGTAAGCAAAGAAATATTGCAAAAAGGGCGACTTAACCTTTTCACGACACAAGGTAAAAGGCAGGGCACGAATGAGATAGGTCACACCGGCCATAACCACTAAATAGATGAAAACCTTCAAGCCGCCTCCCCCTATTCTGATTTTTCCTCATCGTCGGCAAGACCCAAAATCCAATCGGCTGAAGCCTTATAAAAACGGCACAGCTTCATAAGGTGCTCAATGGGCAGGGATCGAACACCCAGTTCATATTTTGAATAAACCTGTTGCCGAATCCCCAACACCTCTGCGATCTTTTTCTGTGTCAGGCGACGCTCTTCACGCAAATCACGGATTCTGTCGTTATAATGCTTCATCACATCACGCTCCTGTCATTTTGTTATGACTTAATCACGCCTGGGCTTCGGGTGCTTCTGCACCATCTGGCTGTTGAGCGGTTTCTTCAACGATTTCTTCATCGTCTTCTTTTTCTTCTGTTTTTGCGGCACTCACAACCTGAACACCGTCTAAACGCATCAGACGAACACCCTTGGTTAAACGACCAATGCGGCTAACTTCGGCGGTCTTCATACGAATGATGGTACCGTCGGAGGTAATCAGCATAACATCGTCACCCTCTGTTACAACAGAGATGCTTGCAATGCGACCGGTGGTTTCAGAAATGCGGTATGTATTCACGCCCTGGCCACCACGGTTCTGGGTTTTATATTCGGTGAGCGGTGTCTTTTTGCCATAGCCGTTTTCTGTAACAACCAAAAGGTCCGCATCCTCAACAGCTACGCCCATACCGATGACATAATCGTCCTTGGATGCCAGACGAATACCACGAACACCGTGGGACACACGACCCAGGGGACGGGCGTCGCTTTCATTAAAGCGGATACACATACCGCCCTTTGTGGCCAGCAGAATGTCCTGCTCGCCGTCGGTGAGCGCCACATTGATGAGCTCGTCATCCTCGTCTAAAACAATGGCAGCTAGGCCACCTTTTCTGGCGGTGTTATACGCCATGAAGTTTGTCTTTTTAACAACACCTTTGCGAGTTGCAAAGAACAGATATTTGTTTTCTTCAAATTCCTTCACGCAAATGGTGGCGGTTACCTTTTCATCCTGGTCAAGCTGCAACAGGTTTACAATGGCTGTGCCCTTTGCCTGTCTGCCGGCTTCCGGAATCTGGTAAGCCTTTAAGCGATACATTTTGCCCTTATTGGTGAAGAACAGAACATGGTTGTGGGTGCTGGTTACAAACAGGCGCTCCACAAAATCTTCTTCTCTTGTGGTGATGCCTGTAATGCCACGACCGCCACGACGCTGCGATTTATAAGTATCAGCCGGCAGACGCTTAATGTAACCAAAGTGAGTCAGAGTGATAACCACATCTTCTTCTTCAATTAAGTCTTCAATGTCAATTTCATCTTCAGAGTCTAAAAGCTCTGTTTTTCTCTCGTCACCATAGCGGTCACGAATTTCTATGAGCTCATCTTTAATCTGTTCCATGAGCTTGGATTTATCCGATAAGAGCAAGTTGAATTCTTTGATTTTTTCAGCCAGCTCCATGTACTCGGCTTCAATTTTCTCGCCGTTCAGCCGCTGCAGCTGCGCAAGACGCATGTCCAAAACGCTCTGGGCTTGAATTTCAGACATAGAGAAGCGCTCCATCAATCTCTCTTTTGCATCGTCATAAGAGCTTCTGATGATTTGAATGATTTCGTCAATGTTATCAAGAGCTATGCGCAAACCCTCTAAAATGTGCATTCTGGCTTCGGCTTTTTCCAAATCGAACCGTGTCCGGCGGGTCACGATTTCTTCCTGGAAGTTAATGAAATGGTCTAAAACTTCCATCAGGCCCATGGTTTTGGGTCTGCCGTCGTGAATGGCCAAAAGGTTAACGGAGAAACTATCCTGCAACCTTGTGTATTTATAAAGCTGATTTAAAACCACATGGGGATTGGCATCACGCTTTAAGGAAATATCCACACGAATACCAACACGGTCTGAGGAGTGGTCATCAATATCGGAAAGACCTTCAATGCGCTTGTCCTTAACAAGCTCAGCAATGGACTCAACCAGCATCTTTTTGTTAACCTGATAAGGCAGTTCTTTAATGATGATGGAAGAGGTGCCGTCGCTGTGCTCTTCAATCTCGGTTTTGGCACGAACAATGATGCGGCCACGACCGGTTTCATAAGCACTGATGATGCCACGTTTGCCCATGATGGATGCACCTGTGGGGAAATCAGGACCTTTGATGTATTCCATAATCTCCGGCAGGGTAATCTCGGGGTTTTCGATTTTTGCAATAACACCGTCTAAAACTTCGGTTAAGTTGTGAGGCGGAATGTTGGTTGCCATACCCACAGCAATACCTGAGCTGCCGTTAATGAGCAGGGTGGGAATTCGTGTGGGCAAAACGGTGGGCTCTACTCTCTTTTCATCAAAGTTGGGCAGAAAGTCAACCGTGTTCTTTTCAATGTTTTCAAGCATCACATTGGCGAGCTTACTCATTCTGGCCTCAGTATAACGGTAAGCAGCCGGTGGGTCACCGTCCACAGAACCAAAGTTACCATGACCGTCAATGAGCATGTAACGCATGGAGAAATCCTGCGCCAAACGAACCATGGCATCGTAAACAGAAGCATCACCGTGAGGATGATAGCGACCGATAACATTACCAACGGTGGTAGCCGATTTAAAGAAGGGCTTATCGTAGGTCAGATGTTCTTCATGCATAGAATAAAGAATTCTTCTGTGAACAGGCTTTAAACCGTCACGAACATCCGGCAGAGCACGGCTCACAATAACGCTCATGGCGTAGTCAATAAACGCCTCACGCATTCTTTTTTCTATGTCAATATCAACAATTTTTTGTGATTCAAAATATTCCTCAAAATGAGAATCTTCATATTTTTTATTTTTAGCCATTTCAATCACCTCAATTATACATCAAGATTTGTTACATACTGCGCATTTTCTTCAATGAAGATTCTTCTCGGCTCAACCTCATCACCCATTAAAACGGTGAAGATTTCGTCGGCTCTTTCAGCATCTTCTAAGGTTACGCGTAACAAAATTCTGTTTTTCGGGTCCATGGTTGTTTCCCAAAGCTCTTCAGGATTCATTTCACCAAGACCTTTATAGCGACTGATGTCAACCTTGGCGTTGGGGTCGCCGCCTTTGAGCTGCTCGCTAATGGCGTCGCGCTCTTCATCACTAAAGGCAACCTGGCTTTTCTTGCCGCGGGTCAGCTTGTAAAGAGGCGGTTTGGCAAGATACACATGCCCCGACTCAATCAGCGGTTTCATGAAGCGGAAGAAGAAGGTTAATAACAGCGTTTGAATGTGTGCACCGTCAACATCGGCATCGGCCATGATGACGATTTTATCATAACGCAGTTTTTCCAAATTAAATTCATCGGCAATGCCTGTGCCCAGAGCCTGAATAACCGGGGTCAGCTTGTCGTTGCCATAAACCTTGTCTGCCCGGGCTTTTTCAACATTCAGCATTTTACCCCAAAGTGGCAGAATGGCTTGATATTTACTGTCACGACCATTTTTCGCAGAACCACCCGCCGAATCACCCTCGACGATGTAAATCTCGGTTTTGCTGGGGTCTTTCACAATGCAGTCGGTAAGCTTACCGGGCAGTGAGCTGGAGCCAAGGGGTGTTTTCCGGTTGGCTTCTCTTGCTTTTCTGGCCGCAATTCTTGCGCGGGATGCCATCAAGGCTTTTTCTAAGATAGCTCTTGCAACGGTGGGATTTTCTTCCATGTAGTCGGCCAGCTTTTCTTTAATCATGCTTTCCACAAAGCTGCGCATCACAGAGTTACCCAGCTTGGTTTTGGTCTGACCTTCAAACTGAGGCTCTTCAAGCTTAACGGAGATAACCGCAATGAGACCCTCGCGGATGTCTTCACCTTCAAGCTCTTCGTTATCTTTTAATATTTTAAACTTCTTGCCGTAATCCACAAAAACCTTCTTTAAGGCGGCCTTAAAGCCGGTTAAATGCATACCGCCTTCTGTGGTGGCAATGTTATTGGCAAAGGTTTCGGTTTTTTCGTCATAGCCGGTGTACCATTGCAGGGCAACCTCGGCCATGTTACCGTCTTTTTCACTTTTAACATAAATAACTTCTTCGTTAACAACCTCTAAGCTGTCTTTTCTTGCCTTTTTCTCGTTGAAAAGGTAAGAAACGAAGTTTTTAATGCCGCCTTCATAGTGCAGAATCTCTTGATTTTTTTCTTCCCTGTTATCGGTGAAGATAATTTTAAGACCACCATTTAAAAAGGCCTGCTCACGAAGACGCTTTAACAAAACATTATAATCATAAACGGTTTCTTCAAAAATTTCGGGGTCCGCCCAGAAGGTAATTTCAGAGCCGGTTCTGTCAGTCTCGCCAATCACATGAACTTCCCCTTCGGGCACGCCACGCTTATAGCTTTGATACCAGATTTTTTCACCGTCGTGCACCTGCACCTCTAACCGAGTGGACAGGGCATTAACGACGGAGGCACCAACGCCGTGCAAACCGCCTGAAACTTTATATCCGCCGCCGCCAAACTTACCGCCGGCATGCAAAACAGTGAACACAACATCAATGGTGGAGATGCCCATTTTGGGATGGATGCCGTGCGGAATGCCACGGCCGTTATCTTTAACGGTTATGGAGTTGTCCTCATTCAAGGTGACCTCAATTTGCGTGCAGAAGCCTGCCAACGCCTCGTCAATAGAGTTGTCGACAATTTCATAAACCAAATGGTGAAGACCTTGAGATGAGGTAGAACCAATGTACATACCTGGTCTTTTTCGAACCGCTTCAAGACCCTCTAAAACTTGAATTTGGGATTCATCATATTGCGTGTTTACTCTGTTATCCATTTTTACCTCCGATGATGGCTTTTGCCGAATTGCTTTCAAAAATAGCCTTCTGTTATATTATACCATAAAACAATATAAAAAGCAAGGTTTTTATTAAAAAAGAATATAGGGGCAATTTTGGCGTTGTGTTGTTTTTTAAGCCAAAAAAATAACGCTCTGCCAAAAGCAGAGCGTTCCTTTTTTATCTCATTCAAATAAAAGCATTAAACATTAAAGCGGAAAAGCACGACATCGCCGTCTTCCATGACATATTCCTTGCCTTCAGACCGCACCAGGCCCTTCTCTTTGGCCGCTGTCATGCTGCCGCAGTCAATCAAGTCCCTGTAAGCCACAACCTCAGCACGAATAAAGCCTTTTTCAAAGTCGGTATGGATTTTGCCGGCAGCTCCCGGTGCTTTTGTGCCGCGGGTGATGGTCCAGGCGCGCACCTCGGGTTCGCCTGCGGTTAAGTAGCTGATGAGACCCAAAAGCTTATAGCTCTTTTTCACCAAACGGTCAAGACCGGATTCGGCTATGCCCAGCTCCTCTAAAAATTCCATTTTTTCTTCAGGCTCCAGAGCCGATACATCTTCTTCAATTTTAGCGGAAATAGGCATTACTTCTGAACCTTCTGCCTCGGCCATTTCCGTCAGCTCTTTCACCATGTGGTTGTTTTCAATGCCGCCGATGAAATCATCTTCTGAAACATTGGCTGCATAGAGCACAGGTTTTAAGGTGAGCAAGGGTAAATCCCGCAAAATTTCGGCCTCTTCTTCAGAAAAAGCTTTGGCACGGGCGGGCTTGCCTGCCTCTAAAAGCACTTTCAATTCTTCTAACAGGTCAAGCTCTTGCTGATATTTCTTTTCACCGGATTTCATCATTTTCTTTGTTCTGTCAATGCGTTTTTCCAGCATTTCCAAATCGGCAAAAATCAGCTCAAGCTGAATGGTTTCAACATCGCGCAGGGGGGATACAGAGCCCTCAACATGCACAATGTTATCGTCTTCAAAGCAGCGCACCACATGGACAATGGCATCCACCTCACGAATGTGTGATAAAAACTTATTACCAAGACCTTCGCCCCGGCTGGCGCCCTTAACAAGACCGGCAATGTCAACAAACTCAATCACCGCATAGGTCACCTTTTGGGGATGATACATGTCGGCAAGCACATCTAAGCGCTCATCCGGCACGGGCACCACGCCCACATTGGGCTCAATGGTGCAAAAGGGATAGTTGGCCGATTCAGCACCGGCCTGGGTGATGGCATTAAAGAGTGTTGACTTGCCCACATTGGGAAGACCTACTATACCTAATTTCATATTTATTTACATCTCCTTTGATTTCAGGGACTTTGAGGGTTTTGAGTAAGAGTTTTACACCATTTCTACACCATTCTTACACCAATTTTACACCACAGTCAGCCCACACGAGTATTAGCGTTCATTTCAAACTGTTCAACTGCATTAAATAGCGACTCATCTGACACGTGAACATATCTGTCCATTGTTGTTTTTATACTTGCGTGTCCGAGTAACTTCTGCAGTATTTTAGGCTGCATACCTCTCTCAATTGCACGTGTTGCGTATGTATGGCGGAGAGCGTGCATGCAAAACCTATTAATGTTGCCTTCATCGCAAAGCTTATACAAATGCGTATCATAAGAACTGTTTTTTGCAGGCTCGCCGGTACGCCAGTTTATAAAAACCAAATCTCTCATACAAAATGTTTCGGTTTTTCCTGTACGTCTGTCGATAAACGAAAGCTCCTGAGAAAGTGTTTCGGACTCTTTTCGTTCGTGTCTTCTTGATGCAACTTTTTCAAGAATTTCGTACGCCTTATTGGTCAGGGGAATAGTTCGATAACTTTGGAGAGTTTTTGGCGGTCCTGCTCGCCAATAACCTTGTTTATGTCTGTACTCCAAAGTTTTATTGACAGTCAGTGTCCGTTTCTCCCAGTCGATCACATCCCAGGTAAGACCAATCATTTCACCGGTTCTTAATCCCGTTTCTAAAATCAATGCATACTGATAATAGTTATGAGATCTCTTTGCGACTTCTATAAATTTTTCCTGCTCATCTACTGTGAGAAATTTAATATCATCTACAGCACGCACAGGCTTTGTGTATCGAACACCGTCCATAGGATGCTTTTGAATAAAATCATTCATCAAAGCTGATTTAAACATTGTTCCCATAGCAATATAGGTCTGCCTGATGGTTGAACCTGCATAGCGTTCTTCCATATTATTCAGTACCGTTTTGCAGTGAAGGGGTTTAACATCAACAAGATTTAGATTTCCGATAACCGGTTGAATATTGTGTTTGAATCTTTCCCGGTAATTTCGCCTTGTGTTAGGTGCCAAATCACCAACTATGTGATTAATCCAATATTCAAACCAATCGTTTACTGTCATGTCAGATGGTGTAAAGGTATTATGTTTATCTTCATACTTTGCATCATCCAACCAATTCCGTGCTTCCTGAACGGTTTTAAAATACTTATCCTTGCGTTTGCCGAGCTTATTTACATATCTCGCACAGTATAAGCCGTCTTTTCTTTGGCAAATTCCTTTGCCTATTTCTTTGCCTCTTAGGTTTTTACCCATAAGCTTAACTCCTTTCTCGTTAGAGAAAAAGAGCCAATGCAACATTTCATATTATATCACATTGGCATAAATTTATCAATAGGTATATGCTAAATTGTAAGTTTCTGGCTGATAAATTGTTCATATTCTCTATGTTTTACTAATTTTTTGTACCAACATACAAGACAAATGGACAATTTGGTGAGCGAAGCATACTGTCAATTTTGTTTATTCCTATGTTGCTATATTCAGCCGCTTCTTTAATGGTCAATGTCATTTTAAGATGTATTGGCACGTTTCGAGTTTCAAAAGCCACATTTGCCACATCCTTTATTTATCAAAACAGCTTTTTCATCTAACAGACCTGTTTTATAAAATTGCTCCAAATGCATAATCGTAAGTCTTTCAAAATGCAAAAAACACCGTCGCTAACGACCGTGTTTCATTCATCATATATATTATACTTTTAATTACTCCTAAAAAAGGGCATAGCACACCTGTTCACGGGTTATACAGGGATCATTGTCGGTTACCAATCGGTCCCGTTCACGCAGTGCGTGTTCGACGGTAAAACATGCCGCTATCCAACCTTTGCTTGCAAAAGCAAGAGCTTAAATTTCGCCCGCACC
>JAZNRE010000022.1:0-18318 GCA_045590535.1 Clostridia bacterium
GGCTTAACCTTTTGTGGCTATCTTTATCGTATGCTTTTGGAAAAGAAACTAAACAAGCTGCTTTTTGTGGCAACAGGCGCCTTGCAAAGCACCTTAAGTGTTCAGCAAGGGGAAACAATGCCGGGCATTGCTCATGCTGTCAGCATTATCAATCCTTCTTAAATCAGCCTTTTCCGTGCTCTTTTAACACATGCGCAACCGCTTCGCCCACAAGTTTTCCGGCATTTTTAGCTTCGGCCAGCGTGTTTGCGCCGGTGCCCACTTCAATGATTAACGAGCCTTTCGTCGCATGCTGATTAAACCGTTCGGTACGAAGGTTAATAGAGCGGCAAAGCCCCGGTTGTTGCCCGTTTAACACATTTTGGATTTGAACTGAAAAACTTAAATTATGGCGCCAATCCGGGTGGTAGAGATTCATGTTATCCGTTCCCACAACAAACATGATTTGCGCGGCTTTTTCGCCGTTTTTCATGGCTATGGTGGGTTTCACCAAAGTGCCGTCGTCCTTCTTTATGTAATCACGGTGAATATCCAAAACAACCTCTATGGTTGGGTGGGCGATTAAGTTTTTTTCGATTAAAGACATGGCTTTTTTATAGGATTGATTGTAAGAAGGATAATCATTCTGCGTTGTGTCGTGAATGACTTCTATACCTGCTTTTTTAATTGCAGTGGCAATTTCAGCGCCTACGCTGACAACATTCATTTGCGAATCTTCACTGCGGGCTCCCGGACTTTCAGCATACGCCTCTGAGGTGTGCGTGTGAATAATGAGCACCCTTGGGCCATTGTACGGGGATGAAAATTTAAGAGGTGTATTTAAAAGAGTTTCTGCATCAATATCATAGCCTGGGGTGTTGATAAAGGTTAAACCCTTTGCCGAAACATCGGTTTCTAAAACAGGACCTAAGTCATTTGATATTTGTGAAGGAAGATTGATTTCTTTTTTCAAAACGCCGCCATATTTGGCGGCATATTTTTTGCTCATAATTTCTGAAGCACGAATGGTGGGAATGGCGACGGATAAAAGGTCATAGGCTGAATATTGCCATGTCACTTTTTGCATTGAACTAAAAGCCACAGCGGCGTGTTGCATGCTGTTTAAAACAAAAGATGCAGGCAGTTGTGGCATTGTAAAATCCATTCGCAAAATAAGGGTGATCATAATGATCAATGTTACAATGTATACAAGAAAATGATGGATGTGCTTGCGAAGGGAAAAAACTTGTCCAAAAAATCTTCTTCTGCTTCTTCTCATGTTTAAAATCCTCCTATGATATAGTACTACAAGCCTATGCCTAAAGTGGCTTAATTATGCTTAAAACTCCTTGACGAATAAGGGGATTTGTAGTACAATAAATATATGTATAACTATGAGGTGCAACAGCATGATTCGTGACGCTAAAACTGAAGAAATTTTGCAGTCTGTTTTGGCTGATTGTAGTTTTTTAGAGGCGGTACAAAGCTATGATACCGTGGGCTCTACAAACGACATTTGCAAAGAGCTTGCCAAAGCAGGTGCTAAAGAAGGCACTCTCATTTTAGCCAAAAGCCAAACAGCCGGCCGTGGTCGGTTGGGTCGGCGCTTTCATTCGCCCATGAACGACGGGCTTTATATGAGCCTGCTGCTTCGACCCGAAGAGGCCTTGCTGGCGCCGGGTTTGTTAACAGCCTGCGGTGCTGTGGCGGTGCATCAAGCCATTGCTAAGCTTTATCATGTGGCTGTGGACATTAAATGGGTGAATGATTTATATTTTGCTGGCAAAAAGCTTTGTGGCATTTTGGCAGAAGGCCAGTTTGACAGCCAGGGCAAACCGCAACATGTGGTAATGGGCATTGGCGTTAATCTGCATCTACCCAAAGAGGGTTATGCTGAAGACATTCGGCAGATTGCTGTTTCTCTTGCAGAAGCATGCCCGGATTGCGCCATTGACCGCAACGAGCTGTGTGCCGAAATTGTCCGGCAGTTTGCAGGGATTTATAAGGCGTTGCCAAATCGTGATTTTTTGCAAATTTATCGCAAGTATGCCTTGGTATTAGGCAAAAAAGTTCGTTATGAAAAGCAGGGAAAAATCTTGACCAGCACGGCTATTTCCATTGATGACGAAGCCCGATTGATCGTCCGTGATGATTGCGGCAAAGAATTTGTGCTCGATTCAGGCGAAATAACACTTTTAAGGCCTTTAATGTAAAGCTTTTGTGACGATTTTGTCCGCAACATTGAATTTAACCCTGACATTGTGTAGAATGAAACTGTTACACAACAGAAAGGATGGAAAGAGAATGAAACCCATCAGAAACATATTGATTATTACAGGTATTATTGCTGTTTTGGCCGGCGGCTTCTATTTTGTCCAAACAATCGAACCGGTTGATAAAACACAAACACCGCAATTTTCATCTTCTGTTTCGGTGTTTAAAACAGAGAAAAACAATATTACAGGCGTAACGGTGACACGGCCGGATGAAAGCTTTACTCTTTCAAAAAATAAAAATGACAATTCTTGGTTTGTAGTCGATCATGAAGAAGTTAAAATCAATCCGTCACGGGTGGAAACCTTTTTGTATGAATGTGCCATCATCTCGGCAAAAGAGGTGATTGCAGAAAATGTTGAAAATATTGCGCAATATGGTTTGGATGCACCGCAAAAAACGGTTTTAATTCAATTGGAAAAAGGTAAAGAGGTGAAGGTGTTAATCGGCAACAGCGTGCTGGATGGTTCGGACTGTTATATCATGCTTGAGGGTGACTCAAAAGTGTATATCAAATCCGCGCTGGGTTGTGACAGCCTTGCCAGTTCCTTGTCTGCTTTGATGGACAGCGCCATCTACAGCATGAGTGCTGAAGAGGTGGGTGGCATTGTTTTAAACCGTAATGGCGCTAATACAATCCACTTAAATCGCATTCAAACCGCTGAAGATGAAGCAGGTGAGCCGGTTTATGAATGGTATATGGAAAAGCCTTTGCAAAAGATGGCCAGCTCATATTCGATTGATGATAAATTACTGCCAAACATTATCAGTCAGTCGGCAGAAAAGATTATCCCCATTCCCGAAAAAAATGTTGATTATGGTTTTCAGAATCCCCGTGCCACATACAGCTTGTGGAATTTGGATAAATCCCTTCGCTATGATGTGCAGGTGGGTAAAGAAGAGGGAGAAAACACCTATATTAAGCTGGCCGACGATTCAACAATCTATCTGGTAGCCACAGAGACCCTTGATTTTGTTTCTTTGGGCTATTTGGACTTGGCCGACAGGCTAATTCATGTTGAGGATATCAAAGATGTTACTGAAATTTATATTAACGGTGCAGGTCGCTCATATCATTTAACCATAGGCACCAAAGATGGCAGCCCAGCCTATAGCATTAACGATAAGCCTGTTTCGGAGTCGAAATTTAAAAATGCATATAAATTTGTTATCGGTCTCACCCTTGATGACTTCATCACAGGAAGCGGTGCAGGCAAAACAGCTGTAACCATCCGATATATTAAAAATGACGGCACCGAAACAAGAGTTGAGTGTTTGGATTATAATGACAGAAATTATTTAATAAAAGTTAATGGAAAAGGCAACTTTTTATCAAGAAAAAAACAAATTGAAAACATGTTCAATGAGCTTGATAAAACCATTTCCAATCAGTAAAACAGGCGGTGACATATGACAGTTTCACAATTACGCGAAATTTTAAAATCAAACTTACTGGTTATTGCCGGTGCCGGGAAGGACGCGCCCGAGACTTACGCTGACCATGTGGAGGCCGGTGCCCACATTTTATTGGCGCCAGTTTGTGCCAACATGGATGCAGACGATGAGGAAATGCTTAAGAATTTTTTGCAGGCAGCCTCTGACAAAGCCTTTGTTGCCGGTCAGATTGCAGCGCCCAGCGACACCCTTGCAGAAGTGGGCGGCACATTGATTTATGACGCTTATTATGATGAGGTGATGGAGCAGGCAGAGTGGCTTTCTGACCAGGGTGTTTCCATGATTTTTTTAACCGGCTTTCAAGATGCGTGTACCGCCAAATGTGCTGTGTATGCTATTCGGGAAGCGGATATGGATATGCCGGTTTGTGCCGGAATTTCAACGACAAACATCCCCACAGCGCTTTCGGTTTTAATTGCCCTGCAGTCCCTTAATGTGTGTGCCTTTGGCTGTACAGGTATGGACCCGGATGATGCTTTGGATATTTTAAGTGAGCTGCAGGCGTTTACCACGGTGCCGCTGTTTGCACTCACAACAGGTGGTGCATTTTTAACCCCTGAAATGTATGGCGATTACATTGCCTCTTTTGTCAATCAAAAATGTGCGCTCTTTGGCATGGAAGAGGGAAGTCCTTCTTATGTGGCTGAAGCGTCAAAAGCTACATGGCAGCTTTCACCCCTTCGTCCTGATTTTCCCATGGTGCATGCCATTTGTTCGCAGGATGTGATTATGTTTTTAGATTTTCAGGGCAAAATTGTTGGCCAAAATAAACAATTGATTGAAATTAAAACCGAAAATGATGATGAGCTATTACAGGCTTTAGAATTGTTTAATCGCCCTGGTGCGGCTCCGGTTTGCTTTAACATTTCAGATATTGACTTGCTTGAATATGCAATCAGCCATTATGCCGGACGGCCAGCCGTGCGTTCGGATGAATATGGTGAGATAACAGCTAAAGAATTTGGCGCCTATGTCATCCAAGAACCAAAGGCAAATGAAGAAGAATAAACATGTGCAACAACCCGTTTATTTAAAAATTATGTCAACAGAGATTGACGGAACGGAGAAAAGTTATGTATGCAGTTCCCATCGCCCGACTTATTGAAGAATTTGCAAAAATGCCTGGCATCGGTAAACGAACAGCCGAACGCCTGGCTTATTATGTTTTAAAGCTGCCCAAAGAAGAAGTGGCAGAATTTGCCAAGGTTTTGATGAGCGCAAAGGAGAAAATAACCTTTTGCCCTATCTGCCAGTCTTTAACCGAAACAGTTCCTTGCGAGCTTTGTGCGGATGCACAGCGGGATTCATCTGTTATTTGCGTGGTTGAAAAGCCAAAGGATGTTATTAAAATTGAGAAAACAAGAGAGTTTAAAGGTCTTTATCATGTGCTACATGGGGTCATTTCGCCCATGGATGGCATAGGACCGGAAGATATTCGCCTAAAAGAACTTTTGCACCGCATTCAAGATGGCAGCGTGAAAGAAGTGATTATGGCCACCAACCCAAATCTTGAGGGCGAGACCACAGCCATGTATGTGGCCAAACTTTTAAAGCCTTTTGATGTAACTGTAACCCGCCTGGCCCACGGCATTCCCGTTGGCGGCGATTTGGAATATGCCGATGAAGTCACCTTAACACGTGCGTTGGAGGGTCGCCATGAAATCAACTGATTACAGCCCCCAAACAAGCGACGAAACGGTCGAAAATTTAGGCGACGGTTACTTTCTCATTCAAGGCAAAGCCGAGTTCCGCTTTGGCACCGACGCTGTTAAATTGGCCGATTTTGCTAATGTAAAACAGGCAGATAATGTAATGGATTTATGCACGGGAACGGGCATAATTCCCATTTTATTACATAAAAAAGCTCCCGGCATTCATGTGACGGGGCTTGAGCTGCAGCCACAAATGTGCGAAATGGCACAAAGAAGTGTAAAGCTCAACAACTTAACAGATAACATTTCTATTATGCAGGGGGACCTTCGTCAAATCCGGTCGTTCTTTCCAGCGGAAAGCTTTCAGGTAGTCACCTGCAATCCACCCTATATGAAAGACGCAACGGGCAAGCAAAACGAACTGGATGCTGTAACCATTGCAAGGCACGAGGTGTGTTGCACTTTGGAAGACTGCATTAGTGCTGCGACCTATTTATTGCCCAGTGGCGGTAGACTTTACATGGTTCATCGCCCGGAACGGCTTGCTGATATCATTGCTCATATGCGTGCTTATCGCATTGAGCCAAAGCGGTTAACACTTTTCGCTGCTGAAAACAGACCCCCTCGGCTATTGGTGATTGAGGGACAAAAAAATCGAAACAGTGGCCTCATTGTTGAACTTAAAACAGGAGAAAAAGCATGACGACAGAAGAAATGACATATAAAGAACAGGCTTTTGACGGGCCGGACTGCCTGCTTGCAAAAAAAGAATTGGCAGGGGGCACGCTTTATTTGGTTGCCACGCCAATAGGCAATTTAGAAGACATGACCCTGCGGGGCATTCGTGTCCTTCGTGATGCTGATTTGATTGCGGCAGAAGACACCCGCAGAACCGCTGGCCTTTTAAATCATTTAGGCATTAAAACCCCTTTAACAAGCTATTTTCAACATAATGAAAAAAGCAAAGGCGCCTTTTTAATTGAAAAGCTGAAAGAGGGTGCGGCAGTTGCTTTGGTTTCGGATGCCGGAACGCCGGCTATTTCAGACCCGGGCGAAGAGCTTGTGCGGCTTTGCGCCGATGAAAACATCCCCGTTGTGCCGGTGCCTGGTGCCACGGCGGCTATTTCAGCCTTAATCAGCTCTGGTTTGCCAACCGGTCGGTTTTCTTTTGAAGGCTTTTTAAGTGTGAATAAAAAAAGCAGACGGGATCATCTGCTTGAAATTCAACACAATCCCCACACCATGATTTTTTATGAGGCGCCTCATAAGTTGCGGCGTACCTTGCGGGATTTATTTGAGCTTTTAGGTGACCGCAGAATTGTTTTGGCAAGAGAAATAACCAAAATTCATGAAGAAATGATTCGCACAACTCTTTCCGGTGCGATTGCCCTTTATGAAAAACAAGAGCCAAAAGGGGAGTATGTTTTGGTTTTAGAGGGCGCTCAAGTGGCAGAGGAAGAGTTTAACGATTTAAATAATTTATCGGTTTTAGAGCATATTAATCATTATACGGCTATGGGCCTAGATGTTAAAGCCGCCCAAAAAGCCGTGGCAGCCGACCGTGGCATTACCAAACGGGAGGTTTACGCAGCCGCCCTTTTAGAAAAAGACAATAAGTAAGCCACGGGTCATTTGAAAGGACTGAAAACATGAACGCAATGAAAACCTACGAAATTAAACCGGGCATTCGCCTTCATCATATTTCGGCAGAGCAGTTTAAAACGATTTCTGTGAGCGTACATTTTCACAGACAGTTAACCAAGGATGAAGCAGCATCCAACGCCTTGCTGACCGATGTGATGCAGCGTGGCAGCAGCAAATTAAAGGACATGGCAGCCATTAACCGCTACATGCAGGCTTTATATGGCGCTTATTTTGATGCAGATATTCGCCGAAAAGGCGAAGACCAGATTTTGTCTTTTGTCATCAGCACCGTTAATGATGCCTTTTTACCAAATGGTGACACCTGCGTTTTAAAGGCGGTTGCAACATTGCTTGATATGATACTTTGCCCTCAGGTTGCCGATAATGCTTTTCGGTCTGATTATGTTAAGCAGGAAAAAGTGAATCTAATTAACGATATTGAAGCGCTAATGAACGACAAACGCAGCTATGCTCTGTGGCGTTTGATTGAAAACATGTGTGCTGGTGATGCATACAGTGTTTATGAATTGGGCGATGTCGAGTCGGTTGAAGCCATTACACCCCAAAGCCTTTTTGAGCAATATAATGCGGTTTTACACCATAGCCCCATCGATATTTTCGTGACCGGCAACACGGATATTGCCGCAATTTTAGACATGATGAAAGACCGCTTTGCAAGCGTGGTGCCTAACACTTTGGAATATCCAAAAATTGACTTATATCAGTCGACAGGTAGCTACCGTGAAATTGAAGAACAATATGATGTAACCCAGGCAAAGCTCTCCATGGGTTTTTATACCGGTATCGCACCCCAAGACCCTCGCTATTCAGCGCTGATGGTTTTTAACAGCATTTTTGGCAGCGGAGCCCATTCAAAACTCTTTAACAATGTTCGTGAAAAGCTGAGCCTTGCTTATTATGCGGCTTCGCGTTTAGAGCGCTACAAAGGTATGATGTTGGTTTCTTCAGGCATTGAGTTTAAAAACAAACAAAAAGCCGAAGATGAAATTTTAGCACAGCTTTCTGCCATGAAAACAGGGGATATCTCTGATTATGAATTTGATGTTTCGGTTAAGAGTATTATAAATTCACTGCGCTCTTTGCAGGATTCAACGGCTTATCTCTCTGATTATTATTTAGGGCAGACTGTGAGTGGCACATCCATTAGTTTAGAAGAGCAGTGTGACTTGATCAGCAAAGTGACAAAGAAGGATGTCATTTCAGTTGCGCAGGAAATTAAGCCCGAAATGGTTTATGTGATGAGAGGTGATAACGGATGAAGTTGAATCGAATATATAACGAAACTCTGCGCGAAACCTTATATTGCGCTACCCATGAAAGTGATCTGAAAATTGCCATTATGCCCAAGAAAGGCTATAGCAAAAGCTATGCGGTTTTTGGCACTCATTTCGGTTCGGTTGATAACGAATTTATTGCTCCCGGCAGCACAGAAAAAGTGAACCTGCCCGATGGTATTGCTCATTTTTTAGAGCACAAGCTTTTTGAGCAGCCCGACGGTTCCAATGTTTTTGAAAGCTATGCCCGTCACGGTGCTAATGCCAACGCTTATACCAGTTTTCATGTGACAGCCTATTTGTTTGAGAGTACCCAAGACATTCGAGAAAACCTGGGTATTTTGCTTGATTTTGTTCAAAAACCATATTTTACTGATGAAAATGTGGCAAAAGAGCAGGGCATTATTGGTCAGGAAATCGGCATGTATGATGACGACCCGAGCTGGCGGTTAATGATGGGCTTTTTAGGCGCTATGTTTCACCGTCATCCTGTGCGAATTGACATTGCCGGCACAACCGAATCCATTTCACACATCACCAAAGAAACCCTTTATGATTGCTATAATACTTTTTATCATCTTTCCAACATGTGTCTGTTTGTTATTGGCGATGTTGAGCCGGAGTCACTTGGCACATTCATTGAAGGCCATCTGTTGCAAAAAGACGGCGCAAAAGGTGAAATCAAGCGTTTTTACGGCACAGAGCCTGAAACAGTTTATCAGTCCCAAACAAGCTGCTCATTAGATGTCAGCGTGCCTATGTTCATGTTTGGATTTAAAGACCCCGACTGTGGATATGACGGCAAAAAGCTTTTAAAGAAAGATACAGTGCTTTCCATTATCTGTGAGCTTCTTTTTGGAAAAAGCGCACCGTTATATGCAAAGCTTTATGATGAAGGTTATATTTTAGGCGGCATGGAAACAGAGCTCACCTGTGAAAAAGAATATGGCTTTGTGGCTTTATCCGGTGACAGTCGCGAGCCTGAAAAGGTGAGAGAAATCGTTTTAGAAGGCGTTAAAAAAGTGCAGGAAACCGGTTTTTGCGAGGCGGATTTTGAACGGGTGCGCCGTGCGATGATCGGTCAGTATATTAAGCAATTTAACAACTTGAATGCAGTAGCACATCAATATATGAGCCAGGTGTTTAACGGCATTGGTCTGTTTGATTTTTCAGAGGTGATTAACGAGATTACCCTTCAAGACATCAATGCAAGATTAAGGTCTTATTTTGATGAGGAGCGTTCGGTTTTATCGGTTGTTCGTCCTAAAAATGCATAAAATTGACAGCGTAAGGAGCACAAAGCCATGAGACATACTGTATCATTTCCCGGTTTGGGTGTGGGCCCCTTTTCAATTAAAAACAGTTTTAAGTTTTTTGGCTTGACCATTCACTGGTATGGCGTTTTAATCGCTTTAGGCCTTGTGCTTGCTTACCTTTTTGCAACGAAGAAAGCAAAAAAAAGAGGCATCAGTCAAGATGCGCTTTTGGATGTTGTCCTTTGGGGATTACCTTCGGCTGTGGTTTGTGCCAGACTTTATTATGTGGCTTTCAGTTGGGACAACTACAAAGACAATTTGTTTGATATTTTGAAAATATGGGGCGGCGGCATTGCCATTTACGGCGCTATCATCGGGGCATGTGTTTCCACCTTGATTTACTGTCGTGTTAAAAAAATCTCTTTTAAAAGTGTTTTTGATGTAGGTGCTTTTGGTTTACTCATTGGTCAGATAGTGGGGCGGTGGGGCAATTTTATCAATGCTGAGGCCTATGGTAGCCTGACGGAAACAGCTCTTTTTAGAATGAAATTGGTGGAAAAGGGCATCACCGTTCATCCCACATTTTTATATGAATCCTTTTTCAATCTTTTGTTGTTTATCTTTTTAAATTTTTATGAAAAACATCAAAAATTTGACGGCGAGCTGTTTTTAGTGTATATTAGTGGATATGGGCTGGGTCGATTTTTTATTGAGGGCATGCGTGCCGACAGCTTGATGCTGGGACCGGTTCGTGTTTCGCAGATTCTGGCCCTGGTCTGCGCTTGTGTTGGGATTGGCCTCATTATAGCCGGCCGGATTAAACAAAAAAATCAAATGGTAAATAATTAGCTTTTTGCTATGATAGATACGCTATGATAAGATAATTTCTTCGGGAGGTACATATGTTAAATTCAAATTTTCATGAAAACTTTGGATGTCATGTCTTTAGCGAGACGGTTATGCGTGAGCGCTTACCCAAAGATATTTTTCAGGAATTGAAAAATACCATTGATAAGGGCACGCCGCTTTCTGCCAAGGTTGCAGAGGTTGTGGCAGGGGCCATGAAAGAATGGGCTATGGAAAACGGCGCCACACACTACACCCATTGGTTTCAACCGTTAAACGGTTTCACAGCTGAAAAGCACGATTCTTTTTTGCGCATTGATAAAGACGGACATGCCTTATCTGATTTTTCCGGCAAAGCCTTAATCAAAGGTGAGCCCGATGCCTCCAGCTTTCCTTCGGGCGGTCTGCGTGCCACTTTTGAAGCCCGTGGATACACCGCATGGGATTGCACATCGCCTGCCTTTTTAAAGGAAGATTCAAGCGGACTTACCCTGTGCATCCCCACAGCGTTCTGTTCTTATAACGGAGAAGCGCTTGATAAAAAAACACCGCTTTTACGCTCGGTTGAAGCATTATCACAACAAGTTGTGCGCATTTTACGCTTGTTTGGCGATGAAGAAACAAACCGCATATCGGTTAGCTGCGGTGCTGAACAGGAATATTTTTTAATTGATAAAAAAATGTGGAAAGAGCGCCCTGACCTGGTGTTTACCGGTCGCACTCTGTTGGGTGCCAAGCCCCCAAAAACACAAGAAATGGATGACCATTATTTTGGCACATTAAAAGAGCGTGTTTCAGCCTATATGAAAGAGCTTGACATGGCGCTGTGGAAGGTGGGTGTTCCCTCTAAAACCAAGCACAATGAAGCAGCACCGGCACAGCATGAGCTGGCGCCCATTTTTGAAACTGTTAACATTGCCTGCGACCACAATCAGATTACCATGGAACTGATGAAAAAAATTGCTGATCATCATGGTATGGTATGTCTTTTGCATGAAAAGCCCTTTGCCGGTCTTAACGGCTCCGGTAAACATAACAACTGGTCCATCACAACACCGGGGGGCGTGAATCTTTTAAATCCGGGCAAAACTCCTCGTGAAAATGCGCAGTTTTTAGTCTTTTTATGTGCGGTTATCAGTGCCATTGATGATCATGCAGCGCTGATTCGTGCTTCCGCCGCCAATGCCGGTAACGATTACCGTTTAGGCGCTTTAGAAGCACCGCCAGCCATTATTTCTATTTTCTTGGGTGATGAGCTGACTGAAATTTTAGAACAGATTGAAAGTGGAGAAGAGCGCCCCACACACTTTGGCGGCGTTTTGGATATTGGCGTGCCTGGTTTGCCCAATCTTTCCCTTGACACAACAGACCGTAACAGAACCTCTCCCTTTGCCTTTACCGGTAACAAATTTGAGTTCAGAATGGTGCCTTCCTCTGCATCCATTGCAGGTCCCAACACCGTTTTAAACACAGTTGTGGCCGAGGCTCTGTGCCAAATTGCTGATAAATTAGAAAACGCCAAAGATTTTAACCGTGAGCTTAATGAACTTTTGGCGAAGATTATCAAAAAGCATAAACGCGTTATCTTTAACGGCAATGGCTATGGCGAGGAATGGATTGCAGAAGCCAAACGCCGTGGCTTGCCCAACATTAACAATTCGGTTGACTCTTATAAAGCCTTTATTTATCCCGAATCCATCGCCTTGTTTGAAAAGCACCATGTTTATTCTGAAACAGAGCTCAGGGCACGGTATGAGATTAAAATGGAGAAATATAGCAAAATTGTTGGCATTGAGGCGCAAACCATGCTGCAAATGTTAAACAGACAAATCATTCCGGCCTGCATGGCATATAGCGATAAAATTGCCCAAGGTATTGTGAACATTAAGGCAACAGCTCTTGATTGTAACACCTTGCCGGCCGAAGAGCGCCTGCGGCAGCTGACAAACGGTATTGCAGCTCTCTATAAATCCATGAAAAAGCTTGAAAAAGCCGTTCATAAGGCAGAAGGCTTTAACGAAAACTTCATTGAACATGCCGAGTTTGCCCGTGACAACATGGTGGCGGTTATGGATGAAATCAGAATGCATGCAGATAGCTTAGAAGCCATGGTTGATAAAAATTTTTGGCCCATTCCTACTTATAATGACTTGATTTACAGCGTATAAATAGAATAAAACCCCTTGGCAATCTGCCAAGGGGTTTTTCATTTCGTTAAGTATCCAGCGCACCGTGGGCACGGTCAACCACTTCTTGAATGGATTCATCTGAAACCGTTCCGGGTAGATTTTTCTTTAAATAAATTAAATATTCAATGTTGCCTTCAGGACCTTTAATAGGGGAGTGGTCAAGGCCAAAGATGCCAAAACCAGCTTCTTTGGCAAGGTTCATTATTTTTTCAATAACCTCGATGTGCACCGCCGGGTCACGAACCACACCTTTTTTTCCAACCTTTTCCCGGCCGGCTTCAAACTGTGGTTTTATCAGCAAAACAGCTGAGCAGCCGTCTTTTAAGCGGTCATAAATGACGGGAATCACATGGTATAGTGATATGAAGGAAACATCGGCCGATGCAAAATCTAAAGGCTCGGGGACTTGCTCATCAGTTAAATGCCGTATGTTTGTCCTCTCTAAATTGATAACACGAGGGTCGGTTCTTAATTTCCAGGCAAGCTGACCGTAGCCAACATCAACAGCATAGACCTTTTTAGCGCCACCCAACAGCATAACATCGGTAAAACCGCCGGTTGATGCACCGGTATCCATGCAAACTAAATCGCTAAAATCAAGGCCAAACACCTGTTGGGCTTTTTCAAGCTTTAAGCCGCCACGGCTCACATAGGGCAGGGTTTTGCCACGAACCTCAACCGTTTGTGCCTCATCAATCATGGTGCCGGGTTTATCGCATTTTTGATTATCGACATACACGATGCCGGTCATAATGATGGCTTTGGCTTTTTCACGGCTTTCGGCCAGATTTTTTTCTGTTAAAATGATGTCCAAACGCTTTTTCAATGCATTTCTCCTTATTGTTTTACTGTTTTTGCATAGTAATCACACAAGCTTTGCAAACCGCAACGAGAGCATTTTGGTGCTCTTGCTGTGCAAAGAGCCCGACCGTGAAAAACAAATTGATGGCATAAATCACTGCCGATTTCTTTTGGCACAAATTTTCTTAAATCCATTTCAATTTTTGTTGGGTCGGTGTTTTTGGTGAGCCCTAAACGGTTTGTGATGCGTTTTGCATGTGTATCAATGACAATAGCGGGTTTTCCAAAGGCATCTCCAAGCAATAAATTTGCGGTTTTGCGACCGACACCGGGGAGTGACAAAAGCTCTTCCATGGTGTCCGGCACAATGCCGTCAAAGTCTGATAGCAATTTTTGTGCGCAAGCGATCAGATTTCTTGCCTTATTATGGTAAAAGCCCGTAGATTTAATTGCTTCTTCCATTTGGATGGTATCTGCCTCGGCAAAGGCTTTAATGGTAGGAAATTTAGCAAATAGAGAAGGGGTCACCAAATTCACACGGGCATCGGTGCATTGTGCAGCAAGCTGTGTTGCAACCAAAAGCTGAAACGGGTCACGATGACGCAGTGAACAGGTTGCATCGGGATAGGCTGCATCAAAAAATTCTTTAATCTTTAAAATTTTTTCTTTTTTATTCATGCAATTCACCTTAAAACAAAAGAATCTATAAGTCATTATACATCAATTCATATTAAATCGCAAGAGCGCAAGAATTATTTCAAATAGAAAAATGCTGAAAATAAGTGTGTTTTGCCATATTTTTTACTTTTTATAAGAGTAGGGCTTGACTTAAGCTTCATCACATGTTATAATTTTAATAGAACGAGTTATACAAAATAAGAATTTTGTATAACTGGGAGGAGGAGAAAAATGAATATAAATTATCAAGAGGCCCCCTTTTTCCTGCGGGACTTTATCACATATATGGAGGCAATTCGCGGTAAATCAAAAAATACCGTTAAAGAATATTACTTTGACCTGCGCACCTTCTTTCGCTACATGAAGGTTTTGCGTCATCAGGCTCAATTAGATGATTTTGAATCCATTACAATTGATGATATTGATATTGCTTTCATTCAATCCATCACGCTGCATGATTTGTATGAGTTCTTAGCCTACACATCTTCAGAACGATTAAACAACGCAAACTCCCGTGCACGCAAAGTTGCTGCGCTTCGTTCCTTTTTTAAATACATGAATGTAAAAGCCAAATTGCTTCCTGATAATCCGGCTAAAGATTTGGATTCACCCAAAATACCCAAATCGCTGCCTAAATACCTTACATTAGATGAAAGCCGTGATTTACTTTCTCACATTGACGGTAACGACAAATTGCGGGACTACGCCATTATTACCTTATTCCTTAATTGCGGCATGCGATTGTCCGAGTTAGCCGCGACTAACTTAAAAGATATCCGTGACGGGAAGCTGACAGTTATTGGTAAAGGTAACAAAGAACGGGTCATTTATTTAAATAAAGCCTGTTTAAACGCCATTGAGGCTTATGTACAGAATGAACGCCCCACAGAAGGCATAAAACCACCACATCAGCAGGCTTTATTCATCAGCCGCCACAAGCAGCGCCTCAGCGTTAAAACCATTCAGGCTCTTGTTAAAAAGCATTTAAAAGCTGCAGGACTTGATGACAGCAAGTTCTCCGTTCATAAATTAAGACACACAGCCGCTACCTTAATGTATCAGCATGGCCATGTGGATGTTCGTGTTCTGCAAGAAATTTTGGGGCATACCAATTTAGCTACAACCCAGATATATACCCATTTAGACAGCGAACAGCTGCGCTCGGCAGCTGACAGCAATCCCCTGGCTGATATTGACTGATTTATTTTAATGTAATCCCCACAGGACAATGGTCACTGCCCAAAATATCTGTGTAAATCACAGAATCCTGCAATCTGTCCTGCAGGCTGTTTGAAATGATAAAATAGTCAATGCGCCAACCGATGTTCTTTTCCCGAGCACGAAAACGGTATGACCACCAGCTGTAAATATCCACAGCATCCGGATATAAATAACGGAAAGAATCGGTAAAACCGGCGGCTAAAAGCTGGGTCATTTTTTCCCGTTCTTCATCTGAGAAACCGGGATTTCCGCGGTTTGCTTTTGGATTTTTTAAGTCAATCTCATTGTGAGCTACATTCAGGTCGCCGCACAAAATCACTGGTTTCTTTTTGGCAAGGTCGGTTAAATAGGCCCTGAAATCATCTTCCCATTCCATGCGATAAGCCAGGCGTTTTAATTCTGACTGTGCGTTGGGCGTATAGCAATTAACCAAATAAAAATCATCAAATTCTAAAGTTATGGTGCGTCCTTCGTGGCTATGCACCTCAATGCCGATATCGTACTTGACCGATATCGGTTTTATTTTTGTAAAAATAGCTGTGCCAGAATATCCTTTTTTATCGGCGCTGTTCCAGTACTGTTCATAACCGTCAAGAATAATTTCAGCTTGGTCAGGCTGCATTTTTGTTTCTTGCACGCAAAAAATATCCGGCTTTTCCTGATTGAAAAAATCTAAAAAGCCTTTTGTTAAACATGCTCGCAAGCCATTTACATTCCAGGATATCAGTTTCATAATGCTACTCCCCTATTTTTATCTTAAATCAGCTTTGCACCAATTGTAAAGGAGTTTCCCTTTACATATTCAGCTACCGACATTCGCTTTTTGCCTTCCATTTGTATTTCGTCAATCGACAAAGCACCTTCGCCGCATTTAACGGTTAAAAGCCCGTCTTTTACTGATAAAATTGTACCCACTTCCCCACTAAAATCACCTGTTACAGCCTTTGCGCTGATGATTTTCATCAGTTTGCCTTCATAGGTTGTCTGCGCCATTGGATAGGAATACATAGCGCGGATAAGTCTTGCAATTTCATCAGCAGAACGAGTAAAATCAATTTTTGCTGTCTCTTTTGTAATCATTGTGGCATAGCAGGCCAGCTCATCCTGTTGTTTTTCGGGCTTTAAGCTTCCGTTTTGGAGGGCTTTTAAGGTTTCTGACAGGGTTTCTTTACCCAAAAGGCTGAGCTTATCATGAATGGACTCGGTTGTATCTTCATCCATTATGTCAATTTCCTTTTTAATGAGCATATCGCCTGTGTCAAGCCCCACATCCATCTGCATGGTGGTGACACCTGTTTTGCTCTCTCCGTTCATGATAGCGTGCTGCATGGGCGCTGCACCGCGATATTTAGGCAGTAGTGATGCGTGGACATTGATGCAGCCGTAGGTGGGTAAATTTAATATTCTTTCTGGCAAAATTTTACCAAAAGCCACCACAACAAAAACATCCGCACCAATCTCTTTTAAAACCTGAAAGGTTTCATCGTCTTTCATTTTTTCGGGCTGATAAACCGGAATGTTATGCTGCATGGCGCAAACTTTAACCGGTGGTGGCGTCAGTTTGTGACCACGCCCCTTTGGCTTATCGGCCTGTGTTACCACCAAAGCCACTTCGTGACCGTCTTTTAACAGTCCCTCAAGGCATGGAACTGAAAAATCGGGAGTGCCCATAAAAACAATCTTCAATTTATTTACCTCCCCTTGTTGCACCTTCCTGGTCAACATATTGAATGACTTTATCCGTATAAAGTGTTCCGTTTAAGTGGTCAATCTCATGGCAAAGAGCAATGGCCAGCAAACCTTCACCTTCAACCTCGGTCACTTCACCTTCCGGTGTTGTGCCCCGAACAATAACATGGGTAGGACGCTCAACAATGCCCCAAACACCCGGCACGGACAAGCAACCTTCCATCTCTTTTTGGGAGCCTTTTTGATACACAATAACGGGGTTAATTAAAACAATGGGTCCCTCCCCTATGTCGATGACAATCAGGCGTTTTAAAACACCAACCTGCGGGGCTGCCAAACCTACGCCGTTTTGGGCATACATGGTCTCTTTCATATCTTCAATCAGTGTCAAAATTTTCTCGTTAATTTCGGTGATTTCACGGGATTTTCTGCGCAAGGTTTCATTATCATCATCTCTGTTTAAAACATTTCTCAGTGCCATTTTCTTTTATCCTTTCCTATTTGGTTATCGTTAAGTAAATTTATAAAATATGTATCGGATTTGTTTCAGCTGAAACTGTAACGAACTTGCTCTCTTTGCTTTTATAATGCTTGGCGAGATAGTCAGATACTGTCCGTATTATTGTATCATTTAAATTGCATTTTATCAAGATTCGTTTTCGGTATTTGTTATTGATTTTATAAAAGCTGCAGGGGCTTGGTCCTAAAATTTCGGCCGGCTCTTTTTTTAATTCCTTTTGCAAAAAAGATGCAAGCTGTTTGGCGCAACCGGTTGCAGCATTTTCATTAAATGAAGAAAAAACAATCGAAAGCAGGTCGCAGAACGGCGGATATAACAGAGCGTGTCGCATTGAAATTTCCTCTTTATAAAAGGCGGGATAATCCTGGGTGCAAGCAAGAGATAACACCGAATTTTCGGGCATATAAGTCTGAATAACAGCCCGGCCTGCATGAGTGCCTCTGCCGGCTCTTCCGCAAACCTGTGTGATGATATCAAAGGTTTTTTCATTGGCACGGTAGTCGTCTTGATTTAAGCTCATATCGGCCGCCAAAACCCCTACCAAGGTCACATTTTCAAAATCCAGGCCTTTGGTGACCATTTGTGTGCCGATTAAAATATCAATCTTCTCTTTTTCAAACTGCTCTAAAATCTTTTGGTGAGAATTTTTGGCAGAAACGGTGTCTAAATCCATGCGCAAAACAGACGCCTCGGGAAAAAGTGCCAAAAGCTCCTCCTCCACCTTTTGTGTGCCGGTGCCAAAATGCTTGATATAGTGGCTTCCGCAATCGGGACATGCATTTAAATTTCGCTGGGTATAGCCACAATAATGGCAGGTCA
>JAZNRE010000023.1:0-71495 GCA_045590535.1 Clostridia bacterium
GGGACCACTGAACGTGGTGGAGGTATATATGAATAGAAAGCATAACACAGATTTAACAAGTAATGCAAGGACTTTGCGTAAGAATATGACAAAAGAAGAACGACATCTTTGGTATGATTTCTTGAAAAGTTATCCTGTTAGATTTTTAAGGCAGAAAGTAATAGATAATCACATTGTTGATTTTTACTGTCATAGTGCAAGGTTGATAATTGAGCTTGACGGCTCACAACATTATGAAGAAAACGGGTTGTTGAAAGATAAAATCAGAACAGAAAGAATAGAACAACGAAATCTAACTATTTTAAGGATACCCAATAATGAAGTAAATAAAAACTTTGAGGGAGTTTGTCAGTATATTGATATTGCTGTAAAAGAATCCCTCCGTCAGTCTACGACTGACACCTCCTGTGAATCCCCCAGTCACCTGCGGTGACAGCCCCCTTTAGGCAAGGGGGCCTATGGCAAGGGAGGCATTGAAGAAAATTCAAAATTATGACAAATAGATTGGCGTTTAGATTATACAATCTTTATATAATTTATTTAAAACAGATTATTTTGGTTAAAGAGGAACTTTTTTCCTCTGTTTATCGTCTAAAAGGTATAAAAGGAGGCATCGTCTATGAAACAAAGAATTTTGATTGTATCTTTTATCCTGTGCTGTTTGCTGCTCACAGCCTGCAGTGCCACAAGCATCGGCATCATTGGCGGTGCCGACGGACCAACGGCGATATTCATTGGTAAAAAAAGTGGCGGAGCTAAAGAATCGTTTGGTGAACAATATGAAAAAAAGGGCGTGCGCATGTTTAATGTTGATGGCGTGCTTTATTATGATTCAGGACTTGCATCTGAAATGACACCCCGTTGTGGTACGCTGGATGGGAGCCTTAAAAAAACAGGTGTAAAAAATGAGATTCCGTTACATTCGGGAGAGGCAAACTTTGAGGCAGAGGGCTATCAGCATGCCACAAGCATCACAAAAGAAGTGAACATTGATGGCGAATGGATTATTTTTAAAAAATTTGAGATAGCGGGTCAGCTTCCCAAAGAGTTAAAATATTGTCATTACATAAAGGGTCGTCTTAACAATGCTGCTGCCCAAAGCGAGTTAATTGTTTTAAGTGAAAAAGAGAGCATCACATTTAGTGATGTCTATGCACCTATGCTTAGCTCGCAATCGGATGCGGGGGCAAAAGTAGGGCTTGTCACCCATAACCGAATGAATAACGATAAATGGGGCATACGGCTCTGGACTGACAATGTGACAGCAACGGGCTTGACACTTAAAATTGAGCAGTTTGGCGGCAGCGCATCGGGTGAACTGCATACAGGCTCTGCCTATAAGCTTGAGCAAACAGTGGACAGCGCGTGGCAGAATGTGAAAGCGAAAATTGAAAATCCGGTATGGAATGACATTGCCTACATAATCAATAAAAATGACATAACTGAAATGGAAGTGAATTGGGAGTTTTTATATGGCAAGCTTTCACCTGGATTTTACCGCATAAGCAAAACCATAAGTGGCTATAATGCAGGCCGCTATGAAGATGTGGTTTATGAAGCACATTTTACCGTTGAATAAAGAGGTGACATAACATGAAAAAAGTTGTCAGTTTTATATGTTTGCTCATAATGGTTTTATCTGTTTCACTTACCGCCTTTGCCGGAAGCGTGCCTGAAGACTTGATTTTTGAAGATGGGGCACAAATTTTCTTTGCCGAGGTGCTATCCTATCATCCCAATAAAGAAAAGCCTGATATGGAGTTTTCGCCTATTAAAAAGATTAAAGGTGATGTGAAAACGGGCACAAAGCAGATAGCTTATAACATCAACAAGGTAGGCGATTTTAAAATTGTGGTGGGCAAGGTGTATCTTTTCACATATTTTGATGAAAATAATCCCACCGATATTTTTGAAACCACAACCCAGGATACAAAAACCCTGAAATTAAAAAACACAACAGGGGATATGTGGGAGCGTTTTGAAAAGAATTTAAATGACGGCCTTTATGAAAAAGCCGAATTAAAACGACTTGGTAAATTAGAAGATTATGAAAAAGTGAAAAATGCACAAACTATGCAAGAGCTTTTTGTGCTTGATAAAAACGATGTAGAGAGAATGGAAGTGGTTTATGCCGTTGGCGAAAAATTTGTGAGCTGCTATATTGATAAAGACAAGTTTTTTGATTTAGCTAAAACCGTTTCCCTTGAGCCTTATAACCGCATTGACCCCATTCAAAGTGAAAACGGTTTGTGGCTTGTGGCTTATGACAAAGACGGTGAGAGATATGAAGTTTGGCTTGATAAAAGAGGACGACTTGGTTGCCCAAAATATGTAAGCTCTTCTGCGGTTACCACACAATTTGACCTAAACCGGGAAGACTATATAAAAATATATGCCTTTCTGCCCGAAGAGGCAACGGCGCATATACCCCTTGAAAACCCTATGATACAGTACATTCCTAGTATGATTATCGTTTTTGCTGCTGCATTTATCATTGGATTTTTGTTTAAAAAGAAAGGCGGCCAACAATCAAAAAAGTAGGAGATTTTACGATGAAAAGAAGGAATATAACCGTTTCAACAACAATTGCTTTGATTATGACAGCTTTGCTTTTATTCAGCGGATGCCAGGGGATTGACAGAAAACAATATTTACCCAAGGCTAATAGCGATAAAACCATAACCTTTATCGGTGGCGAAAATAACCAACAGACAAAAGAAGGCGTCCATAGGGGAGAAGAGTATGTCATCACCGTTCCGGCGGATAGTTATCGCTATGAAAAGGATTATGACGACGGCAAATTAGAAGAAAAATGGGATTATAGAAAAAAAGACGATGTGGAAATTAAGGTGACAACCTATAAAAACTGTGATGCAAAAACAGCGCAGGGACGATTTTTAAGAGAGCATAACGATTATATATTTGAAGACTTAATGGGCTATTCTATATGCGGAACAGAGCTTGACGGCGATACCTTATGGTTTCAACTGCATGAAGGGGATGCCGGGGTCTATATCGTTTCGTGGGAATATCCCAAAAACACCAGCGAGGATTTAAAAAAGGAATTATCACAAATTGTGGAAACCTTTCAAATTGCAGAATAAAGGAGGTAAACACTATGAAAAGAATTATATCTGTTTTTTTGGTTTTATGCCTGTTAATTCCCTTTACAGGCTGTGCCTTTGCAGATGGTGTAGAGCGTGAAAAACCGGCCAACTTTGTCAAGGTAAAAATTCCGTTCCCCGATACCATTGAAAGCCGGGATTCGTGGCTCACCCGAGCAAGATATAAAGACACGGGGGAGGCTATTCCCTTATCAATGGCGTATCACGATTATGTATATGCCACCATCCCCAGAGAAAACGAGGCAAGAGGAATAGAAGCCTTTGTGCCCGAAGAACTTGAGTTTAGTGACAGAGATGATTCAAACCCCGATTTTCATGGGGCGTTGATGCTGTCACGGGTTGGTGTTATCCGGGGCAATGAAAAGGGCGAGGCCAATTTGGATGATACCGTTACCCGTGCCGAAGCCGTTGCTTTAGTGATGCGTTTTATTGGTCTTGAATTTGTGCCGGAAGCCCACGCCATTACCAATTTTGACGATGTTTATAAAACGGAATGGTATTATCCCACCATCATGTCAGCCTATATGTTTGGCATTGTTAAAGGCGATTCGGAAAGAACATTCTCGCCCAATCGTGATGTAACAAGAGAAGAAATCACCGTTATGGTTGCGCGGGCGCTCCAATATGCAGGGCTCAGGGGCACGCCGGTTGTCAATGAAAACAACGCCGACAAAGACAAAATTTCCCACTGGGCAAAAGAGGCCTATGAAGTGATTGGCCGGAACTATGTTTCCGATTATGATGATAGCGCCCCGGAAAACCCCGTGCGCATTTTAAATCCGCAAAAGGCAGCCACAAGGGCAGACATTGTGTATATTTTGAACAATGCGCAGGATGACTGTCAGCTTTATGCTACAGACCTTGCAGAAATGTTTGGTTTTGATGAAAAAATGCCGGTTATTGACGGTTCAACCTCTACTTATCCCTTCACCCAGGCGGTTTATGGGGCGCTGTTTTCAAACGGTGCAACGCATCCGCAATATCCCTTAAGTCACTCTAAGAGCCATGCATCGTATCAGCGCCTGATAAACGGCGAAGTTGACATGCTTTTTGCTTCGGTATATCCTGCAAGTGATATTTTAAAGATGGCGAAAGATAAAGGCGTGGAACTTGAGCTCATCCCCATTGCCTATGATGCCATGATTTTCTTTACCAATAAAGAAAATCCGGCAACAGGACTTACCAAAGAGCAGATTACAAACATTTATGTAAATGACGCTTACGATAACTGGTCTGAAGTTGGCGGAAGCAATGCCCTTATGTATCCTTATTGCCGGAATAACGACTCAGGCAGCCATGCACAAATGGAAAAGCACTTTTTAAATGGTAACGAAATCCATCCTGAAGTGCAAAAAGAAACTTCTTACACCATGTCAAATGTGCTGACGGATGTTATGAAGGCGAAAACTGATAATCCGGTGGGCTATGGTTTGGGTTACAGCATTTATTATTACTATCACAACATGGACCTGTTCTATGATGTGCATAATAATTTGAAGCTTCTTGCCATTGACGGTGTGATGCCAACAGATGAAACCATTGCAGACGGCTCCTATCCCCTTTCTAACAACACCTATGTTGTTTTAAGAAAAGATACTCCGGCGGACGCCCCGGCTCGCAAAATGGCAGAATTTATGCTGACAGAGGCAGGACAGGTTTGTGTTGAAAACGCCGGCTATGGTAGGCTTAAATAGTCAATTGCGTTTTCAGATGACATGCAGTGCAAATTAAAACGGCACAACTTTAGTTTTTGCGCATATAATCGGTTGAGTAAAAAATTAAAAAAATACTTGACAAATAAAATTCATTATGTTACAATACAACTATCGTTAAACGCTGTGAAGCGGAATAGTATGCGAAACCTTTCGCCACAAGAGAGATGTCGGGTGGTGCAAGACATTGGGAAAGATTTGCAGAACTCACCGCGGAGCGGCTGCCATGAAAAATGCAGTAGTGGCAGACGGGAACTCCCGTAACAGAGTTAAGATGTGCTGGCATCTAAAGGGCATCCGTTTTAGGATGAAGAAGAGTGGTACCGCGGAAACATGAGCATGTAGCGTTTTCGTCTCTTTGAATCAACAAGGAGATGGAAACGCTTTTTTGTTGATACTAACCCTGACTTTATATAAAAGAGTTTGAAAGGAGTTTTCAAAATGAGAAAAATCAACATTGCAGACATCACGCTTAAAAAGCTTTCAGAGGAACGGGCCATTTCCCTTTTGTTCCGTGAAAAATCGGCCATTGCAAACTGTGCCGATCAGCTTGGTGCTGATGCGATTGAGCTGCCTGCTGTGAAAAATCTTAGAGAAGACACCATTATCTATAAAACCATTGCACAAAATGTTCAAAAAGCTACATTATCCATTCCGGTGGGCTTTAACAAAGAAGAGGTTACAGCTGCATGGGAATGCATTAAAGAGGCCAAAAGCCCCCGTTTGCAGGTTGAACTTCCGGTTTCGACCATTCAAATGGAATATACCTATCATGTAAAACAAAATGTTATGCTTGAAAAAATTGCAGAGCTCACAAAAGAGGCAAAGAGCTATTGCGATGATGTTGAATTTTCGGCACTGGACGCCACAAGAGCTGATGAGGAATTTTTAATAGCTGCCGCCAAAGCAGCGGAAGAAAACGGCGCCGGCATGGTGACTCTTTGTGACAATGCAGGTGTTTCAACGCCGGAAGACATTGCAAAGCTTGTTGCTAAAGTTAAAAAAGCCGTTAGCGTACCCGTATATGTTCAGGTTTCAGACCGCATTAACATGGGTGTTGCTTCTGCTTTTGCAGCGGCAAAAGAGGGTGCAGACGGCTTGAAGTGTGCCATGACCGGCAAAGAAATTCTTTTAGCTGGCGAAATTTCTGATGCAATCAGTGTTTGCGGCGCCCAGATTGATGCAAAACTTGAGCTTGACAACACCAAAATTCATGCAAGCATTGAGGACATGGTTGCAAGCATCAGTCATGATACTTATGAAGCAGAAACAACCATTAGCGAAAAGAAAAAGATTTTACTGGATTCTGATTCTTCAATGGCCCAGGTTCAGCAGGCTGCCCAGGTGCTGGGTTATGACCTTTCCGATGCAGACATGGGCAATGTGTATAAGGCGCTGATTCAAGTGTGCGATAAAAAAGGTGCAGTTGGCGCAAAAGAATTTGAGGCTCTCATTGCAAGCTCTGCCATGCAGGCACCTTCGACCTATCATTTTGAGACTTACACCACAACCAGCAGCAATGTTACCGATTCAATGTCACAGGTTACATTGAAATGCAACGATGAAATTATGTGCGGTGTCAGCAATGGAGAAGGCCCCATTGATGCCGCTTTCCGTGCTGTTGAGCAGTGCATTGGTCATCATTACGAGCTGGATGATTTTCAGGTTCAATCGGTAACAGAAGGTAAAGAAGCGCTGGGCTCTGCCCTGGTGAGACTGCGCAACAATGGAAAGCTCTATTCCGGCAACGGAACATCAACCGATATTGTTGCAGCCAGCATCCGGGCGTACATCAATGCGCTGAATAAGATTGTGTTTGAGGAGGCATAACATGAAAATTGTTTTTTCAACGAAAAATGTCAGCCGGGCAACCTTTCTTGACACCTGCCGTTATGCCTTTGATTATGGCTTTCAAGGTTTTGAAATTTATGATGCCATCAAAGAAAGAAGCATGCATCATGACAGCATTTTACGGCGTGATCGCATTTCAGACGCCAAGAGAAAGCTTGTGAACCGGAATCTTGCTGTTTCAGCACTTCGCATGGCTGATAGCATAGACAGTCAAGAAACAACCGCTGATACAATTGTTAAATATGTGGATATGGCCGTTGCATCGGGAATTTCCGATGTGATTGTGCACATCCATGAAGAAGTTCCGTTTTGTGTGCTGGACGAAAAACTTTCAGCTGCCATTAAAAAGGCAGAAACTGCCGATGTGGGCATTTTGTTTGAAACCGTGGGCTATCTTGCCAACACCGAAAAGGTGATTGACATTATTAACCACTTTTCTTCTGCAGCCATTGGCGCTTCCTGGAATGTAAGAGGCACCTGCTTTGCAGCAGGTGAAACCGCAGAAGCAACCATTAAAACCCTGGGTGCATACATAAAGTATGTCCGCCTTGGGGATATGAAAGACGATAAAACTGTTTTAATCGGTGAAGGCGAGCTGGATGTTGAAAAGCTTATCAACGCTCTTTCTTCCTTAAATTACGAAGGCTATATCTGTGCGGCGTGGAATGAAGAAATTAACGATGCCGACATTGTTTTAACCCATTTTGCCAATTACATTTCAAAGCTCAACCGTGAGAAAAAGTCTTTTGACCACGCTTACTACAACCGTGATAAAACCGGCACTTTTGTGTGGAAAAAATATGATGTAATTGAGGCGACTTTTGCCGATGTGTTGGACACCATGGCTGAAACTTATCCTGACCAGTATGCTTTTAAATATCCCACTTTGGACTATACAAGAACTTATGAACAGTTCCGACGGGATGTGGATGAATGTGCGGCAGCACTGATTTCTTTAGGCGTAAAAGCCGGTGACCATGTTGCTGTTTGGGCAACCAATGTTCCCGAATGGTTCATCACTTTTTGGGCAACAACCAAAATTGGTGCCGTTTTGGTAACCGTGAACACCGCTTATAAAATTCACGAGATTGAATATTTGCTTAAGCAGTCGGATACCCATACGCTCGTTATGATTGAGTTCTGTAAAGACATCAATTATAAAGAAATTATTGAAGAACTTTGCCCTGAACTTGCAAGCCTTGAGCCGGGCAAACCCCTTTATTCAAAAAAACTGCCGTTTTTGCGCAATGTTATCACAGCAGGTTTTTCTATGCCTGGTTGTCTCACCTGGGAACAAATGCTTTCCCGTGCCTCTTTAGTGCCTCGTGAAGAAGTGCGCAGACGGGCATCGATGGTTAAGCCGGATGATGTTTGCAACATGCAATATACTTCCGGTACAACGGGCTTTCCCAAAGGTGTTATGCTGACACATAGAAACATTGTTAATAACGGTAAAACCATTGGCGACAGAATGGATTTATCCACAGCTGACCGCATGATGATTCAGGTGCCCATGTTCCACTGCTTTGGCATGGTGCTTTCTATGACATCTATGATGACCCATGGCGGTACCCTTTGTCCCATACCGTATTTTTCACCAAAATCATCCCTTGCTTGCGTGAATGATGAAAAGATTACCTGTTTTAATGGTGTTCCCACCATGTTTATTGCCATGTTTAATCATCCGGACTTTGCCAAAACTGATTTTTCTTATATGCGAACCGGCATTATGGCGGGTGCGAACTGCCCTGCTGATTTAATGCGTCGTGCCTCTGTCGAAATGAACATGCGTGAAATCATTTCCGTTTACGGACAAACCGAAGCATCACCTGGTTGTACCATGGGCGAGGTGAATGAAGATCTTGACCATCGTGTTGAAACCGTTGGCAGTGCCTTCCCCGGTGTTGAATGCAAAATCATTGACCCTGAAACGGGGGAGGAGCTCCCTGACGGCGAGAGCGGTGAATTTGTTGCCCGTGGATTTAACATTATGAAGGGCTATTACAAAATGCCCGAGGCAACTGCGCAGGCGATTGACGCTGACGGGTGGCTGCATTCCGGTGACATATGCATGAGAACACCTGACGGTTATTATAAGGTTACCGGTCGCTTAAAAGATATGATTATTCGTGGTGGTGAAAACCTTTATCCCCGTGAAATTGAAGAATTTTATTTAACAAACCCCAAGGTTCGCGATGTTCAGGTTGTGGGCGTGCCCGATGAAAGATATGGCGAAGAATGCTGCGCTTGGGTTATTCTGCACAAGGGTGAAACGGCAGACGAAGATGAAATGAAAGAATTTGGTTATGCCTCTATTGCGCGGCATAAAGTGCCGAGATATTTCATGTTTGTCAATGAATTTCCCATGAATGCGGCAGGTAAAATCTTGAAGTATAAAATGCGTGATGAAGCAGCCGAAAAATTGGGGCTTAAAAAATAAATTTAAATTTTTTGAAAAAACTATTGACAAATCAGCGACTCATAGAGTATAATACGATTAAATTTGAATATCACAAAGAACGACTGTGACGAGGACGGTTGGATTGTGAAGCCTTGAGAGAGTTGCCGGATGGTGCGAGGCAATGGCAAAGCTTTCCAATGACCTATCACCTCTGAGTCGGAGGACCGAAAGGCATAGCCAAGTAGATTCCTTCCGTAATGCTGCGTTAAGGCAAAGGGCTTGTTAGAGTCCGGTAAGTGACGGATTTTTCCGTAATTTGAGTGGTACCGCGGGTTTATTAACTCGTCTCAAAAGATTTTTTTGAGACGAGTTTTTTTGTTTTATTCAAGTTCGTAATAATCTAAGAAGATTCACGAAAATGAAGGGAGACAAAGTGATGGAGTACAGTTTGAAAGAAGTTGCAGGCAGAATCAAAGACCTGCGCGAAGCAAAAGGTTATACCCAAGAAGAGCTTGCAAAGCTCACAGGTGTATCGGTGGAGGATTATAAACTTTTAGAAGAAGGCGACACCGATTTTAGCTTCACATTTATCTATAAATGCGCCAAGGCTTGCGGCGTTGAAGTGGTTGATTTGCTTGAGGGTACGGGCACAACTTTAACCTCTTTTGCCATTACAAGAAAGGGCGAGGGTTTGAAAATTCTTAAAAAGCATGGTGTAGAGTATAACAACCTGGCTCCCAAATTTAAAGGCAAAATTGCTGAGCCCTTCCTGGTAAAATTCCCTTATCTTGAAGAAGAGCAGGATAAACCTTTAAAGCTTGATTCCCATAATGGTCAGGAATTTGATGTGATTGTGAAAGGCTCTTTAAAGGTTCAGGTTGGTAACCATGTCGATATTCTTAACGAGGGCGACTCCATTTTTTATAACAGCATTATTCCTCATGGTATGATTGCTGCATCCGAAGGTGGTTGCGAGTTCCATGCTGTTGTGTTAAATCCCCAAGACGGCCACTTTAGTGAAGAATATCCCGAGGCGCCGTTTCATGTTTCTAAGACATCGACAAAAGAAGCTAAGGCTGAAACGGTTGCCGATCAGTTTATTGAATCAACTTATGACGAAAACGGCGTGTTTAGTGGCATTACTTTTAAAAATGATGATAAGTTTAATTTCGCTTTTGACTGTGTTGATGCCATTGCCAAAAAGAATCCTGATAAGCTTGCTATGATGTGGGTGGCAAACGACAAATCAGACCGTCGCTTCACCTTTAGCGATATGAAAAAATATTCGGCCAAAACCGCGAACTATTTTGAGTCTTTAGGCATTAAAAAAGGTGATACCGTAATGCTTGTGCTTAAAAGACATTATCAGTTCTGGTTCTGTATGCTGGCGCTACACAAAATTGGTGCCATTGCCATTCCGGCAACCAATCAGCTTGTAGAGCATGATTTTGAGTATAGATATAAAGCAGCTAAGGTAAAAGCAATTGTGTGTACGGCCGATGGCGAAGTTTCTGATGAAGCCGAAAAGGCGGCTGCCGGTTTCCCCGGTATGATTAAGGTGTTAGTTGGCGGCAAAAAAGAGGGTTGGAACGATTTTAATGTTGAAATGGAGCGTTTCAGCACCCACTATAATCGCACAGAAAACACCCCCTGCGGCAACGACCCCATGCTGATGCTCTTTACATCCGGCACAACGGGCTATCCCCGCATTGCAACTCATTCTTATAAATATGCACTGGGTCATTATCCCACAGCGAAGCATTGGCATAATGTTAACCCTGACGGACTTCACTTTACCATCTCGGATACCGGTTGGGGCAAGGCCCTTTGGGGTAAGCTCTATGGTCAGTGGCTCTGTGAAGCAGGTATTTTTACATATGATTTTGACCGCTTCCATTCAGAAGATATTTTGCCGATGTTTGCAAAATATAACATCACAACTTTCTGCGCACCACCTACCATGTATCGCTTCTTCATTAAAGAAGATTTATCTAAATATGACCTTTCTTCCATTGAATATGCCACAACAGCAGGCGAGGCGCTCAATCCAGAAGTGTTCAACCAGTTTAAAAAAGCCACAGGACTCACCATCATGGAAGGTTTTGGCCAGACTGAAACAACACTTTCCATTGCCAATTTTGTAGGCTCTACACCTAAAATTGGTTCTATGGGCAGACCGAGCCCCTTATATGATGTGGTTGTTTTAGACCCTGACGGAAGCGTTTGTAAAACCGGTGACACAGGTGAAATCTGCATCCGCACAAAAGACAGTGTTCCCTGCGGTCTCTTTACCGGATATTATTTAGATGATGAAAAGACGAACGAGGTGTGGTATGACGGATTTTATCATACCGGCGACCAGGCAACCATGGATGAAGACGGCTATCTTTGGTATGTAGGTCGTATTGATGATGTTATCAAATCATCAGGTTACCGCATTGGACCTTTTGAAATTGAAAGCGTTATCATGGAGCTTCCTTATGTTTTGGAATGTGCCATCACACCTGTTCCGGATGAGGTTCGCGGACAGATTGTTAAGGCAACCATCGTTTTAGTCAAAGGTACTGAAGGCACTGATGAACTGAAAAAAGAAATTCAGGAATATGTCAAAACACACACCGCGCCTTATAAATATCCGAGAATCGTTGAGTTTGTTGAGGAATTGCCCAAGACAATCAGCGGCAAGGTACGGCGCGTGGAAATTCGCAAAAACGATATGGAAAAAATGAATAAATAAAAACAGAAGACGGGACTTCTAAATTTTTAGGAGTTCCCGTCTTTATTTATTCGTTCATTTTGTGGTTTCGAAAAATGAAGGGCAAGGGCTTTAGAAAAAGAGTTTAAACTGTTGCTTGACAGATGCTGTGATTTATGGTAAAATTCTTGTAATGGCGTTTGAGCAAGAAGTAGTAACCAAAATCCCGGACATCAGAGAGTTGTCGGATGGTGCAAGACAATTGTTTGGCTTTGGCGAATTCATCTTGTGAGCTGCGGATTTAAAATTGGCGACGCTTGTCCCAATGAGTAGATTTTGCCGGGTGTGACCGTTACATCACAAGGGTGTGTCATTTGCGCACTCAATGAGGCTTTTGCTGTGAGGCAAAGGTGAAGCAGAGTGGTATCACGACATTGTGTCGTCCCTGCGTTTTCCTTAGGGAAACGCAGTTTTTTTATTTATAAAACAAAAAAATAAAATGCTAAGAGGAAAAAGAGATGAAAGAAAAGTTAGACGCATTATTACAACAAGGTACCGCGCAAATTGAAGCGGCCAAGACAGAGGCAGAACTGCAAGAGGTTAAAGGCGCACTTCTGGGTAAACAGGGCAGCATTACAGAGCTTCTCAAAGAAATACCCAAGCTTGATGTTGCGCTTCGCCCGGAGATGGGAAAAGCAGTCAATCATGTTAAGTCCCTTCTCAGTGAGCAGATTGAAGGCAGACGCGAGGCTATTAAGCTGAAGGCATCCGAGATTCCAGCTGATTTTGACTGCACAATCCCCGGTTTTGAACCGAAGATTGGCGGTCTTCATCCCATTACACAGATGTGCTATGACTTAAACGACGCCTTTCGCTCCATGGGATTTGAGATTTTCTCGGGTCCTGAAATCACCAGCGAATATTATGCCTTTGATAACCTTAATTTCCCGCCCAACCATCCTGCCAGAGAAAGCATGGACACCTATTGGCTTGGGGGACATGACAAGGGCACAGCAAATGAGAAGCTTTGTCTGCGACCGCACCTGACAGGCGATAGTGTGCGTTATATGCAGACACATAAGCCTCCTTATCGTTTTGTTTATCCCGGCAGAGTGTACCGCAACGAAACAACGGATGCGCGTCACGAGCGTGCCTTCTTCCAGTATGAAGCCTTAATTGTTGATAAAGACTTTACATACACCGCTGGTAAGGTTATGATTAAGAGCATTCTTTCCAAGGTTTTTGGTCAGGATGTTCCGGTTCGTATGCGCGCCGGCTTTTTCCCCTTTGTTGAGCCCGGCTTTGAAATTGACATGGGTTGTCTTGTTTGCGGCGGCAAGGGATGCAGCGTATGTAAGCATGTGGGCTGGATTGAAATTATGCCTGGCGGCACACCGCACCCCAATGTGCTTCGTGCAGCAGGACTTGACCCTGATGAGTACACAGGCTTTTATGTGAACATTGGTTTGGATAGACTGGTTATGATGCGCTACGGTGTGGATGATGTGCGCCTGTTCCACGGCACCGATCTTCGCTTCTTAAAGCAGTTCCGCTAAGTCAGAGCGAAAGGAGAATAGTAAAATGAAATTGTCACTGAATTGGATTAAAGATTATGTTAAGCTCCCTGACGATATGGACCTTTCCCGCCTGGCATACGACCTGACAATGTCCACGGTTGAGGTGGAGGGCGCCGAAAATCTGGCAGAGCGTTTTGAAAAGATTATCGTAGGTGAAATTAAAGAAGTTTTGCCTCATCCCAATGCCGACAAGCTTCGTGTTTGCCGTGTGGATGTTGGTGACGGCGAACTGAAAGATATTGTATGCGGAGGCTCAAACCTTGCATCCGGCATGAAGGTTGTTGTTGCTTGTCCTGGCGCCATGGTGCGCTGGCACGGAGAAGGGGAGCCGGTTGAAATTAAAAATGCCAAACTGCGTGGTGTTGCCAGCTTTGGTATGATTTGTGCCTCGGTTGAGGTTGGTCTTGCCGACCTTTTCCCTGCAGCAGAGGAACATGAAATTATGGATGTGACCTCTCTTGATGCTCCGGCCGGTACGCCCATTGCAAAAGCTCTTGACCTTGATGACATCATTCTTGAAATTGATAATAAGTCAATGACAAACCGCCCCGACCTTTGGGGACACTATGGCATTGCCCGTGAGATTGCAGCACTCTATGACCTTCCGTTGGTGGAGTTTGAGGAATATGTTCCCGAAACCACCGAGGAATATGATGTGCGCATTTTGGACGCCGAGCGCTGTCCCCGTTATATGGGTGCCAAGATTCTCGGACTGTCTGTAAAGCCCTCGCCCTTCGAAATGCAGAGCCGCATTTGGCGTGTTGGCATGCGTCCCATTAACGCACTTGTTGACATTACCAACTATGTTATGCTGGCCACCGGTCAGCCGACTCATGTCTTTGACTCAAATCATATCATTGACCACATAGAGGTGAGACGCGCCGAGGATGGAGAAAAGCTTCAGCTTTTGAACGATAAGGAGCTGGCTCTTACCTCTGACGACCTGGTGATTGCGGACGCTGAAGGCGCTGTAGCCTTGGCGGGTGTTATGGGCGGCGCAAAGGATTCCGTTCTCCCTGAAACAGAGAGTGTAATTTTAGAGATTGCAAACTTTGAGTCCCGTGGCATTCGCCGCACAGCCTTGCGCTATGACAATCGAACCGAGTCTTCTTCTCGTTATGAAAAGGCCGTTGACCCGGAACGGTGCGACCAAGCGCTTTCTCTAGCAATGAAGCTTTTTGCCGAACTTTATCCTGAAATGAAGGTTGTTGCCTTTAAGGATTTGTATGAAAAGAAACTGGAGAGAAAAGAGATTGATGTTGAGTTTGAGTGGCTTGACAGACGCCTTGGAAAGCGTATTCCCCAGGAAATTGTGGCCAAAAAGCTTGGCACCATGGGATATGAGGTGACCTTTACCGAAACAGGCATGCACATTGTGGTTCCCACCTGGCGTTCCACGGGTGATGTATCCATCAAGGCGGATATTATGGAAGAAGTTGCCCGTATGTATGGCTATGAGAACTTTGAGGCCACCACAATCACCACATCCTTTGACGGAGCCATTAACCAGCTGGATGTGGATTTGGTTAGAAAGATTAAGGAATATCTTGCTTTCCGCTGCAACATGCAGGAAATCTTTACATATCCCTGGATGGATGAGGATTTTGTTACAGCCCTTTTGCCTAATACAGATGGCATTCTTGAGCTTGCGACGCCTCCGGCTCCCAATGAAAGATTCATCCGTTCATCGCTTATCCCCAATATCTGCAAAGCGATTGTGAAGAATGAACACAATTTTGACGAATTCAATATTTTTGAAGAAGCGCAGATTTTCCGTGACAGCGATTACACCTCCGATTACGAGGGCGAAAAGCTCCCTGCGCAGACAAAACATCTTGGCTGTGCCTTTGTGGGTTCGTCCAACAAGGTTACCGAGCTTTTCCGCAACGCAAAGGGTGTCATCGGTGCCATGCCGAGCTATACGCACATGGAAGGCTTCACCTTTGAAAAGAGAGAAAAGCCCTATTGGGCCGATGAAACCGTGTGGTTGAACATTTGTCTTGATGGTAAAAAGATTGGTGATTTGGCGTTGCTTTCTAAAAAAGCGGCACTCCTTTGCGGCATCAAGGTGCTTTCTGCCGTTCTTGTTGAACTGGATATGGATGCACTGGTGCCCTTTAAATCAAGAACAAATCGCTATGTGCGTATGTCTGAATTCCCGAGAAATGATTATGATTTATCCTTCCTCGTTGATTCAATGGTCAAGTGGGACGATATCTACAATTGTGTTATGGCTAAGAAAAACGAACTGCTTCATGATGTTATTTTCGTAGATGAGTATAAGGGCAAGCAAATTCCGGAGGGCAAAAAGTCCGTTACCGTTCGTCTGGTTATCGGTTCTGATGAGAAAACCCTGACCAGTGCAGAAATTGAACAGGTTGCAAATGGAGCCCTTAAGAAATTATCAAAGAACATCGGTGCTGATATTCGTACTAGTTAAATAAAACAAAAGCCTGCAAGCTATACATGCCTGCAGGCTTTTTATTATATTGTTTTTATAATATAAATTATTTATGACCTCTATATATCCTAAAAATGGGGGTAAAATATAAGAAAGGAGATGACTATATATGAAAAAAATTACCAATAGACTCATACAAAAATTTAAGCAGTACCTATTGGACGAAGAAAAGTCTGCCTCAACTCTAGAGAAATACCTTCGAGACATAACGGCGTTTATGCGATGGTGTGGCAATGCAGAGGTGGACAAAGCCTTAGTGCTCCAATATAAACAGGAGCTAATAGAATCCTGTGCTCCGGCAACGGTAAACTCTGTTTTATCCTCGCTCAACAGTTTCTTTTCATACAATGAGTGGCACGGATTGCAGGTTAAAATGCTTAAAATTCAAAAACAAATTTTTGCTGAAAGAAATAAAGAATTGACTAAAGCAGAATATGAAAGACTGCTTGAGGCAGCAAAGCTGAAGAAAAATGAAAGGCTTTATTATCTTATGCAGACAATTTGTTCAAGCGGAATCAGGGTGTCAGAACTATCTTCCATTACAATTGAAGCTGTGAAAAAGCGCCAAGCCAGTATAAATTGTAAGGGTAAAATGCGGATTGTCATTTTGCCGAAAGAGCTTTGCAAAATGCTGCTGCGATATGCAAACGGGCAAAAAATAACAAGCGGTCCCGTTTTTATTACAAGAACAGGAAAACCGCTTGATCGAAGCACCATATGGAAAATGATGAAATCGCTGTGTGAAAGCGCAGGCGTCAGCCGGGAAAAAGTATTTCCGCATAATCTTCGGCATTTGTTCGCACGCACATATTATAGCCTTCAAAAAGATATTGTGCGTCTTGCTGATATACTTGGACATTCAAGCGTTAACACAACGCGCATTTATACGATGGAAACAGGCGACATACATCGCCAACAGATTCAAAAATTAGGACTTTTACGGTTATAAAAAAATAACCACATAATTGAAATTATGTGGAAAAGACATCGCAGATACATACTAAAAGCTTAATCATAATAGCACATTTAGGGGGTGTTTGTCAATGGTTTGCAGATATTTTATAAAAATCCGTTATAATAGTTAAAAAAAAGACACAACAAAAAAGACCGGTTATACATTTTCTACAATGCCCGGTCTTGGTGTCGTGTTTAATTTTAAATATAAATATCTATTTCGACATTTTTTTTGCTGTGATGAAATATTCATAATAATAAAAATAGATATCCTTGCAACATAATTTCAATTATGTTGCAAGGTTTTTTTTTACTATCGCTTGTAACGAGCATTACATTGTAGCAAAATGTGGCGATAAATATTGAAAGGAAGGGATTGAAAACAATGGACAGCTACAATATGTCCGACAAGAAACAAGCTATCATTCAGGCAACTTGGGAATACCTTTTGAAAACAGGATTGGCTAACGCTTCTATCGGTGATTTGTGCAGAGAAGCAAAGCTTGCACAAAGCAGTCTTTACTATTGGTTTGAGAACAAGGACGATATTTGGATTAGTGCTGGGAAATATGGCATTTCTATGGTGGTCAATGCGCTCCTTGAATTCACATTAAACCATACCAATGATATTCGTAAATACTTCGACACTTTTTTAGATGAAGTTGAAAAGTACAAGTATGAGCTTCGTATTGCTATTCAGATTACCACCAGCCCAATATTCGGCGACCGTATGCGTGATAAAGCAAAAGATTTTAGATTATGGTACGAAAAATATGCCGAAAAAATAATTGGAATTTTTGGGTGTACATATTTACAGGCTGAAACTTTTATCTATTCGATTATTGCCTTTGTGATTGATTACGCAATATGGGATGATCGTGATAAGACACAAATGCTGCTTGATAACCTACATGATAGAATTATAAATATCTTAAAAATATAACTAAAGAAAGTCTAGAAGTAAAATAAGGAGGGATTAAAATGCCACCAAAAAAGAAAAACGCTAAGGCGTTAACAATTGCGTCTTATTTAATATGCGTAATTCTCTCAATAATGCTTATATGCAACCTCACTATTATAATAAAAGGAACCTTAAACCCTGATACACCGCCTGGTGTTGGCGGATTTACAAGTATGATTGTAATGTCGGGGTCAATGAGTGGTACGGCTGAAGACCATATCGAAGTTGGAGATATGATTATTGCAAAAAAAGTTAATCCCGATACCCTAAAAGTTGGAGATATTGTCACCTTTATGGAGGGAAAGACAGCCGTAACTCATAGAATTGTTGAAATTAATGAAGACGGAACATTTACTACAAAAGGCGATGCAAATAACGCAGAAGACCAAAATCCCGTAGCAAAAGATAAAATTATAGGTAAATATTTGTTTAGAATACCAAAACTTGGTGATTTAGCGTTATTTATGCAAACTCCAATTGGTATGCTCATATTTATTGGATTTCCGCTTGTTATATACATACTTTTAGATGTTTTGCTTCGAGCAAGATTCAATAAAAAGAAAAATCAAATGGAAGCCGATGCAGAAAAAGACAAAGAAGATATGCAAGCTGAAATTGAAAAGCTTAGAGCGCAGCTTGCGGAAAAAGACGGCTCTTCTAAAACAGAATAACCAAATGGTGTTATTTAATCTCCAATGCCGCAGGAGTTAAATATATGCTATGACTAATTGATGGTCGTAGCTTGCGTTTAAAAAGACATACACTCGGTCAGCGTGTGTGTTTCGTAAACGCCTAAAAACATACGCTGACCGAAAAACATATTTTAATATTCCGAAAGGAGAACAAATCAATGAAAAACATTAAAACAACAAAAATGGTTGCACTTCTTGCATGTCTTTGCCTCGTTACTGCTTGTTTCGTAGGCGGAACACTTGCAAAGTACACCACAAACGGAACAGGTAACGATTCAGCAAGAGTTGCAAAGTTTGGTGTAGTTGTAACAGCTACAAGCGATTCTATGTTTGCAACAGAGTACAATGATGAAGATGCCGACTATACAGGTCTTTCTGTAAAATCTGATACAACAGATATGCTTGTTGCACCCGGTACTGCAGGAACACTTACTGAAGTTGCTCTTTCAGGCACACCTGAAGTAGCAGTTCGTGTAACAAACGAAGCTGACCTCACCCTTACGGGCTGGGAAGTAACCGGCGCTTATTACTGCCCTATCGTAATCACTGTTGGAACAACACCTTACGATGGTGCTAATTATTCATCAACCGCAGAATTTGAGACAGCTGTTGAAGAAGCAATTGAAGCATATACTGCTGATTATGAACCCGGAACAGATCTTTCAGGTGAAACAGGTGCTTGCCCTGTAGTTTCATGGGCTTGGGCATTTGAAGGTAATGATGATGCGAAAGATACCGTTCTTGGTAATGCAGGAACTGCAGAAATTGCTCTTGATATCACAACAACTGTAACACAGATCAACTAATCAAAACAATACATAAATGAAGCTATTGAGTAAAGCACCCTTGCCTTGCGGCAAGGCAAGGGTGTAAATCAATGCTAGTAGAGTGCTTATTAAAACATAAATAAACGGAGATAAAACCGGTATTTATATTTTCATAAACACTTTACTAAATAAGAAATGAAAGGATGGCATTGCATGAAACAAAAACCACATAATATGTTAGCGACAATCTGCGTTCTTGCAATGCTTGTTGCAATATCCGCAGTTTTCGTGATGTATTTTACATTTGCGGACGATCCGGTTCCTCCAAAGAGAACTGCAACATATAAACCATACGAGCTAACTTGGGATACACATACCGAAAAAGAAAACGAAACTAAACTAAATATTTTTGGTGAAGTTCCTGAAGGTGAAACAGCACTTATTCATCCGCTGTTAAAAGATGAGGAATATAAAATTCGCATAGATAATCAAGACAATAACGAGATTGAGTATAGTATATATCTTTATTGCAAAAACAAAGACAATGTTCCTCTTCAATTTGAAATTAAAGACGCTGAGACAATCGGCATCGCTGCTATAAACGAAACAGACTATGATTTGTTTGATACAGAGCTTAAATCAGAGAAGCTTGCAGAAAATGAACAAACACTCCTCAATGCGTATAAGGGCAAAATTGATGGTAAAAAACATCAGGACCTTATTATCAAGTGGGGTTGGAATACAAACACAGACGAAAATGACACAGCATTCGGTAATGAAGCTGTCGGTCGTGACATTACATATGATTTTTACTTAAAGATAAATATTGATAGATACACTATTTATCGTTCTAGTAGCAAAACACTTACACATGAGCCGTATGTTGTAGGTCGTGACGGCGGATACTTCTTCCCCGAAGCATCCATAACAAGAGCTGAGGCTGCAACAATTTTCGCTAGAATTATGTCCGGCTATGATGAGAACAAATTAAAGGATACCAGCACAGGATTTAAGGATGTTCCAAGTAATGAATGGTATGCAAAGTATGTTTCTCACCTTGAAGATAAAAATATAATCTTTGGCTATGATGGTTATTTCAGACCAAATGATAACATTACGAGAGCAGAATTTGCAGCGATCTGCGTGAGATACGCTGAAAAGACAATGGGTAAAGAACTACAATTGACGGATATTGATTTTTTGGATTTTGATAGTTCCCACTGGGCTTACGATACAGTCAGAAAAGCTGTACGAAAAGAATATATTAAAGGCTATCCGGATAAAACATTGAAGCCTGATAACCATATCACAAGAGCAGAAAGTGTTTCACTTGTTAATAGGATTTTGGAAAGATATCCTGATAAGTCCTATATAGATAAAAATATCAGCAAGTTCACACAGTTTGCCGATGTGATGGATAATGAATACTGGGCATATTATGATATTTACGAGGCATCCACCAATCACAAACATAATAAGTCAACAAAAAAATGGACGGGGCTGAGTAAATGAAAGTATTAAAAATAACATACAAAATCGTATCTGTCATCATATCAGTTATATTAGCGTTTCTGCTTGTTTCAAATCTGTATCTGATAATAAATAAGCATTTTTTGAAAAATCCTTATCCGAATATTTTCGGTTACTCTACTGCCATTGTTATATCGGGTAGTATGGAGCCTCATATTAGTGTAAACGATATGATTATTATAAAAGAGCAGAATGGGTATAAAAAAGGTGATGTAATAAGCTTTATAGATGGCAATAGTCTTGTTACACATAGAATAGCAGGTGTTACAGATGCAGGGTTTGTCACCAAAGGAGACGCAAATAATGCGGAAGACAAAGAGCCTGTAACAAGCAAGCAAATTGCTGGCAAGGTAGTTTTCACCATTCCGTATGTTGGCCTTGTGTTGGAATATTTACAGTCACCGTTTGGTATTATGATTTTAATTTTAGGTGCATTTGCAATTATTGCTCTTCCCTCATTCTTTAAAAACGAGGAAGAGAAAAAATAAAAAGGAAAGGATGTAAGCAATGAATAAAAGCGAAAAAAACAAGTTCAGATTACCAATAAGCGCTTATATTTCATATTTACTGCTTGCGTCAGTTCTTTTAACAGGGGTAACTCTTTCAAAATATACCACGAAAACTGCAAGTATAGACGAAGCTCGCGTGGCTATATTCAAGGTTGGTATGTCATCTTCAAATTCATCAATAGAACTTGAAGCAGGCGAAACTACCACACAGACATATACAGTAAAAAACGACTCCGAAGTGGCTATCAAATATACATTGATTGCTACTGCCCCATCGGGTATAATCATTACCTATGAAGATGGTTCGGCACTTTCGAGTGAGAAAACAATCACCGCACAAAGATCAGCAACTGTATCTATCAAGTTCGATGCTTCCGGCGCTACGGAAGCTATAAATGGGAACATATCGCTTGATGTTTATGCCGAGCAGATAAACTAAATAAGAAAATGGTAAAAAATCCATACAGATAAGGAGGGGTGTTCCCGTGAAGAAAAACAATTTAATAAGAATGCTATCGGCAACGCTCAGCCTTTTGATTCTTGTGTGTTGCATAGGAGCAAATTTCAGCCCTGCAAAATATAAAGGCACGTTTGATGGAGTTGATATCGCCTTGACAGTAAACGCGGCGGACCCAGAAGAACCGGCGGTTATCACAGTGCTTGAGGCAGGCCCAACCTTTAATGCAAGAATTAAAACTGCAAAGACAATTACCTTTGGTAAGCCTGCGGATTATCCGCAGTTTACATGGAGCTTGACGGAGCCGACATGTTTGGCAAAGGTGGATGCTGACGGAACAGGCGGAATTCAGCTCTTTGACGATGGAGCAGGAAACTACTATGTCCTCTGCGAAGATACCATTGCAACAGGAACAGACTGCTCAAAGATGTTCTATGGCTGTTCGGACATTACGACAATCAACGGACTAGAAACATTGGACACTTCAAATGCTAAAACAATGGCAGCTATGTTCCAACAATGCAAAGGTTTGGTAAGTCTGAATCTTTCAAATTTTGATACATCAAATGTAACCGATATGAATCATATGTTCTATGGGATGTCGGTAGATAGTCTTGATGTGTCAAACTTTGACACAAGCAATGTAAGCACTATGACAAGTATGTTTGCACATTGCGAAAAGATAGAAACTCTTAATCTTTCAAACTTTAATACTGAAAAAGTAACATCTATGGGGTCTATGTTCTATATATGTAAAGCATTGAAATCGGTTAATCTTTCAAGTTTTAATACTGAAAAGGTTACTACAATGGCTCATATGTTCTATGCTTGCCATAGTATTTCAGAAATAGATATAAGTTCATTTTCGACACCAGTATTGAAAGATATACAAGCAATGTTTAGCGATTGTGATGAGTTAACTACGATTTATGCTAGTAAACAGTGGACGAATGCTAATGTTACAAATGCAGATACTGTTGAAGTGTTTATAGATTCTACAAAACTTGTAGGTGGCGGAGGAACGATCTATGATGTAAGTAATGTAAACAAAACCTATGCAAGACTAGACCTTCATAATGGCGGTGGTCCAGGATATTTCACTTATAAAGCATTAAAGTATACAATTTATTATCATACTTTCGATAGTTCAGGAAACGATTACATCTGGAAAACGGCATATGCTTATGAAGATGAAGAAATAACATTATCAGAAGCACATCCTGACCACGCTGAATTAGCTTTTCTTGGATGGTCCCCACATGGCACATGGGTTAGCGATGATCAGAGTTCATTTTATCCGTCCACATATGATGGACAACTCAGCAATATGAATCACGAGGACTATGTACCAGAAAAACGTATTTTAGCATCGGGTGGAACTAATGTTATGCCGCAAGATATTCTTGTAGATGAAGAATCAACAGATATACATCTCTATGATTTGTTTAGTGAATACAATATTGTGTTAGATGCAACAAATACAGGCGAATATTTTGTTAGTGGACATATAAGTATTTTTGAGACAGATTATGTGCATGACAGTACAATTGCCAGGGATAATGTACGACTGTATGCTATGTTTGACCGTTGGTATTGGTGGGTTGACGTTTTGCCTGGAGAAGGTAACTATGTTCCGCATTACGGAATTTACGGCAAAACAAGAACGCACTATGTTCATCCAGGATTGCAGTACAGTTACGGAAGAGGTAGCACGGTTGTACCTAACGATGAACAAACCGCTACAAAAGAAATCAAATATAATACGACTGCCACGAAGAATGGAAATGACATAACAGATCAGTTTTATATATTTGGTCTTGAACAATTCACAATAAAATTGACTGTAAAAAAGACTGTTACAACGATCAGTGGCGGAGGTAACTCTGGCGGTTGTTTTGCAACCGGCACCCTGATCACTATGGCGGACGGCTCCCGACTTCCTATTGAAGATGTGCAGCAAGGCGATGTGGTAAGGGTATATGACCACGAAAATGGTTGCTATACTGAATCTTCAGTATTGTTTACAGAGTATGAAGGCGATGCAGAGTGGAATGTTGTAAACCTTGAGTTTTCTGACGGAACAACACAGGAATTTATTTTTGACCATGCATTGTTTGATCTTGATTTGAATGAGTACGTTTATATCACGGCAGAAAACTACCATGAGTTTATTGGACATCGTTTTGTAAAAGAAAAAGATTCTGGATATGAAACGGTAACTCTTGAAAAAGCTTGGGCGGAGGTTGAATACACAGGTTGTTATAGTATGACAACTCAGTATCATTTGAACTACTTCGTAAATGGTATGTTCTCAATGCCTGGCGGTATTTCGGGATTGTTCAACTTCTTTGAATATGACGAAGATTTGAAATATGATCCTGATTTGATGGAACGAGATATTGAAAGATATGGTTTGTTCACCTATGACGACTTTGCAGATTATATGCCAGAGGCAGTCTTTGAGCAGATATTCCCTATTAAGTATCTTAAAGTATCTATCGGCAAAGGACTAACAACCTTTGAAGATTTAGAAGCAATTATCGAGCGCTATATCTACGGTCATGATTTACTTGATAACTTTGAGGAGTTTCCCGAGGAAGAATTAGAAGAAACCGAAGATTTAGAAGAGAACACCGAAGAAAACGGCGAAACTGAGACAAAAGATGAATCTACTGATGAAGAAAAGGCAACACTTAACTTTGAAGTTGAAAACCTTACATTCGATTTCGCTGATAATGAAATTGTGACTAATGAGGATGCCGTAATTACCTTTACTGTAGGTGATGGTTATGAATTGCCTGAAACTATTGTAATTACAATTGACGGCGAAGAATATATCATTTACACAAGTGAAGAAGATAGCGACAAGAATCCTGAAGGAATCACATTTGATATTGAAACAGGTACAGTTACCATATCCAAAGATTTGCTCAAGGATGCAGAGGCAATAACCATTGCCGCAGAAGGTGTTAAAAAAGAGGATGAAGAATCCGAGAACAAAGAAGAAATCCCTGACGCAGATAAAAAGGATGAGTCTGAGGATAAGGAAAACACCGACAAGGAAAACGAGTCTGAGGGCAGCGAAACTACAGATAAGGAAACCGAAAGCGGAACAGATACCCCGAATACCGAAGATAAGACAGAAACCGAAGGTGGAACAGACGACTTAGGTGAAGGCAATGCGACAAAGCCCGAAGATGGAACGGATGCCCCGGACGGAGAAAACACAGAAACTACCACCCCTGAAACTAACCCCGACAACACTACCGAGGGCGAAGAAAATGGTGGTGATAACGGCGAGGACAACGGCGAAACTGAAACTCCGGGAACTGACACAGAGGTTACTACTCCTACAACACCTGATACAGAAGATAATACCAATACTGAGCAAGGTGGTGAGGATGCAGAAACAAGTGGAAATGGCGAAGGTTCAACCGAAAACGGAACGGATGAAACAACTCCCGATACCGAAAGCGGTGACGATGATGAAGCGACTACACCAACAGAGCCGACAACTCCTGCCGAGCCAAGTGAACCTGTTGTAACACCTGACACACCAAGTACAAGTAAGCCTACAACGGGTGGAAATGATGATAACGGAGAAACAGGAAGTGCTGACGGCGGTTCAGCGGAAGGTGGAAGCAATAGCGGTAATGACAGTACACAGAGCAATGTTTCAAGTGAAAGCACAACATCCACTACACCGAGCGTAACGCCAACTGCACCGACAACTTCTTCACCTGCTGCAAGCAAAACAAGTGCGCTAAGTGCAAGCACACCGACCAGCGGCAACACATCAACAACCCCTGCTTCTTCTGCTCCTGCACCAAGCACTAATAGCAATTCAAACGGAGTAAGTCAGGCATCGGGTACAACAACATCTTCAGGAAACGAGGAAACATCTTCTGAAGAATAATCAAATTATAAGCACAGTTTATAAACTGCCGCAGGGGGATTTCCCTCTGCGGCAATTTAGAGAGTGAGGAAAGGAGCAATAATTTTATGAACTTACTTTTTGGACTTATCATTGGCACAGCGATTGTAGTAATGGTTGTTGCTCTTTATTGTGCTTTGATAATCGCAGGTCGCTCTGATGAGGGGGCTGATAACCAAAGAAAAAACGACTTATTTTGGAATAAACAAATATGTCCCAAATGCCGAACTGGTAAGGAAAGTTATGAACTCGATCCTAAATCGGATGCGTGTCCTAATATTTCTTGTTGGAAAAATGGTAAATGTCCATTTTATATACCGCTTGAAAAACCACCAAAATCAAGTATATTTAAAAGATATAAAAAAACGATTTCCGAAAAAGGTTTAAATATTGAGTGAGAACGAAAAGCGTAGTATGGTTGATTTTAATTAACTGTATTACGCTTTTTTTGTATGAAGTGGTCGATTATTTAACAACAAGCGGAGGGAGATTTTTTTGCATAAAAAAAGTCGGAGCAAAGCAAACTTTGCTCCGACATGGTCGGGATAACAGGATTTGAACCTGCGGCCTCTTCGTCCCGAACGAAGCGCGCTACCAAGCTGCGCTATATCCCGGGAAATGCTATGTAAAACACAAAAAGCCCTCCAAACGGGCTTCATGTCCTGCTAAACAGGAAAATGGTGGAGGGAGATGGATTCGAACCATCGAAGTCGAAGACAACAGATTTACAGTCTGCCCCCTTTGGCCACTCGGGAACCCCTCCATATAATTGCTGATTGTAATTGACAGCTGACTAAAAGAGTATACCACAAAAAGTAAAATCTGTCAATCCTTTTTTAAAACTTTTTAACAAAAGTTTGGAGCTGGTGGCAGGACTTGAACCTGTAACCTGCTGATTACAAATCAGCTGCTCTACCGATTGAGCTACACCAGCGAGTCATTTACAACGAAGACTATTATAGCACAAGAAATGCGGTCTGTCAACAATTTTTTTATTTGTTTTTAAAAAAATTTTTTGCCCTTTTTGTCAAGGCAAAAGAGGAGAAAAAAATATGAATTTTAGACTGCAATCACATTTTTCTTTTTAGCCCAAAAAGAAACATTAAAAATTTTGTTTTCACTTGACGATTTATGGGTTTTATGATATGATAATGGCAAATAGTAGATAACAAAAGGGAGGTAACGAGATGAAGTCAACAGGCATTGTCAGAAAAGTTGATGAACTGGGAAGAATCGTTTTACCGATTGAGCTTAGAAGAACTTTGGATATTGCAGAAAAAGATGCACTTGAAATTTATGTAGATGGTGACACAATTGTTTTGCGTAAATATGAGCCGGCATGTATATTTTGTGGCAATACACAAGATGTTTTTCTATTTAAGGGCCGCAACATTTGTCCCGCTTGCATGAAAGAACTTAAAGATTGAGCAAAACATTTATAACCTTTCAAATTGCGGTTCCGCATGAATTTGCGGAGCCGTTTTTAGAGTCGATTGATGGATGAAAAACATGCCCTCAATCGCAGCGGAATGAGGACATATTGGGGTGAGTTACAACTTGTGATAAAATTTTCTTCCTGTTTCGTCGGTAACCTCTCTGTAAACATTTCCGTGCTGTATGCCATATGCATCTGCCAGATTTAAGAGGGCAGAGAGAACATGCATAGAACATTTGACAGAATAAGTGCAGCCATTATGACTGATGGATTTCGGTGTTTGCTGTATGGTCACATTGGAAAACCCTTCTGAAACAGCCAGTTTTCTGAGACGGTTTGCCGTGGTTGAGGAAGAAAACGCAATAAGTGCGGTTTCCATATATGCTCCTGTTCCGGCGGTGTGCGCCTTTGATTATACTGATAGACATGGATGATTCGACTTTATACTACAGTATATTCAATTTTCTGCAATTCTGCCAATAATTTAAAATTAAACTTGAAATTTTTAAGAAAAACATGTACAATATAAAAGAAGAATTATGGTTGCATTTTGCGACAGAAAGGACTTGAATTTTATGACAAGAGAACGAGTTATGGAAATTTTAAAAGAAGCAGGCGTTTTGCTGGAGGGTCATTTTCAATTAACTTCAGGTCGCCATTCGGATAAATATCTGCAATGCGCTAAAATCTTTCAGGATACGCGCTACAGTGAGGAACTGTGTGCCGATTTAGCTGCAAAATTTAAAGATAAGAATGTGGAGCTTGTTATTGGACCGGCAATTGGTGCCATTTCTATGAGCTATGAAGTTTCCCGCCATTTAGGCGTTCGAAACATTTTTGCTGAACGCGAAAACGGCGCCATGACTCTGCGCCGCAGTTTCACCGTTGAGCCGGGACAGAGAGTTTTGGTTGTTGAAGATGTTGTTACCACAGGTGGCAGCGTTCGTGAGGTTATTGATTTGGTTCGCGCCCAGGGCGGCGAAGTTGTTGGTGTTGGCGTGGTTGTTGACCGTACCGGTGGCAAAATTGACTTTGGTGTGCCTCTGGAATCGGTTATTTCTATTGATGTTGTTTCTTTTGAGCCTGAAGATTGCCCCTTGTGCAAAGCCGGTGTGCCCGTTGTAAAACCCGGCAGCCGCAACTTGAAATAATTGGGCCTTCAGTCTTTAAAGGCAAACATATGATGCGAATAAGGAGAGACGGCTATGCGACATGATGGTCACCGCAAACGCATGAAGGACCGGTTTTTGCAGGATGGCGGTTTTGATTATTTTGCACAGCATGAAATTTTAGAATTGCTTTTATACAGCACAAATGCCCGACGGGACACAAACCCCATTGCCCATGACCTGATCAGTGAATTTGGGAATATTGCAAACGTTATGGATGCTGACCCCGAAGAGCTTAAAAAGATTGACGGTGTTGGTGAAAGCAGTGCCTTTTTGCTGAGCATGATTCCGCATCTTTGCCGTGCTTATAATCAAGTGAAATGGAGCCGGAACATTACCTTGGGCACAACCGACTTGGCCGGACAATATGCCATCAATCTCTTTATTGGAAAAGCTTTAGAAGAATTTCACATTATTTGTGTCGATTCCAATAAACGCGTTTTCTATCAGGGCCGATTGGCAAAGGGCACCATCAACGAGGTGCCGGCTTATCCTCGAGTTGTGGTGGAAGAGGTGCTGAAGCGAAAAGCACAGTATGTGATTTTTGCACACAATCATCCAAATGGTTCGCCACTGCCTTCAGAGGGGGATAAGATGGCAACGGAACAGTTGGTCGCCGCCCTGAAGGCCATCAATGTGCATGTGATTGACCACATTATTGTTTCCGGCAATCAGTATTACAGCATGGCGGATATGGGCCTTTTGTAACCGTTATTTTTTCGGTTTTGGGCGAAAGAGAAGGGCAACGATATAGCCAAACACAATGGCGGCGGTTATACCAGCTGCTGCGCCTGTAATGCCCCCTGTTAATACGCCAAGTAGGCCCTTTTCACCAACGGCTTTTGAAACGCCTTTTGCCAGGGTGTAACCAAAACCGGTGAGGGGGATGGTTGCACCGGCACCGGCAAGGTCGACTAGTGGTCCATACCAACCGAAAAGGGTTAAAAAAGTTCCGGCGGAAACATAAATAACTAAAATTCGGGCAGGTGTCAGTTTGCATTTATCAATCAGCACCTGCGCAATGGCACATAAGATGCCGCCAATCAAAAAAGTCCAAAGATATTGCATGTAATCATCCTTTTATTTTAAGATGATACATAGTATATACAAAATTAAATCATTATATGTAATTGGGAGTGGTAAAACAATGTCAGGTCATTCCAAATGGTCAAACATTAAACACAAAAAAGAAAAAAGTGACGCTAAAAAGGCCAAGATTTTCACAAAACTTGGCCGTGAAATTACCGTTATTGTTAAAGCAGGCGGTCCCGACCCTGATTCCAACGGCAAGCTGAAGGATGTTATTGCAAAAGCTCGGTCTAACAACATGCCTAACGATAACATTGAGCGCTGCATTAAAAAAGCATCCGGCGAGTTGGGTTCGGCTAACTACGAAGAAATCACTTATGAAGGTTACGGTCCCAGCGGTGTTGCTGTGATTGTAGAAACCTTAACGGATAATCGAAACAGAACCGCCGGCGAGGTTCGTCATTATTTTGATAAGTTTGGCGGCAATTTGGGTCAAACGGGTTGCGTAAGCTTTATGTTTGATGAAAAAGGCGTTATCATCATTGATAATGAAGAAAACAGCCTGGATGAAGACACCGTGATGATGGATGCTTTAGACGCAGGTGCGGAAGATTTTTCAGCGCAAGAAGGCTGTTTTGAAATTATGTGTCAGCCTTCTGATTTCGCAGCGGTGCGTGACGGTTTAGAGGCAAAAGGATATACCTTTGCATCGGCAGAGGTTGAAAAAATTCCTCAAACAACAGTGACTCTTACTGACGAAAAAGACATTACATTTATGAACAAATTGATTGATATGCTTGAAGATAACGACGATGTTCAAAATGTATATCACAACTGGGAAGAATAAATCAGATAGCCGGAGCAACAACGGTTTTGTTGCTTCGGCTTTTTTGCTGAAAGCAGAAAGGGGTGGTGCCCATGAAAAAGAAACAACAGTTCAGACGCGGTTTAAAAGACGGCATATCCATTGGGTTGGGCTATCTTTCAGTGTCCGTGGGCGTCGGCATTACGGCGGTGAGCAGTGGCATGCAGGCTTTGACGGCTGTTTTAATGTCCATGACCAACTTAACTTCAGCGGGGCAGGCAGCCGGGATTGCCGTTATTGCAGCCGGCGGAGCTTTGCTTGAAATGGCTTTGGTGCAAATGGTTATCAATTTGCGCTATTCTTTAATGGCTATTTCTTTATCACAAAAAGTTGACAGCGGATTTTCCACGGGCAAAAGATTGTTTTTGGGTGCTTTTATTGCTGATGAAATTTTTGCTGTGGCTTCGGCTCATGACGAGGTTTGCCCCTCTTATATGTATGGGTTGATTATTATCCCGTATATTGGCTGGGCGTTGGGCACAGCGCTGGGAGCTGTAGCAGGAACAGTGTTGCCGGTGTCAGTGATTACGGCACTTAGCATGGCGATTTATGGCATGTTTATTGCTATTTTTGTGCCGGCTATGAAAAAATCCTCCGGCGTGGTGATAGCAGTTTTAATTGCAGCAATCCTTAGCACAATTATGAAAGTTGTGCCGTTTTTCTCTTGCATCAGTTACGGATTTTCGGTTATTATTGCCTCTGTTACGGGTGCGGCAGCAGCCTCTTTTATCTCCTGGCGCAAACGGATAAAATAGGGGCGTGAACATTCTGGAACAATTTAAGAAGTGGGGCCGGAATCTCTTGACAAAAATGTAAATTCATTATATAATTTTTGTGTGATTATAATGCGTATAAAAATAGATTTTTAACTGGACCTAAGCATGAAAGGACCGTGCAACAAAATGAATGAAAAAAACAGTATTTTTATTATATTTTCCTTTGTGGTTGCTTTAATTATTTCTTATGCCACTACGCCTCTAGCTCAAAAGCTCTCGTTTAAAATTGGCGCCGTAGATGTCCCGAAAGATAATCGTCGGATGCACAAAGAGCCGAAAGCTCTCTTGGGTGGTTTGGCTATTTTTTATGGTTTTTTAATCAGTGTTCTTTGCTTTGGTGACTTTTTCCTGCCAAATGGCCGGCTTAACATGAGCCTGGCCGGCATTTTGCTTGGCAGTGTTATCATGGTGATTTTGGGCGTATTTGATGATATTAAGCCGCGCTCGGCATGGCTTAAACTTTTGATTCAATTGGTGGCGGCAGCCATTCCTGTTTGTTTGGGTGTGCGTGTTTTTGCGGTTACCAATCCCTTTACCGATGTGTTGATTACTTTGCCCGCATGGGTTTCTTATTTAGGCAGCATCCTCTGGATTGCCGGCGTGACCAATGCGGTGAATCTTATTGACGGATTAGACGGTTTGGCGGCGGGTGTTTCTTCTATTGCAGCCATTGCGCTTTTATCCGTTTTGCTGATTGAACACAGCTTTTCCATTACGCTTTTGGTTATGACGGCGGCGTTGGCAGGTGCATGCTTTGGCTTTTTGCCTTATAACTTTAACCCGGCCAAATTATTTATGGGTGATACAGGCGCAACCTTTTTGGGTTATATTTTGGCCTGCATCTCCATTCAGGGTCCCTTTAAGACCTATGTGGCGTTCACTGTTCCCCTTTTGGTGCTGGGGTTGCCTATTTTTGACACCTTATTTGCCATTATCCGTCGCTTGCTTAAGGGTCAGCCAATTATGGCGCCGGATAGAGGACATTTGCATCATCGGTTGATTGACAGAGGCTTTTCTCATAAAAAAACGGTTATCATTTTATATGGCCTGTCCGCCGTGCTGGCGATTAGTGCCATTGTGATGTTGTTGACAGATATTACCCGCGCTCTTATCCTGCTTGTTTCGGTGGTTGTTGTTGGTTTATTTGCCTTCACTTTAACCGGTCGTTCCCACGATGAAGCAGAGAACAAAAAAGATGGGGAAGAAAAAACTGAAAATACAGAAAAACAGTAAATCGAAATTGCTCTTATGATGGAGGTTTCTATGGAAAAAATTAAGGTAATGACCGTTTTTGGCACACGCCCTGAAGCGATTAAAATGGCACCTTTGGTTAAAGAACTGGAAAAGCGTGACGAGATTGAATCCATTGTTTGCGTAACGGCGCAGCACAGACAAATGCTTGACCAGGTTTTAGAGCGGTTTTCCATTATCCCCCAATATGATTTAAATATTATGCAAGAACGGCAAACCTTGTCTTCTATTACATCCCGCGCCCTGACCGGTCTTGAAGAAGTGATGCATGAGAGTGCTCCGGACATTGTTTTGGTTCACGGCGACACATCCACCACCTTTGCCGGTGCTCTGGCGGCGTTTTACTGCAAAATTCAGGTGGGTCATGTGGAGGCAGGTCTTAGAACCTATGACAAATACTCTCCCTACCCTGAAGAAATGAACCGTAAGCTGACAACGGCACTGACGGATTTATACTTTGCACCCACAGCAAACAACCGGGACAATCTTTTAAAGGAAATGGTGCCGGCGGACAAGATTTTTGTAACAGGTAACACCGTTATTGACGCAGTGCGTCACACCGTTACATCCGATTATACCTTCCAGACAGAAGCTTTGCAAAAAATTGATTTTTCCGTTGGTCGCGTGGTTTTGTTAACTGCCCACAGACGAGAGAATTTGGGCGAACCTTTAAAACGGATTTTGACTGCTGTTCGCCGCATGGTAGATGCACATGAGGATGTTCAGGTCATCTATCCTGTGCATTTAAACCCTGCCGTACGGGATACGGCCAAGGCTATCTTGGGCGGCCATGACCGAATTCATTTAATTGACCCTGTTGATGTGGAAGAATTGCATAACTTAATGAATCGTTGCTATTTTGTTATGACCGATTCAGGCGGCTTGCAGGAAGAAGCGCCCTCGTTAGGGAAACCGGTGCTTGTTTTGCGGTCCGAAACCGAAAGACCGGAAGCCGTTTATGCCGGCACGGTTAAAATTGCCGGAACCGATGAAGAGGTTATCTTCTCAATGGCAGAAGAACTTTTAAACGACGATGAGGCCTATAGCAACATGAGCCGTGCGGTGAATCCTTATGGCGATGGCAACGCATCAAAGCGTATTGTTGATGCCATTTTGTATGCCTTTGGTCGCAAACAAGAAAAGCCTGCCGACTGGCTAGTTTAATACCTTGTGATACATGTGTAAAACCGCGTTTATGCGCGGTTTTACTTATGAAATATTTATTTCCTTTACCTTTAAGGAGTGATTTTTGTGGAAAAAATAAATGCTTTTTTAGATAACAACCGAGAAAACATGATCAAGATGCTTTCTGAATGGATCAGCATTCCCAGTATAGTGGAGGAGAGTGCAGATACCAATAAACCTTACGGTGATGCCTGCGCGGATATGATGTCTCGGGCAATGCAGGATGCGAAAGCCCTTGGTTTTACCCTGTGTAACAACCATGAGAATCACATTATTACCGTTGACTTAAACGACGATGAAACAAAGCTGGGTGTTGCCTGCCATTTGGATGTTGTTGAGGCCAATCCCCAGCACTGGACAACAGACCCGTGGAAAGCAGAAGTGATTGACAACCGCATTTATGGCAGAGGTGCCAGCGACAACAAAGGTGCCGGTGTAGCCGCCTTGTTTGCTCTTGCGGCTTTAAAGCATGCAGGCAAAAAGGGAAACATCCGTCTTTATTTTGGCAGTGCTGAAGAGGTTGGCAGCCCTTGTTTTCGTTATTACACGGCAAATTATGTTAAAAAAGAGGACCTGCCGCTCATTGTTGTGCCTGATGCCAGTGACATTGTTTATGGTGAGTGGGGCATGCTAAAGGCGGGCATTCATGGTACCTTTACACAAACAGGCACAAAACAGCTTGTGAGCCTTTCAAGCGGTGAAGCCTTTAACATCATTCCCGGAACGGCAACTGCGGTGGTTAGCGGCATTACGGATGCGGAAGTGGAAGCACTGCAGCAACGCTATGACTTTAAGGCGACACGAGAAGGGGACCGGGTAACGGTTTTTGTTGAAGGCGTTAGTTGCCATTCGTCACAACCTCAATTGGGTGACAACGCGGCAATTAAACTGCTTAACATTTTAACCGCACTGCCTTTAGATAGTGATGTGGCCACTATGCTTAAGGGCATAAAAGAATTATACACCCAGTCACCAAGCTATATCAGCCAAAATGTTCAACAAGGTTTGCTAACCTTTTCATTAACGGGTTTATTCTTTGAAGATGGTGCTTTAAGCACCCTTCACGATTCCCGCTATTCCTATGATGTTTCAGGGGAACAAATTCGAAACGAAATGCAGAAAAAATGTGAAGAAATGCAGTGCGGTGTCGAGTTTCCACTGATTAAAGAACCCCATCTTGTTGATAAAAACTCGCCCTTTATTCAAAAGCTTTGCAAAATCTATGAAGACTTTACAAATGAAAAAAGCCGTGTTATCGAGATGCGCGCCGTGACTTACGCTTCACAAATGATTAACGGCGTGGCATTTGGACAGTTTGAGGGGGAAAATATTCATTCCCATAACGAATACATTTCTATTGAAAACCTTATGAAAACAGCCAAACTCTTAGCCTTAACCATGTATGAATTTTTAGAAGATTAAGCCATTGCTGAATATAGGAGATATAAATGAAAACGAGGGTAAGAATTTTCACATCATAAAGAGATGCTTTTATGATTATTTAGTTGATGAAAAGACAAATTTATACAAAAGTGTTTAAAATATTAGAAATTTAAGAAAGGATTGATTTAAATGATTTTAGACATCTTAAACAATGCGAAAATGTATGAATCTCTGCATCCCGGTTTTGCCAAAGCTTTTGCGTTTTTGCGCGCGGCACAGGATGGATTGCCGGAGGTGGGACGCTATGAAATTGACGGCGACAAAGTGTTTGCCCTGGTACAAAAATATGACACCGTTCCGGCAGAAGAAGCAAAATGGGAAGCGCACAAAAAATACATTGACATTCAGTTTGTTTATGACGGCTCCGAAATAATTGGATGGGACACCATCTCCAATTTGCCGGAAGGGGAGACCTTTATTGAAGAAAAGGATAGCTACCGCTATCACGCCCCGTCGGCAACGCCGTTAATTTTGCACAGTGGCATGTTTGCCATTTTATATCCCCAGGATTTGCATCGCCCCAAGGAACTGTTTGAAACCGCTTCACCTGTTGTGAAAATTGTGGTTAAAGTTTTATTATAAAATATGAAATGATGGCTGTTTGCCTTTGGCAGACAGCCAATTTTTTTGGCAATTTATAGTGTTTGCTTTAAAAAATTGTGTGGATATGTCATGATGGCGTATTTCTTCACTTATTTTGTGAAAAATAAGGATATAGATATTGCTTTTTTATATATGTATATGATATAATATATGATATTCTTGGTAAGTGTTGGCATTTTTGTTTTAAAGAGGAAAAAAGGGGCTGAAAAATATGCTGAAAGCAGATAAAACCGTTATCAAAGAGACAAAATACATTGCCGTATGCGTATTGATTTTAAGCGCCTTAATGCAAGCGGTTTTTCTTGTGCTTTCCCGTTGGGATTATCAGGTGTTGCTTGGCAACCTGTTAACAGGCAGCGCCATGATTTTAAATTTCTTTTTTATGGGACTGGCGGTTCAAAAGGCAGTCCAGTGTGACGAAAAGGAAGCACGGAAAATTATGCAGAATTCGCAAACCCTTCGCATGCTTTTTATAACCATTGTGGTGATTATCGGAGCCACAGTGCCTTGCTTTTCCATTATAGCAGTTATCATTCCTTTCTTTTTCCCACGCATAGGCATTATGTTCAGGCCTTTGTGGAAGGATAAGAGGGAATCCGGTCAGGAGGTGTGACATTGGAGCAACAAAACCGCCAATTTAAAATTGTGGATACTTTGTATCTTTTGATGATGATTTTGCCTATTCTATTTTTGATTGTTCTTGAGATTTTAACCAGCCCTGCCATAACGGGCATTAGCATTTCAGGCGCCAGGATTTATTTTAAGGTGCCCATGCCCATACAGGATTTGGTTATTACAGAGGCACAAATTAACTCATGGTTTGTTATCATTTCGATTGTTGGTCTTTGCCTGTATTTGACACACGGTCTTAAAACGCAAAACATTCTTCGTCGTCAGCATTTGGCGGAGTGGATTGTTGAGAAGGTAGAAAAACTGGTTCATGACAATATGGGAGATTACTTTGCAGGCTTTGGTCCCTTTATTGCTTCCATTATAGCTATATCGGCCTTTTCGAGCCTCATGGCTTTGTGTGGACTGTTTCCGCCAACATCAGATATCAATGTGGTTGCCGGCTGGGCGATACTCGTATTTTTGCTTATTACTTATTATAAGCTAAAGGGCGGTGTGCTGAATTATTTAAAAGGTTTTACCGAACCCATCTTTGTTATGGCACCCTTAAATGTTTTGGGTGAAATTGCAACGCCGGTTTCAATGGCCTTTCGTCATTACGGCAATGTCATTTCGGGCACAGTTATTTCTGTGCTGGTAGCGGCGGCGCTGCAAGGGCTTTCGGCCATGGTTTTGGGATGGCTGCCGGGATTTTTGGGTGAAATTCCGTTCTTGCAGGTGGGCGTCCCCGCTATTTTGTCGGTCTACTTTGATGTATTCAGCGGCTGCATGCAGGCCTATATCTTTGCTATGCTGACCATGCTGAACATAGCCGGCGCTTTTCCCCAGGAAGAATATGAAAAAAGAAGACAGAAAAAATTATTAAAAGCAAAAATTTAAATTTAAAAATAATAAAAATATACGGAGGTATTATCATGGAAATCGCAGTAGGTATTATTTTAGGATGTTGTGCACTTGGCGCAGGTATTTGCATGGGTATTGGTGCTATCGGACCCGGTATTGGTGAAGGTAATGCTGTATCAAAAGCTTGTGAAGCCATCGGCCGTCAGCCCGAAAGCAAGGGTGATGTAACCAGCACCATGATTATGGGTTGTGCCATTGCCGAAACAACCGGTATTTATGCATTGGTTATCGCAATTCTTTTAATTTTCGTTGCGCCCAGCAGCTTTGTTGGACTTCTTAAAAGCTTTCTTTAATCACAATAGTTAAACGGAGAGATTAAAATGATACAATCGTTAGATGTCATATCTGTCAATTTGTGGCAAATACTGATTTCTCTTGCTAATCTTTTAATACTTTTTACGCTTGTTAAAAAGTTTTTATTCGGCCCCGTCAAAAATGTTATGGCAAAGCGCCAGGCAGAGATTGACGAAAAGTATACGGCCGCCTACGAGGCTGCTGATGCTGCGGCGCAGGATAAAAAAGAATGGGAAGAGAAATTGCAGGGTGCTGCCGTAGAAGCCCAGGGTATTTTATCTTCTGCTTCTGAAAATGCGAAACATCGTGGCGAAAAAATTCTGTTAGCGGCAAAAGAACGGGCAGAAGGCATTCTTCGTCAGGCTGAAGCTGAAGCAGAGCTTGAACGCAAAAAGGCAATTGACGGAATTAAACGCGAAATTGTTGAAGTGTCAGGTGCTCTTACCGAAAAGATGCTTGAGCGTGAAATCAACACAAAGGATCATCGCAATTTGATTGATTCCTTTATCGAAAAGATAGGTGATAGCGATGACGGAGATAGGTAAAGAATATGGAACAGCTCTTTTCATGCTGGCGTGTGAAAAAGAGCAAAAACATGAATATGCTGGGGCTTTAGAGACAGTTAAAAAGGTTTTTGATGAAGAGCCGGCCTATCTTGCGTTTTTGTCTTCTCCTGCCATTGGCATGAGTGAAAGGCTGGATGCCATTGTAACCGCTTTTGGCGAAAAATTGCCTGAAGATGTGGTTTCATACATGCAGTTATTGTGCGAAAAAGGGCGTATTCCTTGCTTTTATGATTCGGTTACAGAGTATAATAAGCTGTTTGATGAATCGGAACGGGTTTTGAGTGCCAAAATTACCAGTGCAGTAGAATTAACAGACGATGAAAAGCAAAAGCTTAAAGAGAAACTTGAAGAAAAATGCAAAACAGCTGTCACAATGGAATTTTTCATTGATGAAACCCTTATGGGCGGTATAGTTGCAGAAGTTGACGGCAAGGTGCTGGATGGCAGCTTGCGCAGTCGTTTGCGGGATATTAAGGATGTGATAAATACATGAACACAAGACCTGAAGAAATCAGTAATATCATAAAAGAACAAATTAAAAATTATAAATCACGGATTGAAATGAAAGAGACCGGCGTCGTTATTCTAGTTGGTGACGGCATTGCCCGTGTTCATGGCCTTCGCGAATGTATGGCCAGCGAACTTTTAGAGTTTGAAGACGGCAGCTTTGGCATGGCGCAAAACCTGGAAGAAGAAACGGTTTCGGTTGCGCTTTTATCCGATGAAAACGATATCCGTGAAGGCACAAAAGTGAGCCGCACAGGCCGCGTTGTTTCTGTGCCTGTTGGTGAAGCTCTTTTGGGCAGAGTTGTCGGCGCTTTGGGTAATCCCATTGACGGAAAAGGTCCCATTGCCACAACCGAAATTCGTCCCATTGAGTCTGATGCACCGGGCATTATTGAGCGCCAGAGCGTTTCTGTGCCTCTGCAGACAGGTATTAAGGCCATCGACAGCATGATTCCCATTGGTCGCGGTCAGCGTGAGCTGATTATCGGTGACAGACAAACCGGTAAAACCGAAATTGCAATTGACACCATTATTAACCAAAAGAACACAGGTGTTATCTGTATCTATGTTGCCATTGGCCAGAAAAACTCTTCCGTTGTGCAGCTTGCCAATCAGCTTTCTAAAATGGGCGCTATGGATTATACCATCATTGTGTCTGCTTCGGCTTCCGAAACAGCACCCCTTCAATATGTTGCGCCTTATGCCGGTTGCGCTATGGCGGAATATTTTAGAGAGCAGGGCAGGGATGTTCTCATTATTTATGATGATTTATCAAAGCATGCCGTGGCTTACCGCGCCCTGTCTTTGTTAATCCGTCGTCCGCCGGGCCGTGAAGCTTACCCCGGTGATGTTTTCTACATTCATTCAAGACTGTTGGAAAGAGCAGCCTGCATTTCAAAGGAATATGGCGGCGGCTCCATTACGGCCCTGCCTTTAATTGAAACCCAGGCCGGTGATGTTTCAGCCTACATTCCCACCAATGTTATTTCCATCACCGACGGCCAGATTTTCTTGGAAACCGAGCTGTTCCATGCCGGTGTTATGCCGGCCATTAACCCCGGTATTTCTGTTAGCCGTGTGGGTGGTTCGGCCCAGCTCCGTGCTATGAAGAAGGTTTCAGGCGAATTGAAACTTTTATATTCACAATACAGAGAATTGCAGTCTTTTGCCCAGTTTGGCAGTGACTTAGATGCTGATACAAAAGCCCGTCTTGCTTTGGGTGAACGCATTGTGGAAGTTTTAAAGCAGGATAGAAACAGCCCTGTTCGTGTGGGTTGTCAGGTGGCGATTGTTTATGCCGTAATCAATGGCTATTTAAACGATGTGGCTGTTAATAAAGTTAAAGAATATGAGCAGAATCTCTATGAAATTTTAGAGAATGAATATGCAACTCTTTTAGAGCGCTTTGAACAAGGCTATGCAGAAGAATCTGATTTTGAAATGTTGAAGGAAGCACTTCATAAAATGCAGAGGTGATGTAAATGGGCGCAGATACAAAAAAATTGAGAAGCCGCATTAAAAGCATCGACTCCACCTTGCATTTAACAAAAGCCATGGGGCTTGTGGCCTCGTCTAAAATCCGCAGAGCCACAGACACCATGAACAAAGCCAAGGAATATATGGGTGCTCTTTCAGATGTGGTGAATATACTCACACAGTGCAGCGAATGTGCCAAAAGTCCCTATATGCTAAAACGACCGGAAGACCGGTTGTGTCTTTTGGTCATTGCCGGTGACCGAGGTCTTGCCGGGGGCTATAACGCCAATGTATTCCGCATGGAAAAGGAATCTGCAAAAGATAAGATTGTTCCTATTGGTAAAAGAGCTTGCGAGCGATATGGTGAGCCCATTCAACTTGTTGAAACCTTTAGCTATGAGCAGGCGCTTGGCATGGCCAAAGAGGTTTGCGACGGCTTTGCAAAAGGAGAATTTGACCGTGTGGCTGTTCTCTGCACAAAATATATTTCCATTATGTCTCAAGAACCGCAAATTAGACCCATTCTGCCTCTTGAGCCGGGAGAACAATCCGTTAATCGCACGGTGTTGTTTGAGCCTGACGAAACAACAATTTTAAATTCTTTGGTGTATGAATATGTTGCATCGGTGATCTATGCAGCAGTGCGGGAAAGCTATGCATCAGAGGTGGCAGCGCGGCGGTTTGCAATGGATTCGGCAGGCAAGAATGCCGAAGAAATGATGGACCGTTTACGGCTGCAGTATAACCGCGCCAGACAGGGCGCCATCACACAAGAAATTACTGAAATTGTTGCAGGCAGCGACACATAAGGAGGTTAAACTATGTCAGAAACATCAAAAGGCGTTGTTTCACAGGTTATGGGTCCTGTTGTGGATGTGCATTTTGCCGAAGGCAATCTGCCCACAATTTACAATGCCCTGACCATGAAAATAGAAGATAAAACCTTAACGGTTGAGGTTGCACAGCATATTGGTGACAATGTGGTTCGCTGCATTGCCATGTCCTCAACAGACGGTTTAAAAAGAGGCACAGAGGTAATTGATACAGGCAAAGCCATCAGCGTGCCTGTGGGCAAAGAAACCCTGGGTCGTATTTTTAATGTTTTGGGTGATACGGTTGATAACAAGCCTGCGCCGGAGGGCACAGAGCGTTGGAACATTCACCGTCCCTCTCCTGATTATTCAGACCTTGCTACCTCTACGGAGATTTTAGAAACCGGCATTAAGGTTGTCGATTTGATTTGCCCTTATGCTAAGGGTGGTAAAATCGGCCTGTTTGGCGGTGCCGGCGTTGGTAAAACCGTTTTGATTATGGAGCTCATTAACAACATTGCCAAAGAGCACGGTGGTCTTTCTGTTTTCACCGGTGTTGGTGAGCGTACCCGTGAAGGTAATGACCTTTATAACGAAATGCAAGAGTCCGGCGTTATTAAAAACACAACTTTGGTTTACGGTCAGATGAATGAGCCCCCAGGAGCCAGAATGCGCGTTGCTCTTTCGGGACTTACCATGGCCGAATATTTCCGTGATGAAGAAGGGCAGGATGTGTTGCTCTTTATTGATAACATTTTTAGATTCACCCAGGCAGGCTCTGAGGTTTCAGCCCTTTTAGGCCGTATGCCCTCAGCCGTTGGTTATCAGCCCACACTGGCTAATGAAATGGGTACTCTGCAAGAGCGTATCACATCCACAAAGAAAGGGTCCATCACTTCCATCCAGGCTGTTTATGTGCCTGCTGATGACTTAACAGACCCGGCCCCTGCCACAACCTTTGCGCATCTGGATGCAACCACTGTTTTATCCCGTGATATTGCATCGCAGGGTATTTATCCTGCTGTTGACCCGCTTGAATCCACCAGCCGTATTCTTTCGCCTGAAATTTTAGGTGAAGAGCATTATACAGTGGCCCGTGAGGTGCAGCGTATTTTGCAACGCTATCAGGAACTGATGGACATCATTGCCATTATGGGTATGGATGAGCTTTCAGACGAAGATAAATTGTTGGTGCAAAGAGCCAGAAAAATTCAGCGTTTTCTGTCCCAGCCTTTCCATGTATCCGAGAAGTTTACTGGTATCGTGGGCACCTATGTGCCTCTTTCTGAAACCATTCGTGGCTTTAAGGAAATTATTGAAGGCAAGCACGACGATTTGCCTGAATCGGCATTCTTATTCGTAGGCACAATTGACGAAGCCGTTGCAAAGGTGAAGAAGGTGTCACAATGAAAACATTTAAATTAGTGATATCCTCTCCCACAGGCACAATTTTTGAAGAAGATGTTGTTAAAATTATTGTCCGTGGTGCCGGCGGTGATTTGGCCGTTATGGCAGGACATGTTCCTTTTATGACCTCTGTAAAGCCCTGCCGTTGCAAAATTGAAATGGCCGATGAGAGTGAAAAAACAGCTCATGTTGAAGGTGGTCTTTTAACTGTTGCAACGGACAAGACAACCTTATTATCCGGCAGCTTTCGCTGGGACGAAGAGTAATGAACCTAGGTCTTTTTGTTAAACAAAATGATTATTTAAAAAGGGGAGAAGTATAATGGGAAAAACAGTGCAAGACATCATTAACATCATTAAAGAAAATGATATTAAAATGGTGGACTTTAAGATGGTGGACATTAACGGTCAGTTCCGTCATGTTACCATTCCGGCAAAGAATTTTTCAGAAAAAACCATGAAAAACGGCATCGGCTTTGATGCTTCAAACTATGGCTACGCCGTGGTAGAGAAGAGCGACATGGTATTCATTCCCGACCCGGATACAGCCATGGTTGATCCTTTTTGCGAAATCCCGACCCTGTCCATGACCGGTAACGCCATGATTATCGATAATCCTGAAAACAGACCTCTGCCGCAATATCCCCGCAACATTGTCCTGGCTGCAGAGCAATATATGAAGGATTGCGGTGTGGCGGATACCATGATGATTCTTCCTGAATTTGAATTTTATCTTTTTGACCAGGTTGGCTGGGATGTGCAGCCCAATGCTATTGGTGTTTCGGTTGATGCAGCACAGGCACACTGGAACAGTGGCACAGAAGGTACGGGCAATGTGGTTGCTAAACAAAAGAATTATCACATTGCAAAGCCTTTTGACATTTCTTATGAAGCCCGCAGTGAAATGTGTATGCTGATTGATGATGCAGGCATTGCCCTTAACTATCACCATCCCGAAGTTGGTGCAGCCGGTCAGTTTGAAATTGAGCCGGAGCTGGGTCAAATGTCTAAAATGGCTGATGCAACCATGATGATTAAATATATCATTCATAACACAGCCAGAAAATATGGTCTCTCTGCCACCTTTATGCCCAAGCCGGTTATGGGTGAGGCAGGCAGCGGCATGCATGTGCATATGCTGCTGTTAAAAGACGGAGAGCCCGTTTTCTCAGACGACAATGGCTATGCACACTTAAGCAAAGAAGCTCATTATTTCATGGGTGGTTTACTTAAGCACATTGCTTCTTTATGCGCTATCACCAATCCCAGCACAAACTCTTTTAAGAGATTGGTTCCCGGTTTTGAGGCGCCCGTAACCATTGGTTATGCCACTTCAAACCGTAGCGCCGTCATTCGTATTCCGGCTTATGCAAAAGCGCCGAATTTGCGTCGTTTTGAGCTTCGAAATCCGGATGCAACCTGCAACCCCTATTTCTGCTATGCGGCTATTTTAATGGCCGGTTTAGACGGCATTAAAAACAAAATTGACCCTCATGCTGAAGGTTGGGGTCCTTATGACATGAATCTCTTCCATTTAAGCGATGAAGAAAAGGCGAAGCTGAAGCATTTGCCCACATCGTTAGAAAGCGCTCTGGATGCTTTGGAAAAAGACAACGATTATCTGACAGCAGGTGGCGTGTTCCCCAAAGAACTCATTGATAACTTTATCAAGACCAAGCGTGAAGAATGCAGACAGCTGGCTGCTATTCCGCATCCTGCTGAGTTTGATAAGTACTATAATCTCTAATAAGCCTTATAAAACAGCCTCCATATTGTATGGAGGCTGTTTGGTATTCAAAATTTACTCTTAAACCCGGTGTTATGAAAGGCCGAGGGTAGAGGAGATGAGAAAATGAAAATCATTAAAAAGATAATATTGCTTTTGTTTATTGGCCTTTTATTCGTCTGTGGCGTAACAGTTAAAGAGGGGTATGACAAATTTCAAAATGCCCTGAAAGAACGCCCGATTGAATCGGTTATCAAAGAGTTGAAAGGCAAAGAAAATTACACGGTGTATGAAAATATACCCGCAATTTATTTTGATGCAGTTGTTGCTGTGGAAGACAGACGATTTTATATACATAACGGCTTTGATATTGTGGGTACTTTGCGTGCCCTTTACAACGATTTGCGTGCCGGTGAGCTTTTAGAAGGAGGTAGCACCCTTTCGCAGCAATTGGCTAAAAATCTGTATTTTCCCCAGGATAGCAGCTTAACTCGAAAAATAGCCGAAATGTTTATGGCTATGAAGATGGAAAATCAATATGAGAAGAAAGACATCTTAGAGTTTTATGTTAATGCCATTTACTATGGCAGCGGTTACTACTGTATTTATGATGCTTCTGTAGGCTATTTTGACAAAGAACCCAAAGACATGACAGAGGATGAATGCACGCTGCTTGCAGGCATTCCTAATGCACCCTCGGTCTATTCGTTAGATGTCAATCCAGAGCTTGCAAGAAAACGACAGGAAAAGGTGATACAGAGCATGGTTGCCTGCGGCTATTTAGAAGATAGCGGGCGCTAACTTGCCTGTTTTTGCAATTTACATAACATTTATGTTGAAATAATGTTAAATTTCTGTGATAACGCTTTACAGAAACTATAATTTTTTGTATAATATACTTGGGGGAAAAGAACAGAACTGGATGTGATTTTTTGTTTCGATTAGGAAGTTTTGACATATTAGAATTGCTGATTCGTGCAGTGTGCGTGCTGCTTGCCATATCAATTCATGAGATGGCGCACGGCTTTGGCGCCTATCTTTTAGGGGATAAAACAGCAAAATATATGGGCAGACTGTCTTTAAACCCTCTGCGGCATTTAGACCCCATTGGTTCTTTATGCTTGTTGCTTTTTGGCTTTGGATGGGCAAAACCGGTTATGGTGAATCCGGGATATTTTAAAAAACCCAAAAGGGATATGGCATTAACCGCTTTGGCGGGGCCTCTTTCTAACTTTATTGTGGCATATCTTGCCATGCTTATTTTTAAGATTTTATCCGTGGCCGGCCTTTTGGTTTACGGCAGTTTTTGGGCTGAACTTATCGTTCAGTTTTTATCAACGCTTATTGTGTTAAATATTGGTTTGGGTGTTTTTAATTTAATACCTATTCCGCCTCTTGACGGCTCAAAAATCTTTTTGCCTCTTTTGCCTTCAAGACTCTATTATGATATTATGCGCCACGAACGCCTTGGCTGGATGGTGCTTATGGTTGCCCTTGCCTTAGGCGTTTTAGACCCGATTATCGGCCGTTTTGGCAACCTGGTTTTTGAGATTTTATCCTTTTTAGCAGGTGGTGTGTGATGGAAGCCCTGTCTTTTCACATTGAGGTGTTTGAAGGCCCTTTAGAGCTTTTATTGCACCTTTTAAAAAAGAATAAGGTCAGCATTTATGATATTCCCATTGAAAAAATCACAGCGCAATATATGGAATATATTCAAAAGCTTCAGGAATTTGACATGGAGCTTTCAAGTGATTTTTTGATTATGGCATCAGAGCTTTTATACATTAAATCGCAAATGCTGCTGCCACGCCACGAAGAGGAAGAAGAGGACCCTAGAAAAAATCTGGCAGACCGGCTTTTGGCCTATCAACAAATGAAAGCTGCTGCCGTTTATTTAAAAGAGCATGAAGGGGACGGACAATTCCGTTTTTATAAAGAGCCGGATGACATAGGCCAGCCGTTGCCCGACTATAGCGACCAGGCCTTTGATGTTGAGCAGCTGATTGCCGCGCTCTCGGATGTGCTCATTAAAACACAGAGAAAAGAGCCGCCACCCAAAACCTCTTTTGTAGGCATTGGCGGTCATGAGCAGGTTTCTTCGGCCTATTGCACAGCGCATATTAAAGAACGGCTGTTAGGGCGTGGTCCCGTGGTCTTTCGAAAGGTTTTTGCAGGGCTTGACTCAAAACCCAAAATTGTGGTTTCATTTTTGATTATTTTAGAAATGATTCGTTTGAATATGATAAAAGCGGAGGTAAAAGGCCGCGAAATATATCTCACACAGATTAAAGACGGGGAGATTACCAATGAATTTTGATCCTTGTTGTTTGCTTGAGAGCATCCTGTTTGCGGCAGGTGATAGTGTGCCTGCTGAACAATTAGCTGAAATTATGGAAATGGATATTGCGGCCCTGGAAGAAACTGTTGTCAAACTGAATGCTGATTATGATGAACGGGGCAGGGCATTGCAGGTTCTGTTTTTAGAAGACTCTTATCAGCTTTGCACAAAAGAAGAGGTTTTTCCTTACATACAGCGTTTAAAAGAGCCTCGCCGGCGTCAGAACCTTTCTCCGGCAGCTTTGGAGACTTTGGCGGTTGTTGCCTATCATCAGCCGGTCACTCGCTCAAGCATTGAGTTTATTCGCGGTGTTAATTCCGATGGACCTGTTAACAAACTGATTGAACGGGGCTTGATTGAAGAAAACGGAAGGCTTGATGCCCCGGGACGCCCCATTTTATATGTGACCACACACGAGTTTTTGCGCTCATTTGGCTTATCTTCATTATCCGGCTTGCCGGATCCTGAACCTTTGCGCATAAATGAAGACGAAAATGGGGACACTACGCAAGATGCCTTTGATGAGTTTGCGAATTTTGAGGATTGAGGTGGTGCTGTGCTGCTTTATTCCATATTAGGCGGAGTTTTGCTTCTGCTGCTTTTACTTTTGTTTGTGCCTACTTTGGTGGGCATAGACTATCTGTGGGACCAAAAGAACCAGGACTTAAGATTACGGTTCAGAGTGCTGGCTATTCGATTTTCTGTTAGAATATCCCTCGATAAAAAGAAAGAAGAGAAAAAGCAGGAAAAAGAAAAAAAGCTTTCGCCCAAAAAGTTTATTGCCTTTGCCAAAGAGCTCTATAGCGCCTATCAGTCAGTAGAGGAAGATTGCAAAGATGTGCTGCGGGAAATAAAAGCGCGGTTTACATGCCGAGAGGTTTATTTCACAATTCGTTACGGCACATCAAATCCTGCGAAAACCGGCATTTTAAACGGTGCCGTCTGGACGGCGGGAACTCTGATTTTAAAGGTGCTGGATATGGCGCTGGGCGTTTCGAAAAAAACGCTTAATGTTTACCCGGAATTTAACCGGAGCTGCATGTGCATACATATTAAGGGCACATTCCGGTTCACCTTATATAACGCCATACGGTTTGTATTAAAAGTGATTAGGCTGGTCAAGCTAATTAAAAGTAAAATAACAATTGAAATTTAAAAAAGGACGGTGTTAATGATGGCAGAACATCCAATTAAAGGACTTATGGAAACCGCCATGCAAAGCATTAAAGAAATGGTGGATGTAAACACAATTGTGGGACAGGCAGTCAATGCGCCTGACGGAACGGTGATTATTCCCATCTCAAAGGTATCCTTTGGTTTTGGGGCCGGTGGCAGTGAATTTGGTGATCGCACCAAAGACGCTGTTGAAACAAGCGCTAATTTTGGTGGCGGTTCCGGCGGTGGCGCCGTGATTGAGCCGGTTGCATTCATGGTTGTGGGCAACGGACAAATTCGCCTGATGCCCATTGACAAAACACCCTCACCGGTTGAAGAAATTATGGACAAGGTGCCCACGCTGATTGACAAGGCCATGGAATTCTTTAAAAAGAAAGAAGCCAAAAGCCAGAAGAAAGAAGAAGTTATTTCAGGTGAGCCGGTAGACGCTGAATAATCTTGCACATTAAAACAGCCACAGACTTTTAGTCTGTGGCTGTTTTCTTTGTGCCTGGTTATTATTGATTTTTCTCTTTAATGGCTCTGTCCATGTTGCGTTTAGCGTCTCGGGCGGCCATGTCGCTTCGTTTATCATAGAGTTTTTTACCTCGGGCAAGACCGATTTGCATTTTAACCAGGCTGCCTTTTAAATAAATGGAAAGGGGAATCACGGAAAAACCCTTTTGCTTTACGGCACCATATAAATAATCAATCTCCCGTTTGTGAAGCAGTAGACGCCGGTCACGAAGAGGGTCACGGTTAAAAATGTTTCCCTGCTCATAAGGGCTGACATGCATGTTTTTAATAATGGCTTCGCCACTGTGAAAGCTGACAAAACTGTCTTTTAAGTTCACCGCACCCTTGCGGATGGATTTAACCTCTGTGCCGCACAGGGAAATGCCAGCTTCAAAGGTTTCATCAATGAAATAATCATGACGGGCTTTGCGGTTTTCAGACAAAATTTTCATGCCATTTTCACATCCTTTCGTTTTATGGGTCAGCTCTTTGCAATTTTTTGCAGTTCAAAGAGAATGTTCATAGCCTCAATCGGTGTCAGCGTGCTGATATCCAATGCATTTAACCGGTCAGTAATTTCAGATGTCTGTATATCAGAAATGGCAAGCTGCGGACTTTCTTCTGCATTTTCAATAGGCTCAGGCAGAGTAGGCCGGCCACCTTTTGCTTCAATTTCAGCTAAAATTTCTTTTGCACGGCTCACCACCTGCTTGGGAAGACCGGCCAAAGCGGCAACCTCGATGCCGTAACTGTCATCAGCACCACCACGGACAATACGCCGCAGGAAAGTGACGCTGTCGCCCCGTTTTTTGCAGGCAATCGAATAGTTTTTAACACCGTCAAGCCGACCTTCTAAAACGGTCAGCTCATGGTAATGTGTTGCAAAGAGAGATTTTGCGCCAAGCCGTTTGGGATTGGCTATGTATTCAGCTGCACTCCAGGCAATAGCCAGACCGTCGAAGGTGCTGGTGCCACGACCGATTTCATCCAAGAGCAGCAGGCTTTTGCTGGTGGCATTTTTTAAAATATTGGATAGTTCTGTCATTTCCACCATAAAGGTACTTTGACCAGCAGTTAAATCATCGGATGCACCGATTCGGGTGAAAATTTTATCACAAATACCTATAGTGCAGGCAGATGCCGGAACAAAGGAACCAATTTGCGCCATAATTACAATCAGAGCCACCTGTCGCATGTATGTAGACTTACCGGCCATGTTGGGACCGGTTACAATCAAGAAGCGGTCATCTTTGCAGTTCATGGTGGTATCGTTCGGAACAAACAGCTCATTTTTCAGCATTTTTTCAACAACGGGGTGTCGTCCGTCTTTGATGCTGATAGCGTCATCAACCGTCACGGTGGGCATGGTATAGTTATTCTTCACAGCCACCTCGGCAAAAGAGCAGAGAACATCAGTAACGGCAAGAGCCGTTGCGGTTTGTTGCACACGCTCAACCTCTAAGGCAACGGTATCGCGAATGTCGCAGAATAATTTATATTCTCGCTGGCGCAGGCGTTCTTCAGCGCCTAATAGTTTATCCTCTAAAGCCTTTAAGTCGGCGTTGATATAGCGCTCGTTGTTGGCAAGGGTCTGTTTGCGAATGTAATCCTCCGGCACTTCGCCCTGAAAAGATTTGGGGACATCAATATAATAGCCAAAAACACGGTTATAACCGATTTTTAAGGTTTTAATGCCCGTACGCTCCCGTTCGGTCTCTTCCATGCGTGTGACGGCATTGTGGCCATTTTGCTTCATGTCACGGTCAATGTCAACATCGGCATCGTAGCCGGTTTTGATAATGTCGCCTTCACGAAGGGTGTTGGGAGCATCATCGCTTATGGAGGTTTCTAATAAATCCAAAACATCACCCAGCGTATCAAGCTGAGCACATAATTCATAAATTAAAGGTGAATCAATGCGTGCCAAAAGCAATTCAATCTCCGGCAGAACAAGTAAAGACCGCTTTAGCGCTAAAAGTTCTCTCGGAGTTGCCGATTTACAAACAATTCGACCGATTAAGCGCTCCAAATCCTGAATCTCGCCCAATGCGCCCATTAAGTCAAAGCGCAGTTCGTTTGCTTTTACCAAGGCTTCAACAGCATAGAGCCTTTTTTGAATTTTGGTGCAGCTTGTCAGCGGTTTTTCTATAAAGCTTTTCAGCATTCTGCCGCCCATGGCGGTTTTGGTTTTATCAAGGACCCACAAAAGAGAGCCTTTTTTGGTAGACATACGCATGGATGATGTCAACTCTAGGTTAAAGCGAGAGCCTGCATCAATTTCCATATATTCATCAGCGGCATAATGCCGGATGTGGCGGATGTGCGCCAAAAAGGTTTTTTGTGTTTCGGTGAGGTAGTCAAGCAAAATGCCCAGAGTTTTCACCACATGGTTGTCTTGCGGCAGAGAGAGCTCATCCAATGTTTCAACATTAAATTGTTTTAAAATAAGGTCTTGCGAAAGGGCCCAATCCGGCTCTTTTGGTGCCGGGTCTAATCGTGTTTGAAAGCGAAGGGCAATTTCATCCCGCAGTCCGTCAATTTCATAAAGAGAGCGAGAGAGAATAATTTCTGCCGGTGCGTATCTTGCCAATTCGTCTAAAAGTCGTTGCCAAGAGGGGAGAGTGACCAAAAACAGCTCGCCGGTGCTGATGTCAGCAAAGGCAACACCAATGGCAGAACCTTCGCCATAGGCGGCACAAAGAAAATTGTTTTTCTTGTCTTCGAGTTGTGTTGTGTCAGTGATGGTTCCGGGAGTGATTACCCGCACAACATCACGGGGCAAAACGCCGCTCACCTCGCCGGGCAGCGCCATTTGTTCACAAATGGCCACCTTATATCCTTTAGCGGTCAGGCGACCGATATATACATCGGCTGCATGAAAGGGCACACCGCACATGGGATTATTTTCAACATCCGGCTTGCCAAGGGCATTCTTCTGGCGGCTGGTGAGTGTTAAATCAAGCACTTGGGCAGCCAAACGGGCATCATCAGAAAACATTTCATAAAAATCGCCCATGCGAAAGAATAAAATTGAATCGGGGTAATCTTTTTTTAGTTCAAAATATCGTTCCATTGCCGGTGTCATGTGGTGTCCCTCCCATCGTTAATTATTTTGTGAATTTTAGTGGCAACCGCTGCAGCTGCTGCAATGACCGCTGCAACCACCGCTGTTTTCTTCGCCACGAATATGATAGGCAAGAATTTCGTTCACCTGTGTAATCACTTTATTAAAAGCCGATTTTGCTTCTAAATATTCACGAGCTGTGGCATTTTGGGTTAAAATTTTCATGTTTTCGTTCATGCGATTGCGAAAGCCCTCTAACTTTTCGGGGGTCATGGAGCTGTTGTGCATTTCTTCGGATAATTCAATGCTCTTTTGTTCGTATTCAGCAACAGCTTTTTGTGCTGCTTCATCGCTCTGGAATGCCATTTCCTGCTCCTGATAGCGACCTAATTCTTCTGAAACGGCTAAAAGCTCACCTAATTCATGTGCCTTTTTTAAAATTTCTTCCATTTTTATTTCCTCCGCTTATCTTAATAGCATTTTAACTGTATTTATTGAATTTTACCGGTTAAAGACCAGGTGTTTGTTTTATCGACCGTTACATTTACATAGTCACCGGCAGAAAGTCCCTCTGCTTTGGGGAAGTTGATAATTTTACCGCCAGGTGTGCGACCGGTGAGCATATCGCTATCTGTCTTGCTTTCGCCTTCAACTAAAAGCTCAAAAGTTTGACCCAGGCAGGCATCGTTAATCTCCCTTGAAATGCGGTTTTGCACTTCTAAAAGTCGATCAAAACGACGGTGTTTTTCTTCGTCGGTCACTTTGTCATCAATTTCGGCTGCCGGCGTGCCGGTTCTTTTGGAATAAATAAATGAAAACACAGTATCAAACCGAACAGCCTCTAAAACATGAATGGTTTCTTCAAAATCGTCTTCGGATTCATTGGGAAAGCCTACGATGATATCGGTGCTCAAGGTGATGTTTGGCACCTTATCCCGCACACGCTTAACCAAATCTAAGTATTGTGCCTGGGTATAGCGCCGGTTCATAGCGGCAAGAATCCGGTCACTGCCGGCCTGGAAGGGCAAGTGCAGCTGGGGCATTACCTTTTCACATTCGGCCATGGCGCAAATCAACTCGTCGCTCATGTCTTTGGGATGTGAGGTCATAAACCGGATGCGGCGCAGGCCATCAACAGCGTTCACCTTGCGGAGCAAATCAGCAAAGTTAATGTCTGAATCCAAATCCTTGCCGTAGGCGTTAACATTCTGACCGAGTAGTGTCACCTCGGTGACACCACGGCGGACTAAATCCGTTATTTCTTCCATGATTTTTTCAGGCATGCGACTGCGCTCACGACCACGGACATACGGCACAATACAGTATGTGCAGAAATTGTTACACCCATACATAACGGAAACCCAGGCCTTTGGGTCGCCGCTTCGATAAATGGGAATGTCTTCGGCAATCACGCCTTCTGAATCGGTTATATCAATGACGCGTTTTTGTTCAATCAATGCCTCATACAAAAATTGAGGGAATTTATGCAAAACATGGGTTCCAAATACCATGGACACATGCTTGTATTTTCGTTTTATGGTTTCGGCCATGTGAGGTTGTTGCATCATGCAGCCACAAAGACCGATTAAAAGATTGGGTCTTCGGCGTTTTTCATGAGAAAGGGCACCGATGTTACCCAAAACACGCTGCTCGGCGCCTTCACGAACGGCACAGGTGTTATAAAGAATCAGGTCGGCTTCTTCTTTTTTATCAGTGAAGGTATAACCCATCTTAGCAAGCATGCCGGAAAGGCGCTCTGAATCGTTTTCGTTCTGTTGACAGCCATAGGTAATCACCATGGCTTTTGGCGTTGTATCGCAGAGGATGTTTGCAATGCGCGTCATATAGGCAATTTGTTCTTTTTGTTCTTCGTGTGAAACGGTTTTCATGAAACGCTTTGCGCTCCTTTCAAAAGCCAAAAGGCTGTATTTATTTTACAGTTCTTTTAAAACCTCTTTCAGGGCGTTAATAAAGCCCTCGCATTCTTCTTTTGTGCCAATGGTCACCCGCAAATAACCGGGGAAACCTAAAACATGACCGCCTTTAACGATGTAGCCCCGGGCAAGCAATTGCTCATAAACGGTTTTGGCATCTTTGCCCGTGTCCACCGCAATGAAATTGGTGGCACTGTTAATGAAAGAAAGACCCATTTCGTTAAAAGCATTTTCGAGATATTTTTTATTTTCTTTATTTTCTTTTAAAGAACGGCTGACAAAATCGCCGTCACCGAGAGCTGCCACCGCCGCCTCTTGGGCAGGCAGACAAACATTAAAAGGCGGACGCACCTTTTCGAGTTCTGCGGCTATGGCAGGATGTGTAATGCCGTAGCCGATTCGAAGGCCAGCCAGGCCATATATTTTAGAAAATGTACGCAGAATGATAATGTTTTTGCGGTTTTTAAGGGCCTCAAAGCTGTCGGGATAGTTTTTTTCGCCACAAGCATATTCATAATATGCCTCATCAATCACAACTAAGATGTTATCAGGCACAGCCTTTAAAAAAGCTTCCTGCTCAGCTTGGGTATACATACCGCCTGTGGGGTTGTTGGGGTTACACAGCCAGATGATGCGGGTTTTATCGGTGATATAATCCAGCATATCCACAGGGCTGTAATATTTATTTTCCGTTAAGGGCACCCGTACAGGCACAGCGCCGGCAGAGAGAATGTTAAGTTCATAAAGGGAAAAAGAAGGGTGGGGGACAATGCTTTCATCACCCTCTGATAAAAAGGTTTTGCAAATCAGCTCAATCAAACCATCACTGCCTGTGCCGAACACAAGATTTTCAGGAGCGGTTTCTAAATGAGCAGACAAGGCTTGCCGGAGAGCGTATGCATCCGGGTCGGGATATAAAAAGATTTTATCGGCAGCACGCAAAACAGCCTCACGGGCCAGGGGTGAGGCACCCAGCGGATTTTCGTTTGAAGCAAGCTTTGTGACAGCGGAAAGACCAAATTTTCTCTTAATTTCTTCAATGGGTCTGCCCGGTGCATAAGGTGCTGCATCCTGTAAAGACTTTTTTGCTCTAATCATAAATTTCTCCTGTCCTAAATTTCGTCACAAGACATTAAGTGATGGTAAATCGTTGCCGGCCGATAACTTACAGCGAGGCAACCTCTTTTTGCAGAGCTTCATCCTTTGCCTGCACTTCTGCGGTCATATCGGCCTTAAAGGCAGCAAGTTTAGGTGTGATTTCTTCATATTTTAGCGCCAGAATCTGTGCAGCTAAAATGCCAGCATTTTCAGCGCCGTCAACGGCAACGGTTGCTACGGGAATGCCCTTGGGCATCTGCACAACCGACAAAAGGGAATCAAGACCGTCAAGAGTTGAAGATTTCATGGGGATGCCAATAACAGGCAAGGTTGTAAAGGCTGCCAAAACGCCGGCTAAATGCGCAGCTTTTCCGGCGGCAGCAATAATCACATCGATGCCGTTTTTCTGTGCGTTTTTGGCATATTCTGCGGCAATTTCGGGTGTTCTGTGAGCGGAGATGACACGAACATCAGCCTCAATGCCGAATTTTTTTAACATAACAATACATTTTTTAACAACGGGAAAGTCAGAGTCGCTTCCCATGATAACAGCAGCTTTTGGTGCTTTTGCCATTTAAAATCATCCTTTCAAATTTTAGTTTAAACAAATAACGACAGGAACCAATACACTAACGGTAGAGTTGCCAGGCAGCAAACCGTTGTGATGAAAATACACTCGGTTGCATATTGGTAATCCGCATTATATTCATTTGCAATAATGGTTAAAACAGACTGTCCGGGCATTGCCATTTGCAGAACCAAAACGCCAAACAAAATTTTGTTGAGAGGCAGAGGGCTGAGTAGTGCAATAACCGCAAAGGGAATTAGAATCATTTTAAACAGAACAACAGTGAAAATACTGAACCGCTTATACAGTCCTTTTAGGTTGATGGTTGCTAATGTGATACCGATAAACAGCATAGAAAGGCTTGTTGTCATGGAACCGACTGTCGCCAAAGGCTCGTGAAGAACAGAAGGCAAGCGCAATTTGAATATCAGCATAAGGACTGCCACAACCAAGCTGATGGTGTTGGCATTTACTAAATTTTTAAGGCCGGCCTTGGCATTGCCTGTTGTGGTTTTTGTGATAACAAAAAGGCCTAAAGTCCAAACCAAAAATTCATTAACAAGTGCATAAACAACGGCATAGAAAAAGCCTTCAGGACCAAAGAGAGCCGTTGCAAGAGGATAGCCTAAGAAAACAACATTACCGGAGGCACTCATGCAACTGTGCATAACCATTGTGGCCGGTTTTAATCGAAATACTTTTGCCCACATAAAGCCCACAAGGAGCATAACGGCCATTGCGACAACGGCAAGTGCAGCAATAATGCCGGCATTCACAAGCATTTCTGTGTGAAGTTCTTGGCTTGAAATGGCGGTTAAATTTAATAAGGGCAATGTTATGTTCAAAATGATTTTAGATATGCTGTCTTTAAGCTCAGGCTTTAAGTACTTTGTTTTAACGCCGATAAAGCCCAACAGCATAATGATGGCGAGCATGCCCAATTGTTTTGTGATTACATTCATTTCCATGTGTAAAAATGCCTCCCTGTAAATTGTATATAAAAGCGTTACATTTCATTTTACCATAAATCGTCAAAGAAAACAATTGTTTTTTTAAGAAATAGAGTATTTTTTTTATTATTATATAAGAGAAATAAAGGTAGGCAGCATGAAAGATTTTTACGAGGATAAAACCACCGTGATAAAACAAAAAAATGAGGGGAAACCCCTCATTTTTTGCAAGGCCGTATATAATTTGATTTTATCAAATGGATTTTATTATTTTGAAATAGAAATGATTTGTTCTACATAAGCGGATTCAGCGGTTACGGTGATGCCACTAATGGTTTTGCCAAAAGCCACATCAAAGAACACAGTAGACCCTTGCTTAAGTTCAGTGTCAGCTCCCTTTACACCGGATGATGTGGGGAATATTTCGCTAAAATTCTTAACACCGTTCATTTCAGTAATTTCACAACCTACACGCAAACTGTAGCTTAAGTCATTTTCCCAAACCAAAGAGGGATAATAAGTAAAGCATACATCGGCACCGGAACGCTCTTCAATTGCTGCGGATAAGTAGAATAGGAAACTGCTGAAAACAGAACTGTATTCACGGGCAAAATTATAGCTTGCAGCCGGTGGTTTTTTAGCGGACACAGGTGCCATCTTATAAATGGAGGCAATGTCTTTTAAAATTACCTGATAGTTGCCATAGGGTGTCTCACTTAAAAGCAGGGAATGGTCGTATTGCTTTAACTTACCGGTAAAAGGATGAATTTCAGTTGTAATATCAGTCTGTGTGCCAATTTTGTTATCAAGCAGCATGCAGAGAATGGTAAAGTCGCGCAGCGTGATAGGCGCTGTTAAATCTTCTTTCAAGGTGATGATGCCGTTCTTTTTTGCAAAAGTCAGGCAGATGTTCATCATGTCGTTTCTTGCAACGGAAAGTCCGCTTGTTTTTGAACCGTAGCCAACGCCGTCTTTTGATTTTGCAATCATCTGATAAACAACGGCAGCGACAGTATCAGCAAAGGTGGCCTTTTGATCAGCGAATTTTGCATTTAAGTTATCGGTGCCCAAAGTTTGGTTGCAAACAACAGCCAAGTCCATGGCATATTCATGTTTAAAATCAGCACCGGCGGTGGGCTGGTTCACATAAGTAAGGACATTTTTTTCTGTGCCAAGGCGCAGAGCAGCCCGTGCCATTTCACCATTTGTAATGGTGGCATCGGGGTCATAGGCTTTTCCGTCAAAAAGATTTAAACCGTTATAAAGGTTTTCAATAATCTTGGGGCTGACGGTATCGGCAAAGTTCACCTTTGTGCCACCGGCTGAACGGGCACGAATGATTAAAACAGCCGCTTCAGCACGACTTAATGTATCATCTAAACGAAGATTTACGCCGTCATCACCTTGGATTAAACCAGTTTCATATACCCAGGCAGCCGCTTGGGGCACTTTGGCATATTGGTCGGTAATAATGCTGGGGGCATAAGCATCGCTAACCTTGCCGCCACGATTCCACAAAAGCTCGGCAACCAGTCCGCGTGTGATGGGTTGGTCGGGCTGGAATTTGTTTGTGCCATCTTCAGGGAAGCCGGATTTCATTATGTAGTTATATGCCCAATGAGACACAGCAACATCATCATAGCCTTGTGCACGCTGGAAGGAACCGGCACCTAACATTTTAACAAATTCAGCGCGGGTTACGGTGCCGTTCGGACGGAATGAACCATCAACATAACCGGAAACCGTTCCGTCATTCACTAGAGTCTGCACATCGTTATATGCCCAATGGGATTCTGCTAAATCGGAAAAGGAAAGAGCGGAGGCAGAAAAACCGATTGGAGACACCATAAGCAGTGCTGCTAAAGTTAAAACCAAAAATTTTTTCATTTGCTTTTCCTCCTAAAGTAAAAGTAATTACATTATATCACATATTTTCTTTCTGTGCAAGGGGCAGAGGAGAGAAAACATAAAATGGAAAAAATGTAAAAGATAAAATGTGAATTTCATCTTGTTTTTTCTTTTACATTATAGTACAATAAAAAGAAAGATAATGTTGCGGAGGACTTTCGTTATGAAAATTAAGGAAGGCTTTGTTATTAAAACCATTGCAGGTAGCACAGTTGCCGTACCTGTAGGTGAAAATTTAGTGAATCTGCAGCTCATGCTCACATTGAATGAAAGTGGTGCTTTTTTGTGGCAATGTCTGCAAAAATCCTGCACAGAGGACGAACTTGTTGAGGCAATGACCACCGAATATGCCATTGATGCAGAAACAGCACGGGCTGATGTAAAAGACTTTATCAACATTTTAAAGGAGAATAAAATTTTAGATGAAGCCTAACATTCAACAAAAGCAGGTCGAAACAAAATTTCTTTTACCATTTTTGGAAGAAATGTTTGCTGCCGGCAAGCAAGTTCGCATGACGGTCACCGGAATCAGCATGTTTCCCATGCTACGCGACCGGACAGACAGCGTGTTGCTCCAGCGGGCAGAGAAAGTTAAAAAATTTGATATTATCCTGTTTGTTCGCACCACAGGCGAGGCGGTTATGCACAGAATTGTTGCCTGCAGTCCTGAAGGTTACACCCTGCTGGGCGACAATCAGATTGATGTAGAAGGCCCCATTAAAGAAGAGCAGGTTATGGCAAAGGTAGTTGGCTTTTATCATGGGGACTATTATGTTTCCTGCAAAACCTGGTGGTATCGGATTTACAGCATTTTGTGGGGCAGTGCAAAGGAGAGCCGAAAGTGGCTATATCCTCTTGCTATCCGCGTGGCTCGCGTTATTAAGCGTTTGAAACGAATGGAGAAGTAACATGAAATGGATTCTTAAACAGGCAAAGCTTATATGGCCCGGCATTGCGCTGATCACCTTTATCGGTGTGCTGCTTTCCTTAATGGGCGTTGCGTTTGCCTTGCACTCAAAGAATGTACTCGATATTGCAACCGGTCAGGCAGCGGGTAACTTGTGGCAGGCCGGTGTTGTTTTATTTGTTTTTTTGGTTGTGCAGCTTGTTTTGGATATTTTACTGTCACTTGCCAACATTCATGTGAGTGGACGCTTTCAGATTCGTGTTAAAACCAATGTTTTTAAGTTCATTATGCAAAAAGACTATATGCAAATTGCATCTTATCACTCCGGTGAACTTTTAAACCGCATCAACAGTGATGTTTCAGTGATTTCCACAGGACTTTTGCAGATGGTACCCAATTTGTTTTTCTATGTAACCAAAATTGTTGCCTGCTTTTTGGCACTGTACAAATTAGACCCTTTTTTTGCGCTACTTTGCTTAATGGTCGGTCCTTTGGTTTTTGCTACAGCCTGCCTATACAGAAAACGCATGAAACAGTTACATAAAGACTGTCAGGCAGCAGACGGCAAGGTTAAATCCTTTATGCAAGAGGCGCTCAAAAACATTTTGGTTATTAAATCCTTTGGCTGTGGCGTAGCGGCAGCTGAAAACAGCCGAAATATTCAATTTGACCACTTTAAATTAACATTAAAGCGCAATAAAATCAGCATTATTGCCAATGTTTTCTTTTATATTGGCTTAACGGCCGGTTACTATGTGGCGCTTGCCTGGGGCGCCTATAAAATTTCAATTGACGTTATGACCTTTGGTACGCTGACCGCCATGCTGCAATTGGTGGGGCAGATTCAAACACCGTTTCAGGGGCTGTCTTCGTTATTACCGCAATATTATGCTATGCTGGCTTCGGCAGAACGCATTACGGAGCTTGCCGATTTGCCTGATGACCCGGTACAGAGCCGCAGCGATTGGAATGATGCTCCCTGGTCGTCCATTACTTTAAAGGATGTTTCTTTTGGCTATCGGGATGAGCCGGTTTTGAGCCATGCCGATTTTGCAGTTAATAAAGGCGAATTTGTTGTGATAACCGGCACTTCGGGTATGGGCAAAAGCACGCTTTTAAAAGTTATGCTGGGTATTTTGCCCGTTCAATCCGGTGAGGCGAAACTTAACCTGCCTGATGGCGCCGCCTGTGACCTGCAACAAGAGAAAAAACGGATGTTTGCCTATGTGCCGCAAGGCAACTTAATTGTTTCGGGCACCATTCGTGAAAATATTATGTTCTTTAGAACCGATGTGACAGAAGAAGCGATTTGCGAGGCGACTAAAGTAGCGCAAATCTGGGACTATATTCAGGAATTGCCCGATGGCCTTGACACCGTTTTAGGCGAAGGTGGTTTGGGCTTATCTGAGGGACAAATCCAGCGGCTTGCCATTGCAAGAGCCTTAATCAGTGATGCCCCGGTTTTATTGCTTGACGAGGCAACCTCGGCACTGGATGAAGACACGGAGCTTGCGATTTTGCAGGCACTAAAAAGTCAACAAGACAAAACATGCGTGCTTGTATCCCACAAGAAAGCAGCGTTAGCCTTTTGTGATAAGGCCTATCATTTTGTTGATGGCAAGCTGACTTTGTGCCAATAAAAAACACTCAAAATTTTTGAAAAAAAGTGTAAAAAAAACTGGACAAATCAATGCGGATATGCTATACTATAAAAAACAACCTTTAAATCGGTACAGAGATGCTGATAAGGTGCTTAAAACAGTATACATCCATTGGCGCTGTCTATAAGCATGCCTATATGCCCTTATCGCATTCTGCGATGAGGGCTTTTTTAAAATCAAAATATAACGAGGAGGCTTTTAAATGGACAAAAACTGTTCTGTTGTTATGGATGAAGCTGCTATGCAGCGTGCCATTACGCGTATTGCCTTTGAAATTATTGAAAAAAATAAAGGCGTTGAGAATTTGGCTATCATCGGCATTCAGCGTCGCGGTGTGCTGATGGCCAATCGCTTGCGTGAAAAACTGAAAGAGCTTGAGGGCACTGATTTACCCATGGGTATTTTAGACATCACCTTTTACCGTGACGATTTAAGCCTTCTTTCTGAAATGCCGGTTATCAACGGCACCAATATTGATTTTATGGTGATTGGCAAAAAGATTATTTTAGTTGATGATGTTCTTTTTACTGGCCGAACAGCTAGAGCCGCCATTGAGGCGGTTATGGAACTGGGTCGTGCGGCGAAAATTGAACTGGCCGTTATGGTTGACCGGGGTCACCGTGAGTTGCCCATTCGCGCCGATTATGTTGGAAAAAATATGCCAACCTCCCGCAATGAGGTGGTTCATGTTTGCTTTGAAGAATTAGACGGCAAAAACGGCGTATCATTGAGCAAGCATGCAGAAACAAAGGAGGTATAAGGGTGAAACTTTCAACAAAAGACTTGCTGGGCATAAAAGAGCTTTCAGCAGAAGAAATAAGATACATTTTGTATCAGGCAGAGATTATGAAGCAAATTTTGGTGCAAGATGTTAAAAAAACACCCCACCTGCAGGGCAGAACCGTGGTAACGCTATTTTATGAAAACAGCACTCGTACACGCCTTTCTTTTGAACTGGCTTCTAAATATATGAGTGCCAATGCAGCCAACATCACAGCCTCCGGCTCCAGTGTGCAAAAGGGCGAAAGCCTGATTGATACAGCCCGCACCTTAGATGTGATGGGCACAGATGTTATCGTCATTCGTCATCAGATGTCCGGCGCACCGCATTTAATTGCAAAGCATGTAAATGCCTCGGTTATTAACGCCGGTGACGGCATGAATGAGCATCCCACACAAGCCCTTTTGGACATGCTGACCATGAAAGAGAAAAAAGGACAAATCGAGGGGCTTAAGGTTGCCATTATTGGCGATGTGGCCCACAGCCGTGTGGCCCGTTCTAACATATACGGTCTGCAGAAACTGGGTGCGGAAGTGGTTGTTGGTGGACCTTCAACCTTAATGCCGAGAGATATTGAGTCTTTGGGCGTCACAGCCTATGAAGATGTTGACCGCGCCATTAAAGATGCCGATGTTGTTATGTGCTTGCGCTTGCAAAAGGAACGCCAGCAAAACGGACTTTTGCCCAGCATGCGTGAATATTCCAAATTCTTTGGTGTTGACGAAAAAAGACTGCGGCATGCTAAACCCGATGCGCTGGTGATGCATCCGGGCCCGGTGAATCGCGGCATTGAGCTTTGCACAGATGCCATTAAGCTAGACAGAGCTGTGATTGACGAGCAGGTGACCAACGGCGTGGCCGTGCGTATGGCTATTTTAAACATTTTAGCAAAAAGGAGCGATCGATATGGAAATTTTAATTAAAGGCGGTCGGGTCATGAACCCTGCAGACGGCTTTGATGCGGTTTGTGATGTTTACATTGCAGACGGTAAGGTTCAAAAAATTGAAGAAAACATATCGGTTTCTTCTGATGTTTTGGTGATTGATGCAACCAACAAGATTGTTGCCCCCGGTTTAATCGACATGCATTGTCATTTGCGTGAGCCGGGTCAGGAATATAAAGAAGATATTAAAAGCGGCACGCAGGCTGCGGCTATGGGTGGTTTTACCTCGGTTGCCTGCATGCCAAACACAAGCCCCGTTCTTGATAATGCGGCTTTGATTGAATTTGTTAAGAATAAGGCAGAAAAAGAGGGCAGTGTGCATGTTTGGCCCATTGGCGCCATCAGCAAAGGTCAAAAGGGTGAGCAACTGGCCGAAATTGGCGATATGCGTGCAGCCGGTGCTGTTGCCGTTTCCGATGACGGTCATCCTGTTTCAAACCCCGAACTGATGCGCCGTGCTCTTGAATATGCCGATATGTTTAACACCCTGGTTATTTCTCATTGTGAAGAGCTTTCTTTAGCCGGCGGTTTTATGAATGAAGGCCCCGTTGCAACCCGTTTGGGCTTGAAGGGCATTCCCAATGCAGCCGAAGAGGTGCAGCTTGCTCGTGATGTTATCATTGCCGGTGAGCTTAAGAAACGAATTCATATTGCTCATGTGAGCACAGAGGGTAGTGTGGAAATTGTAAGACAGGCTAAACGTCGTGGTATTCGCGTTACAGCAGAAACCTGCCCCCATTATTTCACCTTGACAGAAGATGCCGTTGAAGGCTTTAATACCAATGCAAAAATGAATCCGCCTCTGCGAACCGCAAAGGATGTGGAAGCGATTATTGCCGGTCTTGCTGATGGAACCATTGATGCCATTGCCACAGACCATGCACCCCACCATGAAGATGAAAAAGATGTTGAATTTGCAGCGGCTTTAAACGGCATTGTGGGTCTTGAAACAGCCTTGCCTTTGGGCATTACCTATCTGGTGAAAGAAAACAAGCTGAGCCTTTTAGATCTCTTAAAGCATATGACAAGTCTGCCGGCCGATATTTTAGGCATCAAAAAGGGCAGACTGGCCGTAAACGAAGATGCGGATATTGTTATTTTCGACATTGAAACACCCTATGAAGTGGATACCAAAAGCTTTGCTTCAAAATCTAAAAATTCACCTTACCATGGCTATCAGCTCTATGGCAAGGTAGCGTATACCCTTGTAGACGGTAAAATTGTTGTCAAAGAGGGAAAATTGCAGGCATAATTTGAACAAAGGAGAGAGAAAAATGTCAATTGATCGTTTAATTGAAAAAATTAAAGAAAAAAACAACCCCACGGTTGCGGGTCTTGACCCCCGTTGGGAGTATATACCGGAATTTATCCGGGAAAAAGCTGTGGCAGAGCACGGCAAAACCAATAAGGCCGTGGGCGCAGCGTTGCTGGTCTTTAATAAGGGCCTGATTGATTCACTTTGCGATATTGTGCCGGCTGTTAAACCCCAGTCTGCTTACTATGAAATGTATGGCCTTTCCGGTCTTAATGCACTGGCCGATACCATCTCCTATGCCCGTGAAAAAGGTATGTATGTGATTTTAGACGGTAAGCGCAATGACATCGGCAAAACAGCAGAGGCTTATTCTGCGGCGTATTTAGGCCATATTCAGGCAGGGGAAATTGATGTTATAAACGAGCTTTCAAGTGACGGTTTAACCGTAAACGGTTATTTGGGCACCGATGGCATTAAACCCTTTGTTAAAGACTGTGCAGAATATGGTAAAACCATTTTTGCCCTGGTAAAAACCTCAAATCCTTCCTCCGGCGAGCTGCAAGATTTGACTGTGGGTGAAGAAACCATTTATCAAAAAATGGCGGCTTTGGTTAACAGTTGGGGAGAAGGCTTAGAAGGCAAGTATGGCTACACACCGGTGGGTGCCGTTGTAGGCGCTACTTATCCCAAACAGCTTAAAGAGCTGCGCAGTTTAATGCCAAAGGCCTATATTTTAGTGCCCGGCTACGGTGCACAAGGTGGCGGCGGACAAGATGCTGCCTGCGCTTTTGATAAAAACGGTTTAGGCGCCATTGTTAACTCTTCCCGTGGGATTATGTGTGCATGGCAAAAGAGCCAGTGTGCCCAGGAAGAATTTGGCGCAGCAGCAAGAGAAGAAGCACTTCGCATGCGGGATGATATTTTGCAGTATATTTAATAGCTTGCAAAATAGAAACAGCATGTTGTAATTACATCAGAAAGGGAGCAATGTCATGAAAAAAGCATTTTTAGCACTGGCTGACGGTACTGTGTTTGAAGGCAAAAGCATAGGCGCCACAGGCACAACCGTTGGTGAAATTGTGTTCACAACCGGGATGACGGGCTATGTTGAAGCTATCACAGACCCCACCTATGCAGGTCAAATTGTTACTATGACCTATCCAATCATTGGTAATTACGGTGTTAACCGTGAAGATTGCCAGTCCGAAAAAGCACAAATCAAGGGTTTGATTATGAAAGAATGTGCGGCTTATCCCAACAACTTCCGCAGTGAAGAAGATTTGGAAGAGTTTTTAATCAGCGAGAATGTAATTGCCATTACCGGCATTGACACCCGTGCCCTGACAAAGATTATCAGAACACACGGTGCCATGAACGGTATGATTACAACCGAAGAGCCATTTGATTTTGAAGAACATAAAGATGCCATACAGTCATATAAAGTAGGCTTTTTGGCAGATGAAGTGACCTGCAAAGAGCCTTACACCGTAGGTGAAGGGGACATTCATGTGGCGATGATGGATTATGGCCTGAAAAAGAGCATTTTAGAGTCTTTGGTTTCAAAAGGGGCTACCGTTACGGTTTATCCTGCAAAAACCAAAGCAGAGGTTGTTTTGGCGCAAAATCCGGATGGCATTATGCTGTCAAACGGTCCGGGTAACCCGGAGGACTACAAAGAGGAGATTGCGGAGGTTAAGAAGCTCATGGCTTCCGGCAAGCCCTTCTTTGGCGTGTGCCTGGGTCATCAATTGGCAGCGCTGGCCATGGGCGGCAAAACAGAGAAGTTAAAATTTGGTCACCGTGGCGCCAATCAGCCGGTTAAAGATTTGAAGAAAGATCAAACCTTTGTAACGGTTCAAAACCATGGTTACGCTGTTGTGGCTGATAGCTTGGATGCATCGGTTGCAGAAGTTACCCACATCAATTTAAACGATCAGAGCGTTGAAGGCATTCGGTATCAGAACTTGCCGGCATTCACCCTGCAGTTCCATCCGGATTCAAAGCCGGGCGCTAAAACATCGAAATATCTTTTTGAAGAGTTTATTAGCATGATGGGAGGTAACGGCAATGCCTAAGTATGAAGATGTAAAAAAAGTTTTAGTTATTGGTTCAGGCCCGATTATCATTGGTCAGGCAGCCGAATTTGACTATGCAGGCACACAGGCATGTCGTGCCTTGCAGGAAGAGGGAATTGAAGTTGTTTTAATCAACTCAAACCCCACCACCATTATGACCGACAAAATGATGGCCGATAAGATATATATTGAGCCTTTGGTGGCTGAATCGGTGCGTAAGGTCATTGAAATTGAAAGACCCGACAGCATTCTGCCCACTTTAGGCGGACAGACCGGCTTAAATCTTGCCATGGAGTTGGCTGAAGAGGGCTACTTGGAGAAAATGAATGTGCGTCTTTTGGGTACGGCTACCGAAGCCATTAAAATGGCCGAAGATCGTCAGGCGTTTAAAGACACCATGGAATCCATTGGCGAGCCCTGCATTGCCTCTTTGGTGGTTGAAAGTTGCGAAGATGCCCTGGCATTTGCCGAAGAAATCGGCTATCCTGTTATTGTGCGCCCCGCTTATACCCTGGGTGGTACCGGCGGCGGGATTGTTAACAATGAAGAAGAGCTTAAAGAAATTGCTTCAAATGGTTTGCGCCTTTCCCGCGTGCATCAGGTGTTGATTGAAAAATGTATTTCCGGCTGGAAGGAAATTGAGTTTGAAGTGATTCGTGACGGTAAGGGCAATGCCATCACCGTTTGCTCTATGGAAAACATTGACCCCGTAGGCGTTCACACCGGTGACTCTGTGGTTATTGCACCGGCACAAACCCTCAGCGATAAAGAATATCAGATGCTGCGCAATGCATCTTTAAACATCATTCATGCTCTGGGTATTGAAGGCGGCTGCAACTGTCAGTTTGCGCTGCATCCTGAAAGCTTTGAATATGCGGTTATTGAAGTTAACCCCCGTTTGTCCCGCTCATCTGCTTTAGCATCGAAGGCAACCGGTTATCCCATTGCCAAGGTTGCTTCTAAAATTGCCATTGGCTATGGTCTTGATGAGATTGTCAATGCCGTTACAGGCAAAACCTGTGCTTGCTTTGAGCCCACCATTGACTATTGCGTTATTAAGTTCCCCAAATGGCCTTTTGACAAGTTTGTAAAAGCCAAGAGAACTTTGGGCACACAGATGAAGGCAACTGGTGAGGTTATGGCCATTTCGGACAACATTGAAGGCGCATTGATGAAGGCGGTTCGTTGTCTTGAACTGGGCGTTATGTCCTTTGACTTAAAGAAGCTTAAGACCTTATCCAAAAAAGACATTGTCCGTCGTCTTTCCACAATTGATGATGAGCGTTTCTTTGTAATTTGTGAGGCGTTCCGTCGTGATGTGGATATTGACATGATTCACACCATTACATCAATTGATTTATTCTTCCTACACAAGCTGAAAAACCTGGTTGATATGGAAAAACATCTGCAGCAGGAAGAGTTGACACCGGAACTGTTAAAAGAAGCCAAGAAAATGTGCTTCCCCGATAAGCTGATTGCCTCCCTTTCCGGCATTTCTGAAATCGGCGTTCGTGCTATGCGCGAGCTGCACGGCATTTTCCCGGCCTATAAGATGGTTGATACTTGTGCAGCCGAATTTGAAGCGGTTACACCGTATTACTATTCAACCTATGATAACTACACCGAAACCGTTTCTTCTATGAAGAAAAAGATTGTGGTTATCGGTTCCGGCCCCATTCGAATCGGTCAGGGTATTGAGTTTGACTATTGCTCAGTACACGCTGTTTGGGCTTTGCGTGAAGCCGGCTATGAAACCATTATCATTAACAACAATCCCGAAACGGTTTCAACTGACTTTGACACAGCGGACAAGCTCTATTTTGAGCCCCTCACCGCAGAAGATGTAGGTAACATTTTAGAAATTGAACAGCCCGACGGCGTTTTGGTGCAGTTTGGCGGACAGACAGCCATTAAGCTGACAGAAGCTTTAAAGGATATGGGCGTGCGAATTTTAGGCACCAAAGCAGAAGACATTGATGCAGCAGAAGACCGTGAGGTTTTTGATGACATCTTGGAAGCCTGCAAAATCCGTCGTCCCCAAGGCAGAACCGTATTCACACATCAGGAAGCTTTAGAAGCGGCTAATGAATTGGGATATCCCGTTTTGGTGCGTCCTTCCTATGTTTTGGGTGGTCAGGGTATGGAAATCGCCTACAACGACCAGGATGTACAGGAATTTATGGATATCATCACCATGATTCGTCAGGAGCATCCCATTTTGATTGATAAATACATGATGGGCAAAGAAATTGAGGTAGACGCCATTTGTGACGGCACGGATATTTTAATCCCCGGTATCATGGAACATTTAGAGCGTGCCGGCGTTCACTCCGGTGACTCGATTTCGGTTTATCCGGCGCCCACGCTGACACAGGAAATCCGCGACCAGCTGGTAAGTTACACCGAAAAACTGGCCAAAGCGCTGCATGTTGTAGGTCTTGTTAACATTCAGTTTGTTCTCTATGAAGGCGAGATTTATGTTATTGAGGTTAACCCCCGTTCATCAAGAACCGTGCCATACATCAGCAAGGTTACCAATGTGCCCATGGTTGATTTGGCAACACGCTGTGTACTGGGCGAAAAACTGAAGGATATGGGCTATGGAACAGGCTTGCATCCGGAAGGCTCACATATCGCCATTAAAGTACCGGTATTCTCCTTTGAAAAGCTGCACAATGTTGATATCTCTTTAGGCCCTGAAATGAAATCCACAGGTGAAGTTTTAGGTATCAGCACCGATTTCTCTGAAGCCCTTTATAAAGGACTTTTGGGTGCCGGCTTTAAGATGAGCGAGAAGGGTAATGTGCTCATCACCGTGCGTGATACCGATAAAGAAGAAATGCTTGATATTGCCCGTGGTTTCAAGGAACTGGGCTATCAGATTTATTCCACACAGGGAACAGCCGATTTCTTAATGAAGAATGGTGTTGCAGCGGCTACTGTAGCGAAAATTGACGAAGGCACACCGGATATTATGGACCTGTTGCAGGAAGGACGCTTTGACCTGGTTATCAATACGGCAACCAAGGGTCGTCGTCCCGATCGTGACGGTTTCAAAATCAGAAGAAAAACAGTTGAGTTATCCATTCCCTGTCTGACCAGTTTAGATACTGCCAAAGCCTTTTTAACAGGCTTAATGAGCAGTCATAAAGAGAAAAATCTGACAATGGTTAATCTCTTGGATGTGTGATTGTTTACCATACTGTAAAGGAGAGTTGAATTATGAGTAATCCAAAAGTGACATTCACAATGGAAAACGGCGATGTTATGGTTGCAGAATTGTATCCTGAAATTGCGCCGAATACCGTTAATAATTTCATTTCGTTGGTTCAAAAGGGTTTTTACAACGGTTTAACCTTTCACCGCGTTATTCCCGGTTTTATGATTCAGGGCGGCGACCCTGACGGCCGTGGCACAGGCGGTCCGGGCTATAGCATTAAGGGTGAGTTTTTAATGAACGGCTTTGTGAATGAGTTAAAGCACACAAAAGGCGTTTTATCCATGGCTCGTTCGGGTCATCCTGATTCTGCCGGCTCACAGTTTTTCATCATGGGCGGAACTTCACCGCATTTAGATGGTCAATATGCAGCTTTTGGTAAGGTTATTGAAGGTCTTGATGTGATTGATAAGATCATCATGGTCCCCACCGACATGATGGATAAGCCTTTGGATGCGCAGGTAATGCAATCCGTAACCGTTGACACCTTTGGGGTAGAGTATCCCGCACCGGAAGTCAGATAAAGAATATAAAACCACAAAGCGGTTATCACAAGACAGTGATAACCGCTTTTTTGCACTTTAAAATAGAAACGCTTTGTCAAGTGGCTGAAATCGCACTAAAAAGGAGGCTTAAACGGTTTAATTTATCTGTAAAGTGGTTCTGCTTCACAGAAAAGGAAATCGCAATATATAGGCATTTTTAAAGGAAATAGCCGCATATGATTTTAAGGAAAAGCCTTGTTTTATCAGTGTTTTAATAATTTAATTATATAAAGGCAAACAGCTTTACACTTAATTTTATTTTATTTGTCGGCGATTGTTGTATTTTTAACGCATTTTTTGAACAAATTACACAATAGAACTTGATTTTTTTGTCTAAATGTGCTATAATACAACCAAATTTATCTGTATGAAAAAGGAGGGCAGAATGTCATGCATAAAAAAACATTAAGAGAAGTATTTTTTAAGTTTACGGGCCCCTATATCGTTGTCATTCTGCTAGTTTTTCTCATTCAATTTGTTTTTATATCAATTGTTATGGGCGCTTTTGAAAAGAGCAATATGTCCATTTTGGATACAGCGGTTCAAAATGAACTTGATGAAATGGACTTGACCCTCTCATATGCCGAAAATATTGCACAGAATGTGGCTTTAAACAATGTTTTACAAGAGTTCTTCACGGCAGAGTCATCGGAAAGTCTGCGATATGAAAAAATTATAGAGTTTCAGTCGGCACTCAATTCGTGCAGCTCCAGCAGTCCTTACATAAATGAAATTTGCATTCAAAACAACGCAGCGGACATGGTAATCGATTTATCCGCGGCATACGGTGAAGCCATTCGTTTCTATCAAGTTAAACTCTCTTCTGATGCCGAAACGGCAGAAAAACTATATCAAAATTCTTTGACGGCAGATGGCTATGATGAAGGTGGTCTTGCCATTTATAAGCAGGGAAGCCAAACCATTCCCTTTGTGTTGCAGCTTTCAACTTATATGCAAAGAAACAGTTCAGTTGCCGTCTACATTGATTTTGACAGTATTGTATCCGGTATTAAACGATTAACAGAAGAGAATAACGGCTCTTTTTTTATTGCTAACAAGCAAGGTACGGTGTTGCTTCAAAATGGTGATGTGAAAGGCCTTGATGAAGCCAAGTTCCTCAGTCGAAAGTTACCAAACGACCGTGAAAAGAAAAAGCTTGGCGGCAATACATATTATGTGTTTACCGGCACATTGGCCCGGTCCGGCTTGCGTTGTGTGTTGCTTTTTCCTGAAAAACAGGTTTTTGGTCAGGTTTCGTTTTATCGTCACATTTCTATGTTCTTTAATCTCTTGGCCTTGATGGTGGGTTTTTGGTTCTGTTTCCGCATTACAACCAAAGAAAGCCGCGCCTACATGGAACTGATGAATGCCATGGGTGTTAAACGGCAAAAGATTGACAGGCACGAAAATGTTTTTAAAGAAATGATACCGCATATTGAAAAAATGAAGCACGAAAGTGACAGTTATCTTCGTTCCGGTGGACAAAATGTGTTGCGGGAATTGCTGTTGGGTGAATTTGACCAGCCGGAAAAGATTAAAGAATTGGTCAAAACATACGAATTGCCGCTTTATGGACCTCGTTACGGTGTTATGGTTATTGATTGCAAAAACAAGCGGGGCTCTGATGAATTTGGAAGAAATTTTCGTGAATTTATGGAGCACGAAATTTATGAGATTGTTCCCCAGTGTTGTATTTATTTTGAGAACAAAAATAACATTGTATTGCTGTTTTCGACCGATACAAAAGGTGATGCTTTTGATGATTATGCACGGCTGTTAGTGGCTCGCCTTGAATGTGATGTGTTTTTAAAATGCCATATTTCGGCTGTTTTCGGTGTGGGTGAATCGGTCAGCTCTTTAGAAGAACTGCCAAAAGCTTATCGACAGGGCAGTGATGTTGTCAGCTATGCACAACTGACAGACGGTAATGAGATTTTATACAGCCATCTGCCTCAGGAGGATGAGGGTTATTATTATCCCATTGATTTAGAGCGTAGTTTATTTGAATATGCACTTGAATCGAACTTAGACGGCGTTCGGAGTGTTTTAGAGACAATTCAGGCAGAAAACTTTGTCAACAGAAAGCTGTGTCTTGCTAGCATTAAGGAACTTTTAACAGAGCTTCGTTCCAGTGTTAACAAGATTTGTCGTCAAGAATCTATTGAATATGAATTCCATGATTCTTTCGGCTCTATCCGGCACTTTTTTGAATATACCATGAACTTCTTTTATATTATCTGTGCCGAACCTTCTGAAACACAACACATAAATCGCAGCTTGCATGTTTGCCATGAAATCCAGGCATGCATTTTAGAGCATTACAATAACCCCGATGTTTCTTTAAATTGGTTGGCGGATCAGTTCAGTTTAAATCCCAGCTATATATCGGCTATGTTTAAAAAACATCTTGGTTTTACATGGTCAGCTTATCTTGAAAATGTTCGAATGGAAAAAGCGGTCGTTCTTTTACAGGAAGAGCATATGACGGTTAAAGAGGTGGCGTTAAAAACAGGCTTTGCCAATGAAGGAACTTTTAGACGCAGCTTTAAGCGCGTTTACGGTATGAGCCCTATGGAATGGCTAAAATCTAAAAAATAGCTCGTTTTATATAAAATTTTGCATGTTGACGCTGTTTCTTTTTGTGCTGTATAATATTCATATAAAATTGAGGAGGCGTTTTCTTATGAGAAAAACAGCAAAGTTAGCGGAATTAACGCCATCAAGTTCGATTCCGCGAAAGCATCATCCAATTATAGCTGAAATCATACGCAATCGTCAGCTATATTTAATGGCGGCCATTCCGGTCATCTACATCTTTATATTCAAGTATATTCCGATGACAGGTGTTCAGATTGCATTCCGAAACTATTCGCCGAC
>JAZNRE010000024.1:0-13409 GCA_045590535.1 Clostridia bacterium
CCGCTTGGCCTCCGACTTGTACACCACCCCCAAAAATTATATTGACGATGTCACCTTCACTTATACAGTAAATGGTAGCACCGCCCAGATTTCCTATGCCATTGAAACCGTGGGCGACGGTGATGTCAGCCTGAATGTTTACGACGAAGAAGGCAACCTCGTGGCCCAAGCCAAAGGCAACGCCGGCACCTTCACCATCGAAAATGTGCACCTCTGGCAACCCCTTAATGCCTATCTCTACCGGGCGGAAATCAAGTTTGATACCGATTGCTACACCGAGCATTTCGGCATTCGCACCGTGGAGGTAAAGGGGCAGACCTTCTTAATCAACGGCAAACCTTTTTACTTCAAAGGCTTTGGCAAGCATGAAGATACTCCCTTCCGGGGCCGTGGTTTAGACGAGGTGGCAAATGTTAAGGATTTAAGCCTTCTAAAGTGGATTGGCGCCAACTCCTTCCGCACCAGTCACTATCCCTATGCCGAAGAAATGATGTTCCTGTGCGACCGGGAGGGCATTGTGGTCATTGACGAAACCCCCGCCGTGGGCGTCAATTTAAATTTTGGTGCTGCTGCAGGTGGCAAACCGCAGGATACCTATGCAATTCTTCGGGTCAAGGAGCACCACGAAGAAGTGATTCGCGAAATGATTGCCCGGGATAAAAACCGCGCCTGCGTTGTCATGTGGTCCATCGCCAATGAATCCGACACAACCACTTATCCCGAAAGCGCCCTTTCATACTATCAACCCCTCTATGATTTGGCCCACGCCTGTGATCCGCAAAACAGACCCGTCACCATTGTGGGCGTTCAAAACGACTTCACCAAAGATAAAACCCTGCCCATAACCGATGTTATCTGTTTAAACCGTTACTACGGCTGGTATATTTATGGTGGCGATTTAGAAGCCGCCAAACAGGCTCTTGCTTTAGAGCTTGAGCATTGGAAAAAGCTTGACAAACCCCTGATGTTTACAGAATACGGCGCCGATACGGTGGCAGGTCTTCATGCCGCCACCCCAACCATGTTCACCGAAGAATATCAGGTGGAATTTTATGAGGCTGTGCATGAGGTCACAGACCGCTATGACTTTTTCATTGGTGAGCAGGTCTGGAACTTCGCCGATTTTGCAACCATTCAGGGCATCATGCGGGTAGATGGCAACAAAAAGGGCATTTTCACTCGTGACCGCCGCCCCAAATTAGCTGCCCATTACTTCCGCAAACGCTGGCACAACATCCCCGATTTTGAATATAAACCAAAGCACTAATGCCATATTATTGTTTTCGATTGTCCTACCAGCCATCCGACTACCATATGCTACAAATAAGAGGATTGTGGGAATAGCTTCTCTTTGCAGAAGGGGTCCAGGGGCTCCGCCCCTATGTCGTTTCGTGGGGGTATGGGGGGAGAATCGAAACTCCCCCATGTTTTTGCTACTTTTGTCGCACAAAAGTAGGCCCGCCCGGCAAGGCACACAAAATTACTCCTCTTTTGAATCTTTACACCAATAGTCCTCGAAAGGCCCTCCACCACCTTCGGTGGTCCCCCTCCCTTTAGACAAGGGAGGTGAAGGAGGGCTTTCAAGAGAGACTTTGTTCATCGCTTAATCTATATGGACCACACAGGCTTAGCGTGGTTTTCGTTATAAAACAAAAACCCTCCAAAACGGAGGGTTTTTCATTTTATTCCTGATTCCAATCTTTAACCAATAATATCTAAAACATCACTTTCATATCCTTCCCCAAGCTGGTCTATGTTCACATAGTTATCGGGAATTTTGCCCACAATAATGGTTTGCACAACAGGCAGCTCGGTTTTAATTTCACTGCTGACATCATAACCCGGCATAACCAGATTAAAATAGCAGGTGGCAACCAGACTCATTTCAAAATGGGTTTGGTTAATCCCTGCCTCTGTCAGCTTGCTTGAAAATTCTACCTGTGTGTGTCCATAAGGCATCAGCTGCACAGGCAATAAGGGTCCTATGCCGGATAAAAAAGCACAACCACTAACGCTTCCAAACGGAATTTGAATTTTTGTTTCAGTAATAGAATCAATTTCTTTTTGAATGGCCATTGCCGTTTCCGCATTCAGCCGGTTCATTTCTGCCATGTCAGAGTTCACAGCACTGATTGTGCCGTCTTCCAAGCGGGAAAGGTTGATAAAATCAGCATAATTTTTATCTTCAAAAATTTGGCTGACGGCACGGAACACCGCTTGTTCTGCCAAAACTTTTGTGCGGTTTTGGGCCTGCGCTACCATAAGGGGCTGCATAATTTTCATGATGTATAGAGCACACACAAAAACGGCCATAACGCACAGACACACCAAAAGACCCACAGAGATTTTTCTCCGTTTTGCCCTACTTCCGCGAATGCAAATTCTTCGTTTTTCGCCTAACCGCATAGACCACACCTCGCCCCGGATACCTCTCTTATATTGTATGCCGCTTTTCTTGTCCCTGTGCCATCGCCTGCATCACATCAAAAGCAACAACGACCCATAAGGCAGCAGCACCTTGTGCTCACCTTCAAACAAAACGCCGTGTTCATATAAGGGTTCGCCCTTAAAGGCTATCGCTTTTGGTGCATCCGAAACATTCACAACGGCCAAAACCCGTTCTTCTTCACACAGACGCAAAAAACCAAAAATGCCATTCTCGCAAAGCGCCACATCAGTGCCGCCTCTTTGCAGGGCGCTGTGGTTGTTTTTTATTGTCGCCAAGCGTTTGTACCACTCTTTAATCTCCCTATTGCCCGCCTTCTCTCCCATATACTGTCTGTTAAAGGGGTCTGAAAATCCCTCCATGCCAATTTCATCCCCATAATAAACAGAGGGGCAGCCGGGCAGGGTAAACTGCAAAAAAACAGCCACCTGCAGCTTTTTCAAGGCGTCTTCAAGCTCTTGCTCATTCAATTTAAAATCGGCCTGCTCCCTTTTGCTTTGCGGCATTCGGCCCTGATGCAGGGCTGTTAAAATCCGCGGCGTATCGTGGGTAGACAGGGCATTCATCATGGTGTGCAGTGCAGGCTCGGGGTAATGCTCACAAAGACCCATGACGATTTCGCAAAAATCCTTTTCGGTAATTTCTCTTTTCACAAACCGGATAATCCCGTCCCGCCACACATAGTTCATCACGCTGTCTAAATAACCCCCCTGCAAATAAGGGCGCCGCTTGCCATAGCTGATTTTGTTTGAAGCATCCTCCCAAACTTCGCCAATCACCAAAGCCTCCGGCTTTTCTGTCTTAACGGCAGCATATAAAGCCTGCAAAAACCCGTCCGGCAACTCATCCGCCACATCCAGGCGCCAGCCGTCAGCCCCCTGCCGCAGCCAATATCTTGCAACGCCTTCCTCCCCTGTAATAAACTGCAAATAATCAGGGTTTTCTTCACAAACACAGGGCAGGGTATCAATGCCCCACCAGGCTGTGTATTCATGCGGATACTGCTGAAACTGATACCAGCTTCGGTAGGGGGAGTTTTCATTGTGATAGGCGCCATTTCCAAAGCGGTTTTTCTTGTCAAAATAAACGCTGTCGCTTCCTGTGTGAGAAAAAACGCCGTCCAAAATCACGCTCATGCCCATGTCGTGTGCTTCCTCGCACAGCAACCTGAAATCTTCATTTCTGCCAAGCATGGGGTCAATGCGCATATAATCCGCTGTGTCATAGCGGTGGTTGGAAAAAGCCATAAAAACGGGGTTTACATAAAGCACTCGTGCACCCAACTCACAAAGATAGCCAAGGCGCACCTGCACACCGGCCAGATCGCCCCCAAAAAAATCGTTATTTAAAATCTGCCCCTCTTCGTTTGGCTCATAAAAAGGCAATTCTTCCATGTTTTCATGAAGGATAAAAGGAGTCATCTTGTCCTGCAAATCACACTGTCCCGCTTTATAAAACCGGTCAGGAAAAATCTGATACATAACCTGACCGTACCACTTTTGGCAGGCGGATGCACACTCTCTGTAACAGGTCAGCTGCCACTTTTCCCCGCTGCCAATACAGGGTTTGTTGTATCCGTCACGAAACACCAAAACCCTTTCGCCCTTTCTTGTAAGCACAAAGTTGTAAAAATAAAGCCCTGCCTCCGCCACAGTGTGCTGCAAAGAATATATCCGGTATCCGTCATGCTCCTTTTCAAAAGTCATAGGGATGCTCTCTGGCTCTCTGCCGTCTCTTTTGATCACAAAGAAAGCGTCCTCTTCTTCTGCATCTTTTACAAAAATTGTGAGGGTGAGCGCCTCCCCCTCTTTTGTGCAGCCAAAGGGTCGCTTAAACAAAAGGCTTCGGCTATCAAACAAAACTGTCATCACTTTTTAGTGCCTCCTGTAATAACAGGCAATTGCCAAATACCCTGACAATATTCCCTCACGCTGCGGTCCGCCGAAAAAATACCTGCGCTGGCAATGTTGATTAAAGACATGCGGTTAAACCGCTGACGGTCACCATATGCCGCCTGCACCAAACTCTGTGCCCGGCAATAATCCGAGAAATCAGCCAGGGTCATAAAAGCATCCTGGCCTGAACCCGTCAATGCGTAAATTAACTCATGAAACTGCACTCCGCCAACACCCTGCTCTAAATACCGGATCGCCTGGCGTACCAGGGGGTCTTGCTCAAGAACCGATGCAGGTTGATAGCCTGCCCGCTTTCGTTCTGCCACCTCTTCTTTATTCATACCGAATAAAAACATGTTTTCCCGGCCCACCGCCTCAAAAATTTCCACATTGGCGCCATCTAAAGTGCCCAGCGTCACCGCACCGTTAATCATCAACTTCATGTTGCCGGTGCCCGAGGCCTCCTTGCCCGCTACCGAAATCTGCTCTGAAATTTCGGCCGCCGGAATAATCAGCTCCGCCAAAGAAACACGGTAATCTTCTAAAAAAATCACCTTCAATCTGTCCCGGGTGAGAGGATTTGTGTTCACCTCTTTGGCAAGACAGTTTAAAAACTGAATGATTTGTTTCGCCATTTTATATCCCGGTGAAGCCTTTGCCCCAAAAATAAAGGTACGGGGTTGAAAATTCTGTTCAGGATGCTCAAGCAAGCTGTGGTATAAAGACAGAATATGCAAGCCGTTTAAAAGCTGCCGTTTGTATTCGTGCAGGCGTGTAATCTGCACATCAAACAAAGAGGCCGGATCCACATGCACCCCGTTGTGCTCTTCAATATAAGACACAAGCCGCAGCTTGTTTTTCAGCTTAATTTTTTGCAGAGCGTCTAAAACCCCTGCATCCTGCTCAAAGGCTTTCAGCTTTTCAAGCTCACACGCGTCCTTCATAAAGCCGTCGCCAATCAATTCCTGCAAAAATGCCGTCAGCTCGGGATTTGCCTGACACAACCACCGGCGGTACGCAATGCCGTTTGTCACATTGGTGAACTTGCCGGGCATAATCTGATGAAAATCGCGAAAAACATCTTCTTTCAAAATGCGGCTGTGCAGCGCCGAAACGCCGTTGACCTTATGGCAACAGGCAAGGCATAAATTCGCCATTTTAACCAGATTGTTTTCAATAATTTTCATATAGTTCAGTTTGCCCATGTCATCGCCGTATTGCGATTGGATAAAAACAAAAAACCGTCTGTCAATCTCGCAAACAATCTGATAAATCCGAGGGAGAAGCCGTGAAAACAAATGCACCGGCCAAACCTCCAGCGCCTCGCTCATAATGGTGTGATTGGTATAGCTCAAGGTCTCTGTCACAAGCTCCCAGGCATCCTCCCAGGATAGATTGTGTTCATCCAGCAAAATCCGCATCAGCTCCGGCACACAAAGAGCCGGATGGGTATCGTTAATGTGGATGGCCACCTTTTTGGGCAAAAGCCGGATGTCGTCATGCTCTTTCAAAAAATCGTGGACAACGCTCTGCACCGATGCGCTCACCAAAAGATATTGCTGCTTTAGGCGCAGCTCTTTGCCTCTTTCATGGTCATCCGCCGGATAAAGCACCTTTGAAATGGCCTCTGCCATTGAGTTTTCCTCCATGGCCTTTGCATATTCCCCCCGGGAAAAAAGGTCCATGTCAAGGCTTTCTTCCGAGGTTGCCCGCCACAGCACCAATCGGTTCACCGCCCGGGTTTCATAGCCTGAAATCAGCATGTCATAAGGCACGGCAACCACCGAGCTTGCACCCCGGTAAGAAACAACATGTTTTCCCTCTTGCCAGTCTTCTTCCACGGTGCCTCCAAAAGACACCCGCACCTTGTCCTCCTGTCTGGGAATCAGCCAAACATCCCCTCGCTCCAGCCAGTTATCGGGAAATTCCATTTGCCAGCCATCCACAATTTTTTGTCTAAAAATGCCAAATTCATAGCGAATGGAAAAACCCGTCGCCCCATAGTCTCCGGTTGTTAAAGCGTCTAAATAGCACGAGGCAAGCCGGCCCAAACCGCCATTTCCCAGGCCTGCATCCGGTTCCATGTGGCAAAGACTTTCAAAGTCCACATTATAAGGCTTTAAAATTTCATCCAGCGCCTCTTTAAGACCCAAATGAAACGCGTGATTTTTTAAAGAAGGCCCCGTTAAAAACTCCATGGACATATAATATACCTGTTTGGCATCCTGCTTTTTCCGCAGGGCCATAAACTCGCTTCGTTTTGCGGCAAGTCGGTTTCTGACCACCTCGCAAATGGCTCTGTAAAACTGCAATCCGGTGGCTTCCCCCATCTCACAGCCAAATCGATGCAAAATGCAATCGGCTATCTGTTTTTTTAAAAGTTCTTTCTCTGTCATAGCGTTGCTTCACCTTTCTGCCTGCAGGCGCTTTTTTAAATTTATCTTCTGCCTGCAGGCCGGCAGAAGCCTTTAATGCATGGAATGGTAAATGGCTCTATATCGTTCGGCTGACTTGCGCCAGCTAAAATCCCTTTCCATGTTGCTGTAGACCACCTTTTTCCATTCCGGCTTTTTTTCATAATAGAACCAAAGGGCACGGTCCACGGCGTCCAGCATGTCGTGGGCGTTATAGCTTTTAAAAGTAAAGCCCTGCCCCTCACCCGTTTCGGGGTTCACCGGCCCCACGGTGTCGTAAAGCCCACCGGTTTCACGAACAACAGGAATCGCCCCATAGCGCATGGCAATCATTTGTGCCAGTCCGCAGGGCTCACTTTTTGAGGGCATTAAAAACAAATCCGCCGCCCCATAAATTTTGCTTGCCAAACCCGCATCATATCGCAAATTAACGCTGACACGACCGGGGTATTGATAGGCCAGCTCCTGCAGCATGTTTTCAAATGCCGCATCTCCCGTGCCCAACACAACCAACTGCAGCCGCCTTCTTAAAAGTTCGTGGCGCACAAAGGCCAAAAGGTCTAATCCTTTATGCCCCACCAATCGACTGACCATAGCCAGAATGGGCACATCCTCCTCCGGCAAAAGCCCCAAATGCTCTCTTAGCTTTCGCTTTCCAATCTTTTTTCCCGCCATGGTTTTCACATCATACCGACGAAAAAGATGCTGGTCTCGTTTAGGGTTAAAAAGCTCTGTATCAATGCCGTTGGTAATGCCGCAGAATTTATAGGAAACCCCCTGCAGCACAGGGCTTAACTCACCGCCATAATAAGCTGTTTGCAGCTCTTTTGCATAGTTTTCCGAAACTGTGGTCACTTTATCCGCAAGGCATATGGCAGAAAACATAAAATTCAGGCAGCCGTCAAAAGCAAGCTCCGGCATGGCGGCTTCTGAAAGACCCAAAACCTCTTTTGCAAAAGCAAAGGGTGCCTTTCCCTGATATTCTATGTTATGTATGGTAAACATAGTTTTCACAGGGCGGTATGCTTCTATTTGCTGATAAAAATGTTTCAAAAAAACAGGCACCAGAGCACATTGCCAGTCATTTGCATGAATCACATCGGGAAAAAATCCAATATGCGGGAGCATTTCAAGTAACGCTTTGCAAAAATAGGCAAACCGCTCCCCGTCATCATAGTGACCATAAACATGGTCACGCCGAAAATAATATTCGTTGTCAATAAAATAATAGGTCACGCTGCCATAGGTTTGCCGAAAAACTCCGCCATATTGCTGCCGCCAGGCAAGAGGCACATTAAAATCGCAAACAAACTCCAGCTCGTGAACCAATCGCTCTTTAATGCTTTTATAAAGGGGCAGCACCACCGCCACTTCTTCTCCCTGCTCCGCCAAAGCTTTTGGCAGGGCATAGGCCACATCCCCCAGCCCGCCTATTTTAATATAGGGGGCTGCCTCGGCTGTTGCAAATAAAATCTTCAAAGTTCTTCCTCCCTGTCAAATGGTTTTGCCTTTGTTAATGATAATCTGATGGCCGGCTGCACCGGCGAGCAGGCGCCCTTTGGTCACGCACACATCTTTGTCGCAAATGGTATATTCCAAAGAAACGCCCTCTTCAATCCTTGTGTCCTGCATAATAATGCAGTTTTTCACCTTGGCGCCGGGCCCCACATAAACGCCGCGGAACAGCACCGAATTTTCCACCTCGCCGGCAATTATGCATCCATCGGCCACCAAACTGTTTTTTAAGCTGCTCCCCTTTAAATAGCGAGTGGGCATCTCATCTAAAATTTTGGTATACACCGCCCCGTGACGAAAGAAAATCTCGTTCCGCACCTCCGACTCCAAAAGAGCCAAATTGGCACGAAAATATTCTTCCACACACCCAATCCGCAAAATTCGTCCGTCAAATTCGATGTTGTGAAGGTCTAATTCCCCACACTTTGCCTGCAAGATTTCTCTCTCAAAGTCCACCAAATTATAAGAATTAGCCTCATAAAGCAGTTTGAGCAAAAACTCCCGCTTTGTAATATACATGCCAATCCCGCAGCTTGCCACTCCGGGAATGCCATAATGCATCAGCACCTCTTTCACTTTTCCCGAGAGGTCGCTGCGCACAATCACATCCCGGGCATCATTTTGACCCATAATGGTCTCCCGCTTTGTAATCATGCTGATTTGCGCCCCTGATTCAATATGCTCTTTTAGCATCTTTTGATAATCTATACTGCAAATAATGTTGGCGTCTGCCAGCAAAACATATTCTTCGTTTGAGCGTTCCAAAAACCGTCTTGTGCCCCACAGGGCTTCCACCTTACCCCGATACACGCTCTTTTGACCGGCACCAAAAGGCGGCAAAATGAAAAGGCCGTCAACTTTTCTGTCCAAATCCCATTCCTTGCCGCTGCCTAAATGGTCCATCAAGGATTGATAGTTTTGCTTGGTAATCACACCCACATTGGTAATGCCCGCATTCACCATGTTCGAAAGCACAAAATCAATCAGGCGATAGCGTCCGCCAAAGGGCAGAGAGGCCATGGTTCTCTGTCTTGTAATGTCTCCTAGCCGTTCGTCATAAATGTTTGAAAAAATAATACCCATCATGTTCATAGCGCTTCCTCCTTTTTACATGGTTTTGCTAACTCGTTTCTTTTTTTCGGCAATCACGGTAACGGGTGGTTTTTCCTCACCGTCATTTTCCTCACCCACCACGCTGCCGGATTCAATTTTTGCATTTTTACCCACAATGGCGTTTTGCACCTTGGCATTTTTTTCAACATAAACCCCGGGCAAAAGCACCGATCGCTGCACAACCGCTCCCGGCTCAATCACGCAACCGCCCGAAATAACCGACTCGGTAACCTGCCCATAAATTTCGCAGCCTTTGGTGATAATGGCGTTTTCTAAAATGGCACCCTCTGCAATAAATGTGGGGGGTCTTTCTTCGTTTCGTGCATAAACGCGCAAGTCCTCCCCGGCCTGATAAAGAGCACATTCGGGATTTAACAAATCCATGTTGGCTTCCCACAGACTTTCCGTGGTACCCACATCCTTCCAATAGCCCGAAAATTCCCTGGCCATAAGCTTGCAGCCTCCGGCCAGCATAGCGGGGATAATATTCTTGCCAAAATCGTGGCTCGAGGTCTCCTGCTTGTCATCCTCTGCTAAATAGCGCTTCAGCGCATCGCAGTTAAAAACATAAACACCCATGGATGCCTTGGTGCTTTTGGGGTGCTTCGGCTTTTCTTCAAAGTCGATAATCTGTCCCGCCTCATCGGTATTCACAATGCCAAACCGGCTTGCCTCCTCTTTCGGAACATCAATCACGGCAATGGTGCAATCGGCCTTTTTCTCTTCGTGAAAAGCCACCAGCTTGCCATAGTCCATCCGATAAATGTGGTCGCCGGATAAAACCAAAACAAAGCGGGGGTCATAACGCTCTATAAAGGTCAGGTTTTGAAAAACGGCATTAGCTGTGCCCTCATACCACGATTTTGTGCTGGTTCTGGCATAAGGCTGCAAAATGTGTACACCGCCACGGTTGCGGTCAAGACCCCAGGGCTGACCGTTTCCAATATAATCATTCAGCTCCAGTGGCTTATACTGTGTCAAAACCCCCACCGTATCAATCCCTGAGTTAACACAGTTTGACAAGGTAAAATCAATAATTCTGTATTTGCCGCCAAAAGGAACGGCGGGTTTTGCAATGTGTCTTGTTAAAGCTCCCAGCCGGCTGCCCTGACCGCCGGCCAAAAGCATGGCAATACATTTTTTTGTTTTCATCATGTTCCCTCCGATTCTCCCAATTGTTTTACTGAATAAAAAGCCGCTGACATAGGCGCAATAGACATAACAACACTTTGCCCAAATCCATGTGATGCAACCGGCTCGGTGGTCATTTGTTTTTGCTTATGTCCTTCGCCACCATACTTCACCTCATCCGAAGAAAACAGCCGGCGCACCTTGGCCTTGTGGGGTATTCCCATGCGGTAGTTTTCCCGTTTTATCGGCGAAAAATTAAACACACACAAAATTTCTTTGCCTTTTTTATCACGCCGGATGAAAGACACAATGTTTTGCCGACTGTCATCCGCCACCAGCCACAAAAACCCCTGCCAGCTGTCCTCAATCTCCCAAAGGGGTGACTGTCTTAAATAAAAATGGTTTAAATCCTGCACAAAGGCTTTGCATTTGTCATGGTATTCATAGCCAAGCAACAGCCAGTCAAGCTCTTTGTGATAGTCCCATTCAATAAATTGTCCCAGCTCTCCGCCCATAAACAAAAGCTTTTTGCCGGGATGTGCCATTTGATATCCCAAAAAGGCTCGCAAATTTGCAAATTTCTGCTCATAGGCCCCCGGCATTTTCGAAACCAGCGAACACTTGCCATGCACCACTTCATCGTGAGAAAGGGGCAAAATATAGTTTTCTGAAAAAGCATAGGTCATAGAAAAGGTGAGCTTGTTGTGAACGCCGCTTCTAAAAAACGGGTCACAGGCCATGTAGGAGAGGGCATCGTTCATCCAGCCCATGTTCCATTTAAACAAAAAGCCCAATCCCCCTGCCTCAATGGGTTTTGTCACCATAGGCCAGGCGGTTGATTCTTCGGCAATCATCAAAACCTTTTGGTCAAAACCAAATGCCGCTTTATTGAGCTTCTGCAAAAACCTGACCGCCTCTAAATTTTCCCGTCCACCAAAGGCATTGGGTCGCCACTCTCCGCCACTGCGACCATAATCTCGGTAAAGCATTGAGGCCACTGCGTCCACGCGGATGCCGTCGATGTGATATTCCTTTAAAAAGAAAAGGGCGTTGGAAATTAAAAAAGATTGCACCTCGTTTTTGCCATAGTCAAAAACCCGGGTGCCCCATTCTTTGTGCTCATTTAAAAGAGGGTCTTCATATTCATAACAGCATGTGCCGTCAAATTCATAAAGCCCCATGGCGTCTTTGGGGAAATGGGCCGCCACCCAATCCATAATAACGCCAATGCCCCCGCCGTGACAAATATCCACAAATTTCATAAAATCATGGGGCGTACCATAGCGGGCAGTGGGCGCAAAATAGCCCGTCACCTGATAACCCCACGAGCCATCATAAGGGTGCTCGCTCACCGGCAAAAGCTCAATGTGGGTGTAGCCCATCTGTTTGGCATACAGAACCAGCTCGGTGGCCAGCTTTTCATAATCAAATGGAGCTCCGTCGGTATATTGCTTCCACGAACCCAAATGCACTTCATAAATATTCATAGGGCGCTCTAAAGGGTTCTTTTTTCGTTTCGCTCTCATATAGGCCCCGTCAGTCCACGCAAAGCCCGAAAGGTCATAAAGCTTCGTGGCAGTACCCGGCCGAGTCTCAAAGTGAAAGCCATAGGGGTCTGCCTTTAATACCCAGTTTCCCACCCGGGTTTTAATGGCATATTTATATAAATCAAAAACCGAAAGACCTTCAATCCTTGTTTCCCAAACGCCGCCTTTTGTAATGCGCTTCATGGGGTGAGCTTGCCTATCCCAATCGTTAAAACTGCCTACAACCGAAACCGCTTCGGCATGGGGCGCCCAAACCCTAAAAACATAGCCGCCTTCCTCTAAAGAATGCGCCCCCAACACCTCATAGGCATGAAAGTTTTCCCCTTGGTGAAAGGCAAGTAGCTCTTCTTTTACTGTCCTTTTCTTTTGGCTGCTCTTTTTCTTTGTCACTACCTCATCATCCTTTTTCTACCATTGTTTTTGCGCCCGGTCATAGCACATAATATATAACTATATATGTATGCATAAAGCTTTAAAAATATTCCTTATCTTTCAGCCATACCATTTTCCACAACACCAAAATCCCACTCAAAAAACAAAAGGCAATGCACATCAAAATCCAAACTTCATGCCCGCTGGCTTGCGTTTGGGATAAAACGGCTGAAACCGCCGTTGCCGCAGTTTGTGTTTTGAGCGTTTCTCCGGGCAAAAGGGGATATAAAAAATAAGTTAAAATTCCCGCCAAAAGCCCGTGCAATACCTTTCCCGGCACATAGGTTTTTAGCCCCAATCCCTTCTCCGATAAAATGCCGGCGGTTTGCATCATCACACACAATCCCCCGGTGCCGATACAAAAAGATAAAAGTGAAAGCATCATTCGCTGGGGCAGCATGGATTGAGAGATGAAAAAAGCACCCCCTGCCACCTCCAACAAACACCGAAAGCCAAAGAGGATAAAGCCCGGTGCCACTTCTTTTAAAACAGCCGTGAGGCAGGCACCTAAGGCAGCAAACAAAATTACATATCCGCAAACCTGCATCATGGTTTCAACGCTACTCCTTACGGAAGTCGAAAAGCCCTTTAAAAGACTCTCCGCCCCAGAGAGTTTTTGCCGTTTTCGGCCGAATGTAATCGGCTCAAATTTCTTATAATAGCGAAAAATAACCCCTACAAAAAGGGCACTCACAGCATGAATCCCATATAAAACCATACCATAAAAACGACTGCCCAGCATGGCGCTGCCTACTGCCCCAATGATGAACAAGGGGCCCGAATTGTTGCAGCAGGGCAGCAATCGTTCGGCCTCAGAGCGACTTAAATAGCCTTGGCTGTAAAGCTCTGCCGTCATTTTGGCCCCCATGGGATAGCCGCTGATTAGCCCCATAACCAAGGGCAGCGAGCCGGCCCC
>JAZNRE010000025.1:0-62248 GCA_045590535.1 Clostridia bacterium
AAAAAGGCGGAAAACCGTGAAGCTTTATGATAAAATAGGGGTTTACTTTGTTTTTGTTTTATGTTACAATACAGGTAATTGGTGATTTTCACACAGATTGACGGCTTGATACGGTGTTTTTTTAAAAGCGCCCAAAGCCGCCTGATTCTATAAGCTCGTGACAGCGATTGGGATTTGTGATGAGCAGAAGGGAAAAGGTAATTTCTATGAGAAGACAATATAAACAAAGAGCCGGTGCAAAAAGCAGAAAAAACAACAAAGCAGCAAAAGCTTTGGGCGTTGTTATTCTTTTGGTTGCTCTGTTCTTTATTTCTTTTTGGGTAACCAGTTTGGTTTTGCAATTGAATCAAAGACCGAATATTCCCCAGCAGGAAAATCTTGCAGAACCCACGCCGAAGCCCACCTATGAACAGTTGGAAAAGCTGGTTGCGGAAAAAGAAGAAAAGATTAAGAGCTTAGAGGCGGAGCTGGAGCAATACAGAAGCGGATCGGCCATTGGGGAGCCCCTTTCATCGTCGACACAGAAGCCGACGGAAAAACCGACACAGACCCCGGCGCCCACGAAAACGCCTACCACTGCGCCCACAAAAACACCCACCACAGCGCCAACAAAGACGCCTACGGCAGCACCCACAGTGGCGCCTACCGCTGCGCCGACGCAGACTCCTGCCCCTGTGCCCACCCAGGCACCTGCAGGAGAGACAGGAGTGGCAGAATGAGTGTGCGCGAATTTGTGACAGAAAACGAGCAGGAAACCAGAGAGGTTGCTGCTTGTTTAGCCAAGGAGCTTTTGCCGGGGCAGGTGCTTTGCTTGCGGGGAGAGCTGGGAGTTGGCAAAACGGTTTTTGCTCAGGGCCTTTGTGCCCAGTTGGGCATTTGTGAGCCGGTGAGCAGCCCGACTTTTACCCTTGTGAACGAATATGAGGGGCAGAATTATCGGGTTTTTCATTTTGATTTATATCGAATTGAAGAGCCGGAAGAACTGTATGAAATTGGTTTTGAAGAGATGGTTAGCAGCGGTGCAATTGTGTTGATTGAGTGGCCGGAACAGGCCGGTGAGCTTTTGCCCTCTGCACGCCTGGATATTACGATTGAACGCATGGGCGAAGATGGTCGTCGAATTGTGGTGGAGGAACGGACAATATGATTGTGCTTGGATTGGATGCATCTTCCGATGCGGCGGCAGTTGGACTGGTTTCTGACGGAACGCTTTTATGTGAATATACCATTCATAACGGAAAAAATCATTCCCTGACCTTGCTGCCTATGGTGGAAACCATGCTGGCAGAGGTGAATTTGGATTTTTGTGATATTGACGCATATGCCTGCGGTGTGGGTCCTGGTTCTTTTACCGGTGTGCGTATTGGTGCGGCAACGGTGAAGGCCTTTGCCCAGGCACATAAAAAGCCGGTTGTGGCGGTTTCGAGCCTTGGGATTTTGGCCGAAAACCTGCGAGGCTATGAGGGGCTCAGGGTGAGTGCCATTCATGCCAGGGTTAACGAGCTTTATTGCGCGGCGTACGGACCCGACGGCGAGGAAGTGTTGCCCCCGTCAGTTATGACGGTGGAAGAACTGATTGCTTATTTATCGGGTAAGCCGTGCAAGTTAATCGGCAGCGGTGCTTGCTTGTTTAAGGAGACGATTGAGGCGCAGCTGGGAGCCGGTGTTGTGGCAGAAGCGGGTCGCATTCATTCCATTTGCGGCGGGGCTGTGGCAGAACTTGGCTATCGGCTGGCTAAAGAGGGAAAAGAGGTCCCTTATGGCGATTTGGCGCCGGTTTATTTGCGGGTGTCTCAGGCTGAGAGAGAATATGCAGAAAAACATAAGGCCCAGTGACCTTGTGCATGTAGAAACAGGAGGTTTACATAATGATTGTTATTGGAAGTGACCATGGCGCTTTTGAACTAAAGGCGGTGTTGGTAGAGCATTTAAAATCAAAGGGTATTGAGGTTTGCGACTGTGGTGTTTTTGACGCCACAAGCGTTGACTATCCTGATGTGGCAAAGGCTGTTTGTGAAAAGGTAAACAGCGGAGACTATGAATTTGGCATTTTGCTTTGCGGTACAGGTATTGGTATTTCCATTGCGGCCAATAAAATTGACGGCATTCGCTGCGCACTGGTGAACACAGAATATGCTGCTGAAAAGGCAAAACAGCATAACAATGCCAATGTGATTGCTTTGGGCGGTCGTGTTTTGGGACCGGACCTTGCCAAAAACATTTTGGATGCTTTTATGAATGCATCCTTTGAGGGCGGACGCCACCAGAACCGAATTGATAAAATTCATGCTTTGGAAAAATAAACATATGCAGATGTTAAAGCCGGCTTTTTTAGCCTTGCTTTGATGTTTGTAAAAGAGGGGGTCTTTACATGGTTGAAAGACGCGATAAGATTAACTATTATTTAGACATTGCACAGACTGTGGCAGAAAGAGGCACTTGCCTGCGGCGGCATTACGGTGCGATTTTGGTTAAAAATGATGAAATCATATCCACCGGCTATAACGGTGCGCCTCGATCTCGCAAAAACTGCATTGATATGGGTCATTGCCTGCGTGAAAAAATGCACATACCTTCAGGTGAGCGCTATGAACTGTGCCGTTCGGTGCATGCAGAAGCCAACTGCATTATCAGTGCATCAAGACGGGATATGCTGGGTGCCACGCTTTATCTAGCCTGTCAGAACCCGGCAACCGGAGAATTGATTCCGGGCTCGGACAGCTGTAGCATGTGCAAACGCCTGATCATCAACGCAGGCATTAAAGAAATTGTGATTCGTGATACCAAAACCGACTATCGCATTATTCCCGTGGCACGCTGGATTTCAAATGATGATAGCTTGTTTGAAGAGGATTTTTGCACTTGTAACGAATCGCAGAAATGATTTGCTGGAAAAGTTAATGAAAAACAAAAATCAGGCACTGTTTTAGGGGGCATAAAACAGTGCCTGATTGTATATTTATTGCTGGGGCAATAAATAAGCTTAATAGTTAACGGTATTTTTCATTTTTAATCGGATGGAGTCGGAAATCATGGCAATAAATTCGCCATTGGTGGGTTTGCCCTTATTGGTATCGATGGTGTAACCGAAGATGCCGTTTAAAATTTCTTCCCGGCCGCGATTCCAGGCCACTTCAATGGCGTGGCGGATGGCGCGCTCTACCCGGGAGGAAGTGGTTTGGTAGTTACGCGCCACCGTTGGATAAAGCATTTTTGTGATGGAATTGATGAACTCCTTATCCTGAATGCACAGACTAATGGCTTCACGCAGGTAATTATAGCCCTTGATGTGTGCGGGAACGCCAATTTCGTGTATCACATCGGTGATGATGGATTCAAGATTGTTGGGGGTGATGGCCTGCAACTGATGGTGGCCTGCTCCGTCAGCCAAAGAAAAGGCTTCGCCGGCTTTAATCAGGTTATTTGCATCGGCTTTTGGGTCGTTTTTGCTTTGCATAACCTGCCGGATGCGCTTGAAAAGAATTTCGTTGCTGTGCAGAGGTTTAACAAGATAATATTGCGCTCCAAGCTGCAAGGCTTTGCAGATGATGTTGTCGTGACTGACGGCAGAAATCATAATGAAGGACGGTTTTTTAGGCAGAGGGTTTTGTTGCAGACGCTCTAAAAGCTCTAACCCGTCCATTTTGGGCATGACAACATCTAAAATCACCACATCGGGCTGTTTTTCAACAATTAAATCATAGCCATCCAATCCATCGTGAGCAATGCCCACGGTTTCTAAATCAGTTGTTTCGTTTAAGTCCTTTTGAATGGATTGGCACAAGGCTTTGTTATCGTCAATGATGACAACGGATATTTTTTTCATGATGTATTTCCTCCTTACAGTAACAATAAAAATACCAAATTTTTACAATTTTGCTTTGTTGGTGATATTATAACACCAATTTGCAACAGATTGCAAGCTAATTTTTACCATTTATTGTATAATTTTGGAAGTTCGTAAAATTGTTTCATAAATTTGGCGGAAAAGTGTTAAATATTTATAAAATTGGAAACAATCGACACGAAAAGTGTCAATAAAACTTGCATGAGATTCTTTGAAAATGTTTTTATGAGAGAAAATGCAGTTTTTTGATTTTCTTGGTCTGAAATGTTTATTTTTTAGCCATTTGCAACGATTTTTGTATTTTTTTGGATTTTATATTATACATGGTTAATATTAGTCTTTGTTTTTTTGGCATAATTAACAGTTAAAAGTAAAAAGTTTTGAGAATTATTGTGCAATATTTCTTTTTTGTTTTCTATTTATTTTATTAAAATAATATGGTATAATATATATAAGTATGCATTGGGTCGCAAGGTAAGAAGTAAGAAATAAGCGATAAAGCAGTGCTTTATGGTTTATTTCTTATCTCTTGCTTTTGGCCTGACTGCCTACATTTAATTTATTTTTTTGGAGGTTAGCTATGTTTAAAAGCTATCAAATGGAATTAGCGGGCAGACCGCTGATTATCGAAACCGGCAAATATGCTGAACTGGCCGGCGGCGCCGTTATGGTGCGCTATGGCGACACAGCTGTTTTGTCAACCGCTACTGCTTCTGCTAAACCCAGAGACGGTATTGACTTCTTCCCCTTAAGCGTTGACTTTGAGGAAAAGCTTTATTCTGTAGGTAAAATCCCCGGCGGCTTTATTAAGCGTGAGGGTCGTCCTACTGAAAAAGCAATTTTAGCATCCCGTGTGATTGACAGACCGATTCGTCCCTTGTTCCCCAAGGATTTGCGCAACGATGTTGGCGTTGTGAACACTGTTATGTCTGTTGAACAGGACAACTCCCCTGAAATTACAGCCATGATTGGTACCTCTTGCGCCATCAGCATTTCGGACATTCCCTTTGCCGGTCCTATCGGCGGTGTTGTTGTGGGCTATGTTGACGGCAAGCATGTTATCAACCCCACAGCCGAACAGCGTGAAAAGAGCTTGCTTTCTATGACCGTAGCCGGCACAAAGGAAAAGGTGGTTATGATTGAAGCCGATGCCAAAGAAGTTTCAGAAGATGTGGTTTTTGAAGGTATTCAATTAGCACATGAAGAAATTAAAAAGATTTGCGATTTCATTTCCGGCATTCAGGCTGAAATTGGTAAAGAAAAGTTTAGCTATGAGCCCCATGTGGTTGACCCTGAACTGTATGAAGATGTTAAATCTTTTGCTGAAGACAAGCTGAAAATTGCTTTGGACACAGACGATAAGACCGTTCGTGAAAAGAACTTAAAAGTGATTTACGAAGAGTTTTATGCACACTTTGCTGATAAATATTCCGATGCTGAAGACGGCGCAGCCGTTACAGAAGCCATGGAAAAACTGCAGAAGACCATTGTTCGTCGTTGGATTTTAGACGAGGGCAAGCGTGTTGACGGCCGTGGTATTTTGGACATTCGTCCCCTGTCTGCTGATGTTGCCATTTTGCCCAGAACCCACGGTTCCGGTATGTTCAAGCGTGGACAGACACAGGTTTTAACCGTGGCTACTTTAGGTGCTATGGGTGATGCTCAGGCACTGGACGGCATTGATTTGGACGACCAGAAGCGCTACATGCATCACTATAACTTCCCCTCCTATTCTGTAGGTGAAACCCGTCCTTCAAGAGGTCCGGGACGCCGTGAAATTGGTCACGGTGCTTTGGCAGAGCGCGCCTTAGAGCCCGTTGTGCCCTGCGAAGAAGAATTCCCTTATGCGATCCGTTTGGTTTCTGAAGTTTTGAGCTCTAATGGTAGTACCTCACAGGCCAGCGTTTGCGCCAGCACATTGGCGCTGATGGACGCAGGCGTGCCCATTAAGGCGCCGGTTGCCGGTATCTCTGTTGGTCTTGTAACTGAAGGTGAACGCTTTATCACCATGGTTGACATTCAGGGCCTTGAAGACTTCTATGGCGACATGGACTTTAAGGTAGCCGGTACTAAAGAAGGTATTACAGCCATTCAGATGGATATTAAGATTGACGGCCTGACACCGGCCATCATCAAGCAGGCTTTATCACAGACAAAAGATGCCCGCATTCGCATTATTGACGAAGTGCTCTTAAAGACCATTGAAGCACCGAGAGAATCACTTTCGGTTTATGCACCGAAGATTTTCACCATGACCATTGATACCGATAAGATTCGTGATGTTATCGGCTCTGGCGGTAAGACCATTCAGAAGATTATTGCTGAAACCGGCGTTAAAATTGACATTGAAGACGACGGCAAGATTTACATTGCAACCGCTGATCAGGAAATGGCTGAAAAGGCAATGGAAATCATTAAGGGTCTTACAGGCAATATTGAAATTGGCTCTATTTATAAGGGTAAGGTTGTTAACATTCTGCCCTTTGGTGCCTTTGTTGAATTCCTGCCAGGTAAAGACGGCATGGTGCACATCTCCAAGCTGGCCAACAAGCGCGTTGAAAAGGTTGAAGATGAAGTTAACATTGGCGATGAAATTATGGTTAAGGTTGTTGAAATTGACAGACAGGGCCGCATAAATCTTTCCCGTAAAGATGCAATGAATGAATTGAATCTGTGGTAAAAACAACCTGACAACAAAGAGTTGTCACAAAGGGTGTGGCGGCTGAGATGAACCTCTCCGCCGCACCTTTTTCAATAAGCTTACGGCGTGTTTTATGAAGAGGCAGGGGTGTGGACGAATGCTTTTGGTGGGTGTTAATGCAAAATATATTCACAGCAATTTGGCAATTCGCTACCTGACTCAAGTTGACAGCCGATGCAAATTTAAAGAGTTTACCATACAGGACAAGGCAGAACACATTGCCGCCTCACTATACAAAACAGGGGAACGGGTTTTTTGCTTTTCCTGCTACATTTGGAACATTGATATTATCTACCGGGTTTGTGAAATTTTAAAAAAAGCAGATAACGGGTTGATGCTGGGACTGGCAGGTCCTGAGGTTAGCTTTGATCCTGAGGAGCAGCTTGGAAAACATCCCTTTGTGTCTTTCGTTTTATGCGGAGAGGGTGAGCCTGCCCTTTCGCCTTTTTTAAATGCATTAGAAGATGGTACATTTGATAGGGTGCCGGGTCTTTGGTATCGGACAGATGATGGGATTTGCAGCAGTGATGTTCCTTCTAAAGAAGCGGATTTAGACATGCTGCCCTTTCCTTATACCAATGAAGATATAAATGCCCTATCCAACCGCATTGTTTATTTTGAAACATCAAGGGGTTGCCCCTATCGTTGTGCTTTTTGCTTGTCTGGTAGCGCTGGTGCTTTGCGATTTTTGTCTTTAGAAAAGGTGCAAAAAGCAATTGATTTTTTTGCAAGTCACAGGGTGCCCTTGGTTAAACTGGTGGACAGGACATTTAACGCAGACCCACAGCGTGCACTTGCGATTATTGAAATGATTAAGGCCCGTGGCGACGGTACCACCTATCACTTTGAAATTCGCGCTGAAGCCATGACGGAGCCTTTAATCCGCAGTTTGCAGGAGGCGCCCAAAGGCATGTTTCAGCTGGAGATTGGCGTGCAGAGCGTGAATGAAATAGTCCTGCGCAACATTAACAGACGCCCTGCCTTTTTAAAGCTTTGCCAGGTGGTAGAGGCGCTGCAGGTGAATCGGAATATGCACATTCATCTTGATTTGATTGCCGGCTTGCCGGGAGAGAGCCTGGATGAATTTATTCACTCCTTTCATAAGGTTTTTGCCCTTCGTCCTGGGATGCTGCAGTTGGGTTTTTTGAAACGGCTGAAAGGGGCAGAGCTTTTGGCGCCGGGGAGCCAGTTTTGTGACTTTCCGCCTTATGAGGTGATTCACAGCGACAGGATGACCTATGGTGAATTGTTATCCTTAAAAGAAGCGGAAGAGGTTTTGGAGCAGTATTATAACAGCGGGTTGTTTGAGACCATTCTTTCTTATTTGCTCGAAACCTATTATAGCGGACGGGAATTTTTCTTTTTCTCTGAAATGGCGGATTTTATCCGTCAAAATGACAGGCCAAAAGGACATAAGGCTTTGTATGAAACCTTATACTGTTTTGGCAAGGATAAATTTGGGGACAAAGAAATTGCCGAAAGAATTATTTATGATTATTGTCTGCGGCACAGAGATTCGCTCAGCTTTATGCACGGCGGCGACGATTTGAAAGCCCCAGCCTTTGAATTTTTGAAAAAGCCCGAAAGGGTTAGACTTTATTTTGCACACTATGCCGGAGAAAAACCGGTTACATTATATAAAAAGATTCGCTTTGTGCCTATTGGCAGTCGCATTGTAGCTTTTGATTGCGGTCATATGCTGGCAGCGGATGTTACAAGCGAATTTGAATAAGAAGGAACTGTTTTAGTTTTGCTCACCGTGCAGCCGATTTGGGCGCTATGACAAAAGAGGCTTTTTGCGATCTGTTTTTGCAAAAGCCGAAGAAAAGACCAAAATTTATACTAAACATAGCATGGTTGAGGTACAATAATTAAGAGAACATTTTAAATGCATGAAGCGGGAGGTATTTCTATGTGGATGGTTGTTTATATTACGCAGAGCAAGGAAGCATCAGAAAAAATAAGAACGCTCCTGCAGCAGGCGGGCTTGCCTGTGAAGGTGCGTAGTGTGAACCAGAGTGGAAATGACCAATTTGGTTCGTATGAAATTTTGGTGCCGGAGGCAGAGCTATCGGAAGCACATAATGTTATCATTGAAGCAGTTGTTTAACTTAAACATGGCTTTTGCAGGAGGAACCTTATGCGTAAGATTGGTGTTTTAACAAGCGGCGGAGATGCCCCGGGTATGAATGCGGCCATTCGTTCGGTAGTGCGTGCTGCACTGTCAAACGGCATGGAAGTTTGCGGCATTCGCAAGGGCTACACCGGCTTGATTCAAGGTTTATTTACAGAAATGAATGCCCGTAGCGTGTCGGACATTTTGCACAGGGGCGGTACAGTTTTGCAGTCTTCACGGTGCCCTGAATTTCGTGAGATGTCCGGTGTGAAAAAAGGCGTGGAAATGGCGCACAGAATGGGCATTGAAGGCGTTGTTGTTATTGGTGGTGACGGCTCTTTCAGAGGCGCCAGAGACCTTTCTTTAGCCGGTTTGCCCACGGTGGGCATTCCCGGTACAATTGACAATGACATTGGTTGCACAGACACGACCATTGGTTTTGATACGGCTCTTGACACCGTTAAGGACGCCATTGACAAAATCAGAGATACAGCCCAGTCCCATGAGCGTTGCTCGGTTATTGAGGTTATGGGTCGCGGTGCTGGCTATATTGCGGCGTATGTGGCCATTGCCTGTGGTGCGGAGGCTGTTTTGATTCCGGAGAGACCCTTCAATTTTGAGAAAGATATTTTAGAGCCTATCATTGACGGTAAAAAAAGAGGTAAGGAAAACAACCTTATCATTGTGGCAGAAGGCGTTGGCGGTGCCATTGAAATTGCAGAAAAAATTGAAAAGGCTACAGGCGTTGAGGCAAGAGCCACGGTTTTGGGTCACATTCAAAGAGGCGGCAGCCCCACAGTGAACGACAGAATGCTGGCCAGCCGCATGGGTATGCATGCGGTGCAGCTTTTGCATGAGGGCAAAGGCAATCGAATTGTGGCCATTAAAAACAATGCCATTGTTGATTATGACATTTTAGAGGGTCTTGCTATGGAGAAAACCATGCAGGAGGACATTTTAAACATGGCAAGCGTTTTGAGCTTGTAAGAAAAAGGACAGGCGGCGTGTTTTGCCGACCTGTCTTTCCCTTATGATTCACAGAACAGATGAGGATGACGAGCATGACCAAAATAATTCGGGTTTTAGAGGATATATCGGTTGTGGATGAGGCGGCAGAAGCCCTGGCAAAAGGCAAACTGGTGGCACTGCCCACCGAAACGGTTTACGGTTTGGGGGCTAACGCTTTGGACGAAGAAGCCATCAGCCATATCTTTTTGGCGAAGGGAAGACCCCAGGACAATCCGTTGATTGTGCACATCAGTCATAAAGACATGTTAAAACGAGTGGTGAAATCGGTGCCGGAGGCGGCCGAAAAGCTGATGGATGCCTTTTGGCCGGGACCATTAACCATTATTCTAGAAAAATCTGATGAAATTCCCACCTGTGTGACAGCCGGCCTTGATACCGTGGCCGTGCGAATGCCCAGACATCCGGTGGCATTGCGCCTCATTGAAAAAAGCGGCGTGCCTGTGGCGGCGCCAAGTGCCAACATTTCGGGCAGGCCCAGCACCACAAGAGCCGCCCATGTGATTGAGGACTTGTCGGGAAAAGTGGATTATATTTTAGATGGCGGTGCCTGCCAGGTAGGGCTTGAATCCACGGTTCTTGACATGACCGGTGCGGTGCCGCAGATTTTGCGTCCCGGAGGCGTTAGTTTAGAGGCGCTCAAGCAGATTTTGGGCAAGGTGACCTATGAGCCGGCCCTGAAAGATAGCCGTGAGGTACCGAAGAGCCCGGGCATGAAATATCGACACTATGCCCCCAAGGGAGAACTGGTTTTGGTGGATGCTGACCTTGGTGACCGGGTGCAAACCCTTTTGGCTGATTCCCAAAAAGCCGGTGAAAAAGTGGGGGTTTTATGTTGCGGTGACAGAGACTATGGGGCTGATTTTGTTATTAACTGTGGCGGAGATGCCGAGACTTATGCACAAAATCTTTTTGATGCCTTGCGGCAGATGGACGAGCTGGGCGCCACCTTTATTGTGGCGGAGCTGCCAAAGGACAGCGGCGGCATTGTGCCGGCTCTTAAGAACCGCATGTTAAAGGCGGCCGGTGGTCGTGTGATGACCGATGCAGAAGGTAGCCGCACAGAGCTTGTGTGAGATATTGCGAGAAAGAATGTTTACATAAAGGTGGAAAAGTCATGTCTTATGAAACAGTGGCTTTGACAAAAGAAATAATTCCGGAACTGGTTTTATTGGAGCGTGCCTGCTTTTCGGTGCCCTGGACAGAGGGGATGTTTTGCGGGGAGCTGGAAAACGATGCGGCGGTGTATCGAATTGTGTTGTGTGAGGGTGTGCCTGTGGCCTATATGGGCATGTGGTGTGTGGCGGATGAAGGGCAAATCACCAATATTGCCGTGGACCCGAAGCACAGACGAAAGGGACTGGCCCTTGGGCTTTTAGAAGAATTTATTAGCATAGCCCGTGAAAAAGGATTGGCCCTTCTCACCTTGGAGGTGCGGGAGCATAATGAGGCGGCCATCCGGCTTTATGAAAAAATGGGATTTGTGCAGGTGGGTCGCCGGCAGAAATATTATGAAAACAGGGAAGATGCGCTGCTGATGACTTTGTTTTTGGACAAGCAGTGAGGATTAAAGGAGAAGACAAGCATGAATGATTTGATATTAGCTGTGGAATCGTCTTGTGATGAAACTGCCGCTGCTGTGGTTCGTGATGGCAGAGAGGTGCTTTCGAATGTGATTTCGTCACAGATTCCCATTCATGAACGATATGGCGGCGTTGTGCCGGAAATTGCATCCCGCAACCATGTGCTACAGTTGCCGGGTGTGATTGACAAAGCGTTAGAAGAGGCAGGCTGTGGATTTGATGACTTATCAGCCATTGCCGTGACCTATGGTCCCGGTCTTGTGGGGGCGCTTTTAACGGGTGTTTCAGCCGCCAAGGCGTTAGCCAGTGCAAGAAAGCTGCCTTTGGTTGCGGTGAACCACATTCACGGTCACATTGCGGCTAATTACATTGCCCATAAGGACTTGGAGCCGCCTTTTGTGTGTTTGGTGGCATCGGGTGGACACAGTCATATTTTATATGTAAAAGATTATACCGAATTTGAAATTTTGGGTCGCACAAGAGATGATGCAGCAGGGGAGGCCTTTGACAAAATTGCCCGGGTGCTTGGACTCGGATATCCCGGTGGACCTAAGCTTGAAAAACTGGCCCAGGAGGGCAACAGCGAGGCCATTCCTTTCCCCCGTGTTACCTTTGGTGAGGACTGTTATGACTTTAGCTTCAGCGGTGTTAAAACAGCAGTTATTAACTATGTGCACAAGCAGGAGCAAAAGGGAGAAGAAATTTGCAGAGCTGATTTGGCGGCATCTTTTCAGCATGCTGTGGTGGAGGCTTTAGTGAGTCATACCATGGCGGCGGCGAAAGCTAAGGGCTGCTCGGTGGTAGCTTTGGCCGGGGGTGTGAGTGCCAACGGTGCCCTGCGGGATGCTTTTTCGGTAGCGGCAGAAAAAGAGGGCATGACCCTTTATTACCCCCCGCTTATTTTGTGCACCGATAATGCGGCCATGATAGGCTGTGCAGGCTATTTTGCCTATCGGGAGGGTCGCTTTGCAGACAGTCGCTTAAACGCCGTACCAAACCTGAAATTGTGAGAAAAACAGATTGTGGCATGGATTTTTAAAGAGAGGATGAGAATTTATGGCTAAAAAGAAAAAGAAAAAAAGCGTAAAACAATATGGGCTGTGGGTTCTCATCGTTATTGCGGCTGTGATAGCCTTATATGCCCATTCGGTGTGGCGGGATTATCGCGGGCACATGGGTGGTGCCACTCAAGAGGTTGTGGTTGAGACCGGCAGCGGAACAGCGGATATTGCACAGGAGCTTAAGGAAAAAGGCATTATCACAAAGCCTTTTTGGTTTCGGGTAATGTCGAAACTGGGCGGCCATGACGGCAAATATTTGCAGGGCGTTTATACCCTGCCTCAGAATACTGGATATAAAACCGTTTTTAAAACCTTAAAAAGCGGTTACAGCATGACGGGGCTGGTGTGGGTGACCATACCGGAGGGCTATGAGCTGCGGCAGATTGCGGACAAGCTGGAAGAGGCAGGACTCATAGACCGTGAAGAGTTTTATGAAGAAGTTGAAAACGGAAATTTTGATTATTGGTTTTTGAAAAACTTGCCGGAAAGAGAGAATCGGCTGGAAGGCTATTTGTTCCCCGATACCTATCAGTTCCGAAAGGGTGACAGCGAGGCCATTATCATTAACGCCATGCTGAAGCGCTTTGACGAGGTTTATACAGAAACTTTTAAAGACCGTGCCAAAGAGCTTTCTATGACCAATGACCAGGTGATTACCCTTGCCTCGGTGATTGAACGGGAGGCTATGGGTGATGCGGACAGAAAGCTGGTTGCCGGGGTGTTTCATAATCGATTGAAAAGTGACAGTTACCCATATTTGCAGTCCTGCGCCACGGTACAATATATTTTAAAAGAACGGAAAGCCGTTTTGTCGGTGGCGGATACGAAAATTGATTCGCCTTATAACACCTATCAAAATCCCGGTTTGCCGGTGGGTCCCATTGCGTCTCCCGGATTGGAGGCCATTGAGGCGGCGCTTTATCCTGCCAAAACAGACTATCTGTTCTTTGTGCTGGATTCACAAGGCGTGCATCGGTTTGCCAAAACCTATGATGAGCATCAGCAGAATATGGGGAAATAGTGGGACATACAGAAAAAAATAACCACCCGTGCTTGTAAGCGGGTGGTTTTTGTTATATAACGAAAACCACGCTAAACTTGCGTGGCTTGATAAGAGGTTAAGCGATGAACAGAAAAATATTATAGAATTACGAAAAGTTAGTGTATAAATGAGATGAGAGAATTAGCAGAAACTCTAGATGAGTACAGCCTCCCTTGTGTAAAGGGAGGTGGGTTTGCGTAACAAACTCGGAGGGATTGTAAATGTTTCAAGCAAGGAACAATGAAAGCAAAAAGGGTTTTGAGAATCCCTCCACCACCTTCGGTGGACCCCTCCGGAATCCTCCCACCGTCTGCGACGGTCCCCCCTCCTTTAGGCAAGGAGGGCTTTGCAAGGGGAGGTTTGGTTTTTTAAGTAGTGAAGCATCATGAAATACATAAAAAATAAGGCCACCCAAACGGGTGGCCTTTTCATATGCTTTTGATTAGTTACATTCAGCAACTAAGGGACCTGCCAGCTCGTTTAAGAAGAAGAGCTTGCCGGGCAGAGTGGGAATGTAGCTAGAGGTGATCCACGGAGTGGGACCATAACGCAGAGTCATCCACAGGCTCATGCCTTGCCACTGCATACCACGGGACAGCGCACCGTCGCAGCCGCCGATGATGTGGTCAGCCTGCATGAAGATGCCGGGGCCAATGGTGTTAGCACGGCAGGGAACCAAAGTGGTTCTGGATTTAAAGCTTGTGATAGCATTTTGTTCAATGGTTAAAGGATGCAGTTTTGCACCGATGCGGTAAGGCTGTTTTAACCATTCTTCTTCACTAGCAAATTCAGCTGCAAACTGGGGCTCCCAGAATGCGATGTGGCACATTCTGCCGATACCGAAAATCAGCACCATTTTAGCGCCTTCAGCCTTTAATTTGGCAATCTTTTCGGGGTATTGGGGCAGATTGTCTTTGGTGGCGAAGTTTCTCTGCGATTCAGGAACGGTCAACTCGCCTAAAGGATTGTAAAAAGCTTCTTTCATGGCGTTGGTGAAAGCAGCGGGGTCGTCAGCAGCCAAGGTGTTGCCTTCAGCGTCGCTCCACTCGTCCATGTTAAAGCAATGGAGATGGTCGCATTTGATGTTCCACTCTTTTAAGAAGAACACAGCCCATTTATACATACCCATGGGGCCAACGGGCAGAATCATGATCAGCTTCTCGCCTTTTTCACGGGCGTTTTTAATGGTGAGAGCGATTTCGTGACCCATTAAAGTGTCAAATTCTTCAACAGATTTGCAGGAGATGGGTCTGAAATCCTTATTCCAGAAGCTTTGGGGTTCGTAAATGGATTCGGGAGTGTTGGAACAGCAAGCATCAATCTTGTCCATGTCCCAACCGGCAGGATAAAAGCCCTCTAACAGGGAGCCTTTTACAGTACTGGAAAAATTCATGTGATTTTCCTCCTAATTTTTAAAATTATTGATAGCCGACTAGGGCAACATTCTCATGGGTTTAATTTTGGGCCAAGCATATGCCTGTGTGAATGCTTCAGCATAGTCAACACCGCACTGCAGACCACGGAAACGGGCGCAGGTTTTAACAAATTCAGCAAAGTCGATGTTGTCATGGTCACGCATCCACTTCATTTGGCTGACATGGCACTCAAGCATCTCCAGCTTTTTGTCGATGGTGGAGGTGATGTCAACATATTCAGTCGGCATGAAATTTACGCCGGCTAATGTGTCCATATAATAAAGCGGGGTGAGCTCGGCAGCACCAGCCACAGAAGTTTCATAATGAGGAACGCTGGCAGCAAAGGTGGCGTCGAAAACCAGCTTGCTTACAGCGGTGTGGTCAGGCATGTAGTCGTTAGGGCTGTGGGTGATGATGACATCGGGCTGCTCTGAACGGATAACATCAACCACACGGTCGCGCTGCTCTTTGTTATCATATACCATTACATCATCAATGTCACAGGTGACAACTTTGATGCCGGCTAAACTTCCAGCTTTTTTTGCTTCTTCACGGCGCATAGCACGCAGTTCATCGGGCATGATGATGGCGTGGCCGCGATTGCCGTTAGCAACATGGCAAACGGTAACCTCGTGGCCTTCGTTTACATATTTTGCCAAAGTGCCTGCGCATGCAACTTCTACATCGTCAGGATGGCAACCAAAGGCTAAAACTTTCATGAAAGATTCCTCCTATTGTTGTTATATTAGCGATTGATAATTTCTTATAACCCTTTTTTAATGATTTCGTCAGCCTTAAAGACCTGTTCATAGCTCTTCCACACATCGTCAATGGTGGGTGTGCCGGGGCTGTTGTTTTCAATCATATCAATCAACGCTTCAAGTTGGTCGCCGGTGGGCTTACGCTTTGTGAGAAGATTGATCATTTCATATGTCTTTTCAGGATAACGATAATATTCAATTAAATCGCCCTCTTCCTGATGAACGGCACGGTTGTCCTGATAGGTGATGGAGATGCGGCCTTTGGGACCAACAAACTCTTTGGTGTTGCAGGAGGCCATGGTGTTGCTCCAGCCCACTTCGTAATAACCGATGGAGCCATCAGACAATTTGGCTGTCAGCATGCCGAAGTTATACTTGCCTTCCGGGACATCCGCCTCGGTTTTTAAACCAATGGCATTAAGCTCTGTGATGGTGGCACCGGTGAACCAATGCATAACATCAACATAATGAACGCCACAGTCTACAAGCGGAGAGGTGGACTTAATGAGGCTTAAATATTTATTCCAGTCCATGGTATGATGGTTTTGCACCATGCGGAAAATAATCGGTTTGCCGATGGCACCGGACTGAATCATTTCGGCTACCTTTTGATAGGTTTTATTGTGACGCAGAATGTAGCCGATTAAGACCTTGCACTCGGGGTGGTCTTTGACCAGCTTAACCATCTCTGCACCCTCCTCTAAAGTAGAGGCCAGGGGCTTTTCACAGAGAACATGTTTGCCTGCGTCGATGCACGCCTTTAAGATTTCTAAATGCGTGTTCGGATATGTAGCAATGATGACAATGTCTACAGCCGGGTCTTGCAACACTTCATGATAATCTGCAGTTGTGTGCTTTGCATTAAACCGGCTGGCAAAAGTATGGGTGCGGGTTTCATCTAAATCGCACACATATTCAATGGAGATATTCTCCTTATAATACATGTCGTTAAGATGAGCCTCGCCCATGCTGCCACAGCCGATTAGTGCGATACCATAGGTTTTAGAAGACATAATGAAAACTCCCATATACTAAGACTATCAAGACAAAGAATCCTCTGCCTGATTTAAAAACTTTTCCAGTTCTTCTGCTGTGCTTGCCACAAGCTCATGACAATTTTTGGCACGGCCCTCTGCCTGTGCCTTGGCTAAAAGGTCACGGCAAAGCATGGAACCGTTTTGTGCCTGAAATTTTTCTGCGAAAAGGCGGACACGAGCATAGCAAGCGGACTTTTCGGCAGGAGTGGGCGGCATTTCGGCAGCATCGGTCAGGCCTAAAACCATGAAGGCACCCGTAAGAGCACCGCAGGTTTCGCGCATTTGCCCCATACCCCCACCAAAGGGAAGGGACAACCGGGCCGCATCTGCAGCAGAAATTGACAAATCATCACAAAAGGCAAGAAAAACAGACTGTGCACAATTATAACCCTGGCTGTGAAACGCCATTGCTTTTTCTCTCTTATTCATATGAACCTCTCATGATAATTACTTAAATATACTCATCTATACATTATATACCTATTTTTGTGGCTTGTCAATCCTTTTGTTGCTATAAATTTGCGGAAAAAGATAGGATTTATGGGCGTTTTCAGTCTGTGAGTTTGGCGGCTGTCAAGGCTTTATAGACAATGGGCGTGACGATGGCGGTTATGATGATTTCGGGAATCATGTAAGTGCCGTTATAAAACACGGAATAGATAACGGATAACAAAGGCCCTGAGCAGGTATCCATGATTTTGGCGCCAATGGCATAAAAGCCTTCTTGAGTGAAAAACCATTCGGCCCATGCACCGAAGAAAAGAGTGCCGGAAACCGTGTGGACAAGGTAGCGCAACAAAAGGGCGACAACCGAGCCCGTGCAGATGGCTGAAAATGGATTTTTAATGCGATTTTTAAAGATGCCGCCAAAGCCCAGAACGGTGTAAGCCACAATGTAGTCCAAAAGGCAAATGGCAAGAGCCTGCCAAAGGAGCATTTGGCTTTCGCCGGGGAGGAAAAAAGCCGTTACGGTTTTAAGACCGAAAAGAAGCTGCAGCAAGCTGAAAATGAAGGCAGATAAAAGTCCCCATTTTGTGCCGAAGCAAAAGGCGATTATGATGATGGGCATCATAGAGGCCAGGGTGATGCCACCGCCAAAGGGCAGCTGAAATGGCTGAAAGACAGACAAAACAGCGCTGAGTGCGATGAGCATGGCAGAGATGACTAATTTTTTTGTTTTCATGTGGGTACCCCCTTTTTTATTCACAAATAAAAATCTGAGGTGATTTGGCGAACAGAAATTACCTTGTGCTTGCCTTTTTGCAGCGTTACAAAAAAACGGAAACAGCCAAATCAAGACTGTTTCCGTTGCAAAGCAAGCATGAAATATTCCCTACGTTGGCATTATCCAAATCAGGTTACGGGTCGAAATCGAATTTCCTCTCAGCCTTTTGGGCTCCCCGATATTTATTTGTCGACATCATTTTAGCACAGTGAATTTTTCTTGTCAACCGATTTTTTGCATCAAATTAAAATTTTTTTGCGTTTATCCATGTTTTTTAAAAAGATTGTCACTAAATTTGCAATTTGCACTTTGGGAAAAAAATTTGTGTTAGGATTAAACCTGCTTGGGAGGTGAGAGTGTGCAGGAAGGCGATAATCGCATGGCGCGATATGTGCAATTGCTGTTGGAAAAATCTTCCGATGACCTTTTGGATGAAGCGCAAAGAACGGGAGAGAAAGACAACGCAATGGCCATTGCCGTTGCCCTGGTGGATAAGGCAAAGGGCGGAGATTTGCAGGCCATTAAAGAGGTGCGGAATTTAGCAGAGTCTGCACAGAGTGACGAAACACAAGCTTTTGAAATGCCCGCCAAAATGATGACAGAAAAATATTTGCCGGTGTGGCGGGATATTAAACAGGGTGGGCATACGGAATATGTTTTATACGGTGGTCGAGGTAGCGCAAAATCCACCTTTATCAGTTTGGCAATTTTGGATGTTTTATTGTCAAAACCAATGCTGCATGCCGTTTTGTGCCGACGAGTGAAAGACACCCTGCGTGACAGCGTGTATGCACAAATGAAGTGGGCCATTGGGGAGCTAAAGTTGGATGCCCACTTTGAATGCCGTGTCAATCCCATGGAAATGGTCTATAAGCCTACGGGGCAAAAGATTTATTTTCGCGGGGCCGACGACCCGGCAAAGTTAAAATCCATTAAGGTTCCTTTTGGATATATCGGCATTTTGTGGTTTGAAGAGCTTGACCAGTTTTGCGGTGAAGAAGAGATTCGCAGCATTGAGCAATCGGTGATTCGAGGTGGGGATGAGGCATTCATTTTTAAATCCTTTAACCCGCCCCGCACAACGGGGAACTGGGCCAATCAGTTTGTGAAAGTGCCTAAGGAAAGCCGATACCTTTGCAAGAGTTGTTATCGGGATATTCCGCCGGAATGGTTGGGGAAGGTCTTTTTGGAAGAGGCAGCCCATTTAAAAGAGATTAACCCGGCGGCCTATGAGCATGAATATGAAGGTGTGCCCAATGATGAGGGAGGCAGCGTGTTTACCAACATTAGCCTGCGGGAGATAGCCGATAGCGAAATTAACGCCTTTGACCGGGTTTATAACGGCATTGACTGGGGCTGGTATCCGGACCCCTTTCGTTTTCACCGAATGGCTTATTTACCGGCCGAAAGCCGACTGTATATTTTTGATGAAATTAGCGGTCATAAGCTGCCGAACAAAGAAATTGGTCAGCTTCTTAAAATGCATGGTATTGGCAGCCGGGATAAAATTACCGCCGATTCGGCAGGGGAAGGGCCAAAGTCCATTGCTGACTTGCGTGATGAGGGTTTTATGGTGCGGCGGGCCAAAAAAGGGCCGGGCAGCATTGCCTACTCAATGAAGTGGCTTTCGTCGCTGCAAGAGATTGTCATAGACCCCAAAAGATGCCCCAATGCTGCTCAGGAATTTATGCATTATGAGTATGAAACAACCGAGCTTGGTGAAGTGGTTAGCGGATACCCCGATAAGGATAATCATTCCATTGATGCAGTACGCTATGCAATGGAAGAAGTTTGGAGGAGAAGAGGACAATGACAGAAATGGAAACAAACAATTTTTTAATGGTGAAAAGCATTGAAAAGGCTTTGGGACGAGAGGTGCTAATCTCAGAAAACATGTGTGAAGCCATGGCTTTATGGGACAAGATGTATCGCAATAAGCCACCATGGCTTCATAAAGATGTAAAATGCATGAATTTGGCTTCGGCCATTGCCAGTGAGCTGGCTTGCCAGGCAACACTGGATTTTAAATCTACCTTATCCGGCAGTCGTCGGGCAGAAGTTTTAAATGCTGAAGTGTATCAGGATGTGATTTTTGACATCCGGCGATGGGCAGAACATGCCTGCGCTTTAGGTGGCGTGGTGTTTAAACCATATCCTGACCGGAATCGGCTGGCAGTGGAATATGTGCGGGCGGAACGGTTTTTCCCCTTGGCAGTGGATAGCCGGGGCGAGATTGTTTCAGCAGCATTTTTGGACCGGTTTAAACGAAACGGCAGGGTGTATAGCCGATTGGAAGAACACATTTTGGATGAAAAAGGCGTGACGGTTACCAACCGTGCTTTTATAGGTGGCGGATTTTGGGGATTGGGCAAGCCGGTTCCTCTTGCTGAAATACCGGAGTGGGTCAATTTAGCCGAAAGCGTGACACTACCCGGTGTTACACAACCCTTATTTGCATACTTTAAGATGCCTATGGCTAATGCAGTTGACCCAGGCTCACCTTTGGGAGCATCGGTTTATGCCCGGAGCACCGATATGATTCGTGAAGCGGATTTGCAATTTTCAAGGCTGATTTGGGAATATGAAGGTGGTGAGCTGGCCATTGATGCAAGTGTGGATGCTCTTCTTTTGGAAAATGGGGACATGAAAATGCCCACCTTAAGCCGCAGACTGTTTCGTGCCTTGGATTTGGATGCAGGAGATAGCGACCTTTACAGCGTGTTTGCACCGCCTTTGCGAGATAACTCTTACTTAAGCGGATTGAATGAAATTTTGATTCGTATAGAGGATTTGTGCGGTCTTGCCAGAGGTACGATTTCCAATACCACCAATGTGGCCAGAACGGCAACGGAACTGCAACTTTTGCGACAGCGGTCTTATTCTACGGTTTCGGATATTCAAAAATCGTTGCAAAGGGCCCTTGAACAACTGAAGGCAGGCCTTGATAATCTGGCCACGGTTTTTGCCCTTTTGCCACCGGGGAAATGCGAGGCTATTTTTGAGTTTGACGACAGCATTGTGACAGACCGAGCCGCTCAATTTGAAGAAATGCAAAAGCTGGTTAATCAGGGCGTTTTGAGTAAGTGGGAATTTAGAACCTGGTATTTAGGTGAGACAGAGGAACAGGCAAAAACCAGGCTTAAAGAGGCGGAACAGGAAGAGAGCAAAGGGCAGAATGAGCCAGATGAAGAAAGAACCCCGGAATAAAAAGGAGCTTGTCTTTGGGTAGCAGACATTAAACAGACCCGTGTCTTGCCGGGTCAAGACAAATTAACCGCCTGAGTTGGCGGAATAGAAATAAACGGCGCAAGGGCAGGACTGGCTGCCGCTGTGTGAGGCTTTGTAGCAAGGCGTAACCATGGGCGTTTTGGTACTTTTTACATAGCAACGGCATTTTTAAATGCTAAAGGAAAGCGCAGAGAAAGGAGCAGAAATGCAGGAAATTTTAAAGCGGCTTTACGGTGAGGCCGTGACAGAGGAAAGTTTGTCCATCTTTAACGAAGAACTGGGAAAACGGTTTGTTTCAAAAGCCGATTTTAACCAGCGGACAGAAGAACTGAAAACCTTGAAGAGCCAAGTGGCGAGTATGGAGGAAGAGCTTTTGGCAGCTGACGAAGCGGTGCAACAGGCAGAAGAACTGCGCCGGAAGCTGCAGGAGGCAGAAGAGAATTATGCCAAAGAGCTGGCGGCCTATACAGAGCAGGAAACGAAAAAACAATTCAAAGCCACTTTGGACAAGAGCTTATCAGAGGCGGGGGCCCGCAACTTGATTGCGGTTAAAGCCCTGCTTGATTTTGACCAACTCACCTTTGAAAACGGTGAATTGGTGGGACTTAGTGAGCAGCTTTGGGAGTTGAAAAAGGAAAATCCTTATTTATTCCTTGAAAAGCAGCAGGACATTCAGTTTATTCAGCCGGCGGCAAAGAGACAGACAGACATCGCCGATGAAGATTTTAAAAAGCTGGGGTATATGGAACGGGTGAAACTGAAAAGGGAGCAGCCGGAACTATACCGGGCCATGATTCAAAAAACAGGAGGTAAATAATTATGTCTATGTATTTAAACTATCCATTTGACGAAGAAGTGTTTGTGCAGAGTTGGGACAGTGCGCCCGACCCCACAAAAACCGCCATGATTGACAGTGGTGCCATGGTTGAAGACGCCATGATTGCATCCCGCATTCAAAACGATGGCGGTCTTTACACCATTCCATTTTACAACATTTTAGACGGTGCGCCGGATAACTATGACGGTGTGACCAACATTCAGGCAACAGAAGCTGCTGGCGGCAGTCAGACCGGTGTTGTTTACGGTCGAGGCAAAGGCTTTACCGCCCGCAATTTTGCAGCCGAGCTTTCCGGTGCGGACCCCATGGGTCACATTGCGGCCACCATCGGTAAATATTGGGCAAAGCAAAGACAAAAATCGCTGCTGGCTATTTTGCAGGCCATCTTTGGTATTACCGGTGCCAGCGGCAACGCAAAAAAATGGCAGGACAACCACAGCGTGGATTTGACATCAACAACTGCCACCCCCTACACCATTGAAGCCACAGATTTAAACAGTCTGGCAACAAAGGCTTTAGGTGACAACAAAAATTTATTCTCTTTGGCCATTATGCATTCTAATGTTGCTAAAAGCCTTGAAAATCTGCAGATTTTAGAATATTGGAAATATACTGACGGCAACGGCATTCAAAGACCCACAGCGCTGGCGTCTGCCAATGGCTATACTGTTATTATTGATGACGGTGTGCCGGCGCAGGCGGTAGGCGGCAACGGTGAAAACAAAGAGCTGACAGCCTACACCACATACTTACTGGGTGAAGGTGCCATTAGAACTGCCCGCGGCAGAGTGGATGTGCCGGCTGAAGTTTACCGTGACCCCTCTACCAATGGCGGTCAGGACACCCTTTACACCCGAATCCGTGAAACCATTCATCCCAACGGCTTTTCCTTCACTGCGCCCAGCGCCGGTTGGACAAACAGCCCCACAGATGAACAGCTTGCGGCTTCTGCTAGCTGGTCTGTGTCTTTTGATCCGAAGTCTATTCCCATTGCAAGACTTATTACCAACGGTTAAGAAAAGAGTTCTCCGGGGCAATTTTGCCCCGGAGAAAGCCAGGAGGGGCCGATATGTTTACAGTGGATTATGACTATTACAGCTGCAGCTACGGGGGCATAGAAATCCCCCGAGAGGTGTTTGACACCTTTGCAAACCGTGCATCAGTTTTGCTGGGCAGCATGCTGCGCCATAAAAAAGAGGAGATTTCGGAAGATGCGGCTCGGCGTGTTTTGTGTGAGATTTGTGACAGGTTGTATCGGGAAAACGGTCGCCATGGTATTTCTCAGGAAAGTGTGGATGGCTATAATGTCACCTATTCCGGCAGTGTCGGCCATGAAATTTTGCAGCTCGTTCGCCAGAATTTTGGAGAAAGTGGTGTGCTTTACAGGGGGCGTCGCTTATGAGAAAAAGCGACACAATACTTGTTCGCTCCGGTGGAGATTTGGCACAGGAATTTGTGCTGCATGGCGCTCAATGTACCGAGAAAGAAGGCATTACAAAAGATGCCGGCGGTTTTGCATCAAACGGTGAAATGACGGTGCGGCTTTTTCATCTTAAAAACCTACCATTTTCCTGCGGCGATCGCTTAAGACGGGCCGGGCGTTCGGGGTGGTACACCGTGACGGAAGTCAGGCGGCATACCCGCCCTGACGGAGCATCATTTCATTGGAAAGTTGTGTGCAAGCAGTAGGAGGCAGAGAGATGTTACAGTCAATTACAGAATTTTTGCAGGGTTGCCCTGCACTAAAAAACCGCAAAGTGACCATGGATTTTTTGGGCGCAGATGCTACGGCGGTGGGAGTAAAGACAGTGGCATGCCGCCCTGTTTTGCACCGCTACGCCGATGGGGACAGCTTATGCCAGTTTACTTTCTCCGTCATGTCACGAGAAGCGGGACAAGGCGTTGGAGGGGCATCGGAATTTTATGAGGCTTTGGTGCAGCGATTAAAAGAAGAATTGCCGGTGCTGGGACCGGGAAAAACGCCCCAGCGGTTTGAAATTGTGAGCTCGGCGGCACCGGACGAGCACGACTATGGTAGCACACGATATGAGCTTGTGTGCAGGCTTATCTACTATCAAAAGGGAGCGTGAGAAAGATGAATAAAATTGTTAAGCGAAGTGACAAGTTGGCTTTTTTTGGTGTGACAGACGCCCAGGGAGCCGTAACCTACCACAGAATGAAGGGGTTTAATGAAATTGCCACGCAAAAGGGCCCCATTGAATATTCAAGACAGTATGTGGATCAGGAATTTGAGCAGTCGGATGTTGTGGGCTATAGCCCCAGCATTTCTTATTCCTTTGACCAGTTTGAAGACAATGCAGTTCATGGTGATTTGGTGCAGATTGCAGAGCATGAATTGGTGGGTTCGAAGGCGGTACGCTCAATTGTCATGGTTGATTTATCCCGTGTGGATGCAGAGGGCGGTTGTCCTGCTGTTAAACGCGATTTTGCGGTTATTTGCGAAAGTGAAGGCGACTCAATGGACGCTTACACCTATTCAGGCGCCTTAAAGGTGAAAGGTGAAAAGGTGTTTGGTACAGCAACCAGTGCAGACGACTGGGAAACCTGCAGCTTCACAGAAGCGTAACAATCAATCCGCCGCAGGCAATCGGTTTGCGGCGGAAAAATCTATATGGCGGAAAATAGCGAAAAAAAGGGGAGAAGAAAATGAAAAATTCACTTTTGCAAGGGGTGCTGCCCTCCACGGTGAAACCGGGAGAGAAAATCTATGCCGTTTATACTGATTTCAGGCACTGGATTCAGTTAGAGAGCCTTTTGTTTGAAGAGGAAGGGGATTTTTTGTCAAAGCTCCCCTCTTTGCTCCGGTTGTGTTATCCCGTGCTGCCGGACAGCGTTGAAGAGGCTGTGGCGGGTATGGTGTCTTTTTATGAAGGGCCGGACAGCAGCACAAAACAAACGGGCGGAAAAAAGGCAAAACCGGTTTATAGCTTTGTGCAGGATGAAGCGCTGATTTATGCGGCGTTTTATCAGCAATATGGCATTGATTTAACCAGTGCGCCCTTGCATTGGTGGCAATTTAAGGCCTTGCTTCATGGCTTGTCGGAGCAAACACAGCTGGCAAAGGTTATTTGCTATCGCACTACAGATGTTTCCCGGTTGCAAAACCCGGAAGAAAAGCGCTATTACAGGCGAATGAAAGCGCTATATAAGTTGTGCGATACTCGGAACGAGAGTGAACGGGAGGCAGAGGTTGCCCGTGCGCTTGAAAGTCTGTTTTAGAGAAGGGAGGAAGAGAAATGGCCGGGCAAGAACATCAAACAGGAGAACTGATTCAGGTGTTTAAAAAAGTGGGCAGGTTAATTGCAGAAAGTATGGGCATTGGCATTAAGGATGGAACCCATGAAACCACAGAAGCCATGGATCGGCTCAACCAGGAGTTGTTGGAGAGCCAACAACGATATATAGAAGAAAAGATTAAAAATGACCAAGCATTAGAGACGGCGGAGGCGGAAAAAGCCAGCCGGGAATCTTATATCCGTTTACAATCGGCCAGAGAGGCCAAACTAGAAGAAATAAGCAGACAGAAGGAGCGTCTTCTTCTGCAGAAGCAATATAATCAGGAATATGTAGAGGCGCTGCAAGCTCATCTTGTCACCGTGAAAGACCGGGTGAAACTGGAAAAAAACAAAATTGCAGAGGCCTTTAATGAAATAGCGAAAAGTGCCACGCAGAGCCTTGAGGAATTTGACAGGGCAAGGGAGAAAATGGCCAATAAGATGGTTAACTTTGCCGGTTTGTTTCAATCAAAAAGAGAAATCTTTTTAAATTCGGGTCCCCGGGGCACGAAGGAGATTTTTGAACACACACTTTTGGATTTATCCCAAGAGAGAGCCGAACTGGAGCGATATACAGAGCTGTTGCGACAAATACGCCGGCAGAAAGACATACCGAATGAACTGTTTCAGGTGATTCGGGATTTGCCCATTCAGGATGCCCTTTTATATCAAGAGGCACTTTTGGGATTGGGGGATGAAGAACGAAAGGCCTATATCGCTGACTGGGTGGCCATTGGTGAACTGGCAAACCAAACCTCTTTTGAAAACTATGCCGATGACACAAAAAGAGCCTTGCAGACCATTGAGGAAGAACTTAAGGCCTGGTATGGAACCATTCCCAGCGGATTTTTTAATGAAGGTGTTTTGGCGGCTGAAGCCTTTGGCACGGCATTTATTAACAAAATGTATGATCTGCAGGAAACTTTGCAGAGTGCGGTTTCGTCGGCTATGGCCGGAATGACGGTGCAGGCAGCCGCTGTAGGCGGAGCAGCCGGAGGCGTGGTGCAGCACAGAAATTATACAACAAATTATGTATTAAACAGTGCCGGCGAAACGGTTTCACAACAGCTTCGAAGTGCCAGAAATCATGCAGTGGTAGCACAAATGAGGGAGGGATGAAAATGGTACAGTTTGATAATGCAACGGGCACGCTTTGTTTTGGCAATGGCAACAGAACATGGAACTTAACCAAAATTGATGGTTTGGCTCTGCCTGAAAAAACCTTTCAAAGCATTGGCTATGCCAATATGCCTGGACAGAGGACCATTGCTGAAAAGGCGGAAGCCCGTGTGATTACCATGCGTGGTGATTGTCATGGTGGCGGTCGGGAATTTTCAGAGGGCTTGCGGATTTTGAATGAAAAAGGCAGACTCACCTTTGTCGGAGGACAAAAAACAAGGTGCATTGAGGCATATTGCAGCCATTTTGAAATTCAGAAGCGGCACGGAGTTTATATTGAATTTATTATACAATTCATTTGTGACGACCCTTATTTCACCGGTCAAGAACCCGGTCAGGCGGCTCTTTATGACCGCAGAGACAAGGTGACAGATTCATTTAAGACGCCATGTGTGTTTACAGAAAGAATAACCGGTGCAAATGTGCTAAACAATGGGGATGTAGAAACAGAGCCGGTTTTTACAATTACCTGTGTTGCAGCAGGATTGCTCGGTGAAACCCACGGGATTCGCATTGAAAATCACACAACGGGCAATGTGTTTTGTCTTGATTATGATATGCAGACAGATGAGGTCATCACCGTTGACATTCCCAGCCGAAAAATTGTGAGCAATTTTAAAAACGAAGAAAATAACAACGGCAATCTTATAAACTTTTTGTCAAAAGATACATTTTTAAGTCAAATTTATCTGGCAGTGGGAGAAAACCGCTTCACTGCAACCAACTACAGTCCTGAAAGTGATATTGTCGTTACTTGCAGTTACCCGGAAAAATATGTGGAGGCGGTGGTGTAAATGGAAAACATCTGGTTTTATGATTTTGCCTTTACCCCCCTTATGATTGTGCATGATGTAACCTCGGTGAACTGGAAAATTATGTGGAACGACATTGGCACTTTTGAAATGCATCTCCCCCTTCGTGAAGATGTGGTTTCTATGTTAAATGAGCATCCGTATATTGTGGCGATGCAGGGCAAAAAGCAGGCGATTATCACAGGGTGGCAGCTAAACGAAGAGTGTGCTTTATATGGTCGTAGTTGCAACTGGCTTTTAACCAGGCGGGTCACGCCGGCTTGTGAGGAAGTGACGGATGCAGCTGAAAATCTGGCGCGAGCCTTTGTGGCAGAGGCGTTTTGCGATGTGACAGAATTCCGGTTGGAAAACGCACAAAACCTTGAAATTGAGGTGACTTTCGGACTGCAGCAAGACAGCTCCACTTTTGAGGCGGTGCAATCGTGTTTGAAACAGGGAAATTTAGGGCACAGGCTTTGGTTTGATGTTTCGGGTAAAAAGTGGGTGTTTCAAGTGATTGCCGGTGCAGAAAAAAAGCTGGTTTTATCTGAAAGCAATCGCACAGCGCACCAAAGTGCATATGAAGAAGATGTTTTGAATTATTATAATGGCGGCTGGTATCGGAGCGAGGCGGAAAATGAGGATGGCGTGGAGAGCGTGCGTACCTATTTGCAGGGCAACGAGGCAAAATCGGGCATTTATAAATGGGACTGCGTGCTGAGTGGCGATACAGCGACAGCGGCAGAACAGGAACTGAAGGAGAAAAAACGCAACCAAAGGGTGACGGCCCTAATGCGTGGTGTGGCTTTTGGACAGGACTATGGTCCGGGGGATTGGTTTTGTGTTGAACTGGATAAGGGCGGCGTGCAACGAAAAGAAATAAAGAGGGTTTTAGGCGTTTATCTTTGGTATGAAGCAGAAGGAAGCGGCGAAGAGCCAATTTTTGATTAGGGAGGTTAAAATATGGGTTATCAGGTTAATTTTATGGATAACACAGCGGTGTATGCAAAAGACTTAAATGGCATAGCAGAAGAATTGGGCGGCAAGGCCTCGGCCTTTGAAGATGGTGTTTTATATGGCGTGGATGAATTAAACCAAATTTCAAAGGAACTGATTTCTAAGGGTGTGAGCCGGGGTTGTGAGCTGATGGTTGATCAGATAGTAGAAAATGCAGAAAGCTATGTGAAAATCGGCGAAGGCGTTTTATACTTATCAGATGGGAAGCGTGTAGAGGTTGACGCAGAGGGGATTTTGCTGCCTTTTATGGTTGGAACGGTTTATTATGTTTGGTTTTCCCGCGATGTAATCAGCGGCCTTGTGACCCCCTGCTGCACAACAGAGGCACCGGAGGGTGATTATGTTTTGCTGGGGCGGATTACAGCGGAGGGAGTGCCGGTTTCAAAACCGGAGATGGCCATTATGAAAAACGGGTTTTTAGGTCGGAATAAGACCGAAACCTTTTCTTTTACCTTGGTGGGAGGCGGCACAGCAGAAGAAAAACTGTTGTGTGAGTTTACGCCGGAACAGACGGGATATAACCGCATTGTTTTATATTCTCCGGGGGATAACGGTTGGCAAACCTTTTGCGGCGTGGTGGAGATTGAAACCAAAGAGGCCTTTTCGGTTTTCTGTCGCTATACAGCGGACACCGGCTGGACAAACGGTCGTTGCGGGTTTTCGCTGACGAACGATGAAGGATGCATTCTAGCCGGTATTGAAAGTTGCATTGGAGCGCAAAATTGGCACTATTTATATTTGCGGCCGGTTATAGAAGCTGATGGCGTTTTGCGGATTTACAGAAAATTGGTTCAAACCCTGATGGGCGGCACCTCGAATGCTATGGCAAGAACCGTAACCGTCATTTTGTGTTAGGAGGTGGAGAGAAATGATTGAATATAAAATCCGAATAGATGTTAAAGGTCCTCATACTTTCGACACAAAAGTTGAACTGACCAGCGGCGATGTGCAGGCCTATCGGCTCCATTTTTGCTTTTATGATGACGGGCAGCCTTTTGATGCGTCCGCCTGCAATCTCATCGTTAAAGGAAAGCGGCCTGACGGCGTGGTCGTTGCCGATGGGGGCATTATCGAAAAGGACGGAACGGCGCATTATGATATTGTCGGCAGCTTGTGTGCCGTTGCCGGTTTTTTGAGCCTGGAGGTTGCTTTGACAAACAATGCAGGCGCCTATTTAACAACAAAAGAGTTGTTATTTTTTGTAAGGGAAGGACACGGTGACGGCGCTCTTGCAGAAGAAGAGGTTACCCCTTTGTTAACACAGATGGCAACTTTAATAAATCAAACAGAAGTCGTTAAAAATGACTGTGCCCATGTTGCAAAAAGCTGTGCGGAGGAAGAAACAAACCGTGTGCAGGCAGAGGCAGAGCGAAACGCTGCTGTGGATATTGTAATGGCAAATGCAGAAGCCGCAAGCCGTCAGGCAGGAGAGGCTCTATTGGCGGCACAGGAAGCGAAGAACGAAGCGGCTGCAGCAGCACAAGAGGCGACCTACGCTTCTTTAGCAGCCCAAAAGGCGCAGATAGCGGCAGAAGCCATGAGTTATGCATCCTTGACAGTTTCTACAGGGGAGGACAAGGAGCACGCCATAGACGACAGCGTGCATCAGCCCATTGTCAGCTTGCGGCTTTTGGGTGAAAGCGTGCAGGATGGTGTCCCCTCACCCGATGCGCCTATTGAGGTGGTGAGCGTGGAAAATCCGGTGGTGACCTTCTCTAATGGCACAAATGAACAAAGGGTCACCCTTGACGGTATCACGCTGAGAGGCTTAAAGGATGCAACTGGCGCATGGGCAGCGCGGGATGAAATTGTGGTGGATGGTAAGGCGAAAACCGTTAAGCTGGTTAAAAATGTTAAGGAATTGCAACTTACCATGAACGGCAAATACACCGCCGCACCTGCGTCGGAGGAATATGTATTTCTCACAAATTCGAACTTATGGGACAGAAAATATATGTCCAATATTCAAGATTCTTTATGCAATTATTTTCCTTATAGCATAAAGGCGCTCAACGGCACTTATAATCGCTGTGACAGTGAGTATTTTTGGCTTCATTTTAGTAAGGAAACGAAACATTATTACTATATTTCTTTAAAGTCTTCACGGCTGGATATGACCAACGATGAAACGGTTGTGGCTTCTGCCAATGCATTTTTAGAAGACATCGGCGCAAAGATTTATTATGTTATTAATGCTGTTGAAAGCGACATAACAAACACAGAGGCAGGGCAGGCGTTGCTTTCTCTTTGCACTTATTATCCTGAAACCTCTATTGTTTGCGATGCAGACTGCACGGTGGCATACATAGCCGATACAACCAAGGCGTTTAATAAACTGGTGGAACGGGTTGCCCAGCTGGAAGTGGCAACCGTAAATAACATGTAAGGGGGATGTAATTATGTATGAAATTATCAAAAAGGTAATCGAAGAGGGCAGATTTAATCTTTCGGAGCTGCTTGCTAAGATTGACACTCTGTGGGTGCAGGGTGGACTGAGCGAAGAGCAGAAGGGCGAGCTTGTTACACTGGCGCAGGACAATGCGGATTTTAAGAGTGGCGTTGATATCCTTGCAAAGCTTGAGGAGTTGGATGCAAGAGTAAGGGCGTTGGAGTCTGCCGATACAATCGAAGATGCGACTGAAGAAACAACAGCACCCGACGAATATGTGCCGGGCAAATGGTATTATAACGGTGACAAGGTCACCTTTGGCGGCGAGGAATATGTTTGCGTTGCACCTTTGGGTCAGGTGTGCACCTGGTCGCCTTCTGAATACCCTGCCTATTGGGCATAAACAAAAGAAAGGGGCATGCAAATGAAAATCTTTATTGATGCAGGCCATAACCATGCAGGTGGCGACTTGGGCGCTGTGGGCAACGGCCTCAAAGAGCAGGATGTGACCTTTCAAATAGCAGCGGCGCTAAAGTCACTGCTTGTTGCCCAAGGACATCAGGTGAAAATGAGCCGCAGTGCTCTCACGGACAGCATTGGCAAGACGGAAATCGACAGTATTCTACAGAGAACAAAGATGGCAAATGACTGGGGCGCAGAGCTTTTTATTTCTATTCACTGTAACGCTTTTGACGACAAAGCGAAGGGCACAGAAACTCTTGTTTACAGTAAAAAAAGCGCCGCATATCCTATGGCAGAAAGAGTGCAGGCGGCCATCGTGAAGCGTTTGGGAACAGCGGACAGAGGCATTAAGGAAAGACCGGATTTGGGTGTTTTATGGCGCACGAATATGCCGTCTTTATTAGTTGAAACGGCTTTTATCGACAACAACTCTGATGCGGTGCTTTTAAAAACAAAGCAGCAGGATTTTGCAAGGGCTATTTTTGAAGGCATAACAGGTGATGCGGCAAAGGACAGCGGAATGGCAGAGCAAACGGTCATGGAGCTGAAGGGCAGCATATATGTGCAGGAGATTGCGCCGGCAACTTTTGATATTCGGATCTGCGACACCAAAAAGAAAAATGTAGGTTTTGGCAGCTATTTTAACTTAGGGTTTTTTACATCGTTAAAGGATGGCTCCACGATTCCGGTGGGGAACCTGGTGGCAGACGGCAATATCATCAGCCAGGCTAAAGACAATGCTGATTGGATCAATGTGGCCGGCCACAAGCTGACAACGATTTACACCACAAAAGACGGCGTCTGTGGTATCACCCAAACAGACGACATGAGCACCATTCAAAATGTCAAAAATGCCGTCTCGGGCATCCCGATTATTGTTGGCGGCAAGCAAGTCACCATGGAGCAGATTAAGGCGGAGGGATATTTTGGCAACGAGCTTTATGATACCTGGCATGGCTTTTTGGGTATTCGTCATGGCAAGCTCTGCTATGTGGCTGCGAAATGTGACTTTAGTCAAATGTGCTGGATGTTGGTTGCCCTGGGCATTTATGACGCCATTAAACTTGATGGTGGGGGCAGTTTTATTCTGCATAACGGACCTGTGACAGAAGTTACGGGCGAAAACAGAAGAATACATAATGTGGGGGTGTGGGAAGGATGATTGATAGCACTGTTATTGTCGGCCTTTTCAGCTTCGCGGCCAGTGTGATTGGAACCTTTGGTGGTATTTTGGTGTCGTCAAAATTGACCAATTACAGACTGGAACAGCTTGAAAACAAGGTGCAGCAGCATAACAAGCTGATTGAACGGATGTATAAGGTGGAGGACAGCGCCAAATCGGCCCACCACCGAATCGATGAGTTGAGAGAGGAGTTAAACCATGTATGAGTTGTTGAAAGAAATGATTAAACCGGAGCTTTTTGTGCTGGTGCCAGTTTTATACCTGCTGGGCGCTGCCTTAAAAAAGAGCCGCTTAAGTGACAGGCACATTCCCTGGGTTTTAGGCGCTGCAGGTGTGAGCCTATCACTTGTGTGGGTGCTGGCAACCAGCAACCTTAACTCATGGCAGGAAATTTTGCTGGCCGTTTTTTCAGGCGTTGTGCAGGGTGTTTTGGCGGCTGGGGCTTCGGTTTATGTCAATCAAATGATTAAGCAGGCCGGCAAGGATGAATGAAAACCTCTGCATGGTTATGTAATTATTTAAAAAGGTATTGCATTTTGTGTCGATTTGATGTATAATTTTAAGTATAGTCTTCAGGGCAGGGTGAAAATCCCGACCGGCGGTAATAATAGAGAGGCGCTGCCTCTTCATTTAGCCCGCGAGCCGAAAGGCAGATTTTGGTGCGATTCCAAAGCCGACAGTGAGCGAAAGCGAGTCTGGATGAAAGAAGATGCCGATTTTGTCGGTTCATGTTCGCCAGTAGCACCGAAGACCTATTTGTCTTCGGTGTTTTTTTATTTTAACTAAAAAAGGAGTAAACTATGAAAAACCAGAAAATCGTATGGATTACAAAAGTTGCAATTTTATCAGCAATGGCAAGCGTTTTGATGTTGCTGGAGTTTCCGCTGCCTTTTGTTGCCCCCAGTTTTTACGAATTAGATTTTAGTGAAGTGCCTGTGCTGATTGGTGCTTTTGCTTTAGGGCCATGGGCCGGCGTTTGTATTGAGGCAATTAAAATTCTGTTGAATTTTATTATGAACGGCAGTATCACAGGGGGAGTAGGAGAATTTTCCAACTTTTTGCTGGGTGTTGTTTTTGTTTTACCTGCATCTATTATTTATCATAGAAATAAAACAAAAAAAAGTGCCGTAATTGGCTTGACAACGGCCGGCTCAACCATGGTAATATTAGGGTGCTTCATCAATGCTTATGTGATGCTCCCGCTATACAGTACATTCATGCCACTGGATGCCATTATTGCCCAGGCGGCGGCTATTTGGCCTGCAATTGATTCGGTTTTTGAGTTTGTTCTTTTGTGTGTTGCTCCCTTCAACATTATCAAGGCGATTTTAGTCAGCTTGCTGACAATGACTCTTTATAAACGATTGAGCCCGCTATTAAAAGGAAAAAAGACAGAGTAACAAAAAAAGTGTTGACAAACCAATTTTCATGTGATATAATCTATCCCTGTTGAAGAGATATCTTAAATAAGCACCATTAGCTCAGCTGGTAGAGCACCTGACTCTTAATCAGGGTGTCCAGGGTTCGAGTCCCTGATGGTGTACCAAAAACAGAGCATACCCGCAAGGGTGTGCTCTGTTTTGTTTTATTGAAAGGGACTAAAGCCCTGAGACTGTTTTTTAGCAAAAAGTTGCGCAGTCCGGTACCGAAACGCGTAAGCGTTTGGGTGGACAAGCAGGTAAGCCACTAAAGACGGCTGTGTCCCTGATGGTGTACCAAAGCAAGAGTTTGGCAAGAAAGTAGGGCCGGTTGTGTAAAATAAAGAGCCTTTTCGTTAGAAAAGGCTCTTTGTTTTATGGGGGCTACGACACAGAGGATGGCGCTATGATGATGTTATCTAGTGTGCCGGAAACTTTAATATGTGCATAATCATCGTGGGTGTGTGAGTAGTGACAGAAGGCGTCGTTGAAATAATACTCAACTTCGGTCCGAAGAGACCGAACACCAAACTGCTCTACTTCTCCAAAGGTGGCATTGATGAATTCCTGCATAATCGGGGTATCAATTTCGGTTATATACAGCATGTGCGATTTTGCAGCTGTGTTGCGAATGCACTTGGCGACGATGTCTTTAATCACATCGCCTGACAGAGGGTTAAATTTAATGATAGCATGCATTCGGCTGATAACCTCACGCCTGAACTTGCCGGTTTCGGCAAGTTTAATTTTTGCCTCTTTTGTTTCGTCTCCGATTTTGCGTGCAATGTTTGAAGAAACTTCGGCTTTATTATGTTCAGTGGATGCTGCATCATAGGTTTTAAATCCGATGTTTTTCTTTTTCTCTTCAATGTTAATATTAGAGGTGAAAAAGATGACGCAGTTGGATAAATCGTAGTAGGAAAGACCGTTTTTTAAGGTTTTACCATTGGTTTCCTGCTTGCCGGTTTCCATGGCCTGCATAATTACCTCGGTAACATTGCTAGCGGCTTTTTCGATTTCTTCAAAAACGAAAATGGTGCGGGGATTGTCTTCAAGAATGGAGAATACACCCGGTTCGTCAAAACCAATATATCCCGGTGCGGCACCAGTGAGACGAGAGATGTCGGCCCGTTCCTGATAGTGCGTGCAGTCGACGGGGCGATATGCCATGCGGTGGTTTTGGTCGACGAGCTTGTTAATTTCCTCTACGATGGCTTCAGCGAGAGCTGATTTTCCGGTTCCAGTGGGGCCATAAAGAAAAATGCTCAACGGTCTTGTTTTGCGTTTGGTAGCCAGGTGATTGCACACCAAATGTGCAATTTTTTCGATGTTTTCATCCTGTCCGAAAATTTCATCTTTTAAATTTAAAATCAGTTTATCTTTGTCGAGTACAATGAAGCTCTGATTTGTTTTGGGAATGGTGATGCTCTCTTTGTCATAATGCATTTTGGGCGGTGGCGGCACAGGGTCGCTTTCTTTGGTGTTGCCTGCCGGATGTAGCGGTTGGTTATCGGAACAGACAGTGGATGCGGGAGCTTCACTTGAGGTGTCATCTTTGAAACTTTTTAAAAATTTCTTTAATTCCTTAAAGTTGGAAAAGGCAGCATAACCGGTTTGTGCCCAGTTTTTAATTTGTTTGTTTTTTCCGTGATATTTGGAGGGCTTGGGCACGGCTGACAAGGTGATTCTGTTTTCAGAATAATACCGAAACTCAATTGAACAGGTAAAATTATCAAATGTTTCAGGCAGAATCACATTGTCATAGATATGGCATCCGGAGCCGGTTCTCAGCAAATTGTGCAAGCTTTCGAAACCGGCATCGCTGCATGAGACCATTGCAATCCATGTTTTCATTTTAAATCAACCTCCTTTAATCCGTTACAAAACCCTTTACGATTTCTCTTAATAAAAGTCTTGTGTCGCAGTTCTTTTTATCCCGGGTGCGATCAATTGCGTTTGGTGAGCAAAGCGGACAGTTTTCCTCCGGGATCTGCTCAATGGCTACGGTGCCAAAAGGCATAGTTAAATCAGAAAGTGCTGTAAACAATTGGTCCACAGCTTTAAAAACCGGGGAATCAAGGGAGTCAGAACACCGGCTCATGAAGTAATTGCTGTCGGCATATTTATTTAATTCTCTATAATAGCTTGTGTTCGGCTCGTCATAGCAGAACATGCACAGGGCCAGGTAGGTTTTAATAGCATTCAGGTAGTTTGTGACCCAAACAGAAGTGCCTTCTGAAGAACCGCCTAACGGGAGTTTTTTTGAAAAGATGTTTCTGTATCTTGTATGTACCATACACAGAGTGCAGGATTTTGTTAATCCGGGGTAGGTAAAAATGACTTCGTGACCATTTCCGCCGGCATAAATCTGTGCGGCAAGATAGGGGATGTCATATTTCCAACTCAAAAGTTCACAACGCATTTGGGCTAAAGCATTGTCTGTGCATCCGCACAGGATTACATCCTGTTTATTGTGTTGTTTCAGTGCGGTCGCAACAACAAATTCTTTGTCGGTCACATCGTCATCAAGATGCTTTGCAAAGCAATACACTTTGGCAAGGGGATTGATATCGAGAATCCGTTCTTTGATAACATCCACTTTTAACTTGCCGATTTCCGATACAAAAGTGCCCTGGGTTGCAATGTTTGTATCCTCTACGGTATCCTTGTCGTAGAGATAGAAGGTAGAAACACCGTTTCGGGCAAGGGTTTCAAGAAAGTCTCTTGAACCACCGCAACCAATGCAAATAACCGCTTTTTTACGCATTACAGAATAAGGAAAAGCACCTTCAAGCCGTGCAAAACGGTTTGAAGAGAGTCTGTCTAAATTGCGCAGTCTTCTTTCTTCTTTTGAAAGGGAGGGTTCTCTTTCAATGACACACTTTTCTGGTTTTACCTCTACAGAGCGCTTGAAAGTGTAAGGATAAATACGAATGTTGCCGTCGAGTTCTGGAGAAACCTGCACAATGGGGGTGAACAATTCACCGTCCACATCCATTGCAGTGATGATTTTTTCTGCAGTTTTGGCATCGCCTAAAGATGGGGCTGTTACCGTGTAAGGATGTGAATGGATCACACCTACAAAACGCGTGCCGTTATCGTTCCACATGCGAATGACATTGTTTAATGTAACTTCATCCATGGTGTATATTCCGCTGTTGCGTTTGCAGGTTCTGTCAAAATAGTAGTGGGTAATGTGCACATTGTCGTCAGAGCCCAAAATGCCACCCCATTCGGGTTCACGGGTTCCGATGGTGGCGCAAATCTCATCATATACGGCCTTGGTAAAAATCCATCGGTTGTTGAGGGGGTTGTGTCTGTGCTTTTTTTTGTTGTAATTCATATTTATCCTCCTTAAAATTAAATGATTCCTTGGGCTTTTAACTTTTTTTGTATGGTCGAAAATGAACCGCCGTGCTTGATATAATAGGCGGTAATTTCAGACCAGGTTTTTGCAACATTTCTCATATCATCAAGGTTTGTAATGGTCGAAGACCAGCAAATGTAATGTAGGGGTTTGTTTATAATTCCCACAGCCCTGGTTGCCCGCATAAATCGTTTGACGGTTTCTTTTGTGGCGGCATCGGATTCAATCAACCGATGTATGGTGCCGCACGAGGTGCAACGACCTCTATAGTTGATGTCTGTGAGAATGTATGCTTTCCAACCAAGGCCTGCTCCGCGGTTAAGAAAAAGGAATTCTATGTCAAGAGAGCGGTCGTGAGTTAAATAAAAGTTGTTTTCATATTGCACGAATAACACCTCGTTCCGTCAATGCTTTTTGAATGTCGCGGAAATCGCCTCCAAATCGGATGTAATAGGCGGTGATTTCAGACCATATGGCTGCCAGGTTCTTAAGTCCATCCAATTCGTAAAAAGGTTTTGTCCAACAAATATATGGATAGTCTTTGTTTGGGTCTATGTATCGGTGCTTGTTTGTGTCGATATATAAATGTGTGTCGATGTATTTGTCCGAACGGTTTTTGGAGAAAAGTTTATAGTTAATATCGGACAGGACGTAGGCTCTCCAGCCGATGGGATGTCCTAAATCAAGGAATAAAAATTCAATATCAAGCAGGTTGTCAGAAGTTTTATAATAATTGTGTTCATATTTCATGTTTTAACCTCCTTAACTGTCAAAAAGACCGGCGATAAAACTGCCGATTAAGAGTAGTCCGAGGAGAAGCTTCAGAACTTCGGTGAGAATTGTGACCACGGGTGGAACGATGTAGTAAATTCCGATGCCGCCTGCAATGAGACAGCCAGAGCCGAAAATTCCACCTCCTAAGGTTTTGAAGTTGCGAACCATGGATACGGCAAAAATTGTGTAAAGAACAAGGATAATGACATATACGATCAGTTCAGATGTGCGCATAATTAGCCTCCAAACCCCGGCGCCGGAATGCCGGTATCAATAAATTTTTGGGTTGCATCTGCCCAGTTTCTGCATAGGGTTTTGGCCTGTTCTAAATATTCTACGCGGCCTGTCCAACAAACATAGGACCGTTTTGATATTGTTTCCGTTAAAATGTGGTATTGATAGCCTGAAGTATCTCTGCCGCGGAAGGAGGGATAGCGCTCGATGTAGCATCGGTAACCGGTGTTGATTTTTTCAAGGGAGAACTTATAGTTGTGATCAAGACCTGGGGTTGTTGTCTTTGCGCTATATTCATAATGAAATTTGCGAGGCTCTTTTAATGTATCATATTGTAAGAAAAAGGTAATCACAACGGCTAAAATCGGTATCAGTGCTAGTGGTGACATGAGTGCATCCCTCCTTGTAATCAATTTTGTTTTAGAGGTTTAGAAAATGCCTAAAGTTTCAAATGATGCAGGGCAGGCCGTCTTAACGGTGTGAGTGCCAATCACCGCCGGGAAGCTCGCCCTGTCTTCCACCGTGCCAATCACCGCCGGGAAGCTCACCTTGTCTTCCGCCGTGCCAATCACCGCCGGGAAGCTCGCCTTGTCTTCCGCCGTGCCAATCGCCGCCGGGAAGCTCGCCTTGTCTTCCACCGGAGAATGTTCCGTGTGGTAATGTGCCTTGTGTAAAAAGTTGTTTTTTCATAGTGTTTCTTCCTCCTTAGTTAGTTGGTTTTTGTAAAAAGAGCCTTACATTTTTCACATACATAAACAACGGTTTTGCCATCGCTGTGGGATGGATGACTAATAAAACCGCAAAGAGGGCATCTGGGATTTTGTGCCATGGTTATCACCTCCCTACATTTTCCTTAAAGTACTGGTATATCGGGCATTTTTTCATTTCGTCACATCGACAGAAATCCCGGTAGGTTTCGGAAGAAACCTCTCCCTTTTTTAAAATACACCAGTAGTTTTTGTGGTCGTCTGAATAGTAGTCGCAGGTTTTCATATATGCTTGCCTCCTTTGTCAATTTGAAAATGTGTTTGTGCTACCATTTTATTTGATTTTAAAATAGAAGCCAAGAAAACGATTGTATACATCAAGTATAAAAGTATTGATTTTGGCATTAAGTTTGTAAATTATATTCGAGGGGCAGATGGTTGGTGTATATTCGTCGCACTCAACATAAGGTGCCGGTATGGATGGGCTTTCTTAAAAAATCAGTTTTAAAATTAGAAACAAAACAGAAAAGAAGAGCAGCCCATTTGTCAAGGATGAGAAAATTCGGCTGAAACATCCTGTTATTGAATGGCAGGGGAAATAGATTTTAAAAAGTAAAGCTATCATTAAAATTAAGAAGAGAGTGTTCATTGTCTTTGCCTCCTTTTTATTAAAATGCTTACGACAAGTCGCAATTGCGACTTGTTTCGGCTCATGAAGCCATCATCAGGTAAGCTGTCAGTCGTAAGGGTCTTTGCCACTGCCACCGCAGTCGGCACAAGTTACGCTACCGGTGCCGTTGCAATAGCCACATTCTTTTGTCGGGTTGCGTGGGTCCTTTCGGCTTCCATCGCATACCGGACAGGTTTCTTTTCCGGATCCTCCACAGATTCTGCAATTTGCCATAATTGTTACCTCCTGTATTTAAATTGTGATGGGGGGGATGCCCCCCCCCCGCCCTGTACTTTCCATTATATCGAAAGAACGAGACAAAACAACAACACAATGATAAAGGAGAGATAAGATGGTATGTTTTTTGGAACTATTTTTGTAAACAAAACAAAAAACCCGACTGCAATGCGTAAATGCTTGCAATCGGGTTTAGCTGTGTGTTATATTTTCGTCTATCAAAACAGTATCTCCTATCCGACGAGTGCCAATAAGTCGTCTTCTATTATATTTTCCTTGTGACCTTGGCGAAGAGTAATGTTATCAATGATTAAAGAGGTGGCAACATTTAATGTTAACATTTTGTCAAGAGGCAAGAGTTTTGAGGCCAGATCAAAAAGTTTGCCGGCGTGTTCGTCGTCGGCTTCAACGCCGATGCCAAGCTGGTAACACTTACCTAATAAATAGATTGCAAAGCCGTCTTGCTTTTTTGAAGCCTCTTTAAGCCAATAAATTGCCTGGGCGAAGTTGTCGTTGTAATACGCCATATTTCCAATGGAAGAGGAGGGGGTTACAAGTCTGGAACAAATGCCCAAAATTCCAAGCTCTCTCTGGGCGGGGGCAAATCCCAGTTCGGCAGAACGACGGTACTGGTTTTGAATCAGCACATCGTTGTATTTTTCAAATGCCATCATTCTTCCGGCCTCGTACGCTGCTGTTCGGTCGCCTTTTTGGGATTCGGATAAGTAATAGGTTAATCTTGAAGTCATTTGTTTGTCCTCCTTTTATTTGATGCTTTCATTTTAATGGTTTGTGGTCTGCGTGTAAATGACATTGATGTGGATGTATGATAATATTGTAAACAAAAATACAAAAAAGTGAACAAAAAATAAACAAAAGTAAATATCGAAAAAATAAAACATAAAAAATTTACTTCAGTTATGCAAAATATTCAAAAAAATGTAAAAATGCTATTGACAAATGCAATTGTTGGCGTTAAAATGTAGAAAACAACTTAAAAGGAGTGTGCAAAATGGAAAATCTGAAAGCATCTGTATTCAATGAGGAATATGTTAAAAAAATCGTGGGACAAAACCTGATTAAATTAGCCAAGGCCATGAAATGGACACAGGCGCGCTTCGCAGACGAGACTGGCATTTCAACAGCAGGTCTTAGTAACTATGCCAGAGGAGAAAAACTTCCGGGGTTGCTCTACCTTTTAAAGATTTGTTCAATGGAATGTTTTAAGGCAAAAGGCATCAATTTAACAATTGAAAAGCTTACAAGCCCTTCTTTTGACCCTGAAGCAATGACACAAAATAAGGAAAAAATCTATCAATATAATGCTGAAAAAAACACAAACCGTAATTTTGCGGGAAATTACCTTACCTATTTATTCGATCAGACAAAACCATTGTTTGACCAGGATGCCAAAACATCCCGTGAACTGCGCTACGGTATTGTGTCTGTTTATGAAGACTATAACAGCATGGCCGGTGACACCATTATGAGAGCCTATGCCTTATTTGTCAAAGAGCATGAAAAGGACATCGTGGAAGACATGAAGGCAAAACTTGATGCAATTTATGCTTTGGATGCGGCTCCATCTGAAAAAAATTTGAAGATTAAAAAGATTTATACCGAAACCCAGCACGAATACGAAGGAGAACTTACTGTTGCCGAAAACCATGCTTTTTTAAATTTGAACAGTGATGGTTATAACGATAAGGCTTTGATTGTTCTCTATTCACCGCAGAAGAGAAAGGCAAGTGAATATTTAGGCGGTGTGGGTAGTGTTGCATCGGTTGCCCATGGCCGAAATCATATGCCAGTGGCACAAAAGATTATTCTTTCAAAATATGATTTAAAATGCTCAAGAGAAGAAATTGCCACACATTTAAGCATGGCCCTTGCACCTGTGGAACAAACCAGTGAAGCAAAGGCATTAGCCGAGATGTGTGCGAAACTGTATAGACCGGCAAAAGATGGCGACATTATCTTTGAACCGTCTGACAAAATTGCCATTATTGAAAACAGACTCACACAGCTTGTCCGTAACTACATCGAAAAGAATGTATGCTGCGTTGGTACCGTCAGCGAAGATGAGGACAAAAACATCTTTACCTTAATTAAAGAGTTTAAGAAAATGACAGAATAGGAAAGGGTGGTAATCATGACAAAAGTTGTTGATAATGTAGCAGCGGAATATGAGAAGAAAATAACCTATATTCTCAATAAGCAAAAGAAGCAATCCGGCCACGGTTATGAGACATTAAAGACAGCGATTGCTATCCTGAAACAATTTCATGGCGATGATGCGGCCTATATGGAGTCGCGGATTAACACAGCGGAGATCATTTATCGCTATATGGTCCCGGAAGAACGCACAGTGGCAGCTATTTTACTTTATCCGGACTTTAAAGGCGGCCTTTTCAGACGGCAGAAAGCCGTTGAAGCGTTTGGTGAAGAAGAGAGCGGTGCCATTTGCGAACTGATGTATGATGCAACAAAAGAGTGGAGCGATGATGTTGAATCGTCCATGCGGGCAGCGGATTCTTTTATTATGCTTTGCATTTGCGACAAGATGCTCAAGCAACTTGTGAAGAGCCTAAGAAAAAAAGGCATTCCGGATACCACATGCATCAGTGAAGCCTATCAAATGGCAAAGAAAAATCATATGGGCCAGCTTCGGCAGACCGGAGAGCCGTACATTGTCCATCCCCTTAAAGTGGCCATGATTTTATCGGAGGTGGGCGTTGAGAGTAACATTATTGCAGCGGCCATCTTGCATGATGTTGTGGAAGATACCGATGTGACATTAGACTCAATCAGAGAAAATTTTGGTGAACAGATTGCCAAATATGTCAATGCGGTCACTTCTGTTGAAAAGCAATATGCCGTGTCCTTGCAGATGGATGAATATGCAAGCGATAAGGCCGAAATGGATTTTAAAAGCTTTGAAAAGCTTGTCAACTTCATTTCCAGCGATGCGCGTATGATTTTTGCTCTTTATATCAAAGCGGCAGACCGGATACACAATCTTCGAACCATTGATGAAATGAGTAGCATCAAAAAGCATAACAAAACAGATGAGACCGATAAAATGTATCTTCCGCTGTTTAAACGCTTTAAACTGAACTATTTTTCCAACATCATTGAAGATTTAATCTGGCGGACAACGAATGTGGATTTGTACAATTCTATCAAAGAGGCCTATGAAGAAATGTATGAACTCAATGCATATCATATCCGTGAAACAAGGGAATATTTACAGGAATGTTTAAGTGCTGACTTTAAGAAGTTTTGCAAAATGATGGGTGGCAGCAGCGATTTTGATGTTGAAGTCCATGAAAAAAATTATTCTCCCCTTGAGGTTTTTAACTTAATTAAGGATAAGGCGGCGGAATATGAATCACCGGTTAAGTATGTAACAAAGCAGGAAATGCCGGTTTGTGACCTAGATATTGTCATTGATTCTGATGATGAAAACAAACTCCTCGCCTCCTATGTGGCTTTGTTTGTTCAATACTATGTCAATCACATTGCATTTTCCAACCGAATTCTCACGGATTTTTACACAGACCCATACGGCCGGTTTATCATTCATTTTGAAGACAAATACCGGAATAATATCCGTTGTTGTTTTTCAACGAACAATGACTATATCACATATCGCACGGGAAGCACCAAGGGAATTTATGTTGCCGAGAACGACTTTGAATTTGAACCGACCAATGAAGTTATCCGCGTGAAATTGAGAAACGACAGAGAAATTGAATTGCCTAAAGGTGCCTCTGTCATTGATGTTGCTTTTGCCATCCATGAAGATATTGGCATTACCGCACGGTCGGCTACCATTAACGGCAAAGAGGCACATGTCTATCACATCCTCCATGACGGCGATAAGGTCATTGTCAATGCCGATACCGTCAAGGAAGATGACGAGTTAAAGCAATATATCAAACACGCCCGAATTTCGTGGCTTGAATATGCCAAAACACCTTTAGCCAGAAGAAAACTGATTAAGTTCCTTTCAGACAGATATGAAGGCGAAGACCCAATTCGTGAAACAAAGGCGGCGGCTAAAGCAGTGGACACTGTTTCGGACATTATGATGAAAAATCTGGATGTAAATCCGAAACAAAGAGAGGAGAAAATATGATTTCTTATGAATAAATTAACAGAAAAACATGTAATTATGCTTAACGAAAAAATGGCCAATCAAAATGGTGACACGCCTGCCATTAAGGATGGCGATGTCCTGAAGCAGGTCATTGAAGCACCGTATGAAAAAGATGCAGAGCTTTTCTATATCCATAAAAACAGAATGGATAAGGCAGCGGTTTTAGGTATTGGCATTGCCCAGGCAAAGCCCTTTGCCAACAACAATCTTGCAACGGCAACGCTGGCCTTGTTTACCTATCTTGAGTTAAACGGCAAAAAGTTAGACATTCAGCAAGAGGATGTTTACGAACTGCACAATTTGCTGGAAAACGGCGAGGTACCGCAGGTTATTGAATGGATAGAAGCTCACAGTTAAATAGTACGGATAAAAGCACAATTTTGCATGGTTTATAAAATTGTGCTTTTTATTTACAAACATAGAGGCAATACACAAAAAGAAGATTGACCGCATAAGCGCAGCGTGTTACCATAGAATTAAGAAAATAATGGGGGTGATAACGGTGTTATTTGGAAGCGAAGAAATGAAAGAAATTTTAAAGGACATGATGGCAAGCCCTGCGTTGTATGATAAAAACATCCCATTACTGTATGATGTGGTGTATCAATACACGAAAAAAAGAGTGAAAAAAGGGTTTGAAGCCACAAACGGTCTTGCAGCCATTAGCATGAACGATTTAAACGATGCAGACTGTGAAGATATTGCCGAAGAAGTCATGGACGCCGTTACAAAATCCCTGGAGAGCTTTGTGGCCAACATTGATCACTACGATGCCCGCAGTCGACAGGCGTGGCTGAAAAAGATTGTGTATGTTAAATTTGTGCGGTATATTCAAAAAACACAAAAGTTTAAAATGGGAAAAGAGGATGAGACTCAAACGGTAACCGGCACAGAGGACGAAATCCTGTTCAAAGAAACGCTGTCTTTGGTGGTTAAGCGTTCCCTGGAGGCGCCTTCAAAACCCGAAAAGATCCTGTGCTTTTTAATAAATGTGTTGGTCTTTCGTGTTCTGGAGAAAAAACGGCAAAACAACCCCTCCGTTTCCACCAGTGAATATATCAGCGGAAAGACACTTTTTCATTTACATTCTCAATTCAAACAATACATCCGGTCCATCTATGGTGTTATTTTAGATGATGAGATCACTCAAAAAATGGATGATATGGTGGGAAAGGATGCTCCCACAACAGTGGGAACGCGCATTTGTATGGCAACGGCTAAAACCATAACCGATTGGACCAATCGAATGAAAGGATATCTTTATTCCTTTAAAGACGAAATTGTAAGCGGTGAAATTCGGTAGAGCCTGAAACAACAAGAAATTTATGCCAATGTTGTGACAAATGGGCTAAACCCGAAATTATAATGCATGTAAAAGAAATGGTATAAACCGGTAAGGAGGCATCGTGGAAGGCTTTGTTTATGTAGCAGGTGATTTGCACGGATGTGAGGATAAATATATAAAAATGATTGAGGAGGTTATTAAACTTTCTGATCGTGACAAGCTTTATCTTCTTGGCGATGTCCTGGACAGAGGGCCAGAGCCCATACGCATATTACAAGATGTTATGCAGAGAAAAAATGTGGAGCTGATTCTTGGCAATCATGAAAAATTTGCATTGGATGTGTTGCCTTGTGAAAGATTTATCTGGTACAGTCCCTTAAGCTATGAGAAGCCATTTTTTGAAGAACCTAATCGCTTTTTGGTGTTTGGTCACACCCCTACCTTCAGAGTAGCCGATTATGGCTCTGACGCAAAGGCCGGAAATATTTTTATTAAAAATAACTATATTGCGGTGGATTGCGGATGCGTGTTTGAAAAATACCGCAAGGGACGGTTTGGCTGTCTGCGCCTGAACGATATGAAGGAATTTTATGTGTAAAAATAGAATTGGCTTTTGGCACAAAGGCTTGGTTCTTTATAAAGGTTTCGGGAGGAAATAGAAAATGAAAATTGCATACCGAAAGATGAATACAGAAGAAAAAAACTCGCTTATGGATGCCATTGCCGGACAAGAAAAAGGAATTTTTGTTTTTGACGGTCCTTCAGGAAGCGGAAAAACGCAGTTGCTTAACGGTGTTTTGGCTAAATGCGAGAAAGCAAAGCGGCTCTCTCACGAAACATTTACTGAAAATTTGCTTGCAGCCGTATATGAACCTCAAAATGTAGATGAAGCCATTGAAAAAGCGGCCAATATTTTTGAGCCTTTTGGGTCTATCGGCGTAGAGGACATTGATTTTCAAGGGGGAAGGCCGATTACATTGAATTACATTGCCCGGGTCAGCAATCTCTTGGCTCAAAAGGCATTGATTATTTTCACGGGAATTGATGTTCAAGAACGGGTTCCGATGCTGGTTGACAATCTGCAAGACCCACAAATTATATATTTTGAATAAATGAGGAGTTATGAGACTATGAAAATATATATTGCAGGAGACACCCATGGCAAATTTCCCAGGCTGATTGAGTTTGTAAAGCTGCTTAAAAAGGGAGACTATGTTATTGTCTGCGGTGACTGGGGCTATTTGTTTGAAAATGACAAAAATGAAAACCAAGTGTTAGACGATATTGAACAAAGCCAAGAATGGATCATGTTATTTGTGGACGGTAATCACGAGAATTTTCCGGCCATATACAGCTATCCCGAAGAGATTTGGAATGGGGGCAAGGTCCATCGTATCCGAAAAAACATTTTGCACCTGTGTCGTGGCCAGGTTTATGAACTTGCCGGCAAAAAAATATTTACTATGGGCGGCGGATACAGCACCGATGCCTTCATGCGACAAGAAGGTGTGAGCTGGTGGCCGGAAGATGAAATGCCAACAGAAGCAGATTTTGCAGAGGCAGATAAAAATCTGGATGCCCATAACAGACAGGTGGATTTTATCATAACGCACACGGCACCCTACGAAACCTTGCCTTTTTTCTGCGTTCCTCATGAAAAGGAAAGAGCCTTAAACATAAACCTTGAAAAAATTCGTGAGACCACCCAATATAAGCATTGGTTTATGGGGCATTTGCATGAAGATTGTGACACCTGGAGAAACCAACATCTTTTGCTGTGGGATTATTTCCAGATTGATGGAGACCAGGTATCAAGGTTATATTTTTCTCAAGTGGAGCCGGAGGAATTTTCTCAAATAAAATCCGGGAAAAAAGATATTGACATCCGAATTATGGTTCAAAAAACCCGAAACATCAATGTGGGTGACTATTTTGTGTTTTACGAAACACCTGTCGGGGAATATATCAAAGGGCGATGTGTTGCCCTGCATGAAGCAGGCTCTTTTGAAGAACTGCTTGAAAAAGTGGGTGACAAAGAGCGAATGGGTTTTGATAAAGAAGACACACCCGAAGAAGTGCTTCAAAAATTGCAGGAGAGCTTTTATAAAGGTACCGACAGGGAAAAAGGTGTCGTCGGAATTGAACTTCGCTTTCAATTGCCTGAAGACAGATAAATTTAAACCATAAAAAATCGGCAGGAGGTGAGGATGTGGAGCAACATATCAAGTTGGAGGTGCCCTTGGGCTACAGAATGGTTGAAAAGACCAAACAAGTGGAGCTTGCAGATGCAGAAAAGATTTTAACGACAAAAGCCCAAAAACATTATACGCAAGCCATTAAGCATGAAACAGGGGTCGCTCTTGTAGGCAATTACATCGTTTGTCCTCACTGTAACAGTGTTTTTACAGCCAATAATAAATGTTCACCGTTTTCCAATACAAGCCATGCCGGCAAAGAACGCGTGCCTCAAAACGAGATTTTTGAATGGAGCGATGAGCAACTGACCTTTTTTGACAAAGGGTTGACAAGAAAGCTTTGCATCAGCTCTCCGCCGGAAAAAGGGAACACCTTTTTATGTCCTACTTGCGAAAGAGAATCGAAGCATTCGGAAAAAGTTCGTCATGTTGAGGCGTCTCTGCAGGAAAAGAAAGTGACTGTCAGGTGTGAGATTGTAAGCATAAAGGAGATTTTTGCCCTGCGATGGAACGAAACCGAGAGCCTTTCCGTTGCTTTTCCCATGTATGAAATTATTGTTTTCGATGTGGAAAAAGGCAAAATATACATAGAGCTGGAGAATGCAGAGGGGATAAAAACAGCCCGGCGAGACATCACAGACTCTCCGAATCTGCTTCGCGATGGTGCCGTTTTTAACGCCATTTCTTTTAACAAAGTGGTGGTTAGAACGGTAAAAAGACTGTTTGCAGAAGCCTGGGGAACCGCTCTTCCCTATTGCAGCAAAGAGATAACCCTTTCCAATCTTTTTAAAATGACAAAATTTGTGGGCTATGACAGGGCGTTTTATGATTACATTCCCTATAAGCTTCAGTCTTTTGCCGTTGACGAGTCCTTTGAAGAGCTGGCAAAACAGCTGCACAACAGTCAGGATGTTGAAAAACTTTATAAAACCGCATCTTTGCCGCAGGTTAAATCCATTCGAAAGATTTTTTTTGAACGGGCGGGATTGTTCTTTTATTTAAAAGAGGCCGAAAGAGTTTTTAGCGTCATCAAAGATGTGAATCTGTTTGATAGATTTTTAAAGCTAAAATCGGTCTTCGAAATTTTATCCGAATTACATATGCGTCCGGGGATGATGGACTATTTTCAGGATCTAGCTTTTGAGAAGGGGCAAAAAGGGGTGTTAAAACTTTTAGAAGAAGGCTGGCAGGATGCGCGGGAGGCGGCTATTGATTACAGCAGTATGTGCGAAAATGTCAGAAAAACGCTGCAAAAAAGCTGGAAGAAAAACCTCTACACCGGCAGAATGGGCACAAAAAGAAGGCTATATTCCATCCCTATGAATTGTCCCACAAAGGAAATCAAAGACTGCAGCATCGACGGATATCATTTCTTTTGGCTTCGCAACAGTAACGATTATGCAATTGCCGGTGCAAAGCTTGAAAATTGTTTAGGGGAATGGCAAGCAGGGGATTACCCTGTGGTTTGCGTAAAAAAACGAGATCAATATGTAGCGGCCATCGAGATTTCCGAAAACGGCATTGTGCAGGCCTATGGCTATAAAAACTCGTCAATAGAGTATGACCAGGCGCTATATGCAGCTTTTGAGAAATGGATGCATCAGTTTCATTTGTCCTGGAGTTATGATGCCTATGATTTTGGTGAGAATGACGAGGATGATGATTGATTTTACAGCGTGAAACCACTGTGCTGTGTCAATTCATTTTAAAGGTAAAAATAACCAAACTAAACAATTAATCAAAGGGGGATTTCAAAATGAAAGGACTTAAGAAAGTAAAAAAAGAAATAATTCTGTTTGTGCTGACGATTTTGTGGATATTCATGGCCACGCATATGGGTGCAGACAATCTGTTTGAATACATTGTGGCAAAAATTTGCGAATTGATGGGAAAAGGATTTTTGCTCTGGCTGCTCTCGGGATGGTTTTTATGCAAAAGCAAAAACCCAGTGGCGGGAACGGTGCTTGTTATAATGCTGGGACTGGCTTTAACATGGATCCCGCAATATGTGGAGATCGTTATATGGACTGTTTCCGATAACAGCCTGCCCTGGAAAGACAAGATGGAAATTGCGCACTCTATTTTTATAAACAAGGCTTTTGGAGACTATGTATGGCGCAGTCTTTTTTGGCCTCTTTATTATGTAGCCATATATCACATTCGTCGCTTTTTTATTCAAAAAGAGGAGGTCACAGCGGATGACAGCTCAAATCGGTGACCGGTACACCTTTCAAGACAAAACCTATACCATTGTGTGTATGAGCAATATACTTGAATTTGAACCGATTGAATATGGTCTTGCCCCTACACCTGCCACAACGGCCTGTTGGCGAGGATATTGGTGCCACTATCATATTAAAGACGAAGGCATTTTTTTAAATCGGTTATATGTTTATTGTAACGACGAACAGTATCCGGAAATCAACGGCAAAGGCATTGTCCGGGATGAAAGCGGAAAGCCCGTGGAATATATGGGCTTTAGGGTTTATCAAGACCTTGACATGAAAATGTCACACACCGGCAAAATCCTGGCAGGAGACGGCTTTGTTGATGATTACTACAGGTACATGGGATATCAGGCATATTACGCCTATGAGGAATTGAAAGAATTTGTTTTTGAACAAGGCAATTTGGTTGCGGTACAGGATCATAGCCCATTGGCTGCCCGGGCAAGAGACTACATTGAAGAACAAGTCGAAAACAATCAAGCACAAACCAGCTGGTTATTAAGAGGCAGCGGGGGTTATGGACAGCAATTTGCAGAAAAGCAGTTGACGCAAGAGGAATTGCAAACCTATTGGTGGCTATAAAGAGTTTTGCTAATGGTGAATGGGCAAGGAGGAGAGTCAGTGAGTTTACAAAAGTTTGCGGAAATGATACAGGCGTGTAACAGCATCGTTTTCTTTGGTGGCGCCGGCGTTTCCACCGAAAGCGGCATAAAGGATTATAGAAGCAAAGATGGTCTTTACAACACGGTTAAAAGTTATGGTGTGTCGCCGGAAGAAATTTTAAGCCGCACCTTCTTTGAGAAAAACCCACAGGTGTTTTACGATTTTTATCGTCATTATTTTATTGCAGAAGCCGAGCCAAACCATGCGCACAAAGCCCTGGCAGAACTGGAAAAAAGGGGCAAGCTAAAGGCGGTTATAACCCAGAATATCGATGGCTTACATCAAAAGGCCGGCAGCAAAAATGTGTTGGAATTACACGGCAGAGCAAATGAATATAAATGTCGCTTTTGCGGGAAAAAACAAGATGGCCATGTCATAAAAAACCTCATTAAAGAAGGACAAGTCCCCCGGTGCAGCGGGTGTCATACGGTGGTAAAACCAAAAGTTGTGCTCTATGAAGAAATGCTGGATAATGCCGTTGTTCAGAGGTCAATTGATGCCATCTCCCGGGCAGACATGCTGATTGTGGGCGGCACCTCTTTGGTGGTGCAGCCGGCGGCCTCCTTTGTGGGTTATTTTAAAGGGAAGAACCTGGTGATGGTTAATAAAAGCGAGACCGATTTTGACAGTTGTGCCAATTTGGTTATCCGGGGAAAAATTGGAGAAGTTTTTGAACAGGTCATGAATATGCTGCAGTGAAAAAGAGGATACAATCTTTCAAAAAAAGACAAAAAGAATGAATTTTTCATGCGATAAATCGGCACTCCTCTGCATTGTATATATACAAATGCAAGGGGGTGTTTTTATGTCAGCGGTTTTAAAGAATGTAAAAACAGATGACATTATGACCATGGTAGGGCATGCTATGTTTCATAAGCTGCCCAAGGAAGATAACAAAAAGGAATGTCAGTGTCTGCTGGTGGGAAAAGAAACCGTATTGGCCAAATTTGACCCATTTAAGCGATATTCAGAAGGCTTGTTATCGGTTGATTTTACCTATGAGTTTCAATATACTTTTGACTTTGGCACCCAAACCGCCACCGTTGTTGATTTTGCCATATCTTCGCCGGAACAACCGGCAAGGGCCCCACAGTCAAATGAACCTTATGACAAAGAATCGGTCAAAAAGCTGGTTGAGAATGGAAAAAAGTTTGGTGATTTATGCCATGAGTGCCAAAAGACATTCAAAGGCACCGTTCTTCATTTTGCTGCCCAGGGCATAGTGGACGAGCCTGCAGAAAAGATAGAGGAAAAACGGGTTTTTACACTATTGACCGGGGAAGAAATTCCGCTTCGTTGTGTTATCTGTGAAAAATATTTGTTGACAAACAATCCGGAACTGGTTAAGAAAGGGAATGCCATCCGTGTGAAAGGATTTTGGTCCGACAACATTCTGTATGTCAATGAAATCTTTTCAACGGATGAGGAAATTTTTTAAAAATGTAATTTTGGAGGTTTATCATGGAAGAGAAAAGGGATTTATGGGATGTTTTGTTTGCACCGATTTGCATTGTGAGCGCATTTATTTTCTATCTTTTGCGCTATGTTGGTTCTTTAGAAAGCATGCTGGAGATTGTATACAGTTACATATCCTTAGCTACTGTTTTGGGTGTTTGGGTTAGCTTTGCCTATTCCTATGCCAAAAAGAAGGTCGTAAGCACGGTGTTTAACCCTTTGCATCATTTCATAGCAATCGTGTTAGTCTCTTTGTTGGTTACCCTACTGCTGCTGTTTTTGGATTGTTGCTTCATTGTCATTGGCTCATCCCTTGGCAACATTGTTGACATGATACAAAAGGCCCCGGTCTATTTTATAAAAAGTTTCGCTATACCTGTGGTGCTTTTAAAACTGGGATTTTGGTTTTTGTATTGCTGTTTCATCTGCTATCTTGTGCATGTGGGCGAGAAAAACAACTGGATTCAAAAGGTGGCAAGGTGTTTCGGGATTGTTTTCAGTGAGGATATTGCACAAATTCAGAAAAATGCACTTGTTATGCCCTGGGCATACGGAGCTAGCAAAGCCAAGCTATATTTTGCCGTTAACGGCAAAGGCATGCTGCTTACCGAAGAGGAATTTGCAGCTTTAAAAGAATATACCCAATCCACGATACAAAAGGAGCCGGATAAGGAAGAATATCTTCAGTTTATGGAGCTTCTTGACAATGCAATAGACCTTTCTTCCGAAGATGGCAAAACCTTTACCTTTGACAGTGTACATTTAGAAAAATTCAAATGGGAGCATTATGAGGTGCAGGAGGAAAGCGGTTGGTGCGAACTGCTGCCGATTCATTTGGCCGAGCCGGATGAAACCAAGAAAAAGGAAAAGCCCCTCTGGCGCAAACTTTTTTCTCTTTCGTTTTTAGTCCCTCTGCTTCTGTTTTCTATGCTTACATATAAATTGATTGCGATTTGTCAGATGGGATATGTTTCTTTGTATGGCGATTTATTCTCCGGTTTAAAATATGTTTCCTATGTTTCACTTATGGTTTTGGTTGCCTGTGTATGCAATTGGTTTATCGTAAAAAAAGATAGTTCAAAAACCAAAAAAATTCTCACTTGTGCACTCTCTGCCCTGATGCTTCTCATTTTAATTATTCTGCTGAATAATGTATATCACTTTTTGGAGTTTGGCTATCGGTTCAACTGGCCCAAAGGTGTAAGCTATTGGATGTTTGTAAGGGATGACATTGTATATCACCACAGTGTAGGCGTGCTGCGGTTTCCGGCGGTTGTCCTGTTATATTTAGGCATTTATTTTTTTCAATACCGTCAAATTGCAAAAAAATGGGGTGGCATTTTAAAAGAGGCGCTGCTTGAAAGCTTAACCTCTGACAAAGAGTGAGCAAGCCATATTTACCATTTATTATGATGAGGAACGATGTGTTGATCATGCGAAGTTTTCTGTTTCAATCCTTGCAGACGGTTAAAAAAGCCTTTATCAACTTCTGATAAAGGCAGAAAAATCAAATGCCAGCAATGGAACAGGACAAGTGACATCCAAATCGGGAGGCGAAACCTTATGCTACATAAAATGAAGCTTTATGATGCGTCTTATGAACTGATTAAAAAAGGGATAAAGACCATGGAATTGCGGCTTAACGATGACAAGAGAAAAAAGATTAAGGTGGGAGACACTCTTTTGTTCATTAACACAAAAACAGAAAAATGGTTGGCTGTAAAAGTGAAAAGACTCTATTTTTACCCCACCTTTAAGTCATTGTTTGAACATGTGAGAAACAAAAAGACCATGGGTTTTCTCAATGAAGCCAAAAGCATTGACGAAATGGTTTTGAGCATGCGGAAATATTACAGCGAGGCAATGGAAAAGGAATACGGTGTGGTTGGCATCGAGATGGAATCGCCAAAGGTGGAGATGGACTTTCCCGTTCAATGTGACGAAGCCGTACTTAAGCATGTGTTTGTTGCTGCCTTTTATGATGGCAAGTTGGTTTTTTGCAGACACCAAGAACAAGAGACCTTTGATTTGCCTGGTGGGCCCATAGACCCTGAGGAAACCCCTCTTTTTGCGGCAAAAAGAGAGCTGTTTGAAAAAACCAACATCACGGATATTCGGTCCGTTGTGCCGATAGCTGCGTATCATGCCCAGGATTTAAACAAGGAATCAAACGGTGCATATGGCATGCTGTATGCAGCAGAAGTTGAAAAAATGCCACAGACAATACCTGGTTTTGAAGAGAGTAAAACGGTGCTATATGACATTGCTCCGAAAGAAGAGGGTTTTTCTTTGCAGAATCCGCCCCTCCCTGAAAAGCTTACACACTTTGAAATTGATACCGTTCTTCTATATTACATTCAACGAATGCTGGCAAATGATGATATAGACTTTTATGAAGAAGAAATGGATTATTACATGCGGCTGAAATATTATGAAGAAGCGATTTGCGTGGATTATAATCACTTTGATGCCGATGCTTATTTGCACTATGTCATGATGCGAAGAGATTGCGAGGACTCTTGCTCAGCGTTAGAGAAGGTGGTGGCAACTGAAGAGAATTATCAAGAGATTCGGAATGCTCTGCTATGGGACTGTGATTCCTTTGAGTTTTTCCGGCTGCTTGTTCAAAAGTTCGGAGCAGAAAAAGTTTGGAACGATACAGAATTGATGGAAAAAATGTACAGTTCGTTTTATAAAGAAGATGTGGAGGCAACCTTGGGAATCGAAACAGCCTAAATTTTCTATAGAAAGGGCGAGGATGAAGCCCGAGGTTGTTACATTTTCTAAAAAGATAGACAGCTGCATACGCTTGTTTTTTGAAAAACTCCCGACAGAAAACATTTATAATGCAATAAAAAAAGTGTATAAAAAATAACAGCTCCGTGCGATAATTTGCGTTTATATTTGATTATATAAGCAAACGATGTTAACGGAGCTGAATTTTTTATGCCTGATAAAAATTCCGGTGGGCAGGAACAGAATCAAAACAATGCAAAATTTTATATAAGCGAAGACGGCGTGTTGAAAGGGGTTATAACGGACTTGCAGGCGGTACATGTCCCCGAGGGCGTAACCGCCATATCCCAAAAGGCTTTTTGTGGCGTTTGTGCCCAAAAGATATATCTTCCGGACACGGTAGAGCGTGTTGAAAGTGGAGCCTTTAAAGAAAGTGGGATTGCCTACATCCGACTATCCGCCAACATGTCGGCCATACCGGATGAGGCCTTTGCCGGTTGCGCAAACTTGAAGAAAATTGATAATGCAGACAACATTTGCAAAATTGGCAAAGGGGCTTTTCGTGACTGTGTTCAATTTGAATGGGCAGAAAATCAGGATTTTATCAAAAGCATTGGTCCGGAGGCATTTTCCGGATGTGAGTCCATTAAAATTCTTAAGGCCAAAGCTCTTTCTTATCTTGGGGAGCATGCTTTTGAAAACAGCGGCCTGGAACGAATTGATTTAACCGGAGTGTGTTTGACAGAGGTTGGTAAAGGCTGTTTTCAAGATTGCAAAAAACTGGCTTTTGCAAGACTGCCGGATTCGGTTGCAATCATTCATCACAAGGCCTTTTACCAATGTGAAAATCTTTGTGCCGTTTATTTCCCGCAAATGCTCAAAATCATTGAGTCCTACGCCTTTTATGGATGCTCTAACGAATTGACCGACCTGTTTTTTGGGGATGAGATACTGGAAATTCACCAAAAAGCCTTTGGCGAATGTAGTGCCTTGCGGGATGTTTTCTTAAGAGAGTATGTGCATTTAGAAGAAGGTGTGTTTTTTAAAACACAGGGCGAGAAGGTCAGGCTCATTGCCGCACCATGGGGCTCTGTTAAAGCATATGCCGAAACCAATAAAGATGAGGTTATCTTTGTGGATTTAATGCAAGAGAACATCTTGACTGATAATGAAAGATAGAAATAGAGGTAAGCAAATGGCAAAGCGATGCAATTTTGATACAGCGTCATAGGGTTTAGAGCAAGCAAAGCTTAATTTTAGCAACAAGCCGGAAGTGGCCATTCTGATTGCCAACACAAAAGCCATATTTAAAGTGGTGCATGAGATAGAGCATAATTTAATTGGAAAGGCAGAGTGACAGTATGGGACAATATGAATTGGGAGCATTTCGAAAAATAGAAGTGCCCCTTTCCTATGAAAAAATGGAAGAGATTAAAAACCATGTTTTAGAACACAGGCATATTTTATATGTGGTTCATTTTGATGAAAGCGGCCAACGGGTCAAAAGCATTCGCGGATATATGCGTGCAACAGAGACAGAAAGCTGGTACCGAATTTTTGTTGGCGAGGGGCATGCATTGGCGGACTATATGTGTTTTTTCTATATGGTCCCGGATTATAATTATGAAAAAAAGATGGTAGAGCCTTATGATATGCGTAATAATGTTCTATTCCTTCATGAAGCAATCGATAATGTGACAGAGAATTTGAAAAACTTAAAAGCAGAGCCCACAGTGGTGAAAGCCTATTTATCGGAAGGCCCCGGCGACATAGCCAATTTCGGTGGCCCTTTAGAATGCTCATTGTGCGAAAGGCTGATGGATTCAAACAGTTGGCACAAACCGTCTTTAAAAAAGGAGTGATGACCGTGAAGAAAATGTGCTTCATTACATCTGCTTTAATTTTTTTCACTATGCTTGCGGGGTGCTCCGGTGAGCGAACAACCGATGTGGTGGAAAATACGCCGGCACAGGCAACCGAGGCGTCATATCCCATGGATGCCTACGGATGTGTGGAGGTTGCCTATGCAACAGAGATTTTAAAGAAAAAAAGCGCAGACGAAGCGCTTGTAGAAATAGAGTCTGACCTTATCGACTATTATTTTTTAGAAGAAGAAAAGGGCATGGCCATTGTTGACATGCACGGCATTGGCATGCAAAAGGTTGTTTTGCAAGTGTATTCGACTCAAAATGCAGGCAAAACCTGGGAGCTGGTAGAGAAGAATTTTCCTCTTTTAGTAGGCGATGTGGACTGCATCTTTGTAAAGGATAAGCTTTTAATTGCCAACTATGCCGCTGCAGCCGAAAAAATCAGTCTTTTCTTTGTGCATCCCGACGGCAAAAAAACATATATGCAGGACGAATTTTTTGCCAAACACCAATTTGATCATTTCCGGCTGCAAACAAGGCTGTCTTATCATCAGGAAGAAGACACAATTGTATGCACATGGTTTGAAGATTATGATTTTGACAAGGTTATCTACACAACGGTTTATGATGGAAATATGAATTTAATCAGTCAGACGAAAGGAGAGTGACAAAGGATGAACACCTTAACAGGATATGATGTGGAAAAACTTTTCACATCCATACGGGAAAAACTGGATGAAGTGCATGCACGGTGGACAGAAAACAAGAAAGTGGATAAGCAAGTTTTGGACCTAAACTTTTTAACTCTTGACTTAACCGAAGCACTTGAAGTGGATTTAGAGAAAGAAATGCAGAAAGCGCATGAAATTTTGGAGTATGTACACACAAGAATGCTTGAAGACCTTGAGGCTGGTAAGACAGAATAAAAAAGCGTGCATATCAAACAAAATACAGCGCAGGGCTCAATGGAACTGCGTAGGTAAAAATCTGTGTTTAAGGAGAGAAGACTATGATATTGTTGTCTTCGTTTGGGCTGTGCTTTCCTCTCATTGCTGAAAAGGCAAAAGAACATATAAAGCCGGAAAACATGAAGGTGCTTTTAATTCCCTTTGCCGGCTTTCATGACGGAAAAACGGCGGCTAGAGAAATTAACAAAGGCTTGTTGCCGTTTGGGTTTGATATTGATAATATTTACACCTTATATGTTGAAGAACCGGACATATACAAAGATGTAAAGTTCGACCTTGTGTATGTTCCCGGTGGCAATCCGTTCAAATTGTTGTATGAAGCACAAAAGTGCGATTTGTATAGCTGGATATCCCGTTTGGTGCAAGAGGAAGGCTGCAGTTATTTCGGAATTTCAAGCGGTGCCGATTTTGCCTGTGAAAACATTGCCTATCTACAGCTTGTGGATGAATGTAATTATCAATTGAAAGATTACAACGGTTTGGGACTTATAAAAGAAAAGGTTCTCTGCCATGTTGACCAAAGAGACATGGCAACATTGCAGTTGGTTAAACAATATGATGACAGAAAGACTATCTTTTTACGAAATGACGAACTCTATGTGATTCAGTAGAAAAAAGCGTGATGATTTTAATATCATCACGCTTTTTGCAAAGCGGTGGAGTTTGGCACCGGCGTGCCGATATCACGCACCGGTTTTCGGTTTTCTGTTCATTTCCACCCAAGAAATGTTAGACAAAAAAAGTCTGATTTATGTTGTTATAACAACATAAATCAGACTTTTTCTATGATAGTTGGGTTAAGACACCCCATGAGTGATTGTATATCCTGCGGTGCAATACCACGAAATAGAATTGTTTTTGCCAGAAAATTAAAATCCATAAACGACCTCCGATGTTGTTATAACAACATATATGTTTATAATATTATATCAGATTTTTATCTGTAAATCGATAAATATTGAATTTCAAGGCCATTTATAGTATAATGATAAAAACAGAAATGGCAGTAAGTGAGGATACAAAATGAAAATATATAAACTTTTCAAAAGCGTACTTGACCAAGACACAGCACCTGTCGTTGTTTGCGATATAGATGATATAATCGTATATATGAATCCGTCAGCAATAGAGCGTTATCATAAGGATTTGACGGGCAGAAGTATTAAAGACTGCCATCCGCCAAAAGCCAACGAGATGATTGAAAAGGTGCTTGCTTGGTTTAAAGAAAGCAAGGACAACAACATCATCTACACCTATCGCAATGACGAGGAAAACAAAGATGTCTATATGGTTGCCCTTCGTGATGATGACGGAACGCTGATTGGCTACTACGAAAAGCACGAGTATAAAAACAAGGAAACGGTCGGACTTTATCAGCCGGTAAAATAATAAAACGATAATTTGACGAGGTTGTGTTATGGGGGATTTAAACTTTAGATATGCAACAGAAACTGATACTGCATTGATATTGGAATTTATCAGAGAATTGGCTCAATATGAAAATATGCTTGATGAAGTAGTAGCGACAGAAGAACTGCTTCGTGAATGGATTTTTGAAAAGAAAAAAGCTGAAGTGATATTCGCTTTGGAAGATGGAAAAGAGGTTGGATTTGCACTCTTTTTCCATAACTTTTCAACATTTCTCGGTCGTGCAGGCATTTACTTAGAGGATTTGTTTGTAAAGCCCGAATATCGTGGCAAAGGTTACGGCAAAGGTCTTCTTAAAAAGCTTGCCCAGATTGCAGTTGAGCGAGGTTGCGGAAGGCTTGAGTGGTGGTGCCTTGATTGGAACAAACCAAGCATTGATTTTTATTTATCTTTAGGAGCAGAACCAATGGACGAGTGGACTACCTACCGAATTAGCGGAGAAACTTTAGACAAGTTTGCAAAAGAGTGAAATTAAGAGGAATGGTTATGTTTAAACTACTAGATATTGTTACAGTAAAAAAAGAATATCCGGAATTATCTTTAACTCCCAAGCATATTGGCACGATTCTAGATATTCATAATGATGGAAAGGCTTACACAGTGGAGTTTATAGATGAAAATGGGGAAACTATTGAAGAAGCTCTTTATACAGAATTTACGGAGAGCGAGTTGGAAAAGGCTACAATTATACATGGTCTGGACTTACCAAACGAGATTGCAGAAAGAAACTCTCTTATACTGATGAAACAATTAGGCATTACCAAAGATGATATAGATAATTGTGAAACAGATTAGGGGTGCATATATGAATACATTTGAAAAGATATATGAGGTTGTGAGTAATATCCCCAAAGGCAAGGTTGCAGCCTACGGTCAGGTTGCGTTTCTTGCAGGTAATCCCCGTTGGGCAAGAGTTGTAGGCTATGCTTTGCACGTAAACCCTGAACCAGGGACAATTCCATGCCACAGAGTAGTAAATTGTGAAGGAAAGGTTGCACCAAGTTTTGCATTTGGCGGTGATGATGTTCAACGACAGTTGCTTGAAGCAGAAGGCATTGTTTTTGAACCAGACGGCAGGATAGATTTAGAGAAATATGGTATTTGATTGAAGTTATGAGAACTAATAATTTTAAGTAGGTAATGAAAATGAATAATGTAATTATCACACCTATGGGTGAAATAAAAATTTTAATAGACGATGTTGAGGTGCAATATGTACCATTGAAGGGTGTTGCGATAGAGAATTTATGTCCCGATATTTTGGGTAGATATCAAATTGAAATTCATTTTGTACCTGACGGAAAGGAACATACTATTTCGTGTGTTTTTCCATACGACAAGTCAATTAAGGGGCACATAGAATCAGGAGAAGATTTAGAGTGTCAAGGTTTTTATAATAATGATTCCATAAAGCTATCAATAGGAGTAGAGGGAGATAGCGGAATTCATACTGACTATGATTATGATGTTGATTATCTTAATAATGGTATGCAATATGTTATATTTCCAGAAACTCAAACACAAGAGTATGTTTTTGGTGTTTGCTGGATAGATAAAATTGATATTGATGATCAAAGCGAGGAAATGATAGCAAGAGATACACAAACTTGGTTTGGAGCAGATCCAACTCTGTGCATTGAACAGAAATGAAGGTGAATCTTATGAAAAAAGTATTATGTATGATATCAGCGCTTTTCTGCATCTTCCTTACCGCTTGCGGAGAAGATAAAAGTATCGGAATTATCGGCGGAGCAGACGGACCAACCGCAATATTGATTAGTGAAAAAGGAGAAAAAGAAATGTATGAGATTATTACGGCAGAAGATGCAAAAAATATAATGGATAGCGGTGAGGAATTGGTTATCCTCGATGTAAGAGAACAGGACGAGTTTGACGAGGGGCATATACCTGGCGCAATCCTGATTCCATATACAGAAATTGAAAATAAGGCAGAGGAAATGCTTCCTGATAAGGACAAGCAGATACTTGTATATTGTAGGTCGGGCAGAAGAAGTAAAATTGCAGCCGAAAGCCTTGCAAAACTTGGCTACACCAATATAAAAGAATTCGGTGGTATTATTGACTGGCCATATGAGGTAGAGAAATGAAAAACGTAGACGAATATATTAGGGATATAGAAATTGCCAAAAATGCACTCAAAGAAACCCTTATCGGCGATGTAGTGAAAGATAGAAAATTGTTGTGCGATGTTTACTGCATTCCCTCGCACAATCACCAAGCATTTTATTTGCAGGTATACGATGGAGAAGAATATGCATTGATATTTGCTAAATCTTGTATTTGGAACGGTATTAGAGGATGTGTGGTAATGTATCCGTTTGAATGGACGATAAAAGCAGATGCACATCCTGCAGCAAGAGGCGATATATATTGTGGCATTAAATATGTTTCGCGAAACAATCAAACACTACAAAATCTTATGAAGTGTTTACCTACAAATGATGAATATTCTCCGGTTGGAGCTTATATTGATGGATGTACGACTATTATACGAAATTATCAATTAAGTAATATGCCTTTATTGGAATATAAAGATGCTGAAAATATCAATCATTTAAGTTTAACTGATGAACAAATTTCTTTTATGGATGATCTATATATTCATATAGAAAATATCATTGGTAATATAGGTAAAGCAATAGAATGTTGATACTTAATGTAAAAGAATTCGGCGGTATTATCGACTGGCCGTATGAGGTGGAAAAATGAAAAGGTTAATAGACTATGCAACTGCGTATGCAAAAGAATGCAGTTGGAAAGATTTTGCACTGATAAAATTTTGTCTGTGTGCAATAGGCATTATTATAGGTGTATTATTACCCAAAACAGTGATGAAGCCTGCTTTGATTATAGCGGGTGTGGTTTTCGTGATTACATATATTCCACTTATGGTTAAATTTATAAAATTAATCTTTCGTGAAAAAGGAAGATAAGGAGTTGGAATGAAAAAACGATTGGAGACGGCAGAAATGAACGAAGAATGTTTAATTTGCAAAGCACCGCTTGAGTATTTGGAAACAGATACGATGATGGAATGTGTGATTTGCCATAAAAAAGAAAACAGCAAAACAAGATGCGTGAATGGTCATTTCGTTTGCAGTGAATGCCACACAAGCGGAATGGACGAAATTATTGCGTTAGCTTTAAATGAAAAATCTAAAAATCCTATTGAAATTTTAGAAAAAATGATGTCAATGGACTTTTGCCATATGCACGGTCCCGAACATCATGTTATGGTAGGAGCATCGCTTCTTACAGCATACAAAAACGCAGGCGGAGAGATTGACCTGCCGTCAGCACTTTCTGAAATGTACGCAAGAGGAAAACAAGTTCCAGGCGGAGCCTGCGGATTTTGGGGTGCGTGCGGTGCAGGAATCAGCACAGGAATGTATATGTCGATTGCCACAAAGTCCACACCGCTTGCAAAGGAAGGCTGGGGACTTTCCAATCAAATGACAGGACGAGCACTCACTGCAATCGGCAAAAACGGCGGTCCTCGTTGCTGTAAAAGAGATTCTTACATAGCAATAACCGAGGCAGTAGCTTTTACCGCTGAAAAGCTTGGCGTACATATGGAGCTTGACGAAATCAAGTGCTCACGCTCTAAACTAAATAATCAATGTATAGAAGAAGGG
>JAZNRE010000026.1:0-32397 GCA_045590535.1 Clostridia bacterium
AGACTGGACTGTTTTAGACATTCCTAATTCTCTTTCCGGCGGTCAGTGGATGGTAGTATTCAAGAATCCTTCCGATGATGCCGCAGTTGCTAACATTGAAATGTATCAGATGGCTGAAAGCGAACTGGCTGGCAGCACAACCTTAACCGGTACTGTTGCTCCCGGCAAAACTGTTACCTTAAAGGGCAGCTACACTGCAGACAAGAACGTAACTGTTATGTTCGGTCTCTATGAAGGCGATAAACTGGTTCGCATCGCTAACGGCGGTTCCTTCACTCTGACAGGTAAAGGTCAGTATGCTACAAGCTACACCATTCCTTCTGAAGGCGTTGCTGCTGAAGGCTTAACCGTTAAAGCTTTCTTGTGGAACAGCCTGGATGCTCTGCAGCCCCTGCAGGCTCCTATCACTCTTTCTTAATTAGTTAAGTAGAGTTTTTGCCTGTGCATGCATAGGCAATGAATTGGGAAGCACCAAGCCTTTCTTTTAAAAGGCTTGGTGCAACCCACCCATAATTTTGGTCGAAATGAAACATTTCACAGCCTTCCCCCAAAGCCTCCCTTGCCTAAAGGGAGGGGGACCGTCGCAGACGGTGGAGGGATTCAGGAGGGGGACCATCGTAGATGGTGGAGGGAATCGTGAGGAGATTGAGTTTCTTCCTTATTTAACATAAGAAGAAAAACCGTAGGGAATGGCATATAGGTCATTCCACGGAACGCCACACAGGGCGTTCCCTACAACACCTCGTCGCCTTTAAAAGGAAATGTTTGATTTCGACTAAAATGACAAGGCGGTTAATGCCGGATTCATTTTGTGTCGTTACATATATAAATAGGGAAAATAATTTGTTAATTATTTATAAGGGAAAACAATTGTAGAGAAGGGCCTTGGTCTTTCCGGGTTGGTTCTTTCGGCAGGAGCAAAACCATTGCACTACAACACTCCATTTGCCTCTTGCTCTGTGAAAAGTCTTGTAAGATGGAAAATGATTTCAATTTAAAATAATTAACAATAAGATAAATTTCCCAAGTGTTTTCAAACAAGAAAGGTGGTAAAAAACATGAAAAGAAGCATTGCAATTTTAATTGCAACAATCATGGTCCTCACCCTGTTACCCATGACGGGTGCTGTTTCTGCCTCTACAGGTGAGCTTACCGTTGCCGGTGATGGTCTCGCTATCACGGCTATCGATGGCGGTTCATCTGAAGATGCGACAGCCAAATTGACTGACGGCGTTACCTTTAACTACGGTCAGGCAATTTTCCGTCACAAAACAGCCGGTGTTAGTGACTATTGGTACAATTCAAGCAAAAATGCAGCGTATGTTTATGCGTTTGCGAACAACACAAATGACAAGATCTTAGAGTTCAACTGGACAAGCGGCAAGGCTGTTCGCCGTGTTGACCTCTGGATTGGTGATAATAAACCTTTCACCGCTTATGAAATTCAGATTTCTGACGGTAACGGTGGCTGGACAAAGCACGCTGAAGGCACTTTGATTGGTAATATGAACACAACCCGTCAGTGCAACTATGAGCCCATTTTGTTTGACCCCATTCCGGCAACTTCTACCGCACTGCGTGTTGTTATGAAGAATCCTGTTGCAGCTATTTATATTGGTGAAGCTCGCATCAGCACAGACAATGATTACAATATGCTGGCATGGGGCGCAAATGAAGCTCTTTGTGATACCGATGCTTTCACCTATTTTGATGAAGCTGTTGGCACATCTTATCAGGCTTCAAAGCGCTATAGCGGTGTTGTGGCTACACACTGCTTGGTTTCCGGTTTTAGTGCTGCTGACAGTGGTTCCGGTTACTATTTTAACACTAATGCTATGGCAAGAGAATTTAACATTGTTTGGCCGGCACATTTGAACCTTCTTGATAAAGTGAATCTAACAGCCAATGCAAACGGCGATTGCTGGTATGCTGCAACTTTTACAGGTAGATTTTTTGATGGTCATGCTGTAAAGGTCAACCGCATTAAAGTTAAGGTGGCTGCCGGCAGTGCTGAAGGTTTTGATGTGTACTACACTACTAATGGTGAAGTTTTTGAGGCATTGGAAGATAATACCGGTGCTAAGCAATATCTCGATGCGAATGTTAGTGCCTGGACAAAGGCTGCTTCCTATAACTGCAGAGAAGGTTATCCTATGGAAGCCAATAACAGTCTCTACTATGAATTAGAAATTCCTGATGCTCCTGCAGGCGGTCAGTGGATGGTTCACATGAAAGATCCCAGTGCCGATATCGAAATTTCTGACATTCAGTTCCATCTGGTTGATGAAGATGAATTCCAGCCTGTAACCAAGGCAGCTCAAAAGGTTTTTGATGCTATCAATGGTGGCGAGGCTTTGGTTGAAGGCGACACATTGACCTTACCTGAAACGCAGACCATTGATGGCGTTGAATATGATGTAGTATATACAAGTAATTCAGCAAATATTGATGTTGCAACCGGTGCCGTTACACACGGTTTGCAAAATCAGAAAGTTATCATTTCTGCCGTTGTTTCTCCTGTAGGCAATCCCTATAGTTTTGCACAGGCTAACAAGGAGTTTACCGTTTCCGGCAGCATGCCTGTTATTGAAGGTGGCCTGACACCGGAAGAAAATGGCCTCACCATTAAGGCTATTGGCGGTAAGGTAAACAACGCAGGTGCAGAGGGACAAACCGGTGATGCAGGCGTTGATGCCACAGCTGTTTTAACCGATGGCATCACTTTGAACCTCGCACAGGCTGGCTCAGCCTATCAAGCAGGCAAGCCATGGGGCGTCGCTGGTGCCGACTATGCGTCTTATATGCTCAAATTTGTCCATAATGGAGACACACCCAAGGATGGTATTTTAGAATTTAACTGGACTGGTGGTCAACCGATTCGTCGTATCGATGTTTGGGTTACTAAAACCGATTGCTTCAAAGAATATGAAATTCAAATTCCCGATGGCAACGGTGGCTGGACAAAACATGCCGAGGGTAGAGTAACCTATGGCTCCGGTGACAACAGCCGTCAGACAACCTATCATGCTCTCTTGTTCGATCCCATTCCGGCCGACAGCACTTCTGTCCGTCTGGTAATGAAGAACAATACTGCTGATATTATTGTTGCTGAAGCTCGAATCAGCGCAACAAACGAATATAACCTGATTGATTTCAGCGTGAATGAAGACATCATTACAAATGATGGCAAATTTAACTACTATAATAGTGAATCCAGCTGGTCTGCTATTCAATGGTACTCCGGTAACATTGCAACCCATGGTTTGTTCTCAGGTGAAACAGCTCGTTCTGCTAACGGCCGAAACCTGAATGTTAGTGCCATGGTTCGTAGCTTCTTGCTCTTGTGGCCTGCAGAGTTAAACAAGAGTGATAAGCACAACATTATTCCCAACCCTAACGGCGATTGCTGGTATGCGGTATCTTTTGCCGGTCGTTTTGAAAACGGTCAGGAAGTTGCCGTTAACCGTGTGAGAATTTACTTAGATGCAGGTACTGCAGACGGTTTTGAAGTTTACAAAACCAACACCGAGGGTTCTTTCAACGGTTTGATGACTGCTAATAACGGCGATAATTGCCCCGATGCAAATGTAGACCAGTGGGAAAAGGTTGCAACCTATCCCGGCTCTATGGGCACATCAAGCTCTGCAACATTGGATATTGCCGAGACCAACAAAGCATCTTACTGGTTGGTTCGTTTGATTAACCCCAGTGCAAATGTACAAATGTCTAAGGTTGAATTCCATCAGGTTTCTGAGGATGAATTTACACCGACTACCAAGGCTGCTAAAAAAGCCCTTGATGTAGTTGATACCGGCGTTGTTGTTGCCGGCAACATGAATTTCCCTGCACAGCAGACAATCGATGGCATACTTTATGATGTAACTTATGAATGCGACTCTCCTAATGTTAACACCACAACCGGTGAAGTTACACACACCTTTGAAGAACAGGAAGTTGTTGTTAAAGCAAACATCAACCCTGCCGGTAACCCCTATGAATGTGCACAGGCTGAAAAGACCTTCACCATCAGTGCAAACGACACTCGTGAAAGAGTTGTTCTGGTTAACGAAGCATTTGCAGGTACAGTTGACGAAACCTTTAAGTCTGCAACCGGCAGCGTTGCCATTGCCGATAATAAAGCAACGATTGGCAACGGTAGTGCATCTTATGAATTAGCCCTGCCTAACGGCTTTGATTGCACCATTAAAAATGCACTGGAAATCGGTTTGGATGCCGGCTCCGTTGGTACCATCAGCGTGAAAGGCTCTATCGGTACAATGGCAGAGCTGGTTATTGGCGCTAATGATATTACCGTTGTTGGCGGTGGTCTTTCTAACAAATTGATCGAAGCAACCGGTATTGAAAAAATTAAACTTGAATTTGTCGGTGACGCATTTAATGTATCACTTGATACCGGTGATGGTTATGTAATGGCTGTTTATAAAGAGCCCACCATGACCGAAAACGATTTTGCAAAAGAAATTGTTTTTGCCGGCACCTCTTCAACAAATGTTGTTGTTAACGAACTGAAAAATTCAGTTGTTAGCGTTGAACTGTTTGAAATGGTTTATAATGCATTGAGTGTTGCTAACTTCAGCACCTCTCCTTCAGCGGCTATTTCTGAAGACTTGATTATGATGGATCCTGTGGGCGATGTTACCTTTAGCTATGCTTCAAGTGACGCCGCAGTGATTGACCCCGTAACCGGTGCTGTTGATACAACAAACCGTATTCCCATCACTTACACAGTTACTGTTTTAAGCCCCAATGCTGCATCTCGTGACAAAGCCTTCGTGCTGATTCCGGCAGAAGAAAACCACTTTGGTGGTGCTATTGTTTCAGCTCCCGGCACACGCGTTGCAAACATTGCAGACAACGAACTGACAACAAAATGGGTGGTTGACAACAACGGTAATCCCATGACTGTAACACTTGATTTAGGCACAGAGAAATATTTCAATGAAGTCCTTATCTTCTCCGATGGCACACAGCCTTCATCCGTTGCTGAGTATGTTTTAAGTGTCAGCGATAAAGAGGATGTTGATGATGCATATGAAGTAGTTCAAAGTGGCACATGCACAGAGGACTTTAACCTGATTAAGTTAGACGAAGTTGTTAGCGGACGCTATGTACGCGTAAGATTTGTTCCCGATGGTCAGGACGCTATCGGCGTGCTTGAACTTGCCGGTTACCTGGTTTTGAGCGACGAAGAAATTTGCGAACATGACCGCGTACGCATGGAAGAGACCTACCAAGCCAATAAGTCTACAACGATTGCTAAAACAGGTTTCTTTGGTTCAGCGATCACCGTTGAATCAGATAGTGAATACATCAATATTACATCCTCCGGAGATAACTGGGAAATTACTGTAACCGATCCTTCACAGGAAACCGTTGCACATGTAACCGTAACCTTCACGAGTGGCTCAGCTACCAAGACACATGTTTTTGAAGCTGTTCTCTTAGGCACAACTCACATTCGTGACAACCGTCCGGATGGTGGTTCACCCAGTAAAAAGGACGATGGTCCGGTGAAAGAACCTAACCGTTTTGATAACATTCCGCACAATGATGTTTATGATGAAGCTAAGAAAGATGAACTTGACGGTCACTGGGGCGCTGCTGAAATTCGCTCTTTAGTGGAAAAAGGCATTGTTCAGGGTGATGGCGCATCTCTCAACCTGACCGGTCAGGTTAAACGCGGCGAGTTCTTAAAGATGATGCTTGCTGCATTTGGTTATGAACCCACTGAATATACTGGTGCCTTTGAAGATGTATCTGCTGACAAATGGTATGCAGGCTATGCTGAAACAGCAAAAGCGAACGGTATCATGGCAGGCGATGGCATTAACTTCCGTGGTGAAGACACCATCAGCCGTCAGGAAATGGCAGTTGTTTTAATGAATCTGTTAAAGCAAAAGGGCATTTCTGTTGAAAATGCAGAAGCTGCAATCTTCACTGATAACAATACAATTTCTGCTTGGGCTGGCGAAAGCGTTGGCGCCGCAGTAAAACTTGGCCTGTTAAAAGGTTATGAAGATGGCACATTTATGCCGAAGAAGGAATTAAGACGTGACGAGGCCATGATTGTTGTTTACAGAGCCTTGGCATGTGTAGAAACTGCAGAAGGGGTGGTTGCAGAATGAAAAGAATTATTGGAATTATTTTAGCCTTAGTTCTGCTGCTTTGCGGAACATTGCCGACCTTTGCCGTTGCATCAGCTGACAAAGTCAGCTTTGAACTGGAAGGTTTAGGCATTATTGACCCGGCTAACAATGATAAAGAATATGTAAGCCGTAGTGAATTTTCAAAGATGATTGTTGCCCTGTTGGGCATGCAGGAAGTGGCAGAGTTAACCCCTGCCACTGACCGCTTTGCTGATGTCAGCCCCAGCGCTGACTACGCAAAAGCTGTTTCTCTGCTTTCTCGTCTTGGTGTTATCAACGGTGTTAGCGAAAACTCTTTTGCTCCCGATGCTGCCATTTTGACAGAGCAGGCAGTTAAAATTCTGGTTGTTTGCACCGGTTACCGCGACATTGCCGAAAGAGACGGCGGTTGGCCCAACGGCTACATGGTAACAGCAGGCAAAATTGGTCTTTTAAACAATGTTGATGTGAGCGTTCCCATTTCCCGTGCAGCTCTTTATCGTCTGCTGCACAACGCTTTAGATGCTAAGTTGCTGTCTGCAATTCTTGGCGATGATGAAGGCAGAATGGAAATTGGCGGCACACTTCGTGAAGCTTTAATGAGCGGTAACAACACCGAGCGCTATCAGCAAACCGGCGTTGTTCAGGCCAATGCTTATACTTATATTGGTTCTCCCATCAGCGACATGAGAGAAGATGAAGTTGCCATTGGCAATGTTCTCTATCGTGTTGGTGAAACTAATGCAGCTGAACTGGTTGGTCACAATGTTGAATTTTTTGCAGTTGAAACTGCTGATGATGCTTTTGAAATTATCAGCATTCGCCCTGCTAAAAATGAAGAGACCATCACATTGAAGCCCGATGAATTTTTATCCAAATCCGGCACAACTCTTAAATATTTAGATGAAAACGAAAAAGAGCGCAGCGTAACCGTTCCCACCTCTGCAAAGGTGATTTATAACGGCACAAGAGTTCTGCGTCCGGCTGACAGCATCTATGACATTAAAAACGGCAGCATGAGCTTAATTGCTCATGCAGGCGGCAAAACCATTGATGTTGTTATTATTGAAGAATTTAAGAGCGTTGTTGCAACAAGCTTTAAAGAAAACAACTTTACCTTCCGTCCCGACACACCGTTTGAAGGCAGAACATCTTTCTTTGTTGACCCCGACGATGAAGCTTATAAGCTGATTACGGTTGATGTTGACGGTCAGCCTATTGAAACCTTTACTGATACACGCGTTGTGAGCATTATGAAATCACAAGACGGCTCTCGCGTTAAGGTTATGGTTTCTGACAAGACAATTGAAGGCGTTTTAGAGGCCATTCATGAAGACGGCATCACCGTTGATGGCACTGACTATGCAATTGATAACTCCTGCAGCCTGTCTTTAAGCGTTGGTAAGAGCTATGAAATGTTCTTGAACTATCGCGATGAAGTTGTTATGGCTGTTGGTGAAGTGAATGAAAACTATGCCTACATTTTAGGCGCAGCGAGAACAGGTGGTTTAGGCGGCGGTCAGGTTCGCATGTTGCTTGCCGGCACTGTTGACTTCGGTGTTGAGGTTAACGAAGAAGATGTAACCGATACCGACCAGATTCCGTTCCTGGTTGGTCAGAACTCCGGCGTTGCAGTTTATGATTTGGCAAATCGTGTTCGCATTGGCAACACAAACTATTCTGCAACTGAGGCAGTAACCATTCTGAACAATCCTGAAATGGCCGTTGTTAGCTATACCTTAAACGATGACGGCACAATCCGTTCTATCGTTCCGGCTGATTACTATGGTGGTCATACCGGCACAGAACGCTCTAAGTATAGCGTTTATGAAATGGTATTCGGCGGCAGTGAGTTCTATCAGGGCTTTGCTTTGAGTGCACAAACAAAAGTTATCTGCGTTCCCGTTTCCATGACAAATAATGTAGTTGCTATTAGAAACAATGCATCTGAAGAAGATTGCATGGTTAAGGTTACCGTTGATGTAGGCAATAACGAAGTTGGTTACCTTGCTTGCGGTTATGACATTGACGAAAAAGGTGAAAAAGTTCGTCTCTTGGTTATGAGAGCCGTAATGGAAGCTGATACCGTTCGTCCTACAACCTTGACATCTTCAAGAGCTAGTATTGTTACCGATGTTGTAACTCGTTACAAAGAAGAAGTAGGCGACAATGTAACCACCTATAAAATTCAAAACGGTGGTTCTGTTCTTGAACTTGACGCTTTAGAAGCAGGCTTCGGTTCAACCGGTAAGTTGGGCAATGTAACAGCCGGTAGTTTGATTTCTTACCTGGTTAACAAAGACGACAAGCTGGAAAGTGCTTTGGTTATCCGTGATTTAGATGCTTTATCTTCTGACCGCGAAGTGACCAACAACACCATTGGTATTACAGAAGTTTACGGTACTGCAACCGGTATTTTAGCGAATCAGGTTGACTCTGTAAACTATCGTTTAGTAACCAATCTGACAGTTTCGGTTAACGGCAGAGAGCAGACCATAGGTGTTCCACAGCTGAACAAGCCTCCGGTATACATTTTCAATACCAAGAAGTGCACAGCTGAAGCTGCATCCATTGGTGATGTTATTCCCAATCGTGACAAAGTCTATGTTGTTTATCGTACAGGTGACAAACTGATTCGTGCCATTGTTATTATGCGATAGGAGGGAGTAGGGATGAATATGAAAAAACTTATTTCGCTCCTCTTGTCGGTTGTTTTTGTGACAACATGCCTAGTTTCAGCAGGTTTCACAACTGTTTTTGCAGCTGATTATGAGAACCTGTTTGACAGAGAAAAGTATTATGAAGAAAGCATGACGGCTTATTCAGAATTTGACCTCTCTGACCGTAACACTGTTACAGATGAAGAGTTTTTTGGTGTGTTCGATGGCACAACCTGGACAACACCATCCATATTTGATTATGAGAAGTATACCGGCCTGGCAGCTGTGGAAGCAGCTGCCAAGGAAGGTAAATACAGCGTGTGTCGTGAAGAGCTTTTAAAGTATTATCAGCAAAAGTACAGAAAATACAAGCTCTCCCGTCCCGGTGGCACAAACCTTGACGAGCGTACTCGTGTTCAGTATGAAACCATTTTTGATAATGTGTTCTTTGACGATTATGCTGCAGATACAGTCGGCCGTATTACCTTTAATAATGAGAACGCATGGCGTCCCATGGATTTTACAGAAGAAGTAAAGCGTGTCGCCAAGGGTTCGAAATATGCCAGTGAAACAAAAATCAAGTACAATCTTTTAGCTGCTAAAAAAGATGGCTATATGATTGAAATTGACAGCCGTGAAACTGAATTTGTGCCCTATATTGAGGTGCTGGTCAATGGAACATATCGTACATTCTATGCCACCGCTGATACCTACATGGTGAAAGGCAACGCCACTACAAACTATGGTGGCGAAAACAAGCTTTTGGTAGAAGAATCAGTTTCTTCCATCGGCTCCAGTGCAAAACCGGTTGATGATAATACCAAGGTAGCGCTGATTATGTTTGACTTTGCCGGTTTAACTCCGACTGACCAGATTACCAGCGCAACTCTTTATCTCCATGGTCGCATGGTGCAAAGCACGGCCCCCGGTGGTGTGCGTGTGCCCAGCGATGTGAAGAATGTTTATGTGAAGTCCTGGCAGATTGATACAACCCCGCTGGATGAATATTCCATGAACTATTCAAAATATGAAAGCTCCGGCGATTGCTACTTGAACTTTGATGGTGAAATGGGTCCTTATTTCACTTCCACTGGTAAGCATCAATTAAAAGGTAGTATTGAACTTATTGGTATGAGAGGCTACCTTGATGAGGCCTATAATGGCTATATGGCCACCGGCGAAGAGATTTTTGCTTATCATTTCATTCGCGTTATGTTGGCTTGTATCCATGCACAGGGCGGCTACGATGACTGGGTTTATTACTTTAACTTAGACCCCTTAACTTATTATATGTTCCAGGTTGCCATGGTTACCGGTACAACAGCCCGTTGGGTAGTTGATATCGCCTTGAGTGAATCCATGACACCTGAGGCCTGGACCACCATTGTTAAGCATTATTACCTGTGCGGCAATTTCATAGTAGAAAATTGGGATTCATTAGGTGAATCCAACAACTATGGCGTGCACTACACCTCAGGCTTAGGAAATGTTGCCTTGTTCTTCAACGAATTTGATGTAGTTGACGATCCTCTGGGTCCCGTAAGAGATCCGGAAATGCCCGGTTCTGTTACAGGCGGTTTTCTCGAAGTTGTTAAGTTCCGTTTGGCATATAAAATCTTAAAGGACTTTAAAGAAGATGGTCAGAGCGTTGAAGTGGCCACTAACTATGCCATAGACACTATTATGAGTGCCTTGGGCCATACCGAAACAACTACAATGGTCGGTGAGAGTCCCACACTTTTCTATTCAGATGAGTTGCTTGACCGTTTGCTGCTTGCTTGCCAATGGCAGCTGTATCACTTAAATCCCCGCTTTGGTGACTGGCAGACTGGTGACGGCGGTACATGGAACACCCAATATCAGAACCGTTTCAAACAGGCTTTAGCCCTAGTTGATGAAGAGGACTATCCTGAACTTTTGTGGGCGGCCTCTCTCAGAACAAAAGGTACAGCCCCTGAAATTTTGACAAAGGTTAATGATGATCCGGGTAAGGTTACCTTCCGTAACAGCTGGGAAGCCAATGCCGTGGCAGCCCGTCTTGAAAATACTGCCGGCACTTTGGTGTCAAAAGGCTACAGCCATGGTCACAATGATGACCTTAGCTTAACTGTGGCAGCTTATGGTGGTCAGCTTTTGGTTGACCCCTTGATGGGTAATTATACGGTTACAGAAGCAAATGAGCGTTGGCTCAGCTCCACCCGTGGCCACAACACAATTGAAATTAACGATACCATAGCGTTGGGTCATAAATATTATAGTACACAAGAACCAACAGACTTGTTTGGTGAGCCCATGCATACGCCTTTCACACAATATGGAAAATTGATGGGCACTTTGCATCCTGAAAACCGTGAAATTAACACCACTTATGACTTCGTTCGCGGTGAAACCTTTGGCTATACTGACAACAACGCCTTAGAAAGCGACTATCAGGTGCTTCGTGATGTTCTCTTCCTCCATGATGGTTATTTGGTTGTAACAGACTATATTAACCCTGAGGACCCGACAAAAGAGAATCATTACACACAGCCCTGGCATGTTTTACCGGATGCAAATATTTCAGTTGATGCTGAAGCTTACACAGCTCGCACCAACTTTGATGGCGGTGCCAATGTGGTTGTTGCAACCGTTAAAAAGGATACCATTCAGGCTCCTGCTATTAAAGATGGTGTTTATGCAAGAGGTAAAAACAACTTCGTTCAGGCTCCGTATCCTTACTTTGAGCAGGTTAATACCGGTATCACAACCTTCAGCACTTTGATTTATCCCACACAGCCGGGTAAAACTGCTAATGTAACAACTGTGGAACTGCCTTTAGATATTCCTGACACAAAGGCAAATGCCTTCCGCGCGAATGTTGTAGACCAAGAAAGTAAATCTGTTAAGCAAGTTAATTATTACACTCTCTTTGATGAAAGCAAAAAGGCAGAACGCGTTTTTGGTGACTACACAACCGACGGTGTACTTGCTTTAACCGACGCAAAAGACGGTATTTATAACTTTGTTGTATTGCGCAAGGGTACACAGATTAAGATTAACAACACCGACGAATATTTGGTTTATGCAACTGAGCAGGTTGAAGACCTGGGTGTTGAATGGAAAGATGATGCACTTTATCTTTCCAGCAGCAAGCTGACAGACCCTGAAGATGCATTGCTTGATAAAATCACCGTTAATGCAGCTCAAACCGTTAGTGGCGCATACTTAAACGGCGAAGCCATCGAGTTTGCACAAGAAGGCAGATACATCTACTTTGGTGATACACCAGTTATTGATGATGCTGACTATGTAGCACCCGAGGATGAAAATGCAAGTAATAAACCGCCGGTTCATGCTCCCAGCAATCCTGGTCCTTCAGCTCCATCACCTGCTGATAAGCCTCCGGTAGTTGATAATCCGATTGTTACACCTCCTGTTTCTGACGAACCCGACTTTGATGCTGAAATTAAAGGTCACTGGGCAGAAGCAGAAATCAAGTCCCTTTTAGAGGATGGCGTTGTAACCGGTAAGGATGACACATTAGGTCTTGCCGACAGTGTTACCCGTGCCGAATTTGTAACCATGCTGGTTCGTGCATTGGGTCTTGAACAGGCAGACTATGACGGCGCATTCTCTGATGTTGCAGAAGGCAGCTGGTATGCAGGCTATATCGCAACCGCCCGTGCAAACGGCTGGATTGAAGGCGATGGCGTAGCAGCACATCCTGACCGCAATATCACAAGAGAAGAAATGACCAAGATTCTCACTCTTGCTTGTGAACAGAAGTATGGCACCATTGAAGGTGACCGTGATGTTGAGTTCACTGACGAAACAAATGTGAGCAGTTGGGCACTGACTTATCTTGACAAGGCAGTGCTTGCCGGCTTAATCACCGGTATGGATGACGGCTCCTTTATGCCGAAGCAAAATGCGAAACGCGAGCAGGCCATGGTTATGGTTTACAGACTTTTGAATTTTGCAAAATAATCCTTTAAACTAAATAACGCCCAAACTAAGCGTTTTGCATGGTTTGGGCGTTTTAATTTGTACAAAAAAAGTCATGGTATTTTGCGAATGTACGCAATCTACCATGACTTTTTCCTATTTATCTTTCGTTTTCAAGTTCAATCTTATCAACAAAATAGAAGGGGTCTTCTTTTAACTTGGCGTGACCTTTTTCCCACACAGCTTTGGCTGAGAGTAACCAGCAATCCGCATCTAAAACTTTGCCATGGACAATTTCATCCCCTGTGAGAAGAGACAAAACACGGGAGTAGCACTGTACATAGGCAACATCCGTTCTTGTGAAGTAGTGGCGCAGAGCCCTTTGCTTAATTTCTTTATCACCAACACGGAGAATGTATTCAATCCGTTTGCTTCTGTCAAATAAATAGGGAGGCTCGGCAGTTTCTTCAACGCCGTGCATAATGGTGTTGCTGTTTGTGTGGCTGCCTAAAAGCAAAATCTTTCCGTCAACCTTGGGGAGTTTTGCAAAGGGTGAGTTTGGGCCTGCAGGGGTTAAATCAAGCTCATGGTCTTTTGCCATTTCTTCTGCCCGTTTGCCTTTTAAACAGCAGGAATGAGTGGGGTGGATGCTGCGGATAACACCAGGCACCTGTGTGCGAAAATATTCAGGCAGATACCCAATGCAGCAGGGCGTTTCTTCATGAACATAAACCGGATTATCAGCTGTGACGCTGGCATATGACAAAGCAGGCAAAATAAGTGTGCCCTCGTCCCCCAAAAGATCGGTTAAGACTTTAAAAATGCCGGCTGCACCGTCCTGGATGCCACCTAAAGATTTATAAGAGGAATGCATTAAAAGAGTATCGCCCGGGCGAACGCCTAAAGATATTAAATCTGATTTAAATTCTTCAAGAGAATGTAGCGATTTTTCCATTTTTTTGCGCATCTCCTTGCTATGTAAATATACTGTCATTATACTTCCTAAAATTTAAAAAGTCAATATAAAATAGGGGACAAAAAACGCAAAAATTATTTACAAAATAATGCTTGTATGATATACTAAAAATATAATAATGTTTTAGTTTGGGCGGTGATAAAATATGTATCAACCCGGTGTTTCTTATTCTTATGATAATAGTTTTTCTTCGGCTATGTATGTCATGCCGATTGGTGAGATTTTGCAGGTTTCAGAGCTTTCAATGCTGGCAAATGGTGAAGTAGCAGAACATGAGCAAGTTTGTGATGAAATAACTTATGCCATTTCGGGAACAGCCAAGATATATTCCGGCGACAAGGTTGTGGATATGCAAGGCGGTCAAATTCATTTTATTAAAAAAAATACCACTCACAAAATTGTTGTGGGGGAGGAAAACTTTCGCTATATATGCATTGGTCTTAATCTTGACATGTCCTACGAACCGATACAGTGTTTTACGGAGCTGATTCATAACGACAGCTTTGTTGTTAATGATGATGGCAACACCAGGGTTTTGGCCGAGCTTTTGATTAACGAATTTTATTTTAAAGACGACCAGAGCGACACCATGATTAACCTTTATCTCACGCAGATTTTCATCACCCTGGCGCGTATTTTAAAAGAAACAAAGCGCATGCAAATGGAGCGGAAGGGCTACAGCCATTCTTCGGCTCAATTCACCCTGTATCATGCTTTGCGATATATTGACCGTGAATATATTAACATTCAAAGTGTTAAAGAAATTGCGGCGCACTTATCTTATAGTGAATTTTATCTTTCTCACTTATTTAAAGAGAAGATGGGCATGACCATTAAAGAATATATACTCCGCAAAAAAATCACAAAATCAATCGAGCTTTTGCAAACCAGTAATTTGCGGGTTGATGAAATTGCAAACTATTTGCATTTCGGGACTCCACATGCATTTAGTCAAGCGTTTAAGAGGATTGTATCGGTTAGTCCCATGCAATTTAAAAAGCAAAATGACAGCAAATAATTGACGAAAAGAAAGCAAAAATACATCTTGTATTTTTGCTTTTATTCATGTAAAATGAAGATAGTGTTAAGTTATTAAATTTTTTTATTCAATTTATAAACAAAAACTAGGAGGAATGAACATGAAAGTAGCAGTTATCGGTTGCGGTACTATTGCAAACGCTGCCCATATCCCGTCATATGTGGCAAATGAGAAAGCAGAAATTAAATATTTTTGCGACATCATTAAAGAAAGAGCAGAAGCAGCTGTTGAAAAATATGGTTGCGGTATTGCGGTGACGGATTATAAAGAAGTTTTAGCAGATCCTGAAATTGAAGCGGTTTCTGTTTGTACACCGAACAATGTACACAGCATCATCACAATTGATGCATTAAACGCTGGAAAAAATGTTCTGTGTGAAAAACCTGCTGCAAGAACTTATGAAGAAGCACTCAAGATGCAGGAAATTCAGCACAAAACCGGTAAGGTTTTGAACATTGGTGTTGTTAATCGTTTCGATACATACGTTAACAAAATTAAAGAACTGGTTGATGCCGGTGAGCTTGGCGAAGTGTATCAGGTTTATGTAAGCTTCCGTAGTCACAGAAACATCCCGGGTCTTGGTGGTGCTTTCACCGATAAGTCCATTGCCGGCGGCGGCGTTATGATTGACTGGGGCGTACATTTCTTTGATATCGTTATGTACTGCTGCGGCGACCCCGACATTAAGTCTGTTTCCGCTGAAACATTCTCTCGTCTGGGTAGCCCCATAGATGAATATGTTTACGAAGGAATGTGGGCAGGTCCGCCGAAACTTGACGGTGTTTACACTGTTGAAGAAGGCGTTACCGGTATGGCAAGAACAAGCGGCCCCATCATCACCTTTAACGGTGCTTGGGCTCAGAACATCGGTATTGAAGAAATGTATATCGACTTCATGGGCACCAAAGGTGGCCTGAGACTGAAATATCGTCAAGATTTCACTCTCTATTCCACAAAGAACGGCATGCTGTCTGAAACAAGCTTTAAAACACAGACAGTTGATCCTTTCCAGAATGAGATTGATTGCTTTATTGATGGTATTGAATCCGGCAAAAAGCTGCCTTCACACATTGATACCAATATTATCACAGCTAAGCTCATGGATGCTATCTATCGTTCTGCTGAAGAACATCGCGAAGTTATCCTTTAATTAACATAATCAATCATAGAACAAAAGGAGCTTGATTTATTGTGAAAAAAATTGGATTTATTGATTATTATCTCGATGAGTGGCACGCTAATAACTACCCTGAATATATTGCCAAAGCATCTGAAGGTCGTTACAAGGTTTGCTATGCTTACGGCAAAATTGACAGTCCTTTAGAAGGTGGCATGACCAACAAAGAGTGGGCTGAAAAACAGGGTGTTGAGCTTTTGGACACCATTGAAGAGGTTATTGAAAAGAGCGATTATTTAATCGTGCTTTCTCCTGACAACCCGGAGATGCATGAAGAGCTGTGCCAGCTTCCTTTGCGGTCCGGTAAGCTGACTTATGTTGATAAAACATTTGCGCCGGATAAAGCTACAGCGCTTAGAATCTTTGCCATTGCAGAAGAGAGTGGCACACCGTGCTATTCCAGCTCTGCACTGCGTTTCTGCACAGAGTGGAACGATATTGATAAATCTGCCATTGACAAGATTTACAGCGAAGGCCCCTATGAATTCGATCGTTATGGCATCCATCAGATTGAACCCATTGTGTTTTTGATGAACTGCCCGGCTAAACGAGTTATGGCGCTGGATACTGATAAACATCCGCAGGTTCTCATTGAATTTGAAGACGGCAGACAAGCCGTGGTAACAAATTATTACGATGATGTAACCGGCTTCACTCATAAGATTGTTAATGCGAAAAATGAAAGCATTACCATCCCGGTTGAATCAGATTATTTTGCATTATTCATTGATAACTTGGTTGAATACTTTGATAATGGTGTGGCACCGGTTTCACATGCGCAGACACTTGATGTTATCGGCATTATTGAAGCAGGCGTGAAAGCGCTGGAAAATCCTTATACCTGGTACGAGGTTTAATATTCACATATTTTTAAGCAGCTAAACGAAAGTTTAGCTGCTTAATTTTTTTCGTTAAAAAGCACAAGATGAGGTGTCATATTTTTGTGAAAATGACAAAATTGTCAATATATATGTAAAAAAACACAAAAATGATTGCGAGAGCGTTGATAATATGTTACAATATACACATAATTATATGTAAATGTTAAGATATATTTAGGAGGAATATAAAAATGAAGTTTAAAAGATATCTTTCACTCCTTTTATCTGTTGTATTAGTGGCAGGGTGCTTTGTTTCATTGGGTTCTGCTTCTGTTTTTGCAGCAGATGCGGAAAACCTTTTTGATAGAGAAGTATATTATGCTGAAACCATGACGGCGCATAGTCAGTTTGATGTTTCAGACCCTAATCATGTTACCGATGCCCAGCTTTTTGGTGCATATAATGGCACAACATGGACAACGGCACCTTCTTTAGATTATGCAAAGTATTCCGGTCTTGCAGCGGTTGAAGCGGCTGCAAAAGCCGGTAATTATGCTTTGTGTAAAACAGAATTATTAAAATATTATAAAGATAAGTTTGGCAAATTGGAGCTTGATGCTATTGGCGGCAAAACTCTTGACGAGCGCTCTCGCGTTAAAGCAGAGGCTGTTTTTGACAATATGTTCTTTGCCGAAAACAGCGACACTGTTGCCGGTCGTATAACCTTTAACGGCACAAAGACATGGCGTCCCATGGATATGACTGATGAAATTAAGCGTGTTGCTAAAGGAACATATGGTGAAACAAGAAAGATTAAATATCAACTTGTTGCCGCCAGAAAAGATGGTTACTATATTGAGATCGATAGCCGTGAATCAAACTACGACCCGTATGTAGTTGTTCGCGTTAACGGTCAGGATCGTACTTATTATGCTGTTAGTGATACCTATGTGGCGAAAGGTTCTTCCACCACGAAATATGGCAGCAATACAAAGCTTTTGGTTGAAGAATCGGTTTCTTCTATCGGTAATGTTGGCGTACCCGTTGATAACAATACAAAGGCAGCACTGATTCAGTTCGATTTTTCAGACATTTCATCAAGCGACACCATTCAAAGTGCTAAACTATATCTGCGTGGTCAGATGAAAGAGAGCTCATCTAAGAAAAATCCCCATGTGACGAAAACCACCAAGGATGTTTATGTAACATCTTGGCAAATTTCGACTGATGACTTAAATGAATCCACAATGGATTATTCTACCTATAACAGCATTGGTAGCTGCTATCAGAACTTTGACGGCGAAGGTTATCCCACTTACAAGATTGACAGCAACAACCAGCTCGTTGGCCACAAACATGTTGTGGGCATGCGTGAATATTTAAGTTATGTTTATGATGGTTACAAGGCCACCGGTGAAGAAGTTTTTGCTTATCACTTCATCCGTGTTATGCAGGGCTTAATCAAATCTGTTGGTGACTATGATGAGTGGGAGCGGGTTTCCAATCTGCACAAAACAATTTATTGGTATCCCTTTGAAGTTGCCATGGTTGGTCACACCGTTGCGCCCTGGATGCCTTATATCATTCAGAGCCAGTCTATGACGGCTGATGCATGGACCAACATTGTTAAGCATTTCTACCTTTGTGGTGAATTTTTGGTTAATAACTGGAACGAAAGCGAAGAGTCCAACAACTATGGTATCTATTCTGCACTCGGTTTGGGTACATTCTCTATGTACTATCCCGAATTTGCAGTTGTAGATGATCCTTTGGGTGCCATTAAAAATGAGACAAATCCCGGCTCTAAAGTAGGCGGATGGACAGAGGTTACCAAGTACCGTATGTCCTATAAAATCCTTAGCGATTTTAATGAAGACGGTCATAGCGTTGAAATTCCGTCAAACTATGCTTTAGACAGCGTTACCAGTGCAATGGGTCTTCATGATTTGGCCGAGTCCGTTGGCGTCGACCCCAAGCTTTATTACACCGATGAACTGGTAGAACGGCTTGTTAAAGCCTGCGAGTGGCAGCTCTATCACTTAAATCCCAAACTTGGCGATTGGCAGGTGGGTGACGCAGGCACCTATAACACCTATCATCCAAATTCATTCCAAGCTGTACTTGACTTACAAACAGAGCAGCATCCTAATTTGTTATGGGCTGCATCCTGGCGGAAAAAAGGAGCAGCGCCCACAACCTTAACAAAGGTTAATGATGAGCCGGGCAAGGTTACATTCCGCAATTCGTGGGACGAAACCGCTGTGGCAGCGCACATGGAAAACTCCGGCGGCGCAGCGTCTTTAGGCTATAGCCATGGTCACAATGATGACTTGAGTTTAACTGTGGCAGCCTATGGCCAATATCTGTTGGTTGACCCCATGATGGGTTACTATGATGTTACAGAGCCAAAAGAGCGGTGGGCAAGTTCCACCCGTGGTCACAATACGATTGAGATTAACGATACCATTGCCAAAGGTCATAAATATTACAGCACAGTAGTTTCCGCCGACTTGTTTGGTGAAACCATGAATGTGCCGCTGACACAGTATGCTTCCCAAATGGGCAACCTGCATCCTGAAAACCGCGAACTGAATAAAAATTATGACTATGTCCGCGGTGAAACTTTTGGCTATACCGATAATAATGCATTAGACAGTGATTATCAGGTATTGCGTGATGTGCTCTTTATGCACGATGGTTATTTTGTGGTGACCGATTACATTGACCCTGAAGATGACACCAAAACAAATTCTTACACGCAGCCCTGGCACTTCCTGCCCGAAGCAAACCCCTCGGTTGATACAGCAACCTATACAACCCGAACCAATTTTGCTGATTCAGCCAACATAATTGTTGCAACGGTTAAAAAGGATTCAATTGCGGCACCTGCCTTAAAGCGGGGTTTATATGCAAAAGGCAAGAATAATTTTGGTGAAGTTCAATATCCTTATTTTGAACAGCAAAACAAGGGCATCACAACCTTTAGCACCTTGTTATACCCGTTGCCGGCAGGCACAAATGCCACGGTAACCACACAGGCGCTTTCATTGGATATTCCCGATACACAGGCCAATGCTTTCAGTGCTACGGTGACGGATGCTACAGAAAACACAGTTCAAACCATCAGCTACTATAATTTGTTTGATGAGACACAAAAAGCATCCCGCGCTTTCGGTAGCTATGCCACAGACGGTAGCGTGGCGCTGGTTGACGAAAAAAATGGTGACCTGCATAATGTAGTTTTAAGAAACGGCACACAGGTTAAATATGCCGGTAGAGAAGAGTATCTGCTCTATTCCGAAAGCGAAATTGCTGATTTGGGCGTTAAGTGGGCCGATGGTGACATCTACCTCACCAGCAGCAAGATAACAGGTCCTACGGATGCACTTTTGAGCGGCTTGACAGTTATGGCGCAGCAAACCATAGAAAAAGTATATTTAAATGACGCATCTATTTCCTTTAATCAGTCAGGTAACTATGTTTATTTTGATGATGAAGTTATCATTAGAGATACAGATGTTACAGCTGGTGCTCATAACTTAACCATTAAGGCTCTTGGTGGCAGTGTGGAGAATAAAGGAGTAACGGAGAATGCCAGCACAACTCCTGTGGTTGTAACCCCTGTTCTGACGGATGGTGTTACCTTTAACTATGCCCAGGCAGTTTTCCGCAACAAAGCGGGTGGCTCTGTTGACTTTAACAATGCCGGCAACGCAGCATATGTATTAAAGTTTGCGAACAGCACAGCCGATAAAATACTTGAATTTAATTGGGAAGTCGGCAAGGCGGTTCGTCGTCTTGATTTCTGGATTGGCGATGACAATTGCTTTACGGGATATGAAATTCAAATTCCAAATGGCAGTGGCGGATGGAAAAAACATGCAGAAGGAACTATGATATATGCCGCTTCAGCTGCTAATAACAGCCGTCAGGCAGATTATCATGCAATTTTATTTGATCCCGTTCCGGAAAACACAACTTCATTACGCTTTGTAATGAAGGGCTGTACTAAAGAGATTTATGTGACGGAAGCACGAGTCAGCACAGTTAATGAATATAACCTTGTTGCAACTGAAACCAATAAGGATATATTTGACGGAACAAACTTTAAGTGGTATGGCAGCGGCACAACCTATCAGGCATCAAAATATTACAGCGGTAATATTGCTACACATGCTCTGTTTTCAGGTGAAACTGCCAATAACCAGTCTGGTGGAGCGTTTAGAAACTTAAATCAAAAGAGTATGGTAAGAGAATTCGGTTTGGTTTGGCCAGCAAAGCTTGAGAATTTTGACAAACACTATCTCACACCCAATGCAAATGGTGATTGCTGGTATGCTGTAAGTTTTGCCGGTCGATATGACGCCGCTCATGAAGCAAAGGCAAATCACTTTAAGGTTAAATTGAATGCAGGCTCTGCAGAAGGTTTTGAGGTTTATTACACCAACAATGCCGATGCATTTAATGCATTGATGGTGCAAGACAATACTGATGCATACCCCGATGCCAATGTGGATAGCTGGACTAAACTTGATACTTATTCCAACGCCCTTGATGCAGACCATTCCGGTATTTTGGATATTGCAAATGCACCTACAGCAGCTTACTGGATGGTTCGCCTGACTAACCCCACGGCGACCGTGCAGGTAGCTGATATCCAAATGCATCAATTGGCTGAAGACGAACTCATGCCTAATGGTGACGGTTCCGGCGAAGAACTCCCTGCTGAATATATTTTAGCTATTGATAGTGATTCATCTACACTTGTAACTGATAAGCTGACCGACGGTGTTACCTTAAACTGGATTCAGTTAACATACCGTCATAAAACTGTTGGTAGTTATTGGTATTATGATGCTGTCAACACTCCTTATGCTCAGGTATTTGCCAATGATACAAATAACAAGACATTAGAGTTTAAATGGGAAGAAGGCAAAGCTATTCGTCGTTTAGACCTTTGGATGGCTTGCAATAACCCCTTTACAACCTATGAAATTCAGATTTCCGATGGTGAAGGCGGCTGGACAAAACATGCAGAGGGAACAATGACTGTTTCCGGTGACACCCGTCAGTACAACTATTATCCCTTGCTGTTTGATCCCATTCCCGCTGATTCAACCGCTCTGCGTCTTGTAATGAAAAATGTTACTAAACAGATTTACATTAGTGAAGCACGCATCAGCGAAAGCAATGAATACAACTTAATTGCTTATGGCGGAAATGCTGCGCTTCTTGAGAGCGATGATTTCACATCTTATGGTGAAAAGAACGGCAACAGTGCTTCTTACAATGCAGACCATTATTTCAGTGGTAACCTTGCTACCCATGCCTTGTTCTCCGGCTTTGTATCGAGCAGCACTGGTGGTAGCGGATACTTGCTGAATAAGAGCAGCATGGTTAGAGAATTTGGTATGCTTTGGCCTGCACATATGAACTTAGGCAACACAAAAGGCTATCTGTCTGCCAAGACAAATGCTGCCGGAAAACCTGAATGTTATTATGCAGTAGACTTTTCCGGTAGATTTGCTGGTGAATATCCGATCAAGGTTAACCGCATTAAAGTTAACATGAATGCAGGTTCTGCTAAAGGATTTACCGTATACTCTGGTGATGGCACAGCATTTGCTGGATTAATGAGCGAATCTGGTTATCCCGATGTAAATACCAGCGCTTGGACAAAGGTTGCCACATATGATGGCAGAATTAGTGGTGCTGATTATAAGGAATTAGACATTCCTGCAGCATCTGCAGCTGGTTGCTGGCTGGTTGTCTTCAATGAGCCCAGCGCAGACATTCAGGTTGCTAACATCCAAATGCATCAGTTGGATGAAATAGAGCTGACAGCAACACCTGAAAGCGGCGCTCTTTACGGCACTTTAGCTCCGGGCGAAACCATTACCTATGCAGCAAGTTATAAAGGAAAGAGCAATCAAGATGCAGTTGTTTTATTTGCTCTTTATGAAAATGGCAAGCTGAAATCAATTACACCGTCAGACGCTCTCAAGTTAAATGGTAGCGGTAGTGTTGTTGTTAAATATACTGTTCCTGCAAATGCTGCAAAAACAGGTCTTTCCGTTAAAGCATTTATGTGGAACTCTTTAGCGGAAATGCGTCCGATTGCAACGGGTGTTGCCACATTGAAACAATAAAATAATGCAAATCATTATGAAGCGGTCGGATGTATATCTGGCCGCTTTTCATTTGTTAAATAGCACAATACATTTTATATATTTTTGTGATTTTGACAAAAATAACAATTTATAGAAAAAATAAATAAAAACAATTGCACAAAGTTCTGTATTATGCTACAATATGTATAGTTGATTTTGTTTTAAATCAAATAAATTACAGGAGGGACAGAAAATGAATTTTAAAAAATATCTTTCACTTCTTTTGTCTTTAGTGTTTGTAACATCGTGTTTTGTTTCATCGGGCATTGGTTCTGTTTTTGCAGCAGAAGATGCTATCTGGAACAGAGCAGACTATTATGAAGAAACCATGACGGCTCACAGCCAGTTTGATGTTTCTGACCCCATGCATGTCACCGATGAAGAGTTTTTCGGCGTGTATGACGGCTCAAAATGGACGCAAGAGCCATCTTTTAATTATGCAAAATTCCCTGCTATGTCAGCAGTAGAAAAAGCTGCCAAGGCAGGCAATTATGCTTTATGTAAAGAAGAACTGCTAAAATATTATCAAGAGAAATTTGGCAAGCTTGACTTGGGAACAGTTGGCGGTCAGACTCTTGATGAACGTTCGCGCGTTAAAGCAGAGGCGGTTTTTGACAACATGTTCTTTGCTGAATTCAGCGATACTGTTGCCGGTCGCATCACATTTAATAAAGAGGCAGCCTGGCGCTCAATGGACATGACAGATGAAATTAAGCGTGTTGCGTTAGATAAAGTCTATGCCGGTGAAAGAAAGATTAAATATCATTTTGTTGCCGCTAGAAAAGACGGTTATTTAGTTGAGTTTGACAGCCGTGAAACAAGTAATGTTCCCTATGTGGAAGTGCGTTCCGGAGGCAAAATACAAAAATACTATGCCATCAGCGATACCTATGTGGTTGGTGGCAAACCCAATACTAAGTTTGGTGACAGCACCAAGATTTTAGTTGAAGAGTCTGTTTCTTCTATCGGTGTGAGTGCCAGACCGGTTGACGAAAACACCAAAACAGCGTTAATTCAATTTGATTTTACCGATTTGCCCGCAGAAGACCAGATTGAGGAAGCGAAGCTCTATCTTTATGGTCAAATGAAAGAGAGCGACACACCTGGTGGTGTGCGTGTTGAAAGTGACACAAAGAGCCTTTATGTTAAATCCTGGCAGGCTTCAACAGATAATTTAGATGAAGCAACAATGGACTATGCTACATATAACACCATTGGCAGCTGCTATCAGAGTTTTGATGGTGAAGGTTATCCTTATTACACCATAACCGATGATTTTCAGTTTATTGGTCATCAGCATGTTATCGGCATGCGCGAATACTTAAACTATGTATATAATGGTTATTTAGCTACCGGTGAAGAAATTTTTGCCTATCATTTTATTCGTGTTATGCAAGGTCTTATTAAATCCGTTGGTGATTATGAAGAATGGGAACGCGTTTCAAACCTCAGCGAAAAAATATACTATTATCCTTTTGAAATCGCTTTAATTGGTCACACTGTTTCGACCTGGATTCCCCATATTGCAAAGAGTCAATCTATGACGCCGGATGCATGGACAAATATCGTTAAGCATCTTCTCTTGTGCGGTGAATTTTTGGTTAATAACTGGCTAATCTTAGAGGAAACAGGCAACTATGGTATCCACTCAACAAACGCTTTGGGTATGCTCTCCATGTACTATCCTGAATTCTGTGTTGTTGATGATCCGTTGGGCGAAATTAAAAATCCTGAACGCCCCGGCTCAATTGTGGGCGGTTGGACAGAGGTTACCAAATACCGCTTGGCGCATAAAATCCTTGTTGATTTTTATGAAGACGGTCGTAGCACAGAAATCCCCACAAATTATGCTTTAGACAGCGTAAGCAGTGCCCTTAATTTTGCTGATATTGCAAAGAGTTTAAACACTGACCCCTCCATCTTTTATAGTGATGAATTGATTGAACGTTTGGCAAAAGCCTGTGAATGGCAGCTGGGTCACTTTAATCCCCGTTTTGGTGATTGGCAGGTTGGTGATTCAGGCACATATAACACTCGCAATCCACGCCTCTTTACCGGCGTTTTAGAGATGATTGACAGCCCCTATCTCACCTATGCAAATTCTTGGAGAGAAAAGGGTGAAGAACCTCCGTATTTAACAAGAGTAGACGATATCCCCGGTAAGGTTACTTTCCGTAATTCTTGGGAAGAAACAGCCGTGGCAGCGCACATGGAAAACTCCGGTGCAATGCTGGAGGTGGGTGGCTATACCCACGGTCATAATGATGACTTAAGCCTTACCTTATATGCTTATGGACAGTATCTCTTAGTTGACCCCATGATGGGTTATTATGATGTTACTGAGCCGAAAGAGCGTTGGGCAAGCTCAACCCGCGGTCACAGCACCATTGAAATTAACCAAACCGGCGCAAAGGGCCATAAATACTATGAAGATGGCATTGATGTTGACCTGTTTGGCGAGCCCATGCATGTACCCGACAGACAATATGGCAACAAGGAAGGCTCTTTGTATCCCGAAAACCGTGAAATCAATAATACTTATGACTTTGTACGGGGTGAAACCTTTGGCTACACTGACAATAACGCCTTAGACAGTGATTATCAGGTTCTGCGTGATGTTCTCTTTATGCGTGACGGTTACTTCATTGTAACAGATTATATCAATCCCGAAGACGGCGAAGAAGTGAATTCCTATGTGCAGCCCTGGCATTTCCTGCCCGAGTCAAATGTTTCTGTTGACGAAGCAACCTACACAGCGCGCAGCAACTTTGAAGAAGCAGCCAATGTAATTGTTGCAACAGTTCAAAAAGACAATATTGATGCGCCTGTTTTGAAACGCGGCTTATATGCAAGAGGTAAGAACAATTTTGGTGAAACACCTTATCCTGTATTTAAGCAGGTTAACAAAGGCATTACCACCTTTAGCACGCTGTTATATCCCATGCCTGCCGGTGAAGATGCTAAAGTTACCACAGAGGCACTTATTTTAGACATTCCCGACACACAGGCAAATGCCTTCCGTGCCAATGTTGTCGACAGCAAAACAGGTACCGTTAAAACCATCAGCTATTACACCTTATTTGACCAGGCTGTAAAGACAAATCGTATCTTTGGCGATTACTCCACAGACGGTGAGGTTGCTTTGGTTGACGAAACAGATGGTAAAATTAACACCGCAGTTTTAAGAAACGGCAGAAAGCTTAAGGACTTAAAGAGCAACTCATTGCTCATTTATTCAAAGAATGAACTGGCAGATTTAGGTGTTACCTGGAAAGACAATGCTATGTATCTTTCCAGTAGCAAGCTTAAAGATGCTAAAGATGTACTCTTAAAAGGTCTTGCCATTATGGCGGTTCAACCTGTTAAGAAAGTTTATTTAAACGACACGCCCATCAGCTTTAAACAACAGGGTAAATACATTTATTTTAATTAGTCAATATTATAAGCAGCCGGACAACTTGTCCGGCTGCTTTTGTTATAAAATTATTGCACATGCTCTTTATTTATGTAATAAGGGAAATATATTTATTTCAGGGAAGTGAATGCCTAAAAATTTATAATAATTGCCGTCTTTTTAATTGTTAAATAGCACAATATATTGTATGCATTTTTGTGATTTTGACAAAAAAGTATCATTTTATAGAGAAAATTACCCAAAAAATATTGCAAGGAACTTTGCAATATGTTACAATGTAACTGGTTGTATTTTAATGCAACCCAAATGATTTTTAGGAGGAGAAAAGAAAATGGAGAAGCTTTTTAAGCTTAAAGAAAGAGGTACGAGTATTCGCACCGAAATCATTGCAGGTATCACAACCTTCCTTGCAATGGCTTACATTCTTGCGGTAAATCCTAATTACATGGCTGCTGCCGGTATTCCTATTGCAGCGGCGTTTTCAGCAACGGCAATTTCAGCCGGTATTGCAACTTTGTGTATGGCATTCTTTGCTAACTATCCGGTTGCGCTTGCTTCCGGCATGGGTCTTAATGCATTCTTTGCTTTCACCATTTGCGGTGCTATGGGTTATAGTTATCAAATTGCCTTGACTGCAATTTTTGTTGAAGGTATCATTTTTATGATTCTTTCTCTGTTTAAGTTCCGTGAAGCTTTGGTTAACAAAATTCCGAATAACTTAAAGTTTGGTATCACAGCTGGTATTGGTTTGTTTATCACCATTATTGCTCTTTTAAATGCAGGCATCGTTGTTGCCAGTGATGCAACCACAGTTGCATTGGGTAATCTTTCCTCTGCGCCTGTTGTTTTGGCTCTGCTTGGTCTTTTGATTATTGGTGTTTTCCAACACTTCAAAGTGCCCGGCGGCATTCTTTTGGGTATCGTTGTAACATGGATTTTAGGTATTGTTGCTGAGTTAGTGGGCTGGTATATTGTTGATGTTGAAGCCGGCGTATTTTCTGTTATTCCGAATTTCTCTTCTTATTCTTTCTCAGCACCCTTATTCTGCGACTTTGATTTTGGCTTTATCGTAAAGAATTTCCCGGCCTTTGCCCTGATTACCTTTACATTCTTATATACCGATATTTTTGATACCGTTGGTACACTAATCGGTGTTGCAGAAAAAGGCAACTTGCTTGATGAAAAAGGCGAACTGCCCCATGCCAGCGGTGCTTTAATGGCGGACGCTGTTGGTACTGTTGTGGGTGCAGCTTTGGGTACTTCAACCGTTACAAGCTATGTTGAATCCAGCGCCGGTGTTGCTGCAGGCGGTAAAACAGGTTTGGCTTCTGTTGTAACGGCTGTCCTGTTCTTCATCTCTTTGATTTTAGCACCTGTTTTCACAGCAATTCCCGGTTTTGCCACCACACCGGCTATGCTCTATGTTGGTCTTTTAATGTTGAGCTCAATTAAGAAAGTCGATTTTGACGGCGATGTTGCCGATGTTATTGGTGCTTTCATGGCTATCATTATGATGCCCTTAACCTATTCAATTGCCAACGGTATTATGTTTGGTATGCTCAGCTGGGTAATTCTTAAATTGATTACCGGCAAAGCAAAAGACATCAGCGCAGTTATGTGGATTTCAGTTGCTTTATTTGCCATTTATATTGCTTTAAAAGTTGTTGGCTTAGCATAAACACAAAAGGAGTTTATTTACATGCAAAAAACATATACAGTTAACATTGCCGGCGTGAATCGTGATCTTCCTCTGTGCCCTGTTAATGAGGAGTTATACATTGGTGCCTTTGTTATGTTTGGCGATGTGGAGGTCACAGTTGCCGCTGCCAAAGCACTTTTAGAAAAAGCGCCTGAACATGATGTTATGATTACGGCAGAAAGCAAGGGCATTCCGCTTCTTTATGAAATGGCACGGCAATCAGGAGAAAAGAATTATATTGTTGCCCGCAAAGGCCCAAAGCTTTACATGCAGGATATTCACACAACCTATGTGAATTCCATCACCACCGAAGCAAGACAGATGCTTTGCATCGGCGGTCAGGATAGCGAAAGCATGAAGGGAAAGCGTGTGCTCATTATTGATGATGTTATCAGCACAGGCGAATCCTTAAAGGCTTTGGAAAAGCTCATCAATGAAGTGGGCGGTATCGTTGTGGGTCGTATGTGTGTTTTGGCTGAAGGTGATGCCATTTCTAGAGATGATATTACCTATTTGGCACCGTTACCGCTTTTTGACGGTGAGGGAAACCCCAAACAATGAGAAAAAGCAATTATATTGTTTTTGACTAACAAAAATAAATCCCTGTTCAGCAAACAGTTGAACAGGGATTTTTCATGAACACATTTAGATTTTATCTTCGCCTAATATCAATTTTAAAAAAGCCTGTGCGGGAAGTGACAGGGGATTGTGTCTTAAATAAGCATAGCCAATGTTTCGTGCAGGCAGTTTTGGGACAAGATTTAAAGGGCGAATAGCGCCTTTTTCAAGGCTGTCTGTGACAAATTCTTTAATCACACAGGAAACGCCTAAATGTATGGATGCAAACTGCACCAAAAGGTCGTGTGCGGCCAGCTCAATTTGCGGATTTAAGCGAATGTGCTTGGCGGCAAATTTTTCATCTATATAATTTCTTGAAGAAGAGTTGGTTTCTAATAAAATGAGAGGTTCTTGTGCGAGTTCTTCCCATGTGTATTTATCTTTTGCGTGATAATCAGGTCCGCAAACAAAAATATCTTGAATGGAAAAGCAGGGCTCAATGCATAATTCGTCATCCTTTATGGGTAAATTAACAAAGGCAAGCTCAGCTTTTCCCTCCTTAACAAATTGCAACAGGCGTGAAGAATATGAGTTTGCCATTTCAATGCGAATTTCAGGATAGAGCGCATGAAATTCTTCAAGGTAAGGCGATAGATAGTGCCGTGTTATAGTATCGCCGGCAGCAATGATTAAAGAGCCACCATCAAGACGATGCAGACGGGCGAGAAGTGATTCTCCTTGCTCAATGGCCTGCATGGCATTTTCAACTTTTTGAAACAGCAGCTTACCTTCTTTTGTTAATGTGATGCCGCGGCGGGAACGGATAAAAAGTTGTGTGTTTAAATCCTTTTCCAATTGGCTGATGCATTGGGATATGGCAGATTGTGATATATATAAATGTTTAGCAGCCGTAGAGAAGGAGGCGTGCAAGGCCGTTTCATAAAAAACTCTATAATAATCAAGTCTTGTTTTCATATTAGCTCTCCTTATTACAGTTGTAAGATTTATCTATTTTACTTATGAATATATTTGTATTATAATAAGATTATAAATGAAAGTCAATAGATAGGGAGAAATTTTTATGGAAAGAAGAACAGGTACAATTTCAAGAGGTATTCGTTGCCCCATTATCCGTCAGGGGGATGATATTGCCGGTATCGTTGTAAATAGTGTTATTGAAGCGGCAGAAGCAGAGCAGTTTGACCTGCGTGACAAAGATGTTGTGGCCATTACGGAATCCGTTGTGGCTCGTGCACAGGGAAACTATGCCTCGGTTGATGCCATTGCTAAAGATGTTAAAGCAAAGCTTGGCGGCGAAACCATCGGCGTTATTTTCCCCATTTTGAGCCGTAACCGTTTTGCTGTTTGCCTGCGGGGTATTGCCAAAGGCGCTAAAAAGATTGTGCTCATGCTGAACTATCCCAGCGATGAAGTGGGCAACGCTTTGATTTCTTATGACCAGCTCGATGAAGCGGGTATTAACCCCTATTCAGATGTATTAACTGAAGAGAAATACCGGGCCTTATTTGGTGAAAATGTGCATCCCTTCACCGGTGTGGATTATGTAAGCTATTACGGTGACTTAATCCGTTCCTGCGGCGCTGAAGCCGAGATTATTTTTGCCAATGACCCCCGTGTGATTTTAAACTATACCGATTCGGTTTTGAATTGTGACATTCACACTCGTGCACGCACCAAACGCATTTTAAAGGCTGCCGGTGCTAAACGCGTGGCAGGTCTTGACGAAATTCTCACCGCATCTGTTGATGGCAGCGGTTTTAATGAAAAATACGGTCTCCTTGGCTCTAACAAGTCAACAGAAGACACCATCAAGCTGTTCCCGCAAGATTGCTTTGATTTGGTTGAAAGTATTCAGGCACAGTTTAAAGCAAAGACCGGAAAGCACATTGAGGTTATGGTGTATGGTGACGGTGCCTTTAAAGATCCCGTCGGCAAGATTTGGGAACTGGCTGACCCCATTGTATCCCCGGCTTATACCAGTGGCTTAGAGGGTACACCCAACGAATTGAAACTCAAATATTTAGCCGATAATGATTTTGCTGATTTAAAAGGCGAAGCCCTTAAAAATGCAATTAGCGAGGCTATTAAAAAGAAAGATGATGATCTGGTGGGCAACATGGCATCTCAAGGCACAACACCCCGACGCCTGACCGACTTAATTGGTTCGCTTTGTGATTTAACCAGTGGCTCCGGCGATAAGGGTACACCCATTGTGTTGGTGCAGGGTTATTTTGACAACATGACAGACTAATATTCCGATTTTTAAAAAGACAGCTTTTGCTGTCTTTTTTTTTGTTATCATTTAAGTTGATTGACTATTTTGATTTTTTATGTTACAATGTGTCAGTATGTGACAATTAAAATAACAACAGAGGTGAACTTTTGAAAAAAAATTATATAAACAGCATTAAAACTTTTATTTTTATTATACTTGCATCGATTACATTGCTTTTACCGGATATTATGCTCCGGCGCCTTTTAGCCCCAGGCGTATTTACAGAAAAATATGTTTCTATAGCAACATCTTTATTTTCAATCGGCTGGGTGCTTTTAATCGTCTTATTTTGTTGTCTTATTTTGCCGAAAAAGGTGGGTAAAACCGTTTTTGTTGTTTTAACACTCGCTTTTTCAGTGCTTTCTTTGAGCGAATGCGTTTATTACAAAATCTTTGACCAGTTTTTCTGGCTCAAGGGCATTGCTTTGGCAGGGGAGGGCTCTGATTATTTTGGATATGCAGTAAAACTGATTGGACCTGAAATGATTATTTTTTTGGGTGCTACCTTTGTTTTTATGCTCATTAGTCTTTTTACATGGCAACAACCTGCCATTGAGAAAAAACAGCGCATAGGTGTTCTTTTGTTGCCCGTTATTTTGCTTGCGGCTACTCATATTGGTATGCAACCATGGCTTTATGGTGATTCCACCAACGAGTGGGATGTGTGGCGCAAACCCAGAATTGTTTATAAGAATTTTAATGATGTAAATAAGAGTTTAGAAATTTCGGGCATATATCAATTCAGTTATTTAAATCTTTACACAGGCGTGTTTCCAAAGGGTCACAATCTTTCTAAAAACGACCGTTCCATGGCGGATGAATATTTTACCCTGCAGGGTGAACCGGCACCTAACCGTTATACAGGTGCTTTAAAAGGCAAAAATGTTATTGCGGTTATGCTGGAAAGCATTGACACATGGATGATTGATGAAGAAAAGACCCCCACCTTGTATAAAATGATGAACGAGGGCATTCATTTTACCAATTATAATGCGCCATTCTTTGGTGTTGGCTTTACCTTGAGTTCTGAGTTTGCTTTTAACACCGGCTTTTTCACGCCGGTTTCCGCCGGAAGCGCCTCCAATTTCAGCAGCAATGCCTTTCCATATTCTTTGGCGCGGCTGTTTAAAGAGGCAGGATATTCCACAAATTCCTTCCATTTTAACAGCGCAGAGTTTTATAACCGTGGTCTTATGCACAAAACCTACGGCTATGAAAAATATAATGCTGCGGAAGATTTTGGCATTACCGGTATTGAGGCAGAGCTTGACAGCAATTTGATTAAAAATGACGCTTTTTATCAGAAAATGGTGGAAAAAACGCCGTTTTTTAATTTCTTTATTACTTATTCGGCGCACTTGCCTTATAAGGGCAACAGCGCAAAACTGGATCTAGCAAAAGAACAATGGCCAGAGTTTATCAACGAAGAAGAACATCTTGAAAAAAACAATGCACAAATTTTGGCAAAAGATACAGATGAATTCTTTCGAATTCTGCTTGAAAGACTTGAAGCAGA
>JAZNRE010000027.1:0-12683 GCA_045590535.1 Clostridia bacterium
ACATGGCTACGATCCGACTTTAGTTTTGTTTTTTGGGGGTTACGCCGGGAAGCTCGGGGATGAGCCCTGTGAGCATGTTGCCGCCCTGCTCGCTGCCCACCGGCAGAGTGGAAAAATTGATGCGGTTATCCACGGCTACGGTAAGACAGTTTTCGTCGGGGCAAAGAAAATCGGTGATTTCAACCTCGAAAGGCAAAAAACCGCCCTTGTGCTCACAGAGAAGCTTGTCGTTTAAATAAACCTTTGCCGTGTGGGTCACGGCACCGAAACGGAGGACAACCCTTTGGCTTTTTAAACTGTCGGGAATGGAAAAAGAGCGTCTGTAAAGTACCCAGCCATAGTGGTCGCGAAACGATTCCCCTTCTTTTTGGTCGTTGTAAGAGGCGGGAACGGCGATGGTCATGGGGCCTTTAAAGGGATTTTTTAAATCGGCGTCGGTTACCTCGTCGGCGTGATGCAGGCAAAAATCCCAAATGCCGGAAAGGTCAAAAAGAGCGCGGGAAGAACTGAGCTTTGGATATAACATAAAAACATCCTTTCGTTTGTGAAATAATTTAAAAATCAGCGTGTTGAACCGTTAGTTTTTGCTACGGCGTTCTTCAATGAGTCGCCGGTTTTCAGCTATTTTCTTGCGGGAAAGAGGATAGAAGAAAATAAGAATCATGGCCACAACAAAATAGCAAATGGCCGGGATGAGGGTTGAAACGGTGTAAATGCGGTTTGTTACCTCGGCCGTTTGCACCACATTTTCAGTTGAGGTGACATAGCCGATGAGAGAAAGGGCATAGCCACCCAAACCGCCGGCAAAGGCCTGGCCGATTTTGCGGGCAAAGGAATAGACCGCATAGATGGTGCCGTCGTCACGGGTGCCGGTGTGGGCTTCCTGATGGTCAATGACATCGGTGATGAAGGCCCAAATCATCAGGTTGAAAAGGCCAACACCCAGGTTGCCGAACACCAGCAGGGAACAATAAATCCACGGGTTTTGCAGCCTTAAGAAAAAGAGGAGAAAATAGATGCCTGAGGCGAATAAAACCGCAATGCCCGAGGCTTCTTTTTTGCCAATTTTGTCCGTAATGGTTGTGGCAAAAGGGGCCAGGGCCAGCGTGCAGGCGGTTTGCAAAAGGCCGGCGACGCTCATGGCTTCTTTGCTTTTGAAATAGTCCATGAACAGATATAAATTCATGCTGGCAGAGAGTAGAGAAGAAAGCAGCAAAACAATGGCGGCGGCAATGATTGCCCAAAGCGCCCGGTTTGACGCCATGTTTTTTAGGGCGGCAAAAAAGTTGCTGGTTTCTTTTGTTTCTTTCTCTATGGTTATGCGTTCACGGGTCAGGCTGTAGCACAGCCAGTAGCAGACAAGTGCCAGCAAGCCGAAAACAATGGCAATGGGCAGAAAACGCTCGCCTAAAATGAGCTGGTTGCCCTGGGCGTCGTAAGTATAGACAACCAGGGGAACACCAGCACTTACCACCACGCCGGCAATGGCGGCGCCGATGGAACGGAAGGTGGAAAGAGCGGTGCGCTCGAGGGGGTCATCGGTGATGACAGAGGCCATGGAACCGTAAGGGATGTTAATGGCCGTGTAACAAATGCTGCCCCACAAAAGATAGGACACATAAATGTAAATTAACTTGCCCCAATAAGGCAGGTTTTTGGCCGCGGGAATGAACAAGAAAATGCCGGCAAGCACAACGGGAATGGCCATGCGGCGAATCCAGGGGCGAAAACGGCCGTTTTTGGTTGCTCTTCCTGTGTCTATGATGCGTCCCATGGTCACATCGGTAAAAGCATCCACAAAGCGGGCCACCAAAAACAGGGTGCCCACAACAGAGCCGGGAATGCCCAGTACCTTTGTGTAAAAAACAATTAGATAAGAACTGGCTAAAATAAAGAAAAAGTCATTACCCAAATCTCCAAACATGTAGCCCAGCTTATCAGAAAGACCGAATTTTTTCATTTTATACACTCCTTTTGGGTGTTAGTTTAACCCGCATTTCATAAAAATACTAAAAAATTTAAGCAAAAAAAGAATGGAATGTCTGTTTCATGCGAAGAATGAAAATAAATTTCATTAAATTTGTTAAATTTCGACGAAATTGAAAGTTTTAAACAGTGGTTATTGACCTTGAGAATTTCTTGTGATACAATATATATTGCCATATTTATTGGCATACTATTAGTAAATATTTTCGGATGACGAAAAAAGATAAAGGAGCGAAAAAGATGGATAAGGAAAAGATTATTACCAAAATTTGCGACACCGGTATTGTGGCGGTTGTTCGTGCAAACGATGCCGAGCAGGCTATTAAAATTGCCGATGCCTGCATTGAAGGCGGCGTACCTGCCATTGAACTGACCTTTACCGTGCCCGGAGCGCATCATGTTATTGAAGAACTGGCAAAGCGCTACACCCCCGATGAGATTATTTTGGGTGCCGGAACCGTTATGGATTCAGAAACTGCCAGAATTGCGATTCTTTCCGGCGCACAATATGTTGTAAGCCCTTATTTCAATCTGGAAACCGTTAAGCTCTGCAATCGATACAGAGTTGCCTGCATGCCCGGCGCCATGACCATTAAAGAAGTTGTGGAAGCTATGGAAGCCGGTGCAGACATTGTGAAGCTGTTCCCCGGCGAAGCAGGTGGCCCCAAAATGATTAAAGCAATTAAAGGCCCCATCCCCTATGCAAAAATTATGCCCACCGGCGGTGTGGATGTTAACAATGTGGCTGAGTGGATTAAAGCCGGTGCGGTTGCCGTTGGTGCAGGCGGTGCTTTAACAGCCGGCGCAAAAACCGGTGACTATGCAGCGATTACTGCTACAGGTCGTGAGTTTGTTAAACGCATTAAAGAGGCAAGAGGTTTATAAAATTTCGCAAAGAATGGTTGCATAAAATTTGCACATAATAATCATTAAAAAATACAAACATAACAACTGGAGGTATTATAATGGCTAAAGTAGTAACATTTGGTGAAATTATGCTCCGTTTGCAGACTTATGGTCATCAGAGAATGATTCAGGCAACGGGCTTAGAAGCAACATTTGGTGGCGGTGAGGCCAATGTGGCCGTTTCTCTGGCCGGTTATGGTCACGAGGCTTATTTTGTAACCAAGATGCCGGACAATCTGATTGGTGCTTGGTGTCAGTCTGAATTGAAAAAATATGATGTTAAGACAGATTATATCGCTAAGGGTGGCGAAAGACTGGGCATTTATTTTGTGGAAAAAGGCGCTTCTCAGCGTGCTTCTACCGTAACTTATGACCGTGCTCATTCTTCCATTGCAACAGCCCAGCCCGGCGATTTTGACTGGGATGCTATTTTTGACGGTGCCCAGTGGTTCCACTTCACCGGTATTACTCCTGCCCTTTCTGACAGCGCAGCAGCACTGTGCCTGGAAGCTTGTAAGGCTGCAAAGACAAAGGGTATTACCATTAGCTGCGACTTAAACTTCAGAAAGAAACTTTGGACCAGCGAAAAAGCTGGCAAGGTTATGGGCGGCTTGATGGAATATGTTGACGTGTGTATCGCTAACGAAGAAGATGCCGAAAAAGTATTTGGCATTAAAGCTTCTGCAACGGATATTACCTCCGGCGAACTCTCTGACGCAGGTTATCGTGATGTTGCAAAACAGCTGGCAGACAAGTTTGGCTTTTCACATGTGGCTATCACTCTGCGTGAGAGCATTTCGGCTTCTGTTAACAACTGGTCAGCGCTTTTATATGACGGTAAAGAATATTATAAATCCAAGAAATACAACATCAACATCGTGGACCGTGTTGGCGGCGGCGATTCCTTTGGTGGTGGCTTGATTTACGGCTTTTTGGAAAAATACAGCATGCAGGATACCATTGAGTTTGCCGTTGCAGCTTCATGCTTGAAACACAGCATTGAGGGCGACTTTAACCTGATGAGCGTAAAAGAGGTTCTGAGCTTGGCAGGTGGTGACGGTTCCGGTCGCGTGCAACGATAATTGGGACTTTTTAACGCGGTTGGCTTTGCCGGCCGCGTTAATGGTTTTTTAAGCGATGGAAAATTTTGTTGTAGGAGAAAAAATCTATGAGTGAAACTAAAATGCTTACTTTGTCTGACAAAGCAAAAGAAGAATGTGGCGTTTTCGGTATTTATGACAACGATGGCTTTGATGTTGCCAGACTTACATACTATGCCTTATACGGCTTGCAGCACAGAGGTCAGGAAAGCGCCGGCATTGTGGTGAATGATGACGGAAACTTTTTGACACACAAGGATTTGGGCTTGGTGCCGGATGTTTTCAGCGACCGGATTTTAGACGGTTTAAAAGGCACAATTGCTGTGGGTCATGTGCGTTATTCCACCAAGGGTGGTAACTATCGGGAAAATGCACAGCCTTTGGTTTATAAATATGTCAAAGGTACCTTGGCACTGGCTCACAACGGCAATCTGATCAATTCAGGGGAGCTGCGCACGGCTTTTCAAAAAAGCGGCGGCATTTTTCAAACCTTAATTGACAGCGAAGTGATGATGTATAAAATCGCCCAGGAGCGCATTGCTGCTCACTCTATTGAGCAGGCGGTTTTAAATGCGATGGACAGTTTTCAGGGTGCATACTCAATCGTTATGATGAGCCCTCGGAAGCTTCTGGGTGCCAGAGACCCTTATGGCATTCGTCCTCTTTCCATCGGCAAGCTGGATAACTCTTATGTGCTTTCATCGGAAACCTGTGTTTTTGATAACATTGGCGCTGAGTTTATTCGTGATGTTGAACCGGGTGAGGTTGTTTGGGTAGACAGCGAGGGCCTGCACTCTATCCGCCATGAAAAAGCAGCGGAGAGGGCAAAAATTTGTGTTTTTGAATATGTTTACAACGCCCGCCCTGACAGCGTGATTCAGGGTGCCAGCGTGTATGAGGTGAGAAAGGCCATGGGCCATGAGCTGGCCAAAGAATTTCCCGCTGATGCAGACCTTGTTTTTGGTGTGCCGGATTCGGGTCTTTGCGCTGCCATTGGTTATGCCGAGGAATCGGGTTTGCCCTATGGAAAAGGCTTTATTAAAAACAAATACATTGGCCGAACCTTTATATTGCCCACACAGGCACAGCGTGAGGCGGCTGTTAACATTAAGCTGAATGTTTTGAAAAGCAGCGTTTGTGGCAAACGAGTGGTTATGGTTGACGACTCCATTGTCCGTGGCACAACCTGCGCAAACATCATTCGTGCTTTGAAAGAAGCAGGGGCAAAAGAAGTGCATATGCGCGTGAGCTCACCGCCGTTTTTGTGGCCTTGCTATTTTGGTACCGACATTCCCTCAAGAGAAAACCTTATGGCCGTTAAATATTCTGTTGAAGAAATCAGACAGAAAATTGGCGCCGATTCTTTGGGCTATTTAAGCATGGAGGGTCTTAAAAGAGCGACAAAATCGTTAAACTGCGATTATTGTCACGGTTGCTTCTCCGGTGAATATCCCATGGAAGTGCCTTTGACAGTTGATAAAGTTGAGTTTGAACATAAAAAGGAGAGAAAGAAATGAGTACAGCCTATAAAGCAGCAGGTGTTGATGTAGAGGCCGGCTATGAAGCGGTTAAATTGATGAAGGAGCATGTTAACAAGACCTTTACTCCCGGTGTTTTAAGCGGTCTTGGTGGTTTTGGTGGCTTGTTTGAGCTGGGAAATGGATATAAAAATCCCGTTTTGGTTTCCGGTACAGACGGCGTGGGAACAAAACTTCGCATTGCTTTTTTGATGGACAAGCATGACACAATTGGACAGGATTGCGTGGCTATGTGTGCCAACGATATTGCCTGCTCCGGTGCAAAGCCCTTGTTCTTTTTAGACTATTTGGCTGTAGGCAAAAATGTGCCTACCCGCATTGCCGAAATTGTTAAGGGTGTGGCGGAAGGCTGCCAGCAGGCAGGAGCTGCCTTGATTGGCGGTGAAACGGCCGAAATGCCCGGTTTTTATGACCCGGAAGAATATGATTTGGCCGGTTTTTGTGTGGGTGTTGTGGATAAGGACAAAATTTTAGATGGCAGCAACACAAAGGCAGGCGATGCTCTGGTTGGTATTGCTTCTTCCGGTATACATAGCAATGGCTATTCTTTGGTTCGCAAAATTTTTAATTTAGATGCCGAGACTGCCAAGGCGCATTTGGCAGAGGTGCCGGCCGGTTTGGGCTGTTCTTTGGGTGAAGCCCTGTTGACCCCCACAAAGATTTATGTGAAATCTTTGCTGTCTGTTATTGAAAATGTGGGTATCAATGCGGTGTCTCACATTACCGGCGGCGGTTTTTATGAAAACATTCCCCGCATGCTGCCCGAAGGCTTGTGTGCTAAGGTGAAAAAGGACAGCTTTGAGATTCCGGCTATTTTCAAACTGATGGAAGACAGAGCCAACCTTTCAGAGCGTGATTTGTTTAACACCTTTAACATGGGTATTGGCCTTGTGATGGCGGTGGATAAAGAGAAAGCTGATCAGGCAGTGAGCCATTTGAGAGCCTTGGGTGAAAAGGCATGGATTATTGGTGAAGTGGCTGCCGGTGAAGCAGGCGTTACCATAGAATAACACAAAGAGGACACAGATTATGACGACACAGACAAAAAAACGGATTGGTGTTTTGGTTTCTGGCGGCGGAACGAACCTGCAGGCATTGATTGATGCGGCAAGCCGTGGTGAGCTTGCAAGCGGCACCATTTCGGTTGTGATTTCAAGCAAGCCGGGGGCCTTTGCTTTAGAGCGAGCTAAAAAAGCCGGTATTGAAGGCATTTGCGTGGACAGAAAGGCTTTTTCTGACCGGACGGCCTTTGAGGGGGCGCTTCTCCGGGAGCTTGCAGAGCGCAAGATTGATGTGCTGGTGCTGGCGGGCTTTATGCTGGTTTTAAGCGACCAATTCATCCGGCAGTATCCTGACCGGATTGTGAATGTTCACCCTGCGCTGATTCCCTCTTTTTGCGGCGACGGATTTTACGGTCTTCGCGTGCATGAAAGAGCTTTGGAATATGGCGTGAAGGTGACGGGTGCAACCGTTCATTTTGTTAACGAAGTGACCGATGGCGGCGCCATTATTCTGCAAAAGGCGGTGGAGATTCCTGAGGGAATTGATGCTGAAGCTTTGCAGCAGAAGGTTATGGTGGAAGCAGAGCACATTTTGCTACCTCGTGCGGTTGAGCTTTTATGTGCCGGCCGCTTGGAGCGTGTTGGTCGTCGAGTTTTGATACATGAATAAAAATTTTTGACAAAGGAGCAGATGAACATGGCAAAAAGAGCATTACTTAGCGTATCCGATAAAAACGGTATTGTAGAATTTGCGAAAGGGTTAATTGATTTAGGTTTTGAAATTGTTTCAACAGGTGGAACAAAGCGGGTGCTGAAAGAGGCAGGTCTTGCTGTTACCGGTGTTTCAGACATCACCGGTTTTCCTGAGTGCTTGGATGGACGCGTGAAGACCCTGCATCCGAAAATTCATGCCGGCATTTTGGCTATGCGTGAAAACCCTGAGCATATGAGCCAGCTGGAAGAATTGGGTGTTGACACCATTGATGTTGTGGCCATTAACCTGTATCCCTTTAAACAAACCATTCAAAAAGAAGGCGTGACTTTAGAGGAAGCGGTTGAAAACATTGATATCGGTGGCCCCACCATGATTCGTGCAGCAGCTAAAAACTATCAGGATGTTGCCGTTGTGGTTGACCCTGCAGACTATGAAACCGTTTTGGCTGAATACAGAGAGAATGGCTCGGTTTGCCGTGAAACCAAATTCTATTTGGCTTATAAGGTGTTTGAGCACACAGCGGCTTATGACACTTTGATTTCTACATATTTGAGAAAGACCATTGGCAAGGAACTCTTCCCCCAGAATCTTTCTTTGACTTTTGAAAAGGTGCAGGATATGCGCTATGGTGAAAATCCCCATCAGCAGGCTGTTTTCTATAAAGAAGTAGGCGCTTGCAGTGGCACTCTTTCAGCTGCAAAACAGCTGCACGGCAAGGAGCTTTCTTACAACAACATTAACGATGCCAACGGCGCTCTTGATTTGGTGAAAGAATTTACAGAGCCCACAGTTGTGGCATCTAAGCATGCAAATCCCTGCGGCGTGGGCACCGGCGCTGACATTTATGAAGCGTACATGAAAGCCTATGAGGGTGACCCGGTTTCTATCTTTGGTGGCATTATTGCAGCCAACAGAGAAATTGACGGCAAAACCGCAGAAGAGATGAGCAAGATTTTCCTGGAAATTATTGTGGCACCATCTTTCTCAAAGGAAGCCATTGAAATTTTGACCAAGAAACAGAACATTCGTCTTTTGGAGCTGCCCACCATTTCCGAGCGTCCCAGCAAAAACGATTTTGACATGAAAAAGGTTATGGGCGGTCTTTTGGTGCAGCAGAGAGATACAGAGCTTTATGACGAAGAAAACTGGCAGGTTGTTACCAAAGTGCAGCCTACAGAAGAACAGATTCGTGATTTAAAATTTGCATGGAAGGTTGTTAAGCATGCAAAATCTAACGGCATTGCTGTGGCAAAGGATAACATGTCTTTAGGCGTGGGACCTGGCCAGACCAACCGCGTTATGGCTGCCAGAATTGCCCTTGACTATGCCGGTGAGCGTGCACAGGGCGCCAGCCTTGCATCGGATGCATTCTTCCCCTTCCCTGATACCGTTGAGGCAGCTGCCAAAGCAGGCATTAAGGCCATTATTCAGCCGGGCGGCTCGAAAAAAGACCAGGAATCCATTGATGCTTGTGATAAGCACGGCATTGCGATGGTGTTTGTTGGCATGCGTCACTTTAAGCATTAATTTTTAGGGTTGACGAGTGAAAGGAAAAGACTATGGATGTATACATGTATCCAGCCATTCCGGAGCAGTATTACGAAGAAATTCTGGATATTTTAACCTGTTGTGATAGGGACTTTTTGCCGCCACTTTCGGCTCGTGAGAGCACGACGCAGAAAGCGTTCAGCGCAGAAACGACCAGTGGCAAAAAGCCGGTTTCCTATTGCCGGGAGATGATGCAGCAGAATGGTTTTTTGGCCTTTGACGATGGGCGTGTGGCAGGGTTTTTAAGCTTTAAAAAAGACTATACCTGTGATGCGATTGGCAAAGAAACCTTTCCCAATGTTTACATATCCACTTTGGCTGTTCATCCCGATTACCGTGGCAGAGGCATTGCCAAACAGCTTTATGCTGCGATTTTATCCAGTTTTGCAGAATGCAATGCATACACAAGAACCTGGTCGACAAACCAGTCGCAGATGAAGATTTTGCCCGGTTTGCAGTTTGAAGAAATTAAGCGCATTAAAAATGATAGAGGCCAGGGAATTGATACGGTATATTTTTATCGTTCCCGGACGAAAAACACAGACTAACGAAAGGATTACGGTAATAGATTATGAAAGTGTTAGTGGTTGGCGGCGGTGGCCGTGAACATACAATTATCTGGAAATTGGCACAGAGCCCACTTAAGCCCGAGCTTTATGCAGCGCCGGGCAACGGTGGCATTTCGCAGCTTGCCACCTGTGTGGATATTAAAGCCACCGATGTGGAAGGCGTGGTGCGCTTTGCCAAAGAAAATCAAATTGATTTAACCGTGGTTGCGCCGGACGACCCCTTAATGCTGGGTATGGTTGACCGTTTGGAAGAAGAGGGCCTTAAGGCCTTTGGACCTCGCCAAAATGCAGCCATTATTGAGGGAAGCAAGGTTTTTTCAAAGGACTTAATGAAAAAATATGGCATTCCCACTGCGGCCTATGAGGTGTTTGACGACAGCGAAAAGGCCATCGCCTATTTAGAAACCATCAGCTATCCTACCGTTGTGAAGGCGGAGGGTTTGGCTTTGGGCAAGGGCGTTATTATTGCAGCTGATTTTGCTGAGGCGAAGGCAGCGGTAGAAGACATTATGTGCGACAAGGTTTTTGGTGATGCCGGAAGCCGTGTGGTTATTGAAGAATTTTTGACAGGACAAGAGGTTTCGGTTTTAGCCTTTACTGACGGCAAGACCCTGTGCCCCATGGTGAGTGCCCAGGACCACAAGCGTGCCTATGATAACGACGAGGGCTTAAATACAGGGGGTATGGGTACTTTTTCTCCCAGCCGGCTTTATACTGAGGCGATTCATGCTGAATGTATGGAAAAAATCTTTATGCCCACTATGGCGGCTATGAACAAAGAGGGTCGCACCTTTAAAGGTGTTTTATACTTTGGTTTGATTATGACCAAAAACGGCGTTAAGGTGATTGAATATAACGCTCGGTTTGGTGACCCTGAAACCCAGGTTGTGCTCCCCAGACTGAAAACCGATTTATTGGAAATCTTTTTGGCGGTGGCAGAAGAAAGACTCGGCGAAGTTGACATTTGCTGGGCTGACAATGCGGCAGTTTGCGTTGTTATGGCATCTGGCGGATATCCCAAAGCGTATGATAAGGGCCTGCCCATCAGCGGCATCAGCGTGGCTGAACAAGATGAGGCAGTTACCGTTTTTCATGCCGGCACAGTGCTGAAGGATGATGTATTTTTAACCGCCGGCGGTCGCGTGCTTGGCGTGACAGCTGTGGGGGATAACTTAGACAGCGCCATTAAAAAGGCCTATGAAGCGGTGGAAAAAATACACTTTGATAAGGTGCATTATCGCCGGGACATTGGCATTAAAAAAGAAATTATTTAGTAAATTGCAATTACAGGGAAGAAGGATAACAGCCATTGTACAGAAAAATTGTGGACTTTCATGCCCATGCCTTTCATGATAAAATTGCAAAAAAGGCGGCAAAGAATTTAAATGAATATTATGGGATTCCTCTGGCAGGAGACGGTCGGTTTCAGATTTTGTTAGACAGCATGGAGGAAAACCATATTGACACTTTGGTTGTGCATGCAACGGCCACAAAGCCGGAGCAGGTGCCGGTGATAAATGATTACATGGCGGGACTTATTGCACCGCAAATTGTGGGTTTTGGCACCCTGCACCCCGACTACCCTATGTGGCAGAAAGAGTTAGACAGATTTGCTGATTTAGGGCTTAAAGGCGTTAAATTTCACCCCATTTTTCAGGGATTCCGTGTGGATGATGCCAGCATGTACCCCATCTATGAAGAGCTGGAGGGACGCCTGCCTGTGCTGATGCATATGGGCGATGTAAATGTTGATTATGCAACGCCGGAGCGTCTTTTGCGAGTGATGAAAGACTTTCCGAAGTTGACGGTTGTGGCGGCGCATTTGGGTAGCTATCATGACTATTGGAATGCGCAGAAATGCCTTTCGGACCTGGAAAATCTCTATGTGGATACATCCAGCGCTATTCGTTTTTTGGAGCCGGAAGAGGCAACCCGTGTGATTCGGGCTTATGGCACAGAAAGAGTGCTTTTTGGAACGGATTATCCCTTATCCTTGCACAAAGCAGAGCTTGAAATTTTTGACAAGCTTGCTTTGACAGAGGAAGAGAGTGAACAGATTTTGTGGAAAAATGCCTATCGTTTGTTGGGCTTTTCTATGGAAAAATAACGAAATAAGAGGTGAAGCGGTGTGGACTGTCAGGATATTTTAGCGGCGATGGTTGCGCCGCTTTGTTTATGGTATAAGAAGAATCAGCGGATTTTGCCCTGGCGGGAAAATCATGATCCTTACCGGGTTTGGGTTTCGGAAATTATGCTGCAGCAAACACGGGTGGAGGCGGCTATTCCTTATTATCAGCGGTTTTTAGAGGCGCTGCCCACGGTGTCGGCTTTGGCCAAGGCACCGGAAGAACAACTGCTGAAACTGTGGGAAGGGCTGGGCTACTATAGCCGTGTGCGGAACATGCAAAAGGCAGCGCAGGCGGTTGTGACAGAATATGGCGGACAATTTCCCCAAGATGCGGCATTGCTTGAGAAGTTGCCGGGCGTTGGAGATTACACCGCGGGGGCTGTGGCGTCTATTGCCTTCCGCCTGCCTACACCGGCGGTGGATGGCAATGTTTTGCGGGTATTAGCAAGGCTGTGTGATGATGAACGGGATATTTTGCTGCCACAGGTGAAAAAGGATGTGAAAAAAGCGCTAGCTTTGGTGTATCCTTTAGCGGAGGATTGCAGCGATTTGACCCAGGGACTAATGGAGCTGGGGGCTTTGGTTTGCGTTCCCGGTGCGCCCAAATGTGGCCTTTGTCCTTTGCAGGAATTGTGCCTGGCTAAAAAGAGAAATCGGGAGCAGTTTTTGCCTGTCCGAAAGGCAAAAACCAAAAAGAAAACGGTGAAACGAACGGTGTTTCTCTTAATGTGTGGGGACGAGTTTGCCCTCATAAAGCGGGGCGAAAAAGGTGTTTTGGCAGGGATGTGGGAGTTCCCCGCTATGGAGGGACATGGCTCATCTGCACAAGTGGAGGCCTGGCTGGCAGAGAGGGACGCCCTTGGAGAAAAGACCCGGTTTATTGACAGTCGCCATGTGTTTAGTCACTTGATTTGGGATATGCAGAGTTATTTGGTTTGCACAGAGAAAAAAACCGCGGATTTTACCTGGTTTTCCCTTACAGAACTTGTTGAACAGGTTGCACTTCCCTCGGCGATGAAACCGTTTCTTAAGGCGATGCTTAAAAAGAAGGAAAAAGGCGGAAAACCGTGAAGCTTTATGATAAAATAGGGGTTTACTTTGTTTTTGTTTTATGTTACAATACAGGTAATTGGTGATTTTCACACAGATTGACGGCTTGATACGGTGTTTTTTTAAAAGCGCCCAAAGCCGC
>JAZNRE010000028.1:0-77985 GCA_045590535.1 Clostridia bacterium
ATGTAGTTACCCAAAGCGCCGGTTGCGGTGGTGGAAGGGAAGCGTACGGGGGGCTTTCCTAACAAATAGCGTGCTGCATTAAGACCGGCCACAATGCCGGAGGCGGCAGATTCCACATAGCCTTCCACACCGGTCATCTGTCCGGCAAAGTAGAGGCCTTTTCGGTTTTTATAAGCAAAGGTTTCGTCTAAAAGACCCGGGCTGTGCAAGTAGGTATTTCGATGCATTACGCCGTAGCGGACAATGTCTGCATTTTCAAGACCGGGAATCATCGAGAACACTCTCTTTTGTTCACCAAACTTTAAATGGGTCTGAAAGCCTACCATGTTGTAAAGTGTGCCCTCGGCGTTATCCTGACGAAGCTGCACCACGGCGTGATAGCGCTGGCCAGTTTCAGGGTGTTCGAGTCCTACCGGCTTTAAAGGGCCGAAGGTGAGGGCCTGATGACCACGGGCGGCCATTACCTCAACGGGCATGCAACCTTCAAAAACCTTGCTATTTTCAAATTCTTTAAGCTCTGCAGTTTCGGCCGAAATCAAAGCCTCATAAAAGGCATCATATTCTTCTTTTGTCATGGGGCAGTTAATATAGTCAGCGGTGCCACGGTCATAACGGGCCTTGCGGAACACCTTAGACATGTCAATGGATTCTGCCGTTATAATGGGTGCGGCTGCATCGTAAAAGTACAATTGACCGCAGAGAGCACCAATTTTTTCAGAAAGAGCATCCGAGGTTAAAGGGCCTGATGCTATGACAACACAATCAGCATCGGGAATATCCGTAATTTCCTCTGAAACAATGGTAATCAAGGGGGAAGAGGCAATTCGGTCAGTAATTGTCTGGGAAAAACCGATCCGGTCCACAGCCAGAGCGCCACCGGCCGGCACACGGCACTTGTCGGCAGCAAACATAATCACCGAATCAAGCAGGCGCATTTCTTCTTTTAAAAGCCCTGCACCATTTTCAAGCCCTTCTGCCCGTAAGGAATTGGAGCATACCAATTCGCCCAAAGTGGTAAGACTGTGAGCCGGTGTGTGCTTTTTGGGCTTCATTTCATATAAGGTTACGGGTATGTTATGTTTGGCAAGTTGCCAGGCTGCCTCACAGCCCGCCAGCCCGCCACCAACGACGATAGCTTTCATGATTTCTCCTTATGATCAAGTAAAATTTAAATGGAATTGGTTAAAATGTGATTGATGTAATTCTGCTGTTTGGGGTAAAGTCTATCAAGGTTGTCAATGGCCTTAACAGAGGCTTCCATCAGGCCGAGTTCGCAAAGCTCTTTGGCAGACATATAACCCATAATGAGTTGGGTGAGGGAGCCAATGTCGGTTTTGGCATCAGCCAGTAAATTATCAGCCCGAAGAATCTGCCCATCCAGCTCATAATAAACGCCTGTGTTTTCAGAATAAAAATCATCCGCTACAGAAAGGCGAATATCCTCTAATCCGGCCGAAAGCACAGCGCAAACATCCACAATCCGCGCCATCACAAAGGGCTGACGGCGGCAAACCGGTGGTTCAGGGAAGAGAACCGGCATTGTGCTTGCAGCAGGAAGCGTAAAATCAATTTGCGAATAAGTGGAAAAGTGTGCCGCTGTGAAAGAGAGAAGGGCTTCTTGACTTTCTTTGGTTGTATAGGCCATTTCTAGCACACGAAAACGGTTTGCATCTTTTATAAAGCTGATATAGCCACAAAGACTGCCCGTATTGTCTTTGCAGGCATAAACATAGCCGGCTTCTGCCTGCAAAAGTTTAAAAATAAAGTTCCAGTCCTCTCGCGAGCGGCAAACATAGCCGTTTTTACCGTGGCAAAAGGCGTTATAAACCGTGTTCAGCGCCTCATAATCTTCCAAAGTGGCAGGGTACATAGAAAGATTGCTTTGCACTTTTGGAAACTGGTTAAAAGTCACAGAACAGTGTGTTTCTTCATAGCAAAGAGCATAACCCATTTTGCAATAAAAGGCATAAGAAAAAGGTTGCAAAAGGCTTAAAGCCTCTTTTCTTTGTGCTTGTTTTTCCAAAGCCGTGTGCATCAGGGTTTTGGCAATGCCCCGACCCCGCATTTCTGGTGCGGTGCTAACGCCAACAATGTAAGAGACAGGCAGTACATGTCCCCGCAGGGAAAGCTGATAAGGGACAAGCTCTAGGGCGCCTGCAAGGCAGTCATCCTGTAACACAGAAACAGCATTTTTGCCCTGCCAGAACTCCCCAAAATAAAGGGACAAGAAGGGCTCTTCCTCTGAAAAGGCATATTGCCATAGGTCTTTAATTTGCTCTTTATAAGCTGTACTGTCAAGTGGATTGATAACCATTTTTCCGCCTCCTGTTCTGTGCTTTATTCTTTCACATTCCGTCTATAAATATGACCCTATAAGTGTATCACAAAAAGCGGAGGCTTGTCAATTCGAATGCATTAAAAAAGAATGGAGAATTCGGCGGCAAAAACAAAGAAAGCGTCAGGTTCCCTGTGTTTAGGGAACTGACGCTTTTCCATTGTTGAAAAAAGAACTATCTTGGTTCGACTAAGAGTTTGATGGCGGTTCGATCTTCACCGTCGATGGAAACATCGACAAAAGAGGGGGTACAGATTAAATCAACACCCGATGGAGATAAAAAGCCACGGGCAATTGCGATGGCTTTAATGGATTGATTTAACGCCCCTGCACCGATGGCTTGAATTTCGGCAGAACCATTTTCTCTAATGACTCCCGCCAAAGCACCGGCAACGGAATTTGGATTGGATTTTGAAGAGACCTTAAGTGACTCCATTTTTCTCCCACCTTTTTCATTTTTCAAAGTCCACCACATATTATATTCGACGCTTGACATAAAAATCCTTTTTTTGATATAAAAAATTATCTTTCGACAAATAGTTTTGTGCAAAATATACAAAAAATATGAAAGAGGGCTGTGCTCTCAAATTATGTATATTTTGCAAAAAATATGAAAACATAGAGGTAAAACCTTGATGCAAAGGAGATTAACATGACAAAACGCTCATTTTGGATGGCCACTCTTTTCACAATTCTGTTTTTTCTTTTGTGTTTTGTGGCTATTAACGAAAGCATTGCAAATCGGCAGGCGGAGGCGGCAGGGCGCTATTCCAATGATGTGCAGCTTTTAGCCCGATGTGTAAACGGTGAGGCGCGGGGAGAACCCTATGAAGGTCAGGTGGCCGTTGCAGCGGTGATTTTAAACCGGGTCAAGCACCCCTCTTTTCCCAATACCATTGCCGGTGTTATTTATCAGCCGGGTGCCTTCACGGCGACCGTTGACGGACAGATTCACTCGCCCATCAGCCCTGACAGCACAGTCTATAAAGCCTGTCAGGATGCTATGAACGGCTGGGACCCTTCAAACGGTGCTGTGTACTATTATAATCCACGCAAAACAACCAATCGGTGGATTTTCTCCCGTCGGGTTGTTAAGGTCATTGGCAATCACCGTTTTGCCAAGTGATGAACAGACAAAAATAAGGAAGAAAAGGGGAACACTATGGGATATCGAAAAAGAAGAATATTCAGCTGGGTCACAGGTGTGGTCATTGGAGTGCTGGCTGTGATTTCGATTGTGGGCATTTATCAGTATAAGCGTGCGGAGGATTTGGCGCTGGCTGTTGAAAATCAATATGTTCATTCGTTTCATGAATTGACGGATTATGTTAAAGATGTGGAGGTACTGCTGCAAAAAGCAATGCTGGTTTCGGACCCGAAACAAATGGCGGCTTTATCGTCCGAAATTTACATGCAAACGGCAGCGGCCAAGTCCAATTTAGCGCAGCTTCCTGTTTCGGAACTGAACCTGACGGGCACATCTAAATTTTTATCTCAAACAGGGGACTATACCTCTTTTTTAGCGGGTAAAACCATTCAAGAAGAGGTTATAACCGAAGATGAGTTTTTAAATTTATCACAATTGGCCGCTTGTGCAACTGGTGTGAGTCAGCATTTAGAGGAGCTGGAAAATCAACTGTATGCGCAAAATTTAACGCTTAAAGAAGCGGCCGGCATGACGGCCTATGCGGAGGAGGGTGATTTTTTAAGTGGCATGGAGGGAATGGAGAAGGCCTTTCAGAATTATCCGTCCCTGATTTATGACGGTCCTTTTTCAGAACACATTGAAGACATGAAACCCCTCATGCTTGCAAATGAAAAAATGATTACAGAAGAAGAAGCTCTGTCAAAAGCAAAGGCCTTTGTGCCTTTATTCTGGCGGGAGAAACTTTCTTATGCCGGCGAAAGCAGCGGCACCATTGCCACCTATGACTTTACGGCAAAAGGGGACAGAAACCGTGAAATCAGCATCAGCATCACAAAACGGGGCGGGTTTGTTTTATACATGCTGGATAATCGCAATGTTTCAAAAGAAATTTTATCAGTTCGCGAGGCCATGCAGCATGCTCACATGTTTTTAAAGGAAAAAGGCTATGAGCCTATGGAAAGCAGTTACTATGAAAAAACAGGCAATGTTGCCACGATCAATTTTGCAGCGGGGCAGGACGATGTGATTTTATATTCTGATTTAATTAAAGTGAAGGTGGCTTTGGATAATGGAGAAATTTTAGGCTTTGAATCCCAAGGCTATCTCATGAGTCATACAAAGCGAAATTTTTCAGAAGTTGTTTTGAGTCCCCAAGAGGCAGAGGGAAAAGTGAATAAGCATTTATCTGTAGACAATGTGCGCCTTGCTTTGATTCCTTTAGACAGCCGACGCGAGGTTTTGACCTATGAGTGCAAGGGCTCATTCCAAGATAAAAACTTTTTAATTTATATCAATGCACAGACGGGAAGAGAAGAAAAGATTTTCATGCTAATTGAATCTGAAGACGGCATTTTAACGGTTTAAAAAACAAATTTTTCCTGATTATTTTTATGTCTCCGTGTTATACTATGATTGTAGCCGAAAGCTACAAAAGTGTTTACCATAGACAATAGGAATGAAAAAGGTAAACCGGGGAGTGTAAAAATGAGCAAACGATCAATCATGTCAAATCAGTTAAAAGAAGAAATCGCCAAAGAATTAGGTGTTTATGAATCCGTTCAGAAAAATGGCGGTTGGGGAGAAGTATCATCCCGTGACTGCGGTAACATGGTGACCAAAGCAATTGAAATGGCAGAACGCGCAGTTTCAAAAGCATAACAATTGCGAAAAAGACACTCAAATAGCATCAGACCAACGCTTTTACGCTGATTACATTTTCCAATGTGAAAATCAAGAATCAGTAAGAGTAAAAGCAGAGGGCTATAGCCTTGCGCTATAGCCCTCTTTTTTTAATAAAACCATAGGGAGTGAAAGATTTTTTGTTCGCAAAATTTATCGAAAAACCGGTTGACACTTTTTTGCGGTGGCGGTATAATTTAACAGGCGATGTTTTAATAAAGAAAACGGAGGCAAAACCCGTGACTCACATCAAAAAAAATCCTGTTATGTATATTGCGCTTTTGGCAGCAGCCATAACCTGTCTGTTTGTCCCTTTTGACAAGCAGTATCTTTCTTATTTTGACTTTAAAACGCTGACCTGTTTGTTTTGTACCTTGGCTGTGGTTTGTGCCCTAAAAAACATTTATTTTTTCCGCATTGCAGCCTATAACATCGTGTGCTTATTTAAAAACAGCCGTGCTGTGGTACTGGCTTTGGTTTATATCACTTTTTTAGGGTCTATGCTCATTGCCAATGACATGGCCCTTTTAACCTTTTTGCCTCTAGGCTATTTCGTTTTAAGCAGCACAAGAAAAATGGAGCTTTTGCGGTTTGTTTTTATTATGCAGACCATTGCAGCTAATTTGGGTGGCATGATAACGCCTTTTGGTAATCCGCAAAACTTATACTTATATTCTTTTTATTCCATTAACACAGCCGAGTTTATGGGCATTATGCTGTTGCCCTTTGTTATTGCCATTCTGTTAATCACCCTGTGCTGTCTGTTTATTGTGCCCAAAGAACCTTTGGAGCTGGTTGAAGGGTGCTACAAAAAAATGAGTGGCTGGCGGGCGGCGGTCTATCTTGTTTTATTTGCGTTTTCAATTTTTATTGTATTCCGAACCATTCCTTTTTACTGGGGCTTGATTGTCATTCCTTTAGCTCTTTTGTTTTTAGACAGAAAGGCCCTGAAAGATGTAGACTATCCGCTTTTAATCACCTTTTGTGCATTCTTTGTTTTTTCGGGCAACCTATCAAGAATTCCTGCTGTGTGCAGTTTTTTAGGCAAACTGGTGGAAAAACAGACGCTTTTATGTGGCGTTTTATCCTGTCAGGTTATCAGCAATGTGCCCAGTGCGGTGCTGCTTTCTAAGTTCACGCAGAATTACAGAGAATTGCTTGTTGCCGTTAACATCGGCGGCGCCGGCACTCTGATTGCGTCTTTAGCCAGCCTGATTACTTTTAAAGAATATTTGCGTTATGAACCGGGTCGGGCAAAGGGCTATATAATCCATTATTCTATCTATAATTTCGGGATTTTATTGATTCTGTTTGTTATTATGTTTTTTTGCTTATAACCACTATCATTTTTTTATATAAAAAATAGCCAAAATAAGCAAAAAATTTGGTTTTTTTCCTTGATTATCCATATGTTTTATGGTATGATAAGGACATGATAAGTATTACTTATGCTGGGGCGGATTTCAATTGGCAAAAATATATGAGTTGTTACTGCCTTGGGTAATGTAAAAGTGGTGCTAAAACCACGAAACGAGTCATTTTAAATTTTTACATAAAAACAGGAGGTATTTTTATGGAACGCTTAAGAATTTTAGTCACAGTGCCCAAATGCCATGTTGATGTGTGGAGACGCTTTCTGACTGACCGAGTTATGAAAGAAATGCACGAATTAGGTGATGTGGTTTATAACGAACTGGACAGACCTTACACACCGGAAGAGCTGCGTGATGCTTTGGTGGATATTGATGTTGCTGTTGCATCATGGGGTACCCTCAGATTTGACGAAGAGGTGCTGTCTAAAGCAAATCGCTTAAAGATTATCGCTTATGCTGCAGGTAGTGTAGCAGCCCTGGTTTCAGATGCTATTTATGAAAAAGGCATTCTGCTGCTGAGCGGTAACACCGTGTTTGCTGAATCAGTTGCTGAATGCACACTTTGCTACATCATGTGCTCTCTGCGTAACTTAAGACACTTCTTTATGACACCAGAACGCCCCTGGAGAACCGGTGATGAAGATGCAGAAAAGGGCATCATGGACAGAACCATCGGTATCGTTGGCTATGGCATGATTTCCAAGTACTTCTTGAAAATGCTGGAGCCCTTCCATGTAACCAAGAAAATTTATTCCGGTCACATTACGGAAGAAGAGGCTGCAAAATATGGCGCAACCGTTGCCACTTTGGATGAAATCTTTGAAACTTGTGATATTATCTCTCTCCATTCTGGCTTGAATGAAAAGACCTATCACATGATTCAGGAAAAACATTTAAAGAAGATGCAGGACGGCGCCCTGCTTGTTAACACCGCAAGAGGCGCTATCGTGGATGAAGAAGCTCTCATCAGAGAATTGCAGACAGGCCGCATCTATGCAGCGCTGGATGTTTTCGAAACCGAGCCCCTGCCGGCTGATTCGCCTCTCTTAACCATGGAGAATGTCATCTGCTTACCTCACATTGGCGGTCCTACAATTGACCGTGGTGAATATGTAACCTTAAAGCTGATTGATGAAATTAAAAAATGGCAGAACGGCGCAACAGAATTTGAGTGCGAAATTAAGCAGAGCTATGCTGCTAATATGACCAAGGAAGGCTTTAAGCCCAAAAACTGATTTAGGCAGATGAGCCAAAAATTTGACTGCTGATTCTGCTTTAAAGAATCCGGGAGATGCGCTATGTTTAAGTATGCTGACTATATTTATGAGATTTATAAAGAAAAAAGTTTTACAGCGGCAGCTAAAAACTTATTTATTTCTCAACCGGCTCTTTCGGCTACGGTTAAGAAGCTGGAAACAGAGCTGGGCGTAAAGCTGTTTGACCGTCAGGCCAATCCTTTGCGGTTAACAGATGCAGGTGAGGCATACATCAAGGCCGTTGAAGACATTCATAAAGTCAAATATAATTTTGAAAATTATGTTCAAGACACCAATGACATGCGCAGAGGTCATGTCACTGTCAGTGCGGCAAACTTTATTTCATCTTTTGTTTTGCCCAAAATCATCATTGAATTTATAAAAGAGTATCCTGACATTCAAATTGAGCTTGTGGAGTCGAACTCCACAAGCCTTCAGGAACTTTTGCTGGGTGAAAAAATTGAGCTGCTACTGGACTATGATTTTGATGAAAAACTCTATACCAGCTATCCTCTTTTAGAAGAGCATATTCTTTTGGCTGTTCCTAAAGAATTGGCTTGTGAAAAGAAAATTCTTCAAGATGGTTTGTCGACAGAGGACATTTTGCAAAACAAGCATTTAGACCCGCAATTTCCCGCTTTTAACTTAAGTGTGCTTGCTGATGCCCGCTTTCTTTTAATGAAATTGGGCAATGATATGCGTTTTCGCGGCAAGGGCATTTGCCAGGCTTATGGCATTCAGCCGCAAAATGTTTTATATTTAGACCAGATGATGACAACCTATAACATGTCCCGATCGGGCATGGGTGTTGCCTTTGTGCCGGATATGCTGGTGCGGTTTGCACCGGCAGGGGAGGACCTGGTTTTCTTTAAGCTGGACAACCCCTTAGCCACAAGAGAACTTTATATCGGCCACAAAAAGCACAGATATGTGAGCAACGCCATGGGTGCTTTTGTTAAAACCACGCAAGCGGTTTGTGATGCACTGGCCAGTCAGCACGAATGAGGCAGTTTGTTCTGTTTTCATGTTTTATGCCTTAAAGCATAAAAAGAAGTTCTTATTTCTTGGTTTTTTTGAAATTTGTTTGAATTTTACTTTTTCATATGTTATAATGTGTTTGTTGTCCATTTATTAAGTTAACTATAGCAAATAAATATAAGGAGGATTCCAAATGGCGAAAAAAATGAAAACCATGGATGGTAACTGCGCTGCCGCACATTGCGCGTATGCGTTCTCAGAAGTTGCCTCCATCTATCCCATCACTCCTTCTTCCACAATGGCTGAATATGTGGATGAGTGGAGCGCAAAAGGCCTGAAGAACATCTTCGGCCAGACAGTTGACGTTTGCGAAATGCAGTCTGAAGCCGGTGCTGCCGGTGCTGTGCATGGCTCTCTGCAGGGTGGTGCTTTAACAAGCACATTCACCGCTTCACAGGGTCTTCTGCTTATGATCCCCAACATGTACAAAATTGCAGGTGAATTGCTGCCTGCTGTTTTCCATGTAAGTGCCAGAGCCATTGCAGCTCATGCACTTTCCATCTTCGGTGACCACCAGGATGTTATGGCTTGCCGTCAGACCGGTTTTGCTATGCTGGCTTCTGGTAGTGTGCAAGAAGTTATGGACTTAGGTGGCGTGGCTCACTTAGCAGCTATCCGCGGCCGTGTTCCCTTCCTGCATTTCTTCGATGGTTTCCGTACTTCTCACGAAGTGCAGAAGATTGAAGTTATGGACTATGAAGATTTGGCAAAACTCGTTGACCGCAAGGCAATCAAAGAGTTTAAAGACCGTGCATTAAATCCCGAACATCCTGTTCTGCGCGGTACAGCTCAAAACCCGGATATTTACTTCCAGGGCAGAGAAGCAGCCAACAAGTTCTATGACGCTATTCCCGATGTAGTTAATGACTACATGAAGGAAATTTCCAAAATCACCGGTCGCGAATATAAACCCTTTAACTACTACGGTGCAGCTGATGCTGAAGAAGTTATCATTGCAATGGGTTCTGTTTGCGAAGCAATTGAAGAAACCGTTGATTATTTAAATGCTCGTGGCAGAAAAGTGGGTGTTGTTAAAGTTCACCTTTATCGTCCGTTCTCTGCTAAATACTTCTTTGATGTACTGCCCAAGACTGTTAAGAAAATTGCAGTTTTAGACAGAACCAAAGAGCCCGGTTGCATTGGCGAGCCTCTGTATCTCGATGTTTGCAACCTGTTCTACGGCAAAGAAAATGCCCCCGTTATCGTTGGCGGCCGTTACGGTTTGGGTTCTAAAGACACCACACCGACACACATCGCAGCTGTTTATGATAATCTGGCACAGGATGCTCCGAAGAACAACTTCACCATCAGCATCGTGGACGATGTGACCAATTTGTCTTTGCCCAGCGGCGCTACCATCAACGCTGCTCCCGAAGGCACAACTCGTTGCAAATTCTGGGGCTTCGGTTCTGACGGTACTGTTGGTGCTAACAAAGACGCTATCAAAATCATCGGTGACAACACCGACCTGTATGCACAGGCATACTTTGATTATGACTCTAAAAAGTCCGGCGGCGTAACCATGTCTCACTTGCGCTTTGGTAAAAAGCCCATCAAGTCTACCTACCTGTTAGACGAGACTGACTATATTGCTTGCCACAAACCTTCTTACATCTATCAGTATGATGTATTAGAAGGCTTGAAGCAGGGTGGTACCTTCCTCTTAAACTGTGTATGGTCTCCTGAAGAGTTAGAGGACAAGCTCCCCGGCAGCATGAAGCGTTATATCGCTGAAAACAACATTGATTTCTACACCATTAACGCCGTGAAGATTGCTTCTGACATCGGCTTGGGTGGCAGAATCAACATGGTAACCCAGGCAGCCTTCTTTAAGCTGGCGAATGTTCTTCCCATCGAAGAAGCTGTTCCCCTCTTAAAGGATGCTATTAACAGAACCTATGGCAAGAAAGGTCAAAAGATTGTTGACATGAACTGCCAGGCTGTTGATTTGGCTCTGGATGCTATCGTTAAGATTGATGTTCCTGCTTCTTGGAAGAATGCAGCTGACGATGCTAAAGCTGACGATTCAGGCCGTCCTGAATTTGTTAAGAAAATTGCAGACCCCGTTAATGCACAAAAGGGTAACAAACTGCCCGTTAGCGCATTTGTGGGCATTGAAGACGGTACCTTTGAACAGGGCACTGCTCAATATGAAAAGAGAACCATCGCAATCAATGTTCCCGACTGGATTCCTGAAAACTGCATTCAGTGTAACCAGTGTTCATTGGTTTGCCCCCACGCAACCATTCGTCCGTTCTTGTTAACTGATGAAGAGGCTGCAAATGCACCTGAAGGCTTTGCTACTTTAGATGCTGTTGGTCCTCAGCTGAAGGGACTTAAGTTCCGCATTCAGGTTTCTCCGAAGGATTGCACAGGTTGTGGCGTTTGCGTTCAGACCTGTCCTGCTAAGGAAAAAGCACTTGCACTCAAGCCCGTTGATGGCATGGTTGAAAAAGAATCTGCTAAATGGGATTATGTAAGCACTTTGGAATACAGAGACAATCTGATGGATAAATCCACCATTAAGGGTTCACAGTTTGCACAGCCCCTCTTAGAGTTCTCCGGTGCTTGCGCAGGCTGCGGTGAAACACCTTATATCAAGTTAATCACTCAGTTGTTTGGTGACAGAATGATGATTGCCAATGCAACCGGTTGTACTTCAATTTGGGGTGGCTCTGCTCCCACCACACCGTACACCACAAACGCTAAGGGTCAGGGTCCTGCTTGGGCTAACTCTCTGTTTGAGGATAATGCGGAATTTGGTTTGGGTATGGCTCTTGCTTCCAAGAAGATTCGCAACACCTTGAAAGACAAGATGGAAGAAGCAATTGCTGCCGGCGTTTCCGCTGATTTAGCAGCTGCTTTCACCGAATGGATTGAAGGCATGAACAATGCTGAAGCTTCTAAGGTTGCTTCCGCAAAAGTTTGCGAAGCGTTAGCAAAAGCTGACACCTCTAAAGCACCTCTTTCTGACATTGCTGAAAGAACAGACTACCTGGTTAAGCGTTCTCACTGGGCATTCGGTGGCGACGGTTGGGCATACGACATCGGTTACGGCGGCTTAGATCATGTTTTAGCTTCCGGCGAAGACATCAACATCTTTGTTGTTGATACCGAAGTTTACTCCAACACCGGCGGTCAGTCTTCTAAGGCTACTCCGACAGCTGCAATCGCTAAGTTTGCTGCTTCCGGTAAAAAGGTTAAGAAGAAAGACCTGGGTATGATTGCTACCACCTATGGCTATGTGTATGTTGCACAGATTGCTCTGGGTGCTAACATGAATCAGGCATTAAAGGCCATTCGTGAAGCAGAAGCATATCCCGGACCTTCTATCGTTATCGCTTATGCTCCCTGTATCAACCACGGTATCAAAGCCGGCATGAACAACACCATCAGCGAAGAAAAGAAAGCTGTTGAAACCGGTTACTGGCATCTGTGGAGATACAATCCCACCCTTAAGGATGAGGGCAAGAATCCCTTCGTTCTGGATTCTAAAGAACCCACCGGCGACATCAAGGGCTTCTTAGAGGGTGAGAACCGTTATCTCAGATTGAAGCAAGCCTTCCCCGAAGTGGCAGATGAGCTCTTCACAAAGGCTGAGAAAGACTTAATGGAACGCTACGATGTTTATAAGAAAATGGCTTCCTTAAGCTAATTGCAAAAAAATGCGGCGACTGCGAAAGCAGTCGCCGTTTTTTTGTTATTATGTTATTTATTGTTTTTCTCAACCAAATTTTAAATCGTGCACATCCTTTTTCTCTTTTGTGTCACTTTCGATGTGCGCAAGAAGCTCTTCTTCATTGGTGTCATAATAATATAAGTCCTTGCCGTCGGAAGTGAGAAAAGCCTCTTCCACAGCGTTTACAAGCATCTTTTCCATGTGACTGTAGTAATTGTTGATGTTATAAATGGCAATGGGCTTTGTGTGTCGACCCAACTGTTTCAAGGTGAGCACCTGAAAAAATTCTTCAAAGGTTCCAATACCGCCCGGCAAAATGATGAAGGCATCAGCCAAATCTTCCATTTTGCTTTTGCGTTCGGCCATGGTTTCGGTGTAAATCAGCTCGGTGCAGTTTTCATAAATTTCCTCAATAGACTCTTCTTTAAAGAAAGAAGGGATAACGCCAATAATTTCGCCGTTTTTACGGTAAGCACCTCTGGCACTGGCTCCCATCAAACCATGGGCACCGGCGCCAAAGACCAAAGTATGCCCGCGTTCTGCCATGCGTTCACCTAATTTTTCAGCAGCTAAAATGTATGATTTATCAATTTTATTGCTTGCCGCACCAAATACACAAATTTTCATTTTAAGTCCTCCTGATATTGTAAAAATTTAACTGTCCTTCTATTCATTGTAATCAAAAAAAGGTTGTTTGTCAACCAAAATGGCAAATTTAAAAGAGGTAGACATGATTCAGTATATGCAAAAAAAATAAAGAAAATACACAAAGAAATCATTCAAGGATATGCATAAACAGGCTGTTATGTGGTTGACAAGAAATTGCGATTATGATACAATAAAACATGCATTTGATGTGATGAATCGGGTGGTAATATATAAAAAAATAAGATACTATATCAAATTGTAATTCATGTTTTTGTCGGTAGGATGAAAACAAAAAAACAATAAGGAGGTCAAGATTATGATAGGCATAAATCTTGATTGCTACAGAGTAGCACCACTGTCCGTAGAGGAACAAGTTGAATTGATGAAGAAATATGGCTTTGATTATACATCCGAAGTAACTGAAAAACCGGGTGTTGAGGAAAAGATTGAAAAAGTCATTGAGATGGGTTTTAAATTTGCATATCTGCATGGTCCCTTAATCGACCTTAATGATATGTGGGGAACGGGCGAAGCGGCTGAAGCAATGTATGAAAAAATGTGCTATGGCGTTTCTTTGTGCGCAAAATATAATATTCCGATTTTTGTTGCCCATTTATCCGTTGGCAGAGAGTATCCGCCGGTTAATGATGAAGGCATGGCAAGATACGACCACTTTTTAGCTTTTGCAAAAGAAAAAGGCGTTAAGGTTGCTTTTGAAAACTCTCGTTGCATCGGTAATCTGGCTATTATGCTTGAAAACAGAGAAGAAGTTGGATTTTGCTGGGATGTAGGCCATGAATATTGCTACACACCGGGCATGCATTTCTTGCCCTATTTTGCCGATAAACTGACCATGATTCATCTGCATGACAACATGTGTGTTTATGAAGGCGATGACCACATGATTCCCTTTGACGGCAAAATTGACATGGTTCAAAAAGCAAAAGAACTGGGCGAGGCAAACTATCAGGCACCGGTTATGTTAGAGCTGGTTACTGCTTATTCAGAAGACTATCAGATGATGACACCGGATGAATTTTATAAAAAAGCAGCTGAAGCAGTTAAGCGTTTTGAAGGCATTATCAACGAAAACCGCAAAGCATGATTATTTTTTTAAGCATAACAAGGATTAGCAACGGGAAAGGGTAGTGTTACAAGTCAAATGAAAATCATTGCTTTAAAATATGGAGAATCAATTTTTGGAGAACACCGCATTTTTAAAGGGGGCAGTCAGGAACGGATGTTGCCCATTTCCTTTGTAATTTATCTCATTCAAACAGGAGATAAAAACATTTTAGTGGATGCAGGTTGTGACGACGGAGCAGGTTTTGTTATGTCGGTATTTAAAAAGCCGGTTGAGGTTTTGGCAGAATACGGACTTTCGCCTGATGATATAACCGATGTGGTTGTGACCCATGGTCACCATGACCATGTTGAAGCCATTGGCTATTATCAAAATGCGACGATCCATGTGCAAAAAGAAGAATATGAAAAAACGGCACGGTTTCTCCCTGAAGGTCGGGAGGTTCATCTTGTTGAAGGTGAATATGTGGTGGCAGATGGGGTGACCATGCGCAAAATCGGTGGTCATTCGGCCGGTTCCTGCATTGTTTTGGCAGGGGACTATGTGCTTTGTGGTGACGAGTGCTATTATGAAGAGTGTCTCAAGGACCACATTGTGACCGGCTCTTCCTGCGATGAAGAAAAAAGCCTTGGTTTTATTGAAGAATATAGCGACGAAAAATATATTCCGCTATTATTTCACGACCCTCGCATTTTAAGCAAGGAAGTGGGGTTTGTGGAGATTTTATAGGTTCCGCTGACAATTAAAAATGTTTTAGCATGAAAAAGGGTTACGGCAAATGCCGTAACCCTTTCGTTTTGTAAAAATATTTAGCTTACATCGGTCATGTCTAAATACAGGTGACCGGATTCTGCAATAAAGTCTTTTCGACCCTGCAGGTTATCACCCAAGAGCAATTCAAAGGTTTCCATGGTTTTTTGTGCATCCTCTGCCGTTACCTTAATTAAACGGCGAGTTTCAGGATTCATGGTGGTGAGCGACATCATTTCGGGGTCATTTTCACCTAAACCTTTCGAACGCTGAATGGTGTATTTTTTGCCCTCAAGCCCTGACAGAATTTCCTGCTTTTCCCGTTCATTATAGGCAAAGAAGGTGTCTTTGCCGCTGGTAATTTCAAAGAGAGGCGTTTCGGCAATAAATACCTTACCGGCCTCAATCAGCGTGGGCATTAACACATAAATCATAGTTAAAATGAGGGTTCTGATCTGAAAACCGTCCACATCGGCGTCGGTACAAATGATAACCTTATTCCAGCGCAACATGTCAAGATTAAAGGTGTTTAAGTCTTTTGATTTTGAATGGGCAATTTCCACGCCGCAACCCAAAACTTTAACAAGGTCCGTGATGATTTCGCTTTTAAAAATTTTGTCATAGCCAGCTTTTAAGCAATTCAAAATTTTACCGCGCACCGGCATAATAGCCTGAAATTCGGCGTTTCGGCTGAGCTTACAAGAGCCTAATGCCGAATCACCTTCCACAATGTAAATCTCGCGGATGTCGGTGTCTTTGGTGCGGCAATCAACGAACTTATTGATGCGGTTTGTTATGTCGATGGTGCCGGTTAATTTTTTCTTAACATTGATTCTGGCACGCTCTGCTGTTTCGCGACTACGCTTGTTTACCAAAACCTGATTGGCAATTTTCTCGGCCATGGCCTTGTTTTCAATGAAATAAACCTCGAGCTGCTGACGGAGAAGCTCGGTCATAGCCTCTTGAATAAATTTATTGTTAATTGCCTTTTTGGTTTGGTTTTCATAACTTGTCATGGTAGAGAAGGAGTTTGAAACCAAAATCAAACTGTCGGCAACATCCTGAAAACTGATTTTCGCTTCGGTTTTGTTGTATTTTCCGTTATTCTTCAAATATTGGTCAATTTCATAAACAAAAGCGTTGCGCACGGCCTTGTCAGGAGCTCCGCCATGCTCTAAGAAGCTGGAGTTATGATAATATTCCAGCATGTTGATTTCATTGTTAAAGCAAAATGCAAAGTGCATTTTCACTCTGTATTCCGGCTTATCTTCCCGGTCCCGACCTCGACGCTCTGCATCAAAGGTGTGAACCGGTGTCAGCTCTTTTTCGGCACTGATTTCTTTCGCATAGTCCACAATGCCGTTTTCATAGCAAAATTCTTCCATATCCCAACCCTCAGGGGTCTGGTTATAGAGAATGAATTTGATGCCGGCATTGGCAACGGCCTGGCGCTTCAAGGTTTCGCGATAGTATTCTAACGGAATGTTGATATCGGTGAAAACATCCAGGTCAGGGCGCCATTTAATGTCGGTTCCCGTGTGGCGATGGCGGAAGTTCTCTATCTGCAGCTCGCCTACAGGTTCACCTTTTTCGAAATGGATGGTATATTTTTTGCCGTCACGGCAAACGGTTACATCCATGTAAGAGGAGCTGTACTGGGTGGCGCATGCACCCAAACCGTTAAGACCCAGGCTGAATTCATAGTTTTCGCCGGAGTTGTTCATATATTTGCCGCCGGCATAAAGCTCGCAAAAAACCAGCTCCCAGTTATAACGCTGTTCTTTTTCGTTATAATCAAGGGGAATGCCGCGACCGTAGTCTTTTACTTCAATGGATTTATCAAGATATCTTGTGACCTCAATTTCCTTTCCGTAACCCTCTCTGGCTTCGTCAATGGAGTTTGAAAGGATTTCAAAAAAAGTATGCTGACAGCCTTCAATGCCGTCTGAACCGAGCATAACGCCAGGACGAAGTCTTACCCGGTCTGCACCTTTTAATGAGGAAATGCTATCATTACCGTATTCTTGTTTAGCCATTTCATTCTGCCTTTCATTAAAAGAAAGGGGAGAAATCTCCCCTTTTCTTATTCATTCTATATTTGTGCGCTGTAGTTCGGTGCTTCTTTGGTGATGTAAATGTCATGCGGATGACTTTCTTTAAGACCGGCACCGGTAATTTTAATGAACTGACCCCGTTCTTTCAAGTCGGCAACGGTCCGGGTTCCACAATAGCCCATACCGGAGCGCAAGCCACCCAAAAGCTGATAAACAGTATCGGAAAGGGGACCTTTGTAAGCTACGCGACCTTCAACACCTTCAGGCACAAGCTTTTTGGTGTTAGTTTGGAAATAACGGTCTTTTGAGCCCACTTCCATAGCGGCCAGTGAACCCATACCGCGATAAACTTTAAACTTTCTGCCCTGATAGATTTCTTCCTGTCCCGGGCTTTCGTCACAACCGGCAAACAAGCTGCCAATCATGATAACATCAGCGCCGGCGGTGATAGCCTTGGGCAAATCGCCGGAATATTTAATGCCACCGTCTGCAATAACGGGAACATTATATTTTTTAGCAACTTCTGCAACATCGTGGATAGCGGTGATTTGGGGAACACCAATACCTGCAACCACACGGGTTGTGCAGATAGAACCGGGGCCAATGCCGACTTTAACCGCATCAGCACCTGCTTTAATCAGCTCTTCAGCAGCGGCACCGGTTGCAATGTTACCGGCAATCAAGTCTACATGGGGGAAGTGCTCTTTCACCAGGCGAACCGCTTTAATGATGTTTTCGCTGTGACCGTGAGCTGAGTCTAAAACGAATACATCTACCTGAGCGGCAGCCAAAGCAGCAGCACGCTCTAACACATCGGCTGTAACGCCCAAAGCAGCACCAACCAAAAGGCGACCGTTTGAATCTTTTGCAGAGTTAGGATAGCGTAGATTTTTCTCGATATCCTTAATGGTGATTAAGCCTTTTAAGTATCCGTTTTTATCAACGATAGGTAATTTTTCGATTTTGTGCTTGCGCAAAATTTCCTGGGCTTGCTCTAAGTCAGTACCTTCCGGTGCGGTGACCAGATTATCCCGGGTCATCACTTCGTCAATCTTGCGGGAAAAATCGGTTTCAAAGCGTAAGTCACGGTTTGTAATAATGCCCACCAGTTTTTCATTTTCGCAAATGGGCACACCGGATATTTTATATTTAGCCATCAGGTCGTCAGCATCTTTTAATGTATGCTGGGGTGTGAGAGAGAAGGGATTCACAATAACCCCGTGCTCTGAACGCTTAACGCGGTCAACTTCTGTGGCCTGTTTTTCAATGGTCATGTTTTTATGGATAATACCAATGCCGCCTTCGCGAGCCATTGCAATGGCCAGTGCCGATTCGGTTACCGTATCCATGGCAGCACTCATCAGAGGAATGTTCAGTTTAATGTTCGATGTCAGCTTTGTTTCTAATTGAATCATATCAGGTGTAACATCCGATTTTTGAGGCACAAGAAGCACATCGTCAAATGTTAAACCCTCTCTTATTATCATTTCAGCCAAAAAAACACGTCCTTTCAAAGTCTATTTTTATTAGTATATCAAATTTTGTCGGTAAAATCAAGAGATTTCTTCGATTTTATGCAAGATATTGTGCTTTTTTTGTAAGAAATGAAAAGGATGCAGATGGAGTTTTTAAAGCCTTAATAATAATTTATCCTCTATTGGCATAAAAATGAAATGAAGTGCTTATAATGTTAGTAAAATAAGACTAAGGAGGACAATCTTTATGGCAATAACATCTGTGACAAAGGCTGGAAACAAAATGATGGAATGGATACAGCAAATTTCTGAAAAAAATCGTTTGGCAGCGGAAGAGCAAGAAAAAATGACAGACCTTTTCAGCAGTATTGAGCAGGCAAGAAGAGAGCTTGCAGCGGCCCAGGCCAATTATGATTATGCAACGGATCCCTCTTTGCTTGAATATTATATTTATGACCTTAAGGCAGCAGAAATGCGACTGAACTATTATTTAAAGCTGGCCAAAAAAGAGGGCTTATCCCACCCTGTCTATATGACCGCTACGCTGACGGATAGAGGAAGGGGCGAGAAGGTGCTATGAATGGTTTAGCCATAGCGGCTTACATTGTGTCAGCTTTACTGATTCTTTTGCTTTGCCGCATTTTTTACCGGCCCTTAAAGTGCATTTTTGTTATGTTTTTTTCATCTGCGTTGGGGGGCGCATGCCTTTACATATTCAATCTTTTGGCAGCAAACACAGGGTTTGCCATTGGCATTAACATCGTCACGGCTTCAGTTTGCGGTCTGTTGGGCTTGCCGGGGTTTGTGCTATTGCTTTTTGTAAAATTTATTCTGCGTTATATAGGCATATAAAAACAGAGTCGTATGGTTTGGAACGCGCCGAACGATACGACTCTGTTTTGCTAAACAGAATTTATCTGTCGTGGGATGCAGGCACTTTTTCTTTAAATAAGAGCGTGATGCTCCAAAGACCTGCAATGCCAACTAAGGTGAAAATGATGCGGCTCAAAACAGACATTTGTCCGCCAAAGAGAGCAGCTACAAAATCAAAGCCAAAAAGGCCAATACTACCCCAGTTTAATGCACCGACAATAACCAGTGCCAGGGATATATTATCAATTGTTGTCACGGTCAACACTCCTTTATTTGTTCTGTCACTAAGTAGTATGACCGTAATTTGCTTGTTTATTCCGTTTTTTAAAATTTTTATGAGCGCGGGGTGATGTTGCCGGCACGGTCGGTGATGTCGTCGTTGATTTTTTCGGTTAAAAAAGCAAGATGTGCAATTTTTTCCAATGCGACAGCGTGGCAAACTGCTTCCTTGGCATCGCGTCCCCAAACATAAGCACCATGCTGGAACAAGAGGACAGCGGGAACGGATGCAGGGTCTAACACTTTTTTCTGTATGGTTTCAACCATGCAGCGACCGGCTGCGGTGGCATAGCTTTCTTCTGTGTTTTCCAGGGTTACGGCATGAGTGCAGGGGATGGCCTCTTTGAAGAATTCTAAATGATTTGTTCCGTAAACAGGAATATCACGCCCACTTTGTGCCCAGGCAGTTGTATAAAGGCCATGGCTGTGCACAATGGCACCAATGGTAGAAAAAGCATGATATAACTCTAAATGGGCAGGCAGACTCGGGATGATAGAGCCGGCACCTTCCACAACATTTCCGCTTGTGTCAGTTATTAAAATCCTGTCTGCATCACAGACCAGAGAAGGTGTGGCAGGCTCTGCTAAAACCAGGTTGTTGGCCCGGTCAAACAGGGTCACGCTTCCTTTACTTAAAAAACGGATATTTTCTTTTTCTAAACATTCTATGGCGTTAGCAAGGTCGAGTTTTAATGCTTCTAACATAAAGTCACCTCTCATTCATAGATGTTTTCATTTTACCATATAATGCAATAAAAGTAAAGAAAAAAGGAGGAAACCATATGTACCGTGCTGGAGAATTGCGCCAAAAAGAAGTGATTAACATAACCGATGCTTCCCGTTTAGGATTTGTGGCGGATGTGGAGGTCAGGCTGGAAGGAGGCGCCATTGAGGCTATTATTGTCCCCGGGAAAACTCGTCTTTTTAACTTTGGTTCAGGCAAAGATTTGGTGATTCCCTGGAATAAAATAAAGCAAATTGGTGATGATGTGATTTTGGTTGAACTGCCTGCTTTAGAAAAAATTACATAAGAAGGTAAAAAAACCTTTCATTTCTCAAAAAAATGTGGTAAAATAATGATATGTATGTTTGTTTGCTTTTATAATATGGCAGACTGTGAATATTACAACGACAAGCAGGAGGAAGACCATGAAGGAAAAATATTATATCACAACGGCCATTGCCTATACATCGCGCAAGCCTCACATCGGCAACACCTATGAGGTTGTGTTGACTGATGCCATTGCTCGCTATAAACGGCAACGGGGCTATGATGTATTTTTCCTGACCGGTACAGATGAGCACGGTCAGAAAATCGGTGAGGCGGCCAAAGAAGCCGGCATCACACCCCAACAATATGTGGATGGCGTTGCAGGCGAAATCAGAGAAATTTGGGATTTGATGAATGCAAGCTATGACCACTTTATCAGAACAACAGATGATTATCATGTTGATGCTGTTCAGAAAATTTTTAACAAGCTTTATGAGCAGGGCGATATTTATAAAGGCGAATATGAAGGCTGGTATTGTGTTCCCTGTGAATCCTTTTTCACACAGACGCAGCTTGTTGACGACTGCTGCCCTGACTGCGGCAGAGAAGTGAAGAAAACAAAGGAAGAGGCTTATTTCTTCAAAATGAGCAAGTATCAGGACAGACTCATGCAATATATTGAAGAAAATCCTGATTTCATTCAGCCTGAAAGCCGCAAAAAAGAAATGATTAACAACTTCTTAAAGCCGGGCTTGCAGGATTTGTGCGTATCTCGTACCACTTTTGACTGGGGTATTCCCGTTACTTTTGACGACGGACATGTTATTTATGTGTGGATTGATGCCCTTTCAAACTATATCACGGCTTTGGGTTATGCACCGGATAAGCAGCCGGAGCTCTATCAAAAATACTGGCCGGCTGATGTGCACATCATCGGTAAGGATATTCTAAGGTTCCACACAATTTATTGGCCCATTATGCTCATGGCTTTGGGTGAGCCTCTGCCGAAGCAAATTTTTGGTCATCCCTGGCTTTTGGCGGGTGCTGATAAAATCAGTAAATCCCGCGGAAACGCCATTTATGCCGATGATTTGGTAAAACTCTTTGGCGTGGATGCTGTTCGTTATTATCTCCTTTGTGAGATGCCCTATGCACAAGACGGCACCATTTCTTATGAAAACATTATCAGCCGTTATAACGCAGATTTGGCTAATGTTTTAGGCAATTTGGTTAACCGTACAGTTGCTATGCAGCAGAAGTATTTTGGTGGCGTGATTCAGCCCAAGACCGATGGGGAATTTGATGATGAGCTTCGTGCCACAGCCTTGCAGGCGGCGTCCCTTTGTGCTGAAAAAATGGATGCCTTTAAAACGGCCGATGCACTGGCTGAAATTATGAATTTAGCAAGACGCTCCAATAAATATATTGACGAAACAATGCCCTGGTCCTTAGCCAAGGATGAAAGCCAAAAAGAGCGTTTGGGCGGCGTTTTATATAACCTTATTGAGAGCATTCGCTTTTTAGGTGTGCTGCTTTCACCCTTTATGCCTGAAACAGCAGCCAGCATCTTTAAGCAGATTGGTGCTACGGAAACCTCATGGGAATCTCTTGCTGCCTTTGGCATGACCGCAGCCGGCACTTCTGTTGGAACAGCCGAGCCTCTCTTTGCCCGTCTTGACGAGAAAAAACTGTTGGCTGAGATTGAAGCCTCCATGGGCCAGCCTGCAGCTAGTGCAGAGCCGAAAAAAGAGGCTAAGGCAGAGAAGAAGGAAGCCGAGAAAAAGGCCGACATTTCCATTGACGATTTTGCCAAGATGGACTTTAAAGTGGGCAAGGTGCTGGCGTCCGAACGAGTAGAGGGCGCCGACAAACTCCTTGTTTCTCAAATTCAGATAGGTGATGAGGTTCGCCAAATTGTATCCGGTATTGCCAAACACTATGCGCCGGAAGAATTTGTTGGCAAAAAGGTTGTTGTGCTCACCAACTTAAAGCCTGTGAAACTTCGTGGCGTTTTATCAGAGGGTATGATTTTAGCCGCATCTGATAAAAACGGCCTTAAGGTTTTAACTGTTGACGGTGATATGCCGGATGGCGCATCAGTGAGCTAAAATTCCATGATTTACTAAAAAATGTTTGATTTTTATAAAAAATGAGTAAAACGGGGAAAACAAAGCAAAAAACATTTGGTTTCCCCGTTTTTTTTCTTGCGACCGCGCTTTAATTGTTGTATAATATATGTTTGGAAATAGTGTGAATTAACAATTTAAATAAAGGAGGAATTTTCTGTGAGTCAATTTTTAGACAGAATCAAAGAAAGAGCAAAGGCCGATAAAAAGACAGTTGTTCTGCCCGAATCTATGGACAGAAGAACCTTTGAGGCTGCTGCAACCATTTTAAAGGAGGATATCGCCAACCTGATTATTATCGGTACACCCGAAGAGGTTGCTGAAAACTCCAAAGGCCTGGATATTTCCAAAGCCACCATTATCGACCCCTTTACCTATGAGAAAACAGAGGAATATTTAAACCTCTTTGTTGAATTAAGAAAATCAAAGGGTCTTACCTATGAAGAAGCAAAGAAGCAAGCTTTAGGCGATTATATGTATTATGCATGCTTAATGGTTAAAGCCGGCGATGCTGACGGTGTTGTTTCCGGTGCTTGCCATTCCACAGCCAACACCCTGCGCCCCAGCCTGCAGATTATTAAAACCAAGCCGGGCGTGGCTTTGGTATCCGCTTTCTTCGTTATGGTTGTGCCCGATTGCGAATACGGTGCAAACGGCACCTTCATTTTTGCTGACAGCGGTTTGGAACAAAATCCCGACCCCGAAAGACTGGCCGCCATTGCAGGTTGCTCCGCTGAATCCTTTGAGCTTTTAGCTGAAGAAGAAGCTTATGTTGCTATGCTTTCTCACTCTTCAAAGGGCAGTGCAAAGCATGCAGATGTAGATAAGGTTGTTGAAGCAACCAAAATTGCCAAAGAAAAATATCCCAATGTTAAGCTTGACGGTGAATTACAGTTAGATGCAGCCATCGTGCCCGAAATCGGCGAATCCAAGGCGCCTGATTCATCCGTTGCAGGACATGCCAATGTTTTGGTATTCCCCGACCTGGATGCAGGTAACATTGGTTATAAACTGGTGCAGAGACTGGCTAAAGCAGAAGCTTACGGTCCTATCACCCAGGGTATTGCAATGCCCATCAATGACTTGTCAAGAGGCTGCTCAGCTGATGACATTGTAGGCGTTGTAGCCATCACTTGTGTACAGGCACAGAAAAATCAGTAAGGAGGCAGAAAAAAATGAATGTACTGGTTATCAATGCAGGTAGTTCTTCTTTAAAATATCAGCTGATTAACATGGACACACAGGGTGTTATGGCAAAGGGCTTGTGCGAGCGTATTGGCATTGAAGGTTCTTGCTTAAAGCATAGCCCCAGCGATAAAGAGGCTGTGACCATTGAAAAACCCATGAAAGACCATGCCGATGCTATTTCTATGGTTATTGATGCTTTGGTTGATGCAAACCACGGCGTTATCAGCGACATGAAAGCCATTGATGCAGTGGGTCACCGCGTTGTTCACGGTGGCGAATTCTTCAATCAGTCCGTTATCATTAACGACGATGTGAAGAAAAAGATTGATGAGTGCAGTGCTTTAGCACCCCTTCACAATCCGGCTAACTTAATCGGTATTGAAGCATGCGAAAAGGCTATGCCCGGCGTTCCCATGGTTGCTGTGTTTGATACAGCTTTCCACCAGACAATGCCTGCTGAAGCGTATATGTATGCTTTGCCCTATGAATATTATGAAAAATATAAAATTAGAAAATACGGCTTCCATGGCACATCACACTACTATGTTGCAAACCGTTGTGCAGCCATGATGAATCGCCCCATTGAAGATTTGCGCATCATCACTTTGCATCTGGGTAATGGCTCATCCATCACCGCTGTTAACAAGGGTAAATCCGTAGACACCTCTATGGGCTTCACACCCTTAGCCGGTGTTCCTATGGGTACCCGTTCCGGCGTTATTGACCCGGCGATTGTTACCTTTATCATGGAAAAAGAGGGTCTTTCTGTTGCTGAAGCTGACGCTATGCTGAATAAAAAATCCGGCGTGTTTGGTATCTCCGGTGTTTCCAGCGACTTCCGTGATTTGGATGCCGGCAAGCAGAATGGTGACAAGAGATGTGCATTGGCTCTTGATATGTTTGAATACAGCGTTAAGCGTTACATTGGTTACTATGCTGCAGCTATGGGCGGTGTGGATGCTTTGGTATTCACAGCTGGCGTTGGCGAAAACAGCATTGCTATGCGTGAAAGAATTCTTTCCAATATGGAATTTATGGGCATTACCTGCGATTCTGAAAAGAACAATGTTCGTGGAAAAGAAACTGAAATCAGTAAAGATGGTTCTTTGGTTAAAGCTTTTGTCATTCCCACAAATGAAGAGCTGACCATTGCCCTTGACACACAGAAACTCTTAAAGTAAATAGTAAAAAAATGAAGGCGTCTGCAAAAGCAGACGCCTTTTTTATGCTTAAAATGAAAAGGTAAGTTTTTATAGATGCAGGCTCTTAACCATCTCATCAATGCCACTGCATATGTAACGGGGCTGGAAAGAGTAGTGGCAAAGGTCTTCTTTTTGTGTCACACCGGATAAGACAAGGACAGTATCAAGACCGCTTTCAATGCCGGCAATAATGTCGGTGTCCATACGGTCACCAATCATCACGGCGTCAGCCGAGTGAACCCCCAGCATTTTAAGGGCGGTGCGCATCATTAAGGCGTTTGGCTTACCGATGAAGTAGGCCGCTTTTTCTGAAGCCAGCTCAATGGGCGCAATCAGCGCGCGACAGGCGGGAATGATCCCCGTTTCGCTGGGGCCGGTTAAGTCGGTGTTGGTGCCAATTAAGCGTGCACCGTTTCGCACATGGCTCACAGCACGAAGAACACTGTCATAATTATACGCTCTGGTTTCGCCCACAATTACATAATCGGGATTCACATCATTCATGGTGATGCCGGCGTCATAAAGAGCATTGAGGAGTCCGGGTGCGCCAATTACATAAGCGCTGCAGCCGGGCATTTGATTTTTTAAAAAATGCGCCGTGGCTAAAGCGCTAGTGTAAAAATGGCTTTCATCCACTTCAAGGCCCATGCGTGCCAATTTTTGCCTTAACTCAAGAGGTGAATATTCGCTTGAATTGGTTAAAAACAAAAACTTCTTCTCTTCTTTCTGCAGCCAGTTCACAAATTCTTTAACACCAGGCAGCAGGGTGTTTCCATGATAGATAACACCGTCCATATCACAGATGAAGCCTTGCTTTTCGTGTAAATTTTTCATCTTTATATTTTCCTTTCTTAAGGTAAAATGCTATATTACATGTTTTTAAATGCCTGTTTTATCCAACGGCCTTTCAAAATGCGCCATACAAAAAATGAAGAACGGCAAATCCAATCCATCACCATGGCAAACCAAACGCCAATGGCGCCATAGCCAAGCCATAAACCGAAAACATAGCTGCCGCCAATTCGAAAAACAATCATGGAAAACATGGAAGCTGCCATGGTGAAAGTCGCATCGTTGGTGGCACGCAGCATGTTGGGAATGGTAAAAGACATGGGCCAGAAAACAATGCCGCAAAGGGCATGAATCAAAACAAGATAAAAGGTTAAAAGCTCGGTTGCGGGCGTTAACTGATAAAGCTTTAAAATGGGAAATAAAAGAAGCACTAGCAGCAGGCTTACAACACAGTGGAGCCAATAGGACATTTTGAGCATCTTTTTCATATAATATTTTGCCTGGGTTAAATCCTGTGCGCCCACACATTGGCCAACAACAGTAATGATAGCCAAACCAATGGCGTGACCGGGTACGGTTGTGAAGGTTGCCAGGGTGCTGGCCGTTGCATTGGCGGCAATCTGTGTGGTGCCAAAAACCGAAATAACACCTAAAACAAGCACGCGTCCCAAATGAAAAACCGTGTTTTCAAGACCGTTGGGAATGCCGATTTTAAAAATTTTGCCAATAATGCTAAAGTCAGGTCGCCAGTTCATGTGCCGACTGATGTAAATATCCCCATGAGAGTGAGCCAGCAAAACAAGTGATACAATGCAGGCAACGGCACGGGCAAGTAAAGTGGCATAAGCTGCGCCAGCAACACCCAGTTTAAAACCATAAATTAAAAGTGCGTTGCCAGCCACATTGATTGCGTTCATTAAAATGGAAGTCTTCATGGTGACTTTTGAATTGCCCATAGAGCGAAACAGGGCATTGGCCGCGCTGAGCACCGCCATAAAGGGATATGAAACGGCGGTGATGGTGAAATAGATGTTTGAGTTGTTCATAACATCCGGCTCAATAGTGCCAAAGAACAGAGCGAGGATGTTGCGGTTAAAAAGCAGGATAACGGTCATTAAAAGAACTGAAACAACGGTTACAACCAACAAAAGCTGACCGGCAGACTGGCGGGCTTTTTCCTTATTTTGCGCGCCGATAAACTGTGATGACACAACAGCGCCACCGGTGGCAAATGCCACAAAAAGATTTAAAATAACGATGCTTAATTGGTCAACCAGCGCCACGGCCGAAAGAGCCACTTCACCAATGCCTGCCACCATGATTCCGTCTGCCACGCCAACAAAGGTGGCCAACAGCTGTTCCACAATCAAGGGGATAATCAAGGATTTTAAGGCGCTGTTACTAAATAAAAGGCTATCCGGCGAGGGCGATTTTACCTCTTTTTTTATATGTCGGGTCATCCAATGCATAATGCTGTCTCACTGCTTTCGCGCTTATCAATTCAATACCATCATTTTACTATATTACGCCGGATAATTCAAGTCAAAATCAAAAAATAGTAATCAGGAGTTAAAATGACGGGCGAAGATATCATCCTGGGTGAGAAGGGATTCAATGGTGGGGTAGCCAAGACGATGGAGCAGCTCCACAACATAGGGGTTTTCAGCAGGGGACTCATAGAGAGCCTCTTTGCCATATTCCTTCACATGCTCTTTTCCCTCTTCGGTATCTATGAGGATTTTCGGGCCGCCCACACAACCGCCAACACAGCCCATACCCTCTAAAAAGTTTGCCGTAATATCGCCTGCTAAAACATGGTCGATGAGTTCACGGCAGGCAGGCACACCGTCGGCGCAGGTTGCTTTTAAAGGCAGTGAGCGGGCAGGGCGGAGCTTTTCAAGGCAACCTTTAACAGCCTGGCTCACGCCACCGGCATAGGCATAAATCCGTCCGGCAGTGGAGGAGTGTTCCCGGTCATCTTCGTTTAATAGTGCCGGGTTAATGCCGGCCAGTTCAAACACCTCCTGAATTTCCTGAAAGGTTAAAACATGGTCGACCGCGTCTTTTATGTCCTTCTCTTTTGCCTCTGCTTTTTTTGCCATGCAGGGACCAATAAAAACTGTTATGGCATCGGGGTGCAGACGCTTAATGCTGCGCCCACAGGCCACCATAGGTGAAACAGAGCCGGGGATGTGGTCCATGAGCCCGGCTTTGCGGCACATGGCAAGCCAGATGGGGCAACAACAACTGGTGAGCATATAGTCTTTTTCATTCTTGACCGCTTTGTCAAACTCTAAAGCTTCTTTGAGCGTTAAAATGTCGGCAAACAGCGCCACCTCTAGCATGCCGGCAAAACCAAGACACTTAAATGCGGCACGAAGCTTGCCAGGGGTGACATCGTGGCTGAACTGACCGATAAAGGCAGGGGCAATCATGGCATAAACCGGGCGTTCTTTGCGGTGAATTTCTTCCAAAACAGGCAAGGTTTGCTTGGCGTCGGTCAGTCTCTCGGCACGGCAGGCATCCACACAAACACCACAATATTGGCATGCGCTTGGGTCTATGATGATTTCGCCTTTTTCATTTTTTGATAAGGCGTTAAACAAGCAGGATTTTTGGCAATTGCAGTCCTCGTCATGACACTCGCAGGGGGAGGTAGAAATGATAGGTGCGTGTTCTTCAGGGTGCAGCAGACAGGAAAGATGATGGGTATTGATATCCTCATTTTCCAGTTTTTTAATCGCTTCTTCCAATTTGTTTTGCAGAGCGGCTTTTGTTAAGTTGATGTATAATTCTTTAAAGCTTTGCATGGGCGAGCGTTCCTTTCCTTTTTTCTTATTTTCAACCGTGTTGTTAAATTTATACCAGTCAAAGAGGTAAGTTGCGCCAAAGATATCCTCGAAAAATAGATGGTCAGGGTTCGAGTCCCTTTGAATAAAAAAATAAGCCTGGCCCTTTATGGACCCGGCTTATTTTGGAGCTGGTAATGGGACACAGCCACCTTTGGCGTCTTATCTGCTTGGCGACCCAAAGGCTTTGCCTTTTGGTACCCGCCTTCGCACCTTTTTGCTGAAAAACAGTCCGCTGGACTGTTTTCTTGACCGCAAAAACCCTCTCAGGGTTCGAGTCCCTTTGAATAAAAAAATAAGCCCGGCCCTTTATGGACCTGGCTTATTTTGGAGCTGGTAATGGGACTCGAACCCGCGACCTGCTCATTACGAATGAGCTGCTCTACCAACTGAGCTACACCAGCAATCAATCTTAAAAACACGACTAATTATACTATGAAAATCCTTCTTTGTCAATAGCGTTAAGCCATAAAAATCCTTTTAAAAAGCAATGGACAGGGCAGTAAGCCCGACCCATTGCCTTTTGTTTTTCTAATTATAAAACATCGTTTTTAATCACATCTTCATAGGTTTCACGCTTAATCACAACGCGGCTTTTTCCGCCAGAAACCATCACCATGGCCGGGCGGGGGATGCGGTTATAATTGCTAGACATGGAATAGTTATAAGCGCCTGTGGTTAAAACCGCTAAAATATCACCGCTTTTGGCAGGGGGAAGGGGAATATCCTTACCCAGCAAATCGCCGGATTCACAGCATTTTCCGGCAACAGTATAGCTTTCTGTTTTTGCTTCAGTTGCACGATTTGCCAAAACAAAATCATATTCAGCGTCGTAAAGAACAAAGCGTGGGTTGTCGGTCATGCCACCATCCACAGCCAGGTAGTTTCTCACCCCCGGGATGTTTTTAACGGCACCAACGGTGTATAAGGTAATGCCGGCTGAGGCCACAATGGAACGGCCCGGCTCCATGAGGATGCGGGGCAGGGGCACCGAGCGTTTTGCGGCGGTTTCTTTTACAACTACGCTCACCGCTTCCATATATTTATCATAGGCAATGGGGTCATCTTCTTCAACATAACGCACACCAAATCCACCGCCTAAATTAAGCTCACGGATTGTGATGCCCAATTCGTCTTGCACATCACCAATGAAGTTCATCATCACTTCAGCGGCTTTTTCAAAGGGCGACAGGTCAAAAATTTGAGAGCCAATGTGGCAATGAACGCCGGCTATGTCGATGTGTGACATAGAAGCCGCTTCACGAATTAAAGCCATGGCCTTGCCATTTTCAATGGCCACACCGAATTTCGAATCAATCTGTCCGGTCATGATGGCATCGTGGGTGTGTGCATCAATGCCGGGTTTAATGCGAAACAGAACCGATGCTTTTTTATTTTCTTTTTCGCAAAGGGCATTAAGCCTTGCAAGCTCATAACTGTTATCCACCACAATGCGACCAACACCTAAAGACAGGGCAAGCGTCAGCTCTTCAACGGTTTTGTTATTGCCGTGAAAATAAACATGCTCCATGGGGAAATCGGCTTTGTGGGCGGTATATAACTCACCGCCGGACACAACATCGAGCCCCATGTTTTCTTCTTTGATAATTTTGCAAAGAGCCATGGTGCAAAGGGCCTTGCTGGCATATAAAATCATGCCGTTATTGCCATAAAACTGCTCCATGGATTTGGTATACATCCGGCAGTTCCTTCGAATATGGTCTTCATCTAAAACATAGAGAGGTGTGCCATATTCTGCGGCAAGGCTTGCCGCATCCACACCACCGATGGTGAGATGGTTTTCTTCATTTGTTGAAAGACAATTTGATGTAAACATGTGTTCCTCCAGTTTCGTTTGTGCCTGAAAAATCGCAATCGCTTCTGTGTTTTATTATTTTTGGTCCAATCCGCAGTCACGATGGGTTACAATGGTGTAATAATTATTTTGCCGCAAAAAAGCACCGAGCTCTTCAGCCAAAGCGACAGAACGGTGTTTGCCGCCGGTGCAGCCAATGCTGATAACCAGTTGCGTTTTGCCCTCTTCAACATATTGGGGCAGGAGAAAGGCAACCATATCATGTAGTTTTTTAACAAATTCCTTTGTCACATCCCATTTAAAAACAAAGTCTTTCACAGGCTTATCAAGGCCTGTCAGCATTTTTAAATCGGTTTCATAAAAGGGATTGGGTAAAAACCGGACATCAAACATTAAGTCGCTGTCTAAAGGGATGCCCCGTTTAAAGCCAAAAGACATAACATGCACATTGATGCTTTTATATTTTTGTCGGTCTTCAAACATAGAGAGAATCTGCTCCCTCAATTGTTTTGTTAAAAGACCGGTGGTGTCAACGATATAATCGGATTTATCGCGGATTTCAGCCAATAAGCGACGCTCGATTTTAATGCCGTCGGTCAAGGAACCGTCTTTGGCATGGGGGTGCTTGCGCCGGGTTTCTTTATAACGCTTGATAATGGTTTCGTCACTGGCCTCTAAAAAAACCACCTCACAGTGATTACCGCTGTTTCGGAATTCCGTGATTTCGTCGGCTAAACGCATAACCTTTTCGCCACTGCGGGCATCAACAACAAAGGCAATTTTATCTAAGTTAATGTTCGAGTTTTGGCACAGGGTCACAAAGTTTGTGATGAGTGTGGGAGGCATATTGTCAATGCAATAGTATCCAATGTCTTCCAGAATATGCACAACGGTGCTTTTACCTGCGCCGGACATGCCGGTTACAATAATAAATTGCATGCCAATTCCTCTCTTTCGTAATGGTTTCGTCTGTGCCGATGCTACAATGAGCGACACTATGTATTATTTTATCATGTTTTTTTCAAAAAGTAAAAGGTTTTTTAAAAAAAATGGCAATAATAGTAAGGCGATTATTTTTAATAAATATAGAGAAAAGGATTGAATCGATGGGAGGAAAAGAGATGATTATTGCCATGGAGCAGGGCATGGAAAGTCTTTGCGGGCGTTTAAAAGAGGCTGGTCATGTTGTTGTGCCGCTGTTTGACTACACGGGTGCTGTGGATGCGGTGGTTTATAAAGAAACCAATATTTTAGAGGCGTCTTTGGGTTTACAGAATTTTGCAAATGAAGACCGGGGCATTTTAATGATTTGTGCACGGCACATGAGCGACCAGGAAATTTTTAAGGCTCTTGAAACAAAGCGATATAGCCAAATTTTTTAAAAAAAGATAAATGCACTTTATTTTTCGTCATTTTAATGAAGAAAAATGATTAAAAAAACCAAATTTTATCGGTTTTATTATTGAAGTTTTCTAAAAAATGATGTATAATGATAAATGACGGATTTTGGCAAAAGACATATTGAATCCGAAACTGATAAACAGAGGCTGGTGACCATGGAACAATTCGTATATTTAGATAACAGTGCCACAACGCCTGTTAAGCCGGAAGTGCTTGAGGCTATGCTGCCTTATTTGCAGGCGGAATTTGGCAACCCTTCTTCTATATATAAAAAAGCAGCGGCTGCCGAGATAGCCGTTGCAGAAGGACGCAGACAGGTGGCTGCAGCTTTGGGCGCAGACCCTGCTGAAATTTTCTTTACAGCCTGCGGAACAGAGGCGGATAACTGGGCCATTAAAGGCGCAGCTTTCGCCAATCAGGCAAAGGGAAAACACATTATTACCTCACAAATTGAGCATCATGCAGTGCTACACACCGCGGCATATCTTGAAAAGCACGGCTTTTCCGTTACCTATCTTCCCGTTGATGAGCAGGGCATTGTGAGCCCCGATGCTCTGCGAGATGCCATTCGTGAAGATACCATTTTAATTTCCATTATGATGGCTAATAACGAAATCGGCACCGTTGAGCCCATTCGTGAACTTTCTGCCATTGCGGCTGAAAAGAAAATTTTGTTCCACACCGATGCGGTGCAGGCCGTTGGTTCAATCCCCGTCAATGTGAAGGAACTGGGTGTGGATATGTTATCCTTGTCCGCCCATAAGTTTGGCGGCCCTAAAGGTGTTGGCGCTCTTTACATTAAGAAGGGCACAAAGATTGACACCTTTATGCACGGCGGCGCACAGGAACGGAACCGTCGCGGCGGCACAGAAAATGTGGCCGGCATTGCAGGATTAGGTAAGGCCATCACTTTGGCCACACAAAATTTAGAAGAAAAGCGTGAGCGCATTACCGCCCTGCGTGAAAAGCTGATTGCCGGCATTGTGGAAACCATTCCCCATGCCCGCTTAAACGGTCACCGCATAGAGCGGCTTCCGGGTAATGTTAATTTCTGCTTTCAATATATTGAGGGCGAGGCTTTGCTTTTGCGGTTAGATGCCAAGGGCATTGCCGCTTCAAGCGGTTCTGCCTGCACCAGCGGCTCTTTAGATCCGTCTCATGTTTTGCTGGCGCTGGGTCTTCCTCATGAAATAGCCCACGGCTCTCTTCGCTTGTCAATCGGCGAGCAAAACACCGAGGCAGAGATTGATTATGTCCTCAGCGTGTTACCTGATATTGTTAAAATTTTGCGTGCTATGTCACCCATCTATCCGGGTTGAGTGGCGTAGAAAAAGGAGCATTTAATATTATGTATAGTGAAAAAGTTATGGATCATTTTACAAACCCCAGAAATGTGGGCGAAATTGAAGATGCTAATGCTGTCGGCCAGGTGGGTAATGCCAAATGTGGCGACATCATGAAAATGTATATGAAAATTGAAGACGGCATCATTAAAGATTGTAAATTTAAAACCTTTGGTTGCGGAGCTGCCATTGCAACCAGCTCTATGGCAACAGAACTGGTTAAAGGAAAAACCATTGAAGAGGCAAGACAGCTGACCAATAAAGCCGTTATGGAAGCGTTAGATGGTCTGCCCACAGCCAAAATTCATTGTTCTGTTTTGGCAGAAGAAGCCATTGAAGCCGCTTTGGCAGATTATCACGAAAGACAGGGGTTGCCTTTTGAACCCAAAAAGCATTGTGACGGTTGCTGCGGCAGCTGTGAGCACTAAAAGGTGAAAAGACCATGAAAAAAAACACAAGAGCAATGGTTTTTGGGGCGGTTGTTGCAGCACTTTATGCAGTGCTGACCCTGGCTTTTTCATGGATATCTTACGGTCCGGTGCAATTTCGTATTGCAGAAGCCTTGACGGCCCTTCCTCTTTTTATGCCCTGTTCAATTCCGGGCTTGACCGTGGGCTGCGTGGTCGCCAACTTAATTGGCGGTTATGGGCTTTATGACATTGTCATTGGTTCTCTGGCAACCTGCATTGGCGCTTTGGGAACAAGGTTTTTGCGAAAAAAACCATGGCTTGCCATGCTGGCACCGGTTGTGTCAAATGCCGTTTTAGTGGGCAGTATGCTATATTTTGTTGTGCCCGATTCGCCGGCACTGCTTCTAAACATGATAACCGTTGGCATAGGCGAGTTGGTCATTTGTTTAGGCTTAGGTCTGCCTCTTTATCATTTGCTTCGTAAGCATTCGTCGTTTTTTGAGGCGTAAGCAGCTGGATGCATTCAGAGAAAGAAAGCAACTTTACATATTCATATTCATTGGCTAATTTTTGGGCAATAAGAGCTGTTTCTTCGTCGCAATCGTCCCGAATTAAAATGATGTTCCGGTTTTGCTTTAAAAGAGTGCGAATTTGATATTCGGCATTGCAGCAGGAACATTCGGATAAAAGAAAAACGGTGATAGCCTTGCAGGAACTGTTTTTAGGTGCAAGAATTTGGCGCAAAAAGGCAGCCAGACGATTTGCTAAATCAATCACAGCATAAAGCAATAAAAACAATGTGACAGCGTCACGGACAATAGAAAAAAACATAATGTTCACCTCATATCACATTATACGCCTTTAAGTTCTAAGGTGTTACAAAAGAGGCGAACAACAATAATTTAGCCGAAAGGCAGAATGGAGACTATTTATATGGACACACAATCAAGATTGAACACCAAATCGACATTGAATGTTAAAAACATTACTATGTCAGCTCTTTTGACGGCTATTGCCATGATAATTTCCATGTACATGCCCTTTAAAATCGTTTTAGAGCCGATTTTTTCGGCAACCTTTGCAGCGCATGTGCCGGGCATTTTAGCCTTGTTCATTGGCCCCTCTGCTGTTATCGGCACAGCCATTGGCAGCGCGCTTGGCTTTTTCGTGGCCTTAGGAAATCCCTGGGTTTCTGCACGAGCTTTTGTTCATTTGGCTTTTGGTTTGCTTGGTTATTACATGGCTAAAAAAGAATATAATGTTTTCCTTATTCTGCTTTTAACCGGTCTTGTTCATGCAGCCAGTGAAATGTTGGTTGGTCTTGTTTCTTTAGCGGTTATTGAAACGCCGGCCTCCATTGCAGAATACATATTGGTAACAGTTGGTCTTGGCACCTTCATTCACCACTGCATTGATTTTGCCATTGTTTTGATTATTTACACACCGTTATATAAGGCAAAAGTGTTACCCTTGCCGGTAAATTATAAAAGCTTTCGCAAGCACTCTGCTTAAGTAGGTATAAAAAAGAATACGGCAGGCGACTATATCAATCGGTTACCTGAGCGCCATAGTGTGAAAGCTATGGCGTTTTTTATAAAAAAGAAAAATATCGTGCGAAAAAATGCCACATTAAAATAATTTAAATTAAGTGGAACTTTTTTCAAAATTCGGCGTCTTATATCTTGAAAGTTGTACATCAACCCATAATTCACTGTAATAAGGAGAATGAACATGAAAACTAAAAAAATGATTGCGCTGCTTTTAGCCATTGCCACAGCTCTGACTTTAGCGGCTTGCAGTGGCAAAAATAGTGATGCGGATTTAGAAGCTGTTGATAAAGAACAGCAAATGGAAGAAATGGTTGAAACAGGTGAAGAGGCAGAGGAAAATGTAAAAGAAGAGGAAAAAGAATCTGCAACAGAAAAACCCTCTGAAAAACCGACACAAAAGCCTTCTGAAAAGCCCTCTGAAAAACCGGCTGAAACACCGACTCCCACTCCGGAAGCCACACCCACTCCCAAGCCTCAGGAACAGGCGAAAACAGTGGGACAAAAGCTCTTGGCAGATTTTAATGCAAAGGCAGGCTCCCATACCAGTGCTGAAAGCTTGGCAAATGCGATTTTAACCAACCCCATCATTCCTTTTCCCGGTGCTACAATGCCCGTTGAACCGGGTTTTCTTTCCGGTTTTGGAAACGCTGAAATTAAAGGCTTTAAAGAGGGCGCTATGTTTGGCCCCGTTATCGGTTCTATTGCTTTTGTGGGCTATGTTTTTACGCTTGAAGATGGCACAAATGCTTCCGATTTTATCTCCACATTAAAGGCAAATGCAGATTTGCGTTGGAACATCTGTGTTGAAGCCGAAGAAATGGTAGCCGGCAGTGCAGGTAACAAAGTGTTCTTTGTTATGTGCCCCAAAGAATTCAGCGAAGAATAAAAACAGTAACGAAACAAAAACGAACGCCATTTAAAAAGCGTTCGTTTTTGAATATATGAGGTGACCTATGGTTTTTTCAGGCATTCCGTTTTTATATTATTTTTTGCCCTGTGTTTTATTGGTATATCTGGCTGCACCCAAAAGGCTTAAAAACACGGTTCTTTTATTGTTCAGTCTTTTGTTTTATGCCTGGGGTGAGCCTAAATATGTCTTTTTGATGATGGCAACCATAGCGGTTAATTATGGCCTGGCGCTTTTAATTGAAAAATGTAAGGAAAACCCCCTATCCAAGCTGTTTATGATTATGGCAGCGGTCATCAATTTAGGCTTTTTAGGCTATTTTAAATATGCTGATTTTTTCATTGTAAACTTTAACAGGGTAACAGGTCTTTCAGTTCCGCTTTTGCATGTGGTTTTGCCTATCGGCATCAGCTTTTACACCTTTCAGACCTTGAGCTATGTTATTGATGTGTATAGAGGTAATACGCACGCGCAAAAAAATCCCATTACCCTTGCAACCTACATTGCGCTGTTTCCCCAGTTAATTGCAGGCCCCATTGTGCGCTATGTTGATGTGGAAAAAGCATTGACGAGCCGGGAACACAGCTTCAAAAAAGTTTCTCGGGGCATTCGGCGATTTATTATTGGTCTTTCCAAAAAAGTGTTGCTTGCCAACACCCTGGGTGAACTGTGTACGGCCTTTTTGGCGGCAGGGGATAAATCCGTTTTGTTTTATTGGCTTTATGTTTTTGCCTATATGCTGCAGGTTTATTTTGATTTTTCAGGCTATAGCGACATGGCCATCGGTCTTGGCAAAATATTTGCATTTGACTTTTTGGAAAACTTTAATTATCCCTTTATTTCAAAGAGCATCAGCGAATTTTGGCGCAGATGGCACATGTCCTTAGGCTCATGGTTCCGCGACTATGTTTACATTCCCATGGGCGGCAACCGGGTTCGGCGTGGCAGGATGCTTTTTAACATTTTCACCGTTTGGTTTTTAACGGGCTTTTGGCATGGGGCAGAGTGGAACTTCATTGTTTGGGGTTTGTATTTTGGCGTGCTGCTAGCCCTTGAAAAATTCTTTTTTGGAAAAGCTTTAGAACGCTTTAAAACCCTGGGGCACATTTATGTTTTGTTTTTCGTGGCCATTAGCTTTGCCATTTTTGGTGCAGGGTCTATGACCGAAGCAGTTTCCCATGTGGGCGGCATGTTTGGTGCAGGTGGACTGCCTATGGTTTCAGCAGGGTTCTGGTATTACTTGCGAAGCTATGGTGTGGTTATGGCGATTGCGATTTTGGCAGCCACGCCACTGCCAAAGCTGTTGCTTGAAAGGTGCCGAAAAAACAAGACTGCTTCTGCGGTATGGGAGTTCATAGAAATTCCGCTTTTGGTTTGCCTGCTTCTTTTGGCAACGGCTTATCTTACCGATGGCGCCTTTAACCCGTTCTTATATTTCCGTTTTTAAGGAGGCGATTATATGAATAAAAAAACAAAGAACATTCTAACAACATTTATATTTTCGTTTCTTTTGCTTTGCATATCGGTACTGTGTATCGTTAAGCCTGCAGATGTGTTCTCTGAAAGCGAGAGAAGAGAGCTGGCAAGCTTTCCAAGCTTTTCGGTGAGCTCATTTGCAAACGGCGAATTCACCCAGGATTTTGAAACCTATGCAACCGAGCGTTTTCCTTTCAGAGATGCATTTCGCAGCATAAAAGCCTGGTTTAGCAAAACCGTTTTTAAAAAGCTTGATAATAATGGGCTTTTTGTTGCAGACGGTCACATCTCTAAACTTGACAGCGTGGAAAATCCGCAAATGATGGACTATGCGGCAGAACGCTTTGCCTACCTTTATAACGCCTATCTAAAGGAGCAAGACACAAAGGTTTATTTTTCGGTTATTCCCGATAAGAATTTTCTTTTAGCGCCTAAAAACGGCTATCCGTCTTTGGACTATTCGGCGTTTATAGAAAAAATGAAGGAAAAAATGAGCTATATGACCTATATTGATGTGACAGACTTACTAGGGCTGGAGGATTATTACAAAACTGACAGTCATTGGCGGCAGGAAAAAATCGTGGATATTGCTGAAAAATTCGGCACCGCTATGGGTGTGAATGTTTCCACAACATATAATGAGAATAAGCTGGATAATCCCTTCTACGGCGTGTATGCCGGGCAACTTGCTTTGCCCACCGACCCGGATGAAATCATCTATTTAACTAATGAAACCTTAGATGCGTGCCGGGTGACTTATTATGACACAGGTGCGGGTAAAGAGGGAACACTTTATAACATGGAAAAGGCTTACGGCAAAGATCCCTATGAAATGTTTTTATCCGGTACAACGCCCCTTGTAACCATTGAAAATCCCAATGCCAAAACCGATAAAGAACTGGTAATTTTCAGAGATTCTTTTGGCAGTAGCCTGGCGCCGCTTTTGGCAGAGGGATATGCGAAAATAACGGTTGTGGATATCCGCTATGTTCAAAGTGCCTTTGTGGGCAATTTGGTTGAATTTGAACATTGCGATGTGTTATTTGTCTATAGCACAAGCCTTTTAAATAACAGCCTGGCGCTGAAATGACAGGTGCAGTAATCCACAAAATTTATGAAACGATAAAATGAATTTAAAAAAAGCACTTCCTGAGGAAGTGCTTTTGATTTTGGGCTTTTAAAAGTTTAGCCAACGCTTTGGTCATACACCCGGCGCAAATGAGCAAGAACCTTTTTCTCTAAACGGGAAATATTCATTTGGGATGTGTTCATTAGACGGGCAATTTCAGTTTGTGTCATTTCGTCATAAAAACGGTATTGAATGAATTGCTGTTCACGCTCGGGAAGAGAGTGGATGAAGCTTTCAATAAAATCGCGGTTTTCAATCATTAAAAAGGCATCGTCGTCAACCCCAAGACAGTCAGCCAAGATGGCATCCTCATCGTCAATAGGCTGTTCAAAAGATTGAACCGTTCGATTGTCGCCCCAAAACATGGCCTGGGCCAGCTGCTCAACGGAAAAACCCAGCGCCTGCGATAAATCCTCAAGACTTGGGGTTTTGCCGGTTCGTACCAGCTCTTCATTTCGCAAAGTGTTTGCCTTTGAAAAAATTTCATACATTCGTCTCGGCACACGGATGCAATTGCCTTTATCGCGAAACAGACGCTTGATTTCACCCAAAATGGTCGGGGTGGCAAAGGTGGAAAAGCGAATGCCACGATGGGGGTCAAACCGTTTTACAGCGTTCATTAAGCCAATGGATGCGGATTGATAAATATCGTCATACTCAAGACCCTTGCCCACAAAACGACGGGATAAAATCGTGGTCATGTATTGATAAGTATCCATTATTTTGTCTAAAAGAGCAGCATCATGTGTAGCATAATATTGCTCAAACAGGGTTTGTTCGTCAGAAGCGGCAATATCCATAAAAAGTCTCCTTTGCATTAAAGGTGAGAAACGAAATTTTATTCTTGCTCCATCAGGGCGGAAAGAACGGCCACGGCGTTTTCGTATTCCAAAATGGTAGCCGGATCGTTTGCATCTTCAGGGCGCTTGAAAAGAATGAATGCATACAAATCGTCATAGACAAACTGCATGTCTTTTAAAACCCGGCTGCCTTTTAAAGAAAAAGCAATGGGCTTTTCGTCACGGAACACAACACGGTCGCCAAATTCGTCAATATCAAAAAATTCATCCAAATAGCAAAAAGCGTCTTTTTTCAGCAAAAGATCACGGGTGATGGGGTCTGCAATAAAAATTGTGGCACCCTTGTGAGAAAGCTGACCCTCCAAAGTCTGCCAGTAGGCTTTGGTGCGCTCATCATTTTCATCATCGGTGATAAACTGGCGAGAAATAGTGATGTTTCTTTCACCGTCGCCGTTAATATCCTGAACCAAATTGGGCAGGGCTTCATTAAAGTTGATGTCCTTCTCTGTCAGTGCACCGGCAGTGGTGAGGGAAATGTTTAAGTCACTTGTTACTTTATCCGGGTAGAGAAAAATGATAATAGCAGCCACAACAAGCGCAATTATAATCGCTGTTTTATAGTAATACCAAAAATTTTCAAGCTTTTTCTTAAAAGAGCTGTTTTTTTGCTTTAAAGCGTCTTCCATTAACACAATCGACACCTTTCTGTTGTTTCTGTCTTGCATAACAGCAGGAAAGTTAAAATTTTCAAGCTGTTAATGGATTTATTATACCACAGGGGGAGGGTGATTTCAATAAAAATGTTGTTTTTCTTTTAATAGAGCCCATTTTTGCCTTGACTTGACAACAGACCTCTGTATGTTTATAATAATAGCATGTCGGTTTTATAGCCCGACAGGGTTTTGTGTTTGATTTTTAAAAAGACAGGAGAATGAAAATGAATAAAAAGTTGTGTTTGTTGTTGGCGCTTGTTTTAGTCTTTACATGTGTTTTTACCGGCTGCGGTTCCGGTGGCACGGCAGGTGAAGTAAAAGAACATTCTTTTGTTAAACTCACTTTAGAAGAGGGAGCTTTTATCATTGAATTATACCCCGAGATTGCTCCTGATAGTGTGGAACTGTTTTTAGACTGTGTTAAATCCGGCTATTATGACGGCAAAGTGTTCCATCGTACCATTTCCGGCTTAATACAGGGTGGATCGGCTGACGGCTTTGGTGTTGGCGGCTATAAGCGTAGTGTCAAAGGTGAATTTTCTGATAACGGCTTTGAAAATAACTTAAAGCATGAGCGTGGCGTTGTTTCTTTGGCCCGTACATCTGACCCCAACTCTGCCAGCGGCCAGTTTTTCATTATGACAGACACACAATCTTATTTAGACGGACAATATGCTACCTTTGGTAAAGTGATTGAAGGCATCGAACTGGCAGACGAAATTGCCGCCATGCCCACCCGCGGTCTTCAGAGAGATGAATTGGTTAAAAAACCTGTGATTGTTAAGGCAGAGGTTTTAGAAAACTATACACCGGCTGACCAGACAAAATAAAGGGGAAAGATTGGCTAAATTGTCTAAAAAATCGGCTAAAAAGCAATTCTTTTATGCAGATTAGAAGAAAATTGAAAAAAATCGCAAATAATGCTTGCATATTTTATTACAATATTGTAAAATAGATTTGATAATTTAATAACAATAATTTTTATAGGAGGTTTTACTACTATGGCAGTAAAAGTTGGTATTAATGGTTTTGGCCGTATCGGTCGTCTGGCTTTCAGACAGATGTTTGGCGCAGAGGGTTATGAGGTTGTTGCAATTAACGACCTGACAAGCCCCAAAATGCTGGCTCATCTTTTAAAGTATGATTCCGCACAGGGTAAATACGCTCTGGCTGACACTGTTTCTGCTGGCGAAGATTCCATCACCGTTGATGGCAAGACCATCAAAATTTATGCTGAAAAAGACGCTGTAAACATCCCCTGGGGTGATTTAGGTGTTGATGTAGTTCTGGAATGCACCGGTTTCTACACTTCTAAAGAAAAGGCTTCTGCTCACATCACAGCAGGTGCTAAGAAGGTTGTTATCTCTGCTCCTGCAGGTAACGATCTGCCCACCGTTGTTTTCAATGTTAACCACAACATTTTAACAAAGGATGACAAAGTTATTTCTGCTGCATCCTGCACAACAAACTGCTTGGCACCCATGGCTAAGGCTCTGAATGATTACATGCCCGTTGAAAGCGGTATCATGTCCACCATTCATGCTTACACAGGTGACCAGATGATCTTAGACGGTCCCCAGAGAAAGGGTGACCTGAGAAGATCCAGAGCAGGCGCAGTTAACATTGTTCCTAACTCCACTGGTGCTGCAAAAGCAATCGGTCTGGTTATTCCCGAATTAAACGGCAAGCTCATCGGCTCTGCTCAGCGTGTTCCCACCCCCACAGGCTCCACCACAATTCTGGTTGCAGTTGTTAAGGGTCAGGCTACTGTTGAAGGCATCAACGCTGCTATGAAAGCTGCTGCTAACGAATCTTTTGCATATAACGAAGACGAAATCGTTTCTTCTGATATCGTAGGTAGCCGTTTCGGTTCTATCTTCGATGCTACTCAGACCATGGTAACCAACATGGACAACGGTTATTCTCAGGTTCAGGTTGTTTCTTGGTATGACAACGAAAATTCTTACACCAGCCAGATGGTTAGAACAATCAAATACTTCGCTGAACTGGGCTAAGAATCAAAGTAAGTTCATGAAAGACCGCTTGCATTTTCAAGCGGTCTTTTTTTACACACAAAAGAGGGATTGCGAAAGTTTCGCAATCCCTCTTTACGCCATATGGCTCTTATTCAGTTGCTTTATTGTCCTTTAATAAATCACGAATTTCAGTAAGCAGCTCTTCCTGGGTGGGACCCTTGGGTTCTTCAGCGGCAGCTTCTTTAGCAATTTCTTCTTTCTTCGTTGCCAAATCTTTCATTTTGTTAATCATTTTAATGAACATGAAAATGGAAAAAGCAATGATTAAAAAGTCAATTACATTTTGCAAAAAGTTGCCGTATGTAATGGCGGCTTCAGGCTTTAAAACAGCACCGGCTTCGTCTAATGTGGCGGGGCTCAACACCCATTTTAAACTCTTAAAATCCATTCCGGCTGTGAGAAAGCCGAAAAACGGCATAATCAGGTCGTTAACAACGGAGGTGACAATTTTACCGAAAGCACCACCGATAATAACACCGACAGCCATGTCAATGACATTACCCTTGATTGCAAATTCTTTAAATTCCTTCAGCATGTTTTTCTCTCCTTGTTTTATTTTAATTAAAAATTTCGCACACAACCTCTTTCATTTCTTCAAGAGTGGATGCGTTAAAGGCTTTGTTTTTGGCGGCGGCAGAGTGGGGGACGCCTTTAAAGTACCAGGCAATGTGCTTTCGTGCCTCTAAAATGCCGGTATGTTCCCCTTTGTGCTGCACCAATAATTCAAGATGACGGTAAATGGTCTCTTTTTTTTCCTGGGCTGTGGGCTGGGTGTAGTGACCGGTTTGTAAATAATCCTTAATTTGCTTGAATAAAAAAGGATTACCTAATGCACCACGGCCAATCATCACGCTGTCGCAGCCGGTTTGCTCTTTCATAGAAACCACATCTTCGGGCGTTGTGATGTCACCGTTGCCAATCACGGGAATGGTAACCGCTTTTTTTATGGCTAAAATATCATCCCATTGTGCCTGACCAGCATAAAACTGTTCTCTTGTGCGGGCGTGCAGGGTGACGGCGGCAGCTCCCTCCGCCTCGGCAGCCTGGGCTAAAGCCACGCAGTTTTTGGTTGCTTCGTTCCACCCGGAACGAAATTTTATGCTAAAAGGAACCGAAACCGATTTTGCCACGGTCCGCATAACTTTAACAGCTTTGTCAAGATCCCGCCCCAGTGCTGCACCGTCTCCGTTGGAAACAATTTTAGGGGTGGGGCAGCCCATGTTAATGTCGATAGCTCGAAAACCTATTTTTTGCACATATTCAGCCGAACGGGCCATAATATCCGGCTCATTGCCGAAAAGCTGAACAATGAGTGGACTTTCTGCTTCCTGGGTGGCAAGCAGAAGGTTTGTTTTTTTGTCTTTATATTCAATTCCTTTTGAACTAATCATTTCTGAAACCACAAGATCGGCACCGAAGGATTTGCAAATGAGTCGAAAGGGCAAATCGGTAACGCCGGCCATGGGCGCAAGAAAAATTTGATTGCAATAATCCACCGTGACACTCCTATCTTGTTTTGTTTGTTACACTATATTATATCATAGTATTGCAAAAAGAAAAGGGTTTTTCATAAAATTTTAAAATAGAAACTTTTTTATGTTTTCTTTACAGTTTTTCACAAAAAAACCGTCGTTTTACTTGAATTTCTGTCGAAATTGTTGTACAATTAGAGCATATGGGTTTAAATTCATTTAATAGGGGGATGAACATGAAAAACGGAAGAAAGTTTGGTGACCGCAAAGACGGAAAGCTTTTGCGCAATCTGGACGCCATGCATTTTTTAATGCCGCTTATTTATCCTAACCGTTGCGACAATGAGGCATTTATCTCTGAAAGAATAGACCTGACCAATATCAATCGTTATTTGGCAGAGAAAAATCAATCTGACCCTGAATATAAATACAATCTTTTTCAGGTTATTGTGTCTGCGGTTTTAAAAACCATTACACTGCGACCGAAAATGAATCGGTTTATTGCCAATAAGAACATGTATCAGCGCAATGAGGTTTCCGCCGCATTTGTTATTAAAAAATTCTTTCAAGATGATGCTGAAGAAGGCATGGCTTTTTTGCGCATTAAAGAAACCGACACCATTGAAACCGTGCATCAGGATATATATCGGCAGGTTAACCGCTGTCGCAAAGAAAAAAAGCAAGACAGCACCGTGGAGGTTATGGATCTGTTTAACAAGCTGCCGCGCTTTATTTCAAAAGCAGCAGTGAGTTTTGTTTGTTTTTTGGATAGACACGGCAAGGTGCCCCAATCTTTTATTTCAACGGACCCGTTTTATTCATCCATTGTCCTTTCAAACCTTGGCTCTATTAAGCTTAAATCCGGTTATCATCATTTAACCAATTGGGGAACCACTTCTGTTTTTTTGGTTATTGGTGAGAAAAAGATAAGACCTTTTTATGATGAAGAAGGTAACATGGAAATGCGAGATAGCGTAGACATCGGCTTAACCGTTGATGAGCGAATAGCCGACGGCTATTATTTCTCTAAAACCGTTAAACTGTTAAAGAAAATATTAGAACAACCCGAGCTGCTTGAAGAGCCGTTTGGTAATGAGGTGGATTATGAATAACATAACTGCAAAAACCCCCTGGGAAAAATGTATGGGTGATGTGCCCATGCATATTGACTATTTTGAAGGCTCTATGTATGAAGCGGTTGAAAAAATTGCAAAGCAATATCCCAATAACATTGCTTTTGACTTTATGGGCCGTTCAACTACCTATGCAAAGCTCATCACCGAGATTCAAAGATGTGCAAAAGCCTTAAAAACCATTGGCGTGAGGGAAAATGACCGGGTGACCATAGCCATGCCCAACTGCCCTCAGGCGATTTATATGTTCTATGCCATCAATCTTGTGGGCGGTGTTGCCAACATGATTCATCCTTTGTCAGCCGAAAAGGAAATTGAGTTTTATTTAAATGAATCACAAAGCGTAACCGCCATTACTTTAGACCAGTTTTATGGCAAGTTTGAAAAAATCAGACAAAACACAAAGGTTGTTAACATTATCATTGCCAGCGTAAAAGATGAGCTTTCAAAGCCCATCAAAGCAGGATACATGCTCACAGAAGGAAGAAAAATTCAAAAAATTCCGGCAGATGCCCCCATCATTCGCTGGCAGGACTTTTTGCGACTTGGACATTGCTGTTTTTATAATTACAGCGTGCAGCGCAAAAAAGATGACCCTGCCGTTGTTCTTTATTCCGGCGGCACAACCGGCACAAACAAAGGCATTGTTTTAACCAATCAAAACTTTAATGCTTTAGGTGAGCAGGTCATTGCGGCTAACCCCATGTTCCGTGTGGGGGATAAAATGCTGGCTGCCATGCCACTGTTCCACGGCTTTGGTTTGGGTGTTTGCATTCACACCATGCTGTCATCCGGCGGTCGCTGTATTTTGGTGCCGCGGTTTACCCCCAAGAGTTATGCGAAGTTGATTATGAAATATAAGTGCAATTTCATTGCCGGCGTTCCCACGCTTTATGAGGCTCTTTTGCGTCTTGATACTCTTGAAAAGGCAGACATGAGCTCTTTAAAGGGCGTGTTCTCCGGTGGTGACTCCCTTTCTGTTGAGCTTAAGAAGAAGCTTGATCAGTTCTTATATGACCACAAGAGCATGGTGCAGGTTCGTGAGGGCTACGGCACAACCGAAACCGTAACCGCTTGCTGCCTGACCCCTGCCACTATGTATAAACAGGGTAGCATCGGCATACCTTTCCCAGACACCTATATTAAAATTGTGAAACCCGATACCGATGAGGAGCTGCCTTATGGTGAAGAAGGTGAAATTTTGCTTGCCGGCCCCACGGTGATGAAGGAATATATGAATCATCCCGGTGAAACCGCCCAAACACTGCGCAAGCACGCCGATGGACTGACATGGGTGTATACCGGCGACTTGGGCCACATGGATGCGGAGGGCTTTATCTACTTTAAAGGCAGAGCCAAGCGCATGATTATCACTTCGGGCTATAATGTATATCCCGGTCAGATTGAAAATATTTTAGATGCCCATGAATCTGTGCAAATGAGCTGTGTAATTGGCATTCCTGATGAATATAAAATGCAGAAAATTAAAGCCTATGTGAAATTGGTAGCCGGTGCCACAGCAAATGATGAAATCAAAAAAGAGCTTATGGACTATTGCCGTAAGAACATTGCGAAATATGCTATGCCTTATGACATTGAGTTTAAAGAAGATTTGCCCAAAACATTAGTAGGCAAGGTGGCTTACCGTCAGCTTGAAGAGGAAGAACTGGCTAAAATTGCAGCCGCTTCCTACAAAGCGCCCGATGCTATTTCCGGTGGCGTGCCCCTTAATTGATTTTAAAGAGATTGTTTCAAATGCTTTGGTTTGGGGTACAATCATAGTATACAAGAGTTCATTTTGCCGGGAGGGACAAAAATGACTTACATAGCATCAAGAGAGCGTTATGAAAAAATGAAATATAACCCCTGTGGTGACAGCGGTTTAAAGCTGCCGGCCATTTCCCTGGGTATGTGGCACAATTTTGGCAAAACAAGCTGCTTTAAAACCATGGAGAAAATGTGTTTTACAGCCTTTGATTGCGGCATAACACACTTTGACCTTGCCAACAACTATGGCTATCCCCACATTGGCAGCGCCGAAGAAAACACAGGGCGTATTTTAAAAAAGCATTTTAAGGCCTATCGAAATGAACTTGTCATCAGCACCAAGGCTGGCTATCGCATGTGGGAAGGACCATATGGCGATTTTGGCAGCCGTAAGTATCTGCTTTCAAGCCTAGATGACAGTTTAAAACGCCTGCAGCTTGACTATGTGGACATTTTTTACCATCACCGGCCTGACCCAAAAACACCCCTTGAAGAAACCATGGGTGCTCTTAACCAGGCGGTTAAAAGTGGCAAAGCCCTTTATGCAGGCCTTTCCAATTATGACGGTGAAACCATGAAAAAAGCGGCGACGATTTTAGAGTCGCTTCACTGTCCTTTTATTATTAACCAAAACATTTATTCCATTTTGGATAGAAAGGCAAAAAACAATGGCATTTTAGATGCAGCAAAAGAGCAGAAAAAAGGCGTGATTATTTTCAGCCCGCTGGCACAGGGTCTTTTGAGCGACAAATATCTGCACGGCATCCCTAAAAACAGCCGGGTGAAAACCAGTGGTCTGTTTTTGCAAGAGTCCGAGATTACACCGGAACTGTTGGCCAAAATTGAAAAGCTGAATAACATTGCCAAAGAAAGAGGCGAAACCCTAGCCCAAATGGCTCTTGCCTGGGTGCTGAATCACGAGGGTGTTACCAGCGTTTTAATGGGTGCCTCTTCCCCTGAACAAATCAAAGAAAATGCCCTTGTGGTGGGTTGCAGCCCCTTTACAGAAGAAGAGCTTGCAGCCATTGACCAAATTGTGACAGCATAACAAGTAGGAACACACTAAAATTCGGAGGAGATTATTATGCAGGAAAAAGTCAATTTAACCATGTTGGTGGATTTTTATGAATTCACCATGGCGAACGGTTATTTTGTAGAGGGTTTTGAAAATCAAATTGCTTATTTTGACATGTTCTTTCGTAAGGTGCCCGATGATGGCGGTTTTGCCATTATGGTGGGCCTTGAGCAATTGATTGAATATATTAAAAACCTGAAATTTGATGAAGAAGACATTGCCTATTTGCGCAGCAAAGGCATTTTTGATGAGGGATTTTTAAATTATTTAAAAAACTTCAAATTTTCCTGCGATGTGTGGAGTATGCCCGAGGGCACGCCTATTTTCCCCATGGAGCCCATTGTGACGGTGCGTGGACCCATTATTGAGGCACAATTTATTGAAACTATGCTGCTTTTAACCATCAACCATCAATCGTTGATTGCCACAAAGGCAAATCGCATTGTTCGTGCGGCTGAGGGCCGGAGTGTAATGGAATTTGGCTCTCGAAGAGCCCAGGGTTATCATGGTGCCATTTTTGGCGCCAGGGCCGCTTATATCGCCGGTTGCAGCGGTACAGCCTGTGCCATTTCGGACCGCAATTACGGCATTCCAGCATTGGGCACCATGGCCCATAGCTGGGTGCAGCTTTTTGATTCGGAATATGAGGCGTTTCGTGCTTATGCCGAAACCTACCCGCAAAACTGCATTTTGTTGGTGGATACTTATAATGTTTTAAAATCGGGCGTACCCAATGCCATTCGCGTGTTTAATGAGGTAATTTTGCCTAAGGGCTATCGGCCGAAGGGCGTTCGTATTGATAGTGGTGACATAACATATTTATCCAAAAAAGTTCGTAAAATGTTAGATGATGCAGGCTTTAGCGATTGTACCATTACCGCCTCGAACTCTTTGGATGAATACATCATTCGTGACACCTTGATGCAGGGCGCACAAATTGACATGTATGGCGTGGGTGAGCGACTTATTACCTCTCGATCTGAACCGGTTTTTGGCGGCGTGTATAAGCTGGCCGCTGTTGAAAAAAATGGTGAAATTATTCCCAAAATTAAAATTAGTGAAAACACAGCAAAAATTACCAATCCCGGCTTTAAACAAGTGCATCGCTTATATTCTAAAGATACAGGTGAAGCCTTTGCCGATGTTTTAACCATGTTTGATGAGGAAATCAATGAAAATGAACCCTATGAAATTTTTGACCCTGAACATACATGGAAGCGGAAGAAGGTGGGCAATTTCACTGCGAAAAAGCTGTTGGTTAAAATTTTTGACCATGGCGAGTGTGTGTATGAAAGCCCGGATGTGCATCAGATTAAGGCCTATTGCAGTGAGCAGATTGACAAACTGTGGGACGAAGTGAAACGCTTTGAAAACCCCCACCGTTACTATGTTGACTTGTCGCCGTCACTGTGGAAAATGAAAGAAGATTTGCTGAAAAAATATGCAGGGAACATCTAAAAAGGAGGGCAAAGCATGCGGGCGTTAATCACAGGAGCCAGTTCCGGTATTGGACGGGATATGGCTAAAATTCTGTCTCAAAGGGGGTATGATTTGGTGCTCACTGCGCGCCGGCGGGAGCGTTTAGAAGCTTTGGCTGCAGAACTATCCGGCAATGTGCAAATTCTTTGCTTTGACTTATCAAAAACAGAGGATTGCTATGCCTTGCACCGTGAGGCAGGGGCGGTTGATGTCTTTATTAACAACGCAGGCTTTGGACTTTTTGGTGATTTTTTAGAGGTTGATTTAGAACGCGAAATGGAGATGCTTCATGTGAATGCCCGTGCTATGCACCTTTTAATGAAGCTCTTTTTAAAGGATTTTGTCGAGCGTGACAGCGGCTACATTTTAAATGTGGCTTCAGCAGCGGCTTTTATGCCCGGTGGCCCCATGCTTGACAGTTACTATGCAACAAAGGCTTATATCTTAAACTTAACCCGTTCGGTAGCCAAGGGCCTCTCCAAACAAAAAAGTAAGGTTGTTTTATCAGCTTTGTGTCCCGGACCGGTTAAAACAGAGTTTGAGGTTGTTGCCGGCGTGGATTTTACACCCATAGGCAAGTCAAGCGAGTCAGTGGCAAAATATGCCCTTAAAAAGCTGTTTTGTGGCAAAAAGGTGATTGTGCCCGGCCCTGTGATGAAGGTGGCACGGTTTTTTACCCGGTTTTTGCCGGATTCAGCGCTGTTAACCCTGGCTTATGTCATTCAGTTGCCCCGCAGACTATCTTTAGAAAAGGAGAAGCAAAATGACAAGCAGAGAAGAGTTCATTGAATTATATCAAAATAATATCAAGCGTGAGGGTGCCGATAAGCTCCTGGAATATTTGTGCTCTCCGGCCAGCGATTTTTTCACCGCACCGGCCAGCACGCGTTTTCATGGCTCTTATGCAGGCGGTTTAGTGGAGCACAGCATCAATGTTTATGATTGTCTTAAAGATTATTTAAGCCGGCCCCGTGTGCAAGAGCTTTATGGTCTTCTATCGGATGCAGAAAGCGTTGCCATTGTGGCGCTGCTTCATGATTTATGCAAGGTTAACTGCTACAAAGAAAGCATGCGCAATGTAAAAGACAAGGAAGGCCGCTGGACACAGGTGCCTTTTTATGAATACGATGATGCGCTGCCTTACGGTCATGGTGAAAAATCCGTGTATATCATTACGGGTTTTATGCGCCTGACCCGTGAAGAAGCCTTTGCCATTCGCTACCACATGGGCTTTTCAGAAGATGGCAACAAGCAGAATGTTGGTAAAAGCTTTGAAATGTATCCCTTAAGCTTTGCATTACATACAGCTGATATGGAGGCAACTTATTTTTTAGAGGGTAAGTAAAAGCCGGCTTGGATGTATGAAATATTGATATAAAAGGAAATGTGTATGAATATTTATAAAGACATAACGGAATTGATTGGCAGAACGCCCTTGGTGGAGCTATATCACGATGCAAACGGACCCCAAATTGTAGGCAAGGTAGAATTTTTTAACCCTGCCGGCAGCGTGAAAGACAGAGCTGCCAAATATATGATTGAAGCGGCGGAAAAAGCCGGATTATTAAAGCCCGGTGCGGTTATCATTGAGCCCACCAGTGGCAACACGGGCATTGGCCTTGCGGCGATCTCTGCCGTTCGTGGCTATCGGGTCATTCTCACCATGCCTGAAACCATGAGCATAGAACGCCGCAACCTGCTGAAAGCCTATGGTGCCGAGGTGGTTTTAACTGACGGTGCAAAGGGCATGCAAGGGGCCATTGATAAGGCAAATGAGTTGGCAGCCTCAATGCAGAATAGCTTTATTCCGGGACAATTTATAAACCCGGACAATCCCAAAGCTCACTTTGAAACAACGGGTCCGGAAATTTGGCATGACACAGAGGGTAAAGTGGATATTTTTGTTGCCGGCGTGGGCACAGGTGGAACCATATCCGGCGTAGGTGCTTTTTTAAAGTCCAAAAATCCGGAAATTAAGATTGTAGCTGTTGAACCTGCAGATTCACCTGTTTTGTCACAGGGAAAGGCCGGCAGCCATCAGATTCAGGGCATTGGCGCAGGCTTTGTGCCTGCAATTCTGAATCAGGATGTTTGTGATGAAGTGATGACTATTCAAACGGAGGAGGCCTATGCGGCAGGCCGTACATTAGCTCAAAAGCAAGGCCTTTTGGTAGGCGTTTCTGCCGGTGCAGCCTTTAGTGCGGCTAAAAAACTGGCACAAAGACCGGAAAATGCAGGCAGACTGATTGTCACTTTGTTGCCTGATACCGGGGAACGCTATTTATCGACACCCATGTTCCTTTAATGCAAGAATTTTCATGCAAAAATTTTAAAGAAATATCGTAAAAATGATTGCAAATAGATGTAGTTTATGCTATAATAAAATTGAATTTGGCTTTTAAGCAGTGTGCATATCTTATGAGCATGCAGTAACCCTGAAAAAGGCTAAAGTGAATCAATTATAAAAGCATAAGAATAAAGATATAGGGAGCGATATTGTTGAACAGGCAGATTAGTGTAGTTGAACTGGTTAAATTGTTTTTATTTCACTGGTGGCGCATTGTGATTGTGGCTATCGTGGGAACCATGTTGGCCTATGGCATAACATTCTGGTTCATCACACCGACTTATACATCCCGCGGCTCACTGTATGTGAATAACAATACCTTTCAAGACAATTCGAATGTTAATTTGGCAGACCTTGCCACATCACAGCAATTAGCCTTTACTTGCATAGAACTGTTGACATCGGACACCTTTGTGGAACAAATTGCCGAGGAATTGAAATTGCCTTACTCATCTGCACAAATGAGAGGCATGATTTCAATGGAGCCCAAGAACGAAACGGAAATTATTGAAATTAAGGTTCGGTCGCATAATCCAAAACTTTCACAGCATATTGTTGATGCCATTTTAAGAAATTCATCAGAAGAAATTGTCCGCGTGGTGGGTGGCGGTAATGTTAAAATAGTGGATAACGCTACTTTTTCACAAAATCCGTCTTCACCAAGTATAGTCCGTAATGCATTTTTAGGCTTTGTTGTCGGTGCACTTTTGAGCATGTTTTTCATTTTCTTAGTTGACACATTTGATACACGAATTAAAATTGAAACAGACCTAATGGATGTAAAAGAATTTCCCCTTTTGGGTATTATTCCAGATATTGACTATGTTCGTGCTGAGGTGAAAAAGAATGCTCATAAATAAAATTAGAAATAAATGTTTACAAAAGAAAATTGCAAAAGCGGCAGAAGGCAAAGACATTCGTTGTAATATCATTGATAAAAACACTCATTTTAGTGTGCTGGAGGCCTATAAGACAGCCAGAACCAATCTCATGTATACCTTGACAAATGAGGAAGGCTGCAAGCGCATTTTGTTCACCAGCGCTATGCCCAGTGAAGGTAAATCCACAACATCAATCAATTTGGCTATCACTTTTGCCCAAACAGGTGCAAAGGTTTTGATTATTGAAGCAGACTTGCGCCGCCCCAAGCTTCACAAGTATCTGAATTTACAGAATGAGTATGGTATTTCAGAATATCTTGGTGGTTTTAAAGGGCTTCGCGAAATTGTACAGAAAACGGACTACAAATTAGACTGCATTACAGGTGGAACCATTCCTCCCAATCCTTCTGAACTTTTAATGTTACCGGCCATGAAGGAACTGTTAGATGAATTTTCAAATGAATATGATTATATCTTTGTCGATTCACCACCCATCAATGTGGTAACAGACCCTGTGTCACTTGCTCCTTTAATGACCGGTGTTGTGGTTGTGGTTAAGCAGAATCAAACCGATTCGGATTCACTTCGCCGGGCTATTGCTTCATTAGAATTTAGCAAAGCGAAGATTTTGGGCTATTTCCTGAATAGCTCTGCTGAGTTAAGACACTATACCTACAATCGCTATAAATACAATTACAGTTCTCAATATAATTTCAATTACACTTATACCTATCATTATAAAGGTCACTATGGCTACGGTCATAATTACAAGGCAGAAGAAACAGTAGAAGAAAAAACTGTTTAATCAAAACAAAGCGGAGGCGCAGCAATCATCATTATATGTGAGGTGCTGAGGATGCGTATAGTTGATTTTCATGCTCATATTTTGCCGGGCATAGACGATGGAGCAGCTGATGTAGAAACAGCGAGAAAGCTCCTTTGTTCTCAAAAACAACAAGGTATTGATACGGTGGTTGCAACACCCCATTGCTACAAGCATCAATCCTATCGTGCGTTTGTCGAAAAAAGGGAAAAAGCCTTGCAACAAGTGATGGAATCCGGTGGCAATGATTTTCCGGAGATTGTTCTTGGTGCAGAGGTAGAGCTTTATTGCGGGTTGTCTGAGCGTCAGAATGTGCGAAAGCTTTGTATTGAAAACACAGATTATATGTTGATAGAAATGCCTTTTACCTACTGGAATGATTGGTTTTATGATGAACTTGACCTTTTAGAGCATCGTCATGGAATTAAACCCATTATTGCACACTTAGACCGGTATATTCCCAGCCCTGCTCAGATACGGTATTTTCAGAAAATGCTGAAAAGAGATGTTTTGATTCAAATTAATGCAGGTGCGTTGCTTCGTTTTGGCGAAAGACAGATTGTCAGAAAACTTCTTTCACAAAACGCTTTTACGGTTTTGGGTACAGACTGTCACGACCTTAAAAAGCGTAAGTGTAATTTTAAGGCCGCTCGTCGCGTTTTGCAGCATAAGTTTAAAGGTAATTTATTTGAACAGCTTATGGATAACGCAGACCGACTTTTGCAAAATCAGCCGGTGGAACGAACCCGGGACAGGTCTTGATACATATTGAACCAGGTTAAACAGTTTTCATTGCATGGAGGAAAATGTGTATAAAAAATGCTTTTTCTGGGTTGCCACATTGGTGTGGGCGATGCTTATTTTTATGTTGTCCTCACAGCCGGCAAAGACCTCTGCGGCTATGAGCTCTTCCGTTTTAAGACGGTTACTTGAAATGTTACCCATTGTGAAAAAATTTTCGCCGGATGTGCAGCAAGAAGTGGTGTTCTGGTTGCATGTTATCCTTCGCAAAATGGCCCATTTTGGCTTATATGCTGTTTTAGGCGTGTTGGTTTATGGGCTGCACAGATGTTATGGTGCAGGGGGCATGCATGTTGTTATTCAAACAGTAAGCATTTGCTGTTTATATGCTATATCAGATGAGATGCACCAGCTTTTTGTAGCAGGGCGCGGCGGTCGTGTTTATGATGTTTTAATTGATACCTTTGGTGCATTTTTCGGCGTTTTGTTTACACAAGGGTTTTTGCGATTTTTTAAAAGAAAACAATAAGTTGTGATGACTTTTACATATCCTCTTTGCGTTTGTAGCGGAAAGAGGATATTCTTTTTATTAAAGGCAGGGATTTTCGTGACATATGATGAAGCGTTGTTATATTTAGATAGCCGCAAAGGCTTGGGCAGTCGCCCGGGTCTTGCAACCATTTATGCATTACTTAAGCAAATGGGAAATCCGGAACAGAATCTTAAAGTGATTCATATTGCCGGAACAAACGGAAAAGGTTCTGTGGGCAGCATGCTGTCTTCTGTGTTGTCAAAAGCAGGTTATCGGGTGGGCTTTTTCTCTTCACCTGCTTTATTTAATGTACGAGAGATGATTCGTTTAAATGGGGTAGAAATTGGTGAAGAAACGCTTGCAAAGGCACTAACAGCCGCCCGCAAAGGTGCAGAGGCCATAGAAGAACAAGAAGGGTTTTTGGCTACCGAATTTGAAATTATGACAGCAGCAGCTTATTGGTTTTTTGCGGGACAGAGTTGTGACTATGCCATAATTGAATGCGGCATGGGCGGGGCACTGGATGCAACCAATGTTAATCATAACACTGCTATATCGGTTTTAACGCGAATCGATTATGACCACACAGGCTTTTTAGGTGAAAGCCTTTCTGCCATTACAAAAAATAAGTGCGGTATCTTAAGAAACAGAAAGCCGGTGGTGGTTTATCCGGAGCAAGAGCCGGAAGTTTTGCAGACCATTTCTGCCGAAGCAAAAACCAAAGGCTCTGTGTTGCGGGTGCCGAAGATGAATGACCTCACAGGATGCGAAAACACGCCACTAGGCAGTTATTTTTCATATGGGCAGTATAACAATGTTTTTATCCCTCTTTGTGGTGAACACCAAATCAATAATGCCATTACGGCCATTGAAACCATTACAGCCTTAAAAGAGCAAGGTGTTTTTATTGCAGAAGATGCCGTTTATCAGGGTTTAGCAAGTTCTAAGTGGTCAGGCCGATTTGAAATTCTTTCCCAGGAACCACCTGTAATTTTAGATGGAGCCCACAATCCAAACGGCGTAAAGGCATTTGCCAAAGCGTTGCAAAAAACCTATCCGGAACGGTCTTTTATCGGTGTTGTGGGCATGCTGCGGGATAAAGACATGGCGGAATGTTTAAAAACGCTGTCAATGGTGTGTGAGACCTTGGTGTTGACAACGGTTAACAACCCTCGTTCTGTGGCAGCCGATGAGTTGACAGTCTTGGCAAAAGAATTGCAAATTCCTTGTGCCGCAGTTGAACATCCCGCCCAGGCAGTTAAAAAGGCTTTTTCAATGCGAAAAAAGGGGCAGGGCGTCTTTTGTGTGGGTTCTTTATATAATTTGTCATTTTATAAAGAAAGTTGTCAAAAGTGGCTTTAAATCGTTTTTTTGTTATTGCAAAGCCACAGGTTTTATATTACTATATAAGTTTATACAAAAATATTACAGCGGAGTGAATTTCACTCCGCTGTAAATGTATAAAGCTTTATAATCCTATTATTGTTTTAATTGTTTCTCCAAACGGAATCTTTTTGCAGAGGCATAATCCAACAGATATGAAGACAAGCATGATTGCAAGGCCAATGAAAGGAGCGAACATCAGCTTTAATATACCATCGGGAATTTTTGCAATAGGCAACTGGACAATTTGCATGTGAAGCAAATAAATACAGTAAGAATATCCACCAATTTTTGCAATATATTTTGCACATGTCGCCGAAGCGGTTTTATAGGCAATGTCAGCCGCCACCACAAGAGCTGAAAGGCAAAACAAAGAGGATATAATGTGAAAATAGGTGAATATTTCTCTACAATAAAGAAAACAAAAGGTTATCGGCAGCAAAATGTATGCCATAACGGTTATGTACTTTTGTTTTCGTATCGTCAAATCCCAACGGTATCTTCTGATTAGAATGCCCAAACTAAAATAGCCGATCCAATGCAGCGGATTTAAGTAGTCAGTAAAGAAATCAAGCGGAATGGTTGTTGATATTCCGAAAGAGGCCAGGAGAAGTGCAGCACATTGTACAAAAATCAGAAAATATAAAACTTTAGTTTGATTATAAAACCATTTAAAAATAAAAAGAAACAGCGTGTATATAGTAATGTAATAGTACCATGTTTTGCTACCCAGCATCCATTTAGCATAATCAGTCCCGCTGAAATTATGCGTTAAAACTGCAACAAAGGCATAGGTTAGAAAAGAACATACAATCCATGGAACAAGGATTCTGAAAAATTTTTTCTTCCAAAAGGGTTTGCTGTCGTGGGGTGAACGGCTATATAAAAAGCCGCCCAGTACAAAAAAGATAATGACACCAATTTCACCAAATAAGACCCAAAACGAAGAAATAATTTTTGAAAAGAAGTTAGCATTTGAAATAGAAACAACATGTGCAGAGATTACGCTGAATATAGCAATGGCTTTCATAATGTTGATTGCTGTGCTTTCTCTGCCTGTTAGTTTATGATGATTCATCACAATAACACTTCCTCAATCAATCCGTTTATATTATCGTATCATACAAAATGCTAAAAGTCAATTTTTTCAACTTTTCGTTGACTTCTGCCTATTTCCTTACATAATAATTCCTTATTTGCATACAATATGTTTGTAAATCAAACAAAAAGGAGCAATTTCTATATGAAAGCGACAGGAATTGTTAGACGCATTGACGACTTGGGCCGCGTTGTAATTCCCAAAGAAATCCGCAGAACTATGCGAATCAGAGAAGGGGACCCTTTAGAAATATATACAGACAGAGACGGCGAAGTTATTTTCAAAAAATATTCACCCATTGGTGAGTTGGGTGACTTTGCGCTGGAATATGCAGAAAGTCTTTCAAAAACCAGTGGACACCCCACCTGCATAACCGATAAAGATAATGTCATTGCCGTTTCAGGCGTTCCCAAACGGGAGCTTTCTGAAAAAAGAATTAGTCCCGATATTGAAAGAATTATGGAAGAAAAGACAACTTTCATCATGCGTGGCAACGACAATAAGAAAATGAATCTTTTAGAAGAGAGTGAAAAATATACCGCCGGGGTGGTGGTCCCCATCATTTCTGAAGGCGACACCATTGGCTCGGTTGTGTTTTTCTCCAATGAATCAACGCCGCAAATGGGCGAGGTTGAAGAAAAACTGGCACAATCGGCAGCCGGATTTTTAGGCAGACATATGGAGCAATAATAAATTATAAAAAAGGGCTTTAAGAACCTGGTTCTTAAAGCCCTTTTGTGATGCTAAAGTGTTTTTTATTTCTTCAGTTTGATAACTTCCATAGCCTGTGCGGCAATGTTGGCAGCGGTTAAACCATATTCTTCTAAGAGGGCAGCCGGCTTGCCGGACTTGCCGAACTTATCTTGTGTGCCAACACGGCGCATGGGAACAGGATAGTTTTCGCAGAGAACCTCTGCAACGGCGCTGCCTAAACCGCCGATAACATTGTGCTCTTCAGCAGTAACAATGGCGCCGGTTTCCTTTGCAGCTTTAATTAAAATGTCCTTATCAATGGGCTTAATGGTGTGAATGTTGATAACACGGGCATTCACGCCGGATTCAGCCAAAATCTTTTTCGCTTCTAATGCTTCGGGAACCATTAAACCAGTGGCAACCAGAGTTACATCGGTGCCGGCTTCAAGCTCAACGCCTTTGCCAAGCTCAAACTTATATGTAGCACGGTCAAACAGTTCAGGAACAGCCAAACGGCCAAAACGCAGATAAACAGGACCCTGATGTTTAATAGCCGCTTCAACAGCCAAAATGGACTCGGTTGCATCAGCAGGGTTGATAATGGTCATGTTGGGGATTGTGCGCATAATGCCGATGTCTTCTAAGCACTGATGGCTGGCGCCATCTTCACCAACGGAAATGCCGGCGTGAGTTGCGCCAATTTTAACATTTAAGTTAGGATAGCCAATGGAGTTTCTTACCTGCTCAAAAGCACGGCCAGCAGCAAACATGGCAAAGGAGCTGGCAAAAACGATTTTGCCGCAAGCTGCCAAACCGGCTGCAGTGGTCATCATGCTGGCTTCTGCAATACCGGCGTTAAAGAAACGCTCGGGGAATTTTTTCTTAAATGTATCGGTTTTAGTCGATTTGGAGAGGTCAGCATCCAACACAATCAGGTCATATTTTTCGCCAAATTCTGCTAAAGCCAAACCATAAGCTTCTCTTGTTGCAATTTTACCCATTATGCTTCTACCTCCAATTCTTTAATCTGTGCATCCAGCTCACTGATTGCCTGGTTATACTGCTCTTCGTTGGGGGCAGTGCCATGCCAGCCAGCCTGATTTTCCATAAAGGAAACACCCTTACCTTTAACGCTCTTCATGATGATGGCGGTGGGCTTACCCTTAACAGATTTTGCTTCACAAATAGCATCATAGAGCTTTTCGGGAACGTGTGCATCGGTTACAATAACATGCCAGTTAAATGCCTTGAATTTTTCATCGATGGGCAGGGGAGACATAACTTTTTCAATGTCACCGTCAATCTGCAAACCGTTAAAATCAACAAAGGCGGTTAAGTTATCTAATTTGTAATGAGCAGCAAACATAGCGGCCTCCCAAACCTGGCCTTCTTCTAATTCGCCGTCACCCAAAACAGAGTAAACACGATAATCTTTGTTATCAATTTTACCAGCCAGTGCCATGCCGTTAGCCGCACAAATGCCCTGACCCAAAGAACCGGTAGACATATCCACACCGGGAACACCCTTCATGTCGGGATGACCCTGCAGGTAGCTGTCAATTTTACGGAAGGTTGTGCAATCGGCAACAGGGAAATAGCCCCGCTCAGCCAGCGCACCATATAAAGCAGGTGCACAGTGACCTTTTGAGAGAACAAACCGGTCGCGATCCTCCATCTTCGGATTTTTGGGATCAATGTTCATGACCTCAAAGTACAGTACAGACAAAACGTCCGCAATGGATAAAGAACCACCCGGATGACCGGATGAAGCGCTGTATACAGCTGTGAGAGCGTTTTTACGGATCTTGTTAGCAATGATCTTCAGCTCTTTCACTCTTTTCTTATCCACATTTTTCGCCCCTTTCAAAATAATTTATCATAATGTCTTTAAAACTTTTTTCGATAACAGAACCGTCACCGAAAAAAGATAATAAACAAAGGTTAATGTGCTTTACAGGTTGCTGAGATATTCATAGGCTTTTTCCATCAAGTCTAAAAGTCTGTCCGTTTGACCGGAAAGGTGCAAAAAGCCCAAAAGAGCCTCAAAGCCGGTAGCCGCACGGTATTCCGTCACATCTGCATTTTTAGGAACAGAGGAGGAGTGGGCGTTGCGACCACGCTTGAAAATAGCCTCTTCCTCTTCTGAAAGTTCCGAAAGCAAGGCAGTGATGGCCGCACTCTGTGCCGAGGCTTTTACATAGTGCACAGCCTCACGGTGCAGCTTGTTGGCAGAGGTGTTGGCTCGCAAGAGAACCTTGGTACGCACAAACTCTTCATAAACGGCATCGCCCATAAAAGCCAAAGCCAGCGGAGAAAAGCTTTTGGCAGCTAAAACATCTAAAGCGGGAGGATAGTTCTTATTCATCTGCCTGCCTCTTAATGTTCAGTTTCATGCCCTGACGGGTATCTAACACTTCAACGCCTAAAGCTTTGAGTTCGTCGCGCAATTGGTCAGAAAGAGCCCAGTCTTTGTTTTCGCGGGCTTCTTTGCGCTTTTCTAACAGTGCTTTCACATCGTCACTTACGGTGTCGGCCTGTTCTTTATACAGAATACCCAGAACGCCACCCAGTTCCTTCAGTCTTTCAATGGCAGCGTTAATCAGCGCCAGAGGACTGTCAGAGGTGAGATTGGAGTTAATAAAGCGAGCCAGTTCAAAGATTGCGGCAATGGCGTCGGCTGTGTTTAAATCGTCGTCCATTGCGGCACAGAATTGTGCTTTAAATTCATCCAGTTTTGCCAAAAAGCCTTCATCATCCGGGGTCAGCGCCTTCTTTTGTGCCTTCGCCTGAATAAATTCTAAATTGTATAAGCAGGTGTATAACCGTTCAAGACCTGTTTGTGACTGGAGCAGAAGCTCGTCAGAGAAGTTGATGGCGCTACGATAATGTGCGCTTAACATGAAGAAACGAATGACTTCATAGTCATATTTTTTAGCAACATCACGAACAGTGAAGAAATTGCCTTTAGATTTTGCCATTTTCTCGTTATTTACATTGATGTAGCCGTTGTGCATCCAATAACGAGCAAAGGGTTTGCCGTTGGCGCATTCGCTTTGTGCAATTTCGTTTTCGTGGTGGGGAAAGATTAAGTCCTGACCGCCGGAGTGAATATCAATGGTTTCACCTAAATAACGGTTAACCATGGCAGAGCATTCAATGTGCCAACCGGGTCTGCCTTCGCCCCAGGGGCTTGGCCAAGCCGGTTCGCCTTCTTTTTTGTTTTTCCACAGAGCAAAGTCCATGGGGTTTTTCTTGCGTTCATCAACGCCGATGCGGGCACCGGCTGCAAGGTCTTCCAATGGCTGACCGGAAAGCTTGCCATATTCAGCAAAGCGGGCCGTTTCAAAATAAACATCGCCCTCAGCCTCATAGGCAAAGCCTTTATCAATCAATGTTTTAATGGTTTCGATGATGGCATCAATGTTATCGGTTGCACGGGGATGAACCGAAGCTTCACGAATGGACAGTCCTTTCGCATCTTTAAAATATTCATCAATAAAACGGTCAGCAAGTTCGCGAACCGTTACGCCCTGTTCGTTGGCGTTTTTAATCATTTTGTCATCAATATCAGTGAAATTCTGAACGAATTTAACATCGTAGCCTAAAAACTCAAAATAGCGACGCAATGTATCAAAAATAATGAAAGGACGAGCGTTGCCAATATGAAAAAAATTATACACAGTCGGTCCGCAAGAATACATTTTAACTTCTCCGGGCACCAGGGGTATAAATTCTTCTTTTTTGCGGGTCATGGTGTTATATAGCTTCATCTGTGATACCATCCTTTTATCATAATCTTTTAAAATTATTCTGATTTTTCGCTTTGTTCCAGTTTCTTTTCCAATCGTGCCAGGCGAGCCTGCAACCGACACAGCTCCTGGGAGACAGGGTCGGGGATGTGAATCTGGTCCAAATCGCTGACCCGTTCATTGTTAATTTTAACAATGCGGGCCGGAACACCTACACAGGTGGAATTAGCAGGCACTTCGTTAAGGACAACGGCACCTGCAGCAATTTTAGAATTGTCGCCCACCTTAAAAGGTCCCAATATTTTAGCGCCGCTGCCCACCATAACATTGTTGCCTAAGGTGGGATGACGCTTACCGCTTTCTTTACCGGTACCGCCTAAGGTTACGCCTTGATACAGTGTGCAATCATCGCCAATAATGGTTGTTTCACCAATTACAACGCCCATACCGTGGTCGATGAAAAGTCCACGGCCAATGGTGGCGCCGGGGTGAATTTCAACACCGGTCATAAAGCGGTTGGCCTGGGAGATAAAACGGGCAAGGCTGAACCGGCGTTTTTTATATAACCAATGGGCTAAACGATGCCAACAGACAGCATGAAAACCGGAATACATAAAAAAAACTTCCCAGTTGCTTCTGGCTGCCGGATCCCGCTCGCGAATGGAGCGAATATCGCTTCTTATATGGTTAAACATAGGCGAATCCTCCTGAAATTCATGTGAAAGCTATCACATGGCTCGCACCTGTTTTGTCACGAGCCCTTATATTATACCAAATATCTGTATAAATAGCAAGAACTATGACAAATTTTTCAACAAACAAACAGCATGGCAACTCATGCCTTCCCTGCGACCCTCAAAACCCATTTTTTCGGTGGTAGTTGCCTTAATGGAGAGGCAGGTGAGAGGAACCTTTAAAATAGTCGCAATTTTCTCACGCATGGAAAGTATGTAAGGGGCCAGTTTAGGTGCTTGGGCAATTACGGTTATATCAGCATTGGAGAGGGTATAGCCCTCTTTCTGAATCAGCTCGTTTACTCTTTCTAAAAGACACAGGCTGTCTGCACCCCTATACGCTTCGTCGGTGTCGGGGAAGTGCTTGCCAATGTCTCCCAAAGCCAATGCACCCAGCATAGCATCCATTAAGGCGTGGGTTAAAACATCTGCATCTGAGTGGCCATCCAGTCCCTTTTCATAGGGAATGGTGACGCCGCCTAAAATTAAAGGGCGGTTCTCGGCAAAGCGGTGGGCATCATATCCGTGTCCAATTCGCATATCCATCTTGTTCATTCCTTTCTCGTTCGTGTGAAAGTCAGCGGGGTAGAGTGGAAAACTGTTCTGCCAGCAGTAAATCTTCGGGGGTTGTTATTTTAATGTTTCGGTAGTCGCCTTGTGTAATTTTAACCGAAGCGCCCAGCTTTTCAACCAAAAAGCAGTCATCTGTGGCAACCAGACCGTTTGCCAAAGCGTTTTCGTGAGCTTTTACAATGAGTTCACGGGTAAACCCCTGAGGTGTTTGAATTTCATAAAGTGTGCTGCGGTCGGGTGTGCCGGTTATGATGCCCTGCTCATTGGCAAATTTCAAAGTGTTTTTGCAGGGAACACCGGTGGCAGCAGCGCCGCACTCTTTAACACCCTCGATAACACCGCCGATGACCTCATGGGTCACTAAAGAACGGGCTGCATCGTGGATTAAAACAATATCAGCATCAGGAGAAACCTCTTTGAGCCCGTTTCGAACCGAATCCTGCCTGGTTGCACCGCCAATGGTGATGGTTTTCACCTTGGAGACAGAAAATTCATTTGCAATATCCATGCACCCCGGCAAATCGCTTTCTGCCGTGACAATGATAATTTCATCAATGAGAGGACAGCTGTTTAAAGCTAAAAGGGTGTGCGCCAAAACTGGCATATCCCCATATTCTAAAAAGATTTTATTCACACAGGCACCCATGCGACTACCTTTTCCGCCAGCCGCCACAATACAGCTTACAAAGGGGGCTGATTCGGTTTTTTTTCTCATAATCCGTGCACCTCTTTTTTAGGATTTATGTTTTGAAAGTTCCCGCTTTAAATATTTGCCGGTGTAAGATGCGGGGCACTGGCAAATTTCTTCCGGTGTGCCGGTGACAACAACGGTGCCGCCGGCATCGCCGCCTTCGGGACCTAAATCAATAATATAATCGGCGGATTTGATTACATCTAAGTTGTGCTCAATAACCAAAACTGTGTTGCCGGCATCCACCAAACGCTGCAACACCTCTAAAAGCTTGTGTACATCTGCTGTGTGCAGACCTGTGGTGGGCTCGTCTAAAATATAAATGGTTTTGCCTGTGCTGCGCTTTGATAATTCGGTAGCTAGTTTAACACGCTGTGCCTCGCCACCGGATAGCTGTGTAGAGGGTTGACCAATTTTAACATAAGAAAGCCCCACATCGCACAGGGTTTGCAGCTTGCGCTTGAGTTTAGGCATGTTTTTGAAAAAGTCCAGGGCCTCTTCAGCAGACATTTCTAGCACATCATAAATGCTTTTTCCTTTATATTTTACGTCGAGGGTCTCGCGATTATAACGCATGCCCTTGCAAACCTCACAGGGAACATAAATGTCCGGTAAAAAGTGCATTTCAATTTTGATAATACCGTCACCGCTGCAGGCTTCACAGCGACCGCCTTTCACATTAAAACTAAAGCGACCGGCCTTATAGCCTCTAATTTTTGCCTCGGTAGTGGCGGCAAAAACCTCTCGAATATCCGTGAATAAACCGGTATAGGTTGCCGGATTGGAACGGGGTGTGCGACCAATGGGAGATTGGTCAATATCAATCACCTTGTCCAAATGCTCTAAACCGGAAATGGCTGTAGCCTTACCGGGCACCACATGGGTGCGGTTTAGTTCCCGGGCCAGATGCTTGTAAATAACCTCATTAACCAGTGATGATTTTCCAGAGCCTGAAACACCGGTAACAGCACAAAAAGTACCCAGGGGGATATCCACATCAATATCTTTTAAATTATTTTGTGATGCGCCTTTGATTTTTAAGAAGTTGCCGTTTCCTTTTCGGCGTTCTGCGGGCAGGGGGATTTCCTTTTTGCCGCTTAAATATTGACCGGTGATGGAATCCTCGTTTGCCATAATGTCATCCACGGTGCCGGCGGCAACAATTTCACCGCCGTGAATGCCGGCTCCCGGGCCAATATCCACAATGTAGTCCGCTGCAAACATGGTGTCAGCATCGTGTTCCACAACAATTAAGGTGTTGCCTAAGTCACGCAGCCGATGCAAAGTGGCTAAAAGACGGTCGTTATCCCGCTGATGCAAACCAATGGAAGGCTCATCTAAAATATACAAAACGCCCATTAAACTGGAGCCGATTTGTGTGGCCAAGCGGATTCGTTGCGCTTCGCCGCCAGAAAGGGTGCCGGCGGCACGGCTCAAAGTGAGATAATCAAGCCCCACATCCACCAAAAAGCCAAGGCGTTCATCAATTTCTTTTAAAATCAAGCGGGCAATGGCCGCCTCGCGAGGGGGCAGAGTGAGTTCTTTGAAAAACCGCTGACAATCCCGCACAGAAAGCTGACAAATTTCCCAAATGTTTAAACCGCCAACAGTCACAGCCAAAGCCTCGGGCTTCAGTCGTTTGCCGTGGCAAACGGGGCAGCTTTTAATCGACATCATTTTTTCATATTCAGCTTTCATATATTCACTTGAGGTTTCGCTGTATCGCCGCTCTAAGTTATTGATAATGCCTTCAAAGGCGGCTTTATAGCTGGCGGTGCCATAGGAACGCTCATAAGAAAGGTCCAGCTTTTCACCCCGGGTACCGTAAAGAAGCACATCAATTACTTCTTCGGGCAAGTCTTCCAAAGGTGTATCCAAAGAGAAATTATAGCGGTCTGCCAAAGCGGAAAAGTACATATAAGAAACGCTTTCCGAGTTGTCGGCGTTGCCCCAGCCAATAGCAGAAACCGCACCTTCATTCAATGATTTTTTAAAGTTGATTACAAGCTCAGGGTCTATCTTCATTTGGTTGCCCAAGCCGGCGCAATGAGGGCAGGCGCCAAAGGGACTGTTAAACGAAAACATACGAGGCGCCAGCTCTTCCAAGCTGATGCCGCAATCGTCGCAGGCGTAGTTTTCGCTGAAGGTCAACTCTTTGTCGCCAATCACATCAATGGTCACCAAGCCACCGGCGAGCTTTAAGGCTGTTTCAATAGAGTCAGCCAACCGTTTTTTGTGGTCGCCGCCTGCAACAAGTCGGTCAATCACAATTTCGATGGTGTGTTTTTTGTTTTTTTCAAGGGTAATCACTTCAAATAAATCGTAGAGAATGCCGTCAACACGCACACGGACATAACCGTTGCGTTTCGCATCGTCAAAAAGCTTTTGATGTTCACCTTTTTTGCCACGAATGACGGGAGCCAAAACCTGAAAGCGTGTTTTTTCAGGCAAAGCAAGGACCTGATCAACAATTTGGTCCACGGTTTGCTTTTTAATTTCCTTTCCGCATTTGGGGCAGTGGGGCACACCGGCACGAGCGTATAAAAGTCGCAAGTAGTCGTAAATTTCCGTCACCGTACCAACAGTAGAACGGGGATTTTTGCTGGTGGTTTTTTGGTCAATGCTGATGGCGGGGGAAAGACCGTCAATCAATTCCACATCCGGTTTTTCCATTTGACCTAAAAACTGACGGGCGTAAGAGGACAAAGACTCAACATAGCGTCGCTGCCCTTCAGCATAAATGGTGTCAAAAGCTAAAGACGACTTACCTGAACCTGACAAACCGGTAAATACCACCATTTTATCGCGAGGAATGGTTAAATCTATATTTTTTAAATTGTGCTCTTTGGCTCCTTTGATATATATTTGGTCCTTTGCCATAAGAGTTACTCCTTTTGTAAATTCTATCATTATTATATACTAAGTTATATTATATCCACTCTGCGTTGTAATGTCAATTTTTTAATATTGAACTTCTTATAAAATTAACAAAAATTTAATATGATAGTTGGGCAATTTTCACATATGATTGTTAAAAAAATAATAATGCTTGCTATTGATTCGAGCTTTTAATATAATATATTTGTTGTGAATTGCATTTTTCAAAATGTGCGCAAAAAAAGCGTGAAAATGGCGCATATGATGTGATGATGATCGTATAAAGACAACAAAATTGTGAATCGATATGAGAGGTTCAATTATGAAAAAACTCACATTTAAGCACGGCATTCATCCGCCGGATCAAAAATTGCAGACAAACGGAATTCCCATTGTCATGGTGGATGCGCCGGAAGTGCTTTATTTTCCCGTACAGCAGCATATTGGTGCACCCCTTGAGATTCTTGTTAAGCCCGGCGATAAGGTTTTAAAGGGTCAAAAACTGGCCGACAGCACAGCTTCTGTGAGTGTGCCGCTTCATTCATCGGTTTCAGGCACAGTTAAAGATGTAGGCCTGTATATGCACGCTTCTGGCGTTAAAGTTCCCACCATTGTTGTGGAAAACGACGGGCAGGACACTTGTATAGATTTTATAGAGCATGATGATTTAGATGCTCTTTCAAAAGAAGATATTTTAAAGCTCATCCGTGAGGGCGGCGTTGTGGGCATGGGTGGCGCAGGCTTTCCCACACACATTAAGCTGTCACCTCCGCCGGAAAAAGAAATTCGTCATATTATCATTAACGGTTCTGAATGTGAGCCCTATTTAACCTCTGACCATCGAGTTATGCTTGAAGAACCGGGCATGGTCATTGAGGGACTGCATGTTATTCAAAAACTGTTTCCCAAGGCGGATGCCTATGTTGCCATTGAAGCCAATAAACCGGATGCAATTGAAACCATGAAAGCCGAAGTTGCCGGCACAGACATAAAGGTGCTGACCATGAAGGTCAAATACCCTCAAGGTGCTGAAAAACAGCTGATTTATGCTGTTACGGGCAAAGAAATTCCCTCCGGCTCTCTGCCTATGGATGTCGGTTGCATTGTGATTAACATTGACACGGCAACGGCTATTGCCCGTGCGGTGAAGCAGGGCATTCCTCTTTGCAGAAGAATTGTTACTGTTTCCGGCACAATGGTGAAAACACCGGGCAATTTTTCCGTGCGAATCGGCACCCCTTTTAGTGCGGTGATTGAAGCCGCCGGCGGCATTCAAGAAACCCCCGGCAAAATCATTATGGGCGGCCCTATGATGGGTGTTGCGGGTCATTCGTTAGATGTGCCTGTGGTTAAGGGAACATCCTCCATTTTGCTGCTCGACCAGGAAGAAGCAAAGGTAGGGGAGGAAAGCCCTTGCATCCGTTGCGGACGGTGTATGTCTGCCTGTCCCATTCAGCTGCGGCCTTTATATTTAAATGCCTATGCCATAAAGGGCGACTGGGAACAATGCCAAAAAGAAAACATGATGGATTGTATTGAATGTGGCTGCTGTTCTTATGTGTGTCCGGCAAAACGGCATTTGGTGCAGTCAATCCGTGTTGGCAAACAACAACTGGCAAAAAGAAGATAAAGAAAAGGCATTTGTGCCTTTTAAGATTTACGATACATTTGAAAGGAAGACAGAAGCATGGAAAATCACAGCGTGATTGTTTCTTCATCACCTCATATCCGGGCAAAAGCAACAACCCGGTCAATTATGCAGGATGTTTTGCTTGCCTTGGTGCCGGCTCTAATCAGCGGCGTTATCTTTTATGGCTTGCGGGTTCTGTGGATTTTGGCCCTTTCTGTTGGCTCTTGCGTTGCATTTGAATATATATGGCAACGCCTTTTGAAAAAGCCCATCCGCATTGGTGACTTAAGCGCAGCGGTAACGGGTGTGCTGCTTGCCTTTAATCTACCGGTAACAGTGCCCTGGTGGATTCCTGTTATTGGTGCATTTGTTTCTATCATCATTGTTAAAGAACTCTATGGCGGCCTTGGTTGCAACTTTATGAATCCCGCTATGGTTGGTCGTGTCTTTTTATCGGTTTCATGGCCAATTCTTATGACGCAATTTTGTGAGCCTTTTATTGGTCATTGGTTTGGGACATCTGATGTGATCACATCCGCAACACCTTTGGCGATTTTAAAAAGCGGAGAAGGTATTGACGGCTTGCCGTCACTCATGACATTGTTCTTAGGTGGCGTGGGCGGTTGCATTGGTGAAACCTCAGCCTTTGCCCTTTTGTTAGGCGGACTATATCTGGTCTTTCGCCGCGTCATCAATCTGCGGATTCCCTTGAGCTTTGTGGGCACCGTAGCGCTGCTTTCCTTCCTGTTTACAAATGGCGGCTTGAGTGGATATGACAACATGATGTATCATGTTTTAAGCGGGGGTCTGTTTTTGGGCGCTTTCTTTATGGCGACAGATTATGCAACTTCGCCGGTTGCAGCATCTGGCCAAATTATAATGGGTGTTGGCTGTGGCTTAATCACCTTCATGATTCGTCGTTTTGGCGGCTATCCTGAAGGTGTCAGCTATGCCATTTTGTTAATGAATGTGGCAACACCTCTCATCGACAAGGTGTGCAAACCGAAAAAATATGGTTATGTCAGGAGGGGTAGCTGTGCAAAAAAATGAAAATACCTTTGTTTTAGCCGGTGTTTTATTTGCAATAACCGCTTTGGTGGCCCTGCTTTTATCCCTTGTGAATAATGTGACAGTGCCAAGAATCAGTGAACTTGAAAAGCAAGAGCAAACCATTGCCCGCAGTGCTGTTTTAAGAGGCGCAGATGATTTTAAAGAGATTGCATTAACGGAAGATGTATCAGAACTGGTGCAAAGCATTTATGAAGGCACCCACGAGGGTAGTACCGTTGGCTATTGTGTCAGCGTGAGCCCGGCCGGCTTTGGCGGACCTATTAACATGATTGTGGGTTTGAATTTAGAAGGTGCGGTTGAGGGTGTGAAAATTGTATCTTTTTCTGAAACACCCGGTTTAGGCAGCAAAGCGCAGGACGCCGCTTTTTGCGATCAATTTCGCAACAAAGGCAAAGGTGGACTGTTAAATGTGATAAAAAGTGGAACGGCTAAAAGTGATGAGATTGTTGCCGTTTCGGGTGCCACTGTAACCTCAAAAGCGGTTACAACAGGCGTTAATGCGGCCCTTGAAGCTGTGAAAAACATAAAGGAGGGGGATGCAGAATGAGTGCTATGAAAGAACTCACCAAAGGCTTTGTAAAAGAAAATCCCACCTTTGTGCAGCTACTTGGCATGTGTCCTACCCTGGCGGTTACCACCAGTGTGTTTAACGGCTTGGGCATGGGCTTATCGGTTACAGCGGTTTTAATGGCATCCAATGTGGTTATTTCTCTTATTCGCAAATGCATTCCCAATAAAATCCGCATAGCTTCTTACATAGTTGTTATTGCAGGCTTTGTAACCATGATTGAAATGCTTTTAAAAGCCTTTTTGCCGTCCATCAGCAAATCTTTGGGTTTATTCATTCCTTTGATTGTTGTAAACTGTATTATTTTAGCCCGGGCAGAAGCCTTTGCTTCTAAAAATACAATGGGAAAATCAGCTTTAGACGGTCTTGGCATGGGCCTTGGCTTTACCATGGCGTTGGTTATTATTTCCGCTATCCGTGAAGTTTTGGGTAATGGCACCTTCTTTGGCTTTTCTGTTTTTGGTGCCGGTTTTCAGCCGGTAACCCTTATGCTCCTGCCCCCAGGTGCTTTTATTGTGCTGGGACTTCTGCTTGGCGGCATTCAGCTTTTAAGTCAAAAGCGTAAAGGAGGCAACCGAAAATGATTGTTGATTTACTTTTGTTGAGCATTACCACCATTTTGGTGAACAATTTTGTGTTGGTGAAATTTTTAGGTTGCTGTCCTTTTTTAGGCGTTTCCAAGCGTGTGGATACGGCGGTTGGCATGAGCATTGCCGTAACCTTCGTTATGACAGTTGCTTCTGCTGTTACCTATTTGGTGCAGGTTTTCATTTTAGACCGCTTTGGCATTGGCTACATGCAAACCGTTGCCTTTATTTTGGTCATTGCCGTTTTGGTGCAGTTTGTTGAAATGGTTATTCAAAAATTTTCACCCGCTCTTTACAGTGCATTGGGCATTTATCTGCCTCTCATTACAACAAACTGTGCGGTTTTAGGTGTGGCCATTTTGAACATCACCGAGAAAAATAATTTTATTTATTCAGTGGTTTACGGTTTTTCAGCGGGCTTGTCTTTTATGTTGGCCATTGTGCTGTTTGCCGGTGTCCGCGAAAAACTTTCTCTTTCAAACATTCCTAAAGCCATGCAGGGCTTTCCTATTGCGTTGGTGACAGCCGGTCTTTTGGCTATGGCCTTTTTAGGCTTTCAGGGGCTTAAACTTGGATAATGTTTGAAAGGTTATGATTGGAGGTTCTGACAATGGATGTATTATGGCCGGTAATTGTGTTAGGCGGCCTTGGTTTGGTTTTTGGCGGCCTTTTAGGAATAGCTGCTAAAGCATTTCATGTGGATAAAGATGAACGGGCAGAGCAGGTTGCAGAACTTCTGCCGGGTGCCAATTGTGGCGGCTGCGGCTATGCAGGCTGCAATGCTTTAGCCGATGCATTGATAGAAGGTAAAGCAACGCCATCGGTGTGCGCGGCTTTAAAAACAGAACAGTTAAAAGAAATCGCAGGTCTGTTAGGTGTTGAAGCATCGGCAGAAGATCGGAGAGTAGCCAAAGTTTTGTGCAGTGGCACCTGTGATATGGCGGCAACAAAATGCAAATATGAAGGCATTCATGACTGCGTGGCAGCACAACGCTATGGCGGCGGTGAAATTGCCTGCCAGTTTGGTTGTTGTGGCTATGGTAGTTGCGTCAGCGCCTGCAAGTTTGGTGCCATATCCATTATAGATGGTGTGGCCCGTGTGAATGAAGAGAACTGTGTGGGTTGCGGCACCTGCGCGGCGTCTTGCCCCAAAAACATAATTGTTTTGGTTCCGGCAACCCAGCGCACCTTTGTTTTGTGTCAGTCTAAAGAAAAAGGCGCCGCTATGAAGGATATTTGCAAGGCAGGCTGCATCGGGTGCGGCATTTGTGCTAAAAACTGTCCCGCAGAGGCCATTACCATGGCGGAAAATTTGGCAAGCATTGATTACGAAAAATGTACTAATTGCGGTGTTTGTGCAGAAAAATGTCCTAAAAATGTTATTGAATACAAAGAAGAAATATGATATGATTAAAGAGGTCGATGCTTGCATCGATCTCTTGTTATATACACATGTAGGAGGCTCTTATGAAAAAGAAAACATGGTTAGCCATTTTAATAATTGTTTTGATTGGCGTGTTGCTTGTTATCGGCTTTAGCTTATATTCGATTTATTGGAACTATCAGTCGGTGTCATTGAAAGGTTATGGCTTGTCAGTACCTAAAAAATGGGCAATAACACAAGAAGAAAATCAGCTTGTGTTTACGGAGCAAAACCGCGAAGTGGGTCGGTTTAGCCTGTTGTATGATGCTTGTGAAATAGCAGACATTCCCGGTCTATTCGGTTATGAGGGAATAGAGCCGGTTGTTCGTGCATCGGATCAATATGCAGCCAAGGTTTATGAATTATCTTTTGAGGCCTATGGACAAAAGGTTTTACAATATGTCTTTACTTCCTTGCCGGCGGCGCCGCCATATCATTTGGTTTTAACTCTTCCGGATGGAAACGGAAAAGAAGCACGAAAGATTTTAGCCAAAATTACCGTGCCTGCCACTTTGCCCTGTGCCCCGTTAAAGCCGGCTTCAGTGCCGGAGGGAGAGGCGCTTGAAAGTGCGGTTTATACTATTAAAAATGACTACGGCATTTTTGCTTATAATGTAAACCGGCTGGAAAAGATTTTAGCCAATCCTTCGTTAAAACCGGCACAGGATGAAGTTCTTTTTCCTCTTTCTGTTTTAAGCTTTGAAAGCGGTGAAGAGGGGCGTTTGGTTAAAACATGGTATCATTTAACAGAGCACGAAAACAAAACTTATCTTTACACTTATTATCAAGGGGTAGATGGTTCGTTTATTTATGATAATAACCCTGTTGTCATTAAAAAAATCACCAAAGAAATTTCAGATGACAAAGAAACTGTTCGCTATTTAGCCGGTGCCACATTGCTTTTAGAGGCGCCGTATAACCAGTATACCGAAGAAGTGGACACCCTTTTGCAATATAAAGGCACGGTCATTGGTGACAACAGCCGTGTAAGTCAATTGGTAGCAGAAACCCTGCCAAAAGATATTATTTTAGAGGGCGTTGAACTTAAAACTGATGAAGAGCCTTATGGCTTATGCCTTAAATATACCATGACAAGCACAGAGCGATATGTGAAAGAAGAAACCATAGAAGAGGCAGTTTTTTATCAGAATGCCTTGGTTTTATTCAGTTTGATTGATAATGTTCATTACATTCAAATAAAAATAGAGTGTGCTGACACACCCTATGAGCTGTATTATGAGCGCAAGACAGCAGAACAGCAATTTGAAGAGCAGGATTTGCGCAGCTTTGCAAAGGATGCAGAGAGCTTTATCCGTTTTGCTGAAGATGTCCCCAAAATCACCCCACCGGACGACAGCGGTTCAGGGAACAAAGCCAACGGCACCCGGGTGATTTGTACCCGAACGGTTGTGGTGAGCCGGAGTATGAAAATTAAGCATCCCCGAACAGGACAAATGGTGTCAGTTGTGCCGTATGCCGAGCGATTTGGCGTGTCGCATCTTTTTGACCAGCCCATCGCCATCAGCCTGCATGAAAAGGTTGAAAACGGCGAAACAGTCATGTGGGCTTCAGCAAGCTGCAACGGCTCATTTTTGGGAACATATCCCATCAGCTCACGGGCACAGTTTGACAGTCTTGTGGGTATGGCATACTAACATAGCTAATGTAGCGATTTGCAGAGTTTTGCGCTGTGCAGAACGCTTTTTAAAGGCAAAACAATTTGAGCTTTTGCCTCGGTTTATTTGACTTTGCCAATGAAAAATGTTACAATAATTATTGGTGAATTTTTGAACTGCATTGGCATAAAGAAAGGGCGTGAAGGAAATGACCGAATTGATATCCGGGCTTTTAATGCCTTTTATCGGCACAACGCTGGGTGCCTCTTGCGCACTTTTTATGCGCAAAGAAATGAACCCGCTTTTGCAGCGTAGCTTAACCGGTTTTGCTGCCGGCGTTATGGTGGCAGCTTCAGTTTGGAGTTTGATTATCCCGGCTGTTGAACAATCAGTATCCATGGGTAAGTTGGCCTTTTTACCTGCCGTTATCGGCGTGTGGGGCGGCGTTTTGTTCTTGATGCTTTTAGACCGGCTGATTCCACATTTACATTTTAACAGCTCTCAAGCAGAGGGTCGACCCAGTGGCTTAGGCAGAACAGCTATGCTGGTCTTAGCTGTTGCGCTTCATAATCTGCCGGAGGGAATGGCGGTGGGTGCGGTGTATGCCGGCTATATGTCCGGCGATGTGCCCATTACGGCCATGAGTGCAGCCGTGCTTTCCATAGGTATTGCCATTCAGAACTTTCCTGAAGGTGCCATCATTTCCATGCCCCTTCGTTCGGAAGGCATGAGCCGAGGAAAAGCCGTTGGCTATGGCATTTTATCCGGAGCCATTGAGCCGATTGGTGCCATCATCACCATTTTTGCCGCCAGCTTTTTAGTACCCGTCATGCCGTATCTGTTAGGCTTTGCAGCCGGCGCTATGCTTTATGTGGTGGTGGAGGAGTTAATTCCTGAAATGTCTCATGGCGACCATTCTCATGCCGGAGTTTTAACCTTTGCTTTGGGGTTTGTTGCCATGATTATTTTAGATGTGGCTCTTAGTTGAGCTATGTCTTGAAAAACACTTAAACAAGGCGATGCAAAACTGGTGGTGCTGATTGCGATGGTGTATAGCATAAAAGTATTGATACATTGCAACAATAATCATTAAAAATTTAAAAAAACTATTGACAAATTAAATTGTAAGGGGTAAAATTATTTATAACGACTGTGACGAAGATGGCGGATGTGCTAAAAAGCGTTGAGAGATAGGGCGGTTGGTGTGAGCCCGAAGCGGAGCATGTTTTGCCTTTCACTTCTGAGTTGGAGAAGGGAAAGCCTTTGGGCAAGTAGTTTCTTCCGTGCATGCTGCGTTAGTGCAAAGGGCTTGTCAGAGCTTAAAGTGGCATATTTTATATATGCAAAAAGAGTGGTACCGCGGATTGTTTAATTCGTCTCTTTAACAGATTTTTTAAGTTTGTTAAAGAGATTTTTTTTATTTTTCAAAATACCATTCGTTTCACATCGACTGTAAAAGGGGATGTATGGGTTGAATCACGAGGATGCTTTTGCGAAAATTCAAAAAGAATATGCAGGTGACCACTTTGCTACCAATGCCGGCTGTGTCATTACTTATGCAGACGCCAATAAGGTGGTTTGCGAAATGCCGATTAAAGAAGGACATTTTAACGCTCACGGCGCTGTGATGGGTGGTGCAATTTTTACCCTTGCTGATTTTGCCTTTGCAGTGGCATGTAACTATGCAGGCGTGCCCTCGGTGGCAATTGAATGTAACATCAGATATTATGCGGCTACGAAAGGCACAAAGCTCATTGCAACGGCTAAAGCGGATAAAGAAGGTCACACCTTGGGTCATTATACAGTTGAAATCACCGATGATTTAGGTAAAAAAATTGCTGGCTATACCGCCATTGCATTTCATCATAATCAGTAATTGAGGGGGAGAAACAAAATGAAAGTAACAGAAAATAAAATTTATAATCCGGAAATCGAATGCATGAGCCGGGAGGACATGAAAAAAATTCAGGATGAACGCCTTATAAACACCGTTAAGCATGTGTATGAAAATGTACCTTTATACAGAAAGCGGATGAATGAAGCAGGCGTTAAGCCCGAAGACATTAAGGGCACAGAGGATTTATATAAATTGCCCTTTACCAACAAAACTGACCTGCGTGATGAGTTCCCTTATGGTCTTTTAGCTGTTCCCAAAGAAGAGATTGTGCGCATTCAGGGTTCCTCCGGCACAACGGGCAAACCCATTGTTTCAGGCTACACAGAAAACGACATTGAAGTGTGGACCGAAATGGTGGCGCGTTCACTGGTGGCAGCCGGCGCCGGCAAAGAAGACATCATTCAGGTTACTTATGGTTATGGCTTGTTTACAGGCGGTCTGGGTGCTCATCAGGGTGCATCCCGGGTTGGCGCCATGGTTGTGCCTATGTCTTCTGGTAACACCCAAAGACAGCTGATGATGATGCACGATTTAGGCGCTACCATGCTTTGCTGCACACCTTCTTATGCCATCTTTTTAGGTGAATCTTTAAAAGAAATGGGTTATGACCCCAAAGAATTTAAATTAAAATCCGGCTGTTTTGGTGCAGAACCCTGGACAGAAGAAATGCGTGAAAAGCTGGAAGGTCTTTTTGATATTAACGCCTATAACATTTATGGCTTAACTGAAATTGCCGGCCCCGGTGTTGCTTTTGAATGTCCGGCAAAAGACGGTATGCACATTAACGAAGACCATGTTCTTGCCGAGATTGTTGATCCGGCAACCGGTGAACCCCTGCCTTATGGCGAAAGCGGCGAGCTGGTGCTCACCACCATCACCAAAACCGGTATGCCCATGATTCGTTACCGCACACACGATATTTGCACTTTGGATGTTACCCCTTGTTCCTGCGGCAGAACACATGTGCGCATGAGTCGCATCACCGGCAGAACCGATGACATGCTCATCATCCGTGGCGTTAACATGTTCCCCAGCCAGATTGAGTCGGTGCTTTTGGGCATTCAGGGTGTTGCTCCGCACTACATGCTGGTGGTTGACAGAGTGAACTCAACCGACAGATTAGAAGTGCAGGTTGAGCTTACCGATGCCATGTTCTCAGATACCGTTGCCGATATTGAAAAAATTCAGAAGAAAATCACCGAGCAAATTAAGTCGGTGGTGGGCGTTGCCGCCAATGTTAAGCTTGTGCCCCCCAAAACCATTCCACGCTCTGAGGGCAAGGCCAAGAGAATTATTGATAACCGTGGCTTGACAAAATAAAAAGAAAACAAACACCATGAAACTGCCGGGAATTTTCCCGGCAGTTTTTTTGCAATAAAAAATTTGGGTAAGTTTGTGAATTATAATCAATAGATTTTAAAGACGATGCATGATATAATGTGTTTGAGGTGATAAGTATGTATCCTGCAATAAAACCCAAAAAATTGAGTGGGACAGAATCTTTAATAACAGCTGACGGCAAAAAGATATGTTCACTTATAGATTTTTGGAGATGGGCATATTCAGATTTGGTTGGAAATGCTGAACGAGGTGCCTTAGCTGAATTTATTGTGGCTTCTGCATTAGGTATTCAAGATTCTGAACGAATATCTTGGGATAAATATGATTTACTTACCAAAGAAGGGATAGCAATTGAGGTTAAAACTTCAGGATATTTACAAACATGGGAACAAGAAAACTTATCGAAACTTGTCTTTGGGATTAGTCCCACATATGGATGGGATAGTAAAACAAATAAGTATGATGAAATTAAAAAAAGACAATCTGATATATATGTGTTCTGTGTGCATAAACATACTGAACAATCGACAGCAAATCCACTATTGATTTCTCAATGGGATTTTTATTTAATGCCAACAAAATTGTTAGATGAAAAGTTTAGGGAACAAAAATCGGCAACTCTTTCTTCATTGATTAAAGCTGGTGCATTAAAGTGTGATTATGAAGAATTAAATATAAAAATAAAGGAATTGGCACACTCCATCGATATCGACCATGAATGAAACAACTGATAATGAAATTATAGACAAAGCAGTTAGCTATATAAATAATTTATAATAATTTTTTGGTACTAACATGACAACCCTAGTAAAGAATGTTGAAATCAAAAAGCCTCCCTTGCCTAAAAGGAGGGGGACCACCGAAGGTGGTGGAGGGATATATGGAAAGAAAGCATAATACTGATTTAACGGCTAACGCAAGAACTTTGCGTAAGAATATGACAAAAGAAGAACGACATCTTTGGTATGATTTCTTGAAAAATTACCCCATAAGATTTTTGAGACAAAAAGTTATTGATAATTACATTGTTGATTTTTATTGCCATAGTGTAAGGCTAATAATTGAACTTGATGGCTCACAGCATTATGAAGAAAAAGGTTTGCTAAAAGATAAAATCAGAACAGATAGAATTGAGCAACGAAACCTGACAGTTATCAGAATACCTAACAACGAAGTTGATAGAAATTTTGAAGGAGTTTGTCAGTATATTGATAAGGCTGTGAAAGAATCCCTCCATCAGTCTGCGACTGACACCTCCTGTGAATCCCCCAGTCACCTGCGGTGACAGCCCCCTTTAGGCAAGGGGGCCTAAGTTGCATCTAAACCGTCTATCCCGTATAACGAAGATTATATTCTAAAAAGGAGAGAAGGAAATGAAATATTTGATTGTAGTTGATATGCAG